>JBJFFD010000001.1:0-22196 GCA_051891335.1 Candidatus Scatovivens sp.
AATTAGTCTAGCACACAATGGAGTTCTCTTTTTAGATGAACTACCAGAGTTTAATAAAAACACATTAGAGGTTTTAAGAGGGCCACTAGAAGATAAAATTGTAACAATTAGCAGATTAAATGCAAGCTTAACATATCCTTGCAATTTTATGTTTGTGGCTTCAATGAATCCATGCCCCTGTGGATTTTATGGTAGTAAAGAAAAAGAATGTACATGTACACCTAAAGAAAGACAAAAATATATTGGAAAAATTAGTGGACCACTATTAGATAGAATTGATATACATATTGAAGTTCCAAATATAAAATATAATGATTTATCAAAAGCAAAAGGGGAATCTTCATATGAAATCAAACAAAGAGTTAATAGAGCTAGAAGTATTCAAGTAGAAAGATATAAAAAATATCGGAATATTCTCTAATTCAGAATTAAGTCCTAAATTAATTGAAGAGTTTTGTAAATTAGACAATGAATCTGAAAAGTTATTTAAAGAATATTTTCAAAAATTAAAATTTAGTGCAAGAGCATATTCAAGGATTTTAAAGCTGGCAAGAACTATTGCGGATTTAGATTTGAAAGAAAACATTGAAATTGAACATATAACAGAAGCAATACAATATAGGAGTTTAGATAAAAATAATGGAATATAAGATATTAAAAATAGATGATAAAAAATATCCAGAAAAATTAAAAAAAATTAATAATCCTCCCAAAATACTATATTATATTGGAAATCTAGAACTTCTTACTAAGCCTTCTATAGCTGTTGTTGGAACTAGAAATATAACTGACTATGGAATAAAAATTGCAAAACATTTTTCTACAGAACTTGCAAAAAAATTTGTTATTATTAGTGGAATGGCAATAGGAACAGATACAATAGCACACAAAAGTGCACTTAATATTAATTGTGATACTATTGCAGTTTTAGGTGGAGGATTTAATCATATATTTCCTGAAGAAAACTTGGAATTATTTCATGAAATAATAAGGAAAAATGGATTAGTACTTTCTGAATATTCTCCGAAAGTATACGCTAAGTCGGCAAACTTTCCCAAAAGGAATAGAATTGTAAGTGGATTGTCTGATGGAATTTTAGTTATAGAAGCTGGATATAGAAGTGGAACTAGTATAACGGTAGATTTTGCTAAAAAACAAAATAAAAAGGTTTTTGCAATTCCAGGAAGACTAGATAGTAAGTATGGAATTGGAGTAAATAAAATGATAAAAAATGGAGCAATTTTAGTAACAGATGTAAAGGATATAGTTAGATGCTATCCACAACTTATTGAAAAAAAGTGGAAAACTACACCTCAATTTACTAAAATAAAAGAAGAATACAGAGAAATTTATGGATTATTAGAAGAAAATATTTTAGGTATAGAAGAATTATATATGAGACTTAAAAACAAGGACATAAGACAGATTAATAAATTACTTACTATGATGGAAATTGAAAATCTGATTGAACAAGAATTTGGAGTTGGATATAAAATAAAGAAAGGAGAAGAATGAATAAAGATAATATTGGGTTTGAAGGAGAAAATATTGCATGTAATTACTTAGAAAGTGAAGGATACGAAATTTTAGATAGAAATTTTACTTGTAATAGTGGAGAAATTGATATAATTGCAAAAGACAAAGATGAATTGGTATTTATTGAAGTAAAAACACGAACTAATTCTAAATATGGAAATCCAATTGATGCAGTTGACTTGAATAAAATGAATCATATTTTAAAATCAGCTAAATTTTTTGTATATAAAAACAATTTAGAAAATGAATTTATTAGATTTGATATTATAGAAGTCTATATGAAAAAGAATGAAACAAAAATTAATCAAATTAAAAATATAATGATGTAAGAAATAGATATTTGTATATTAGTTAAGGTTCAGGAGTAATTTTTAATTGTTTTTCACAGGCGGACACAAGGCCTGCCACTATAAAAGTTTGCAATAAACATAAAGAATATTTTTTATCTGAACAATAACAGATATTGAGCTACAATTTATTTTAATCTATTGATTTTTTTATATGTTATAAATATAATATAAAATATAATAATATAAAAATAAAGGATGTAAAAAATGAAACTAGTCTCATGGAATGTAAATGGATTAAGAGCTATTTTAAACAAAGGATTTAAAAAAGTATTTGAGGAATTTAATGCAGATATATTTTGTATACAAGAAACAAAAATGCAACCTGAACAGTTAGATTTGAATTTTGACGGATATATAAAATATTTTAATAGTGCTATAAAAAAAGGGTATTCTGGTACTGCCATATATACTAAAATAAAACCTATATCAGTTTCTTATGGAATTGGAATAGAAGAACATGATTTAGAAGGACGAGTTATAACTTTGGAGTTTGAAAATTTTTATATGGTTAATTGTTATACTCCAAACTCACAAAGAGAACTAACTAGATTAGAATATAGAGTAAAATGGGAGAATGATTTTAGATATTATTTGATTAATTTAAATAAAATGAAACCAGTTATATTATGTGGAGATTTGAATGTAGCACATAAAGAAATAGATTTAAAAAATCCAAAAACTAATAGAAGGAATGCGGGATTTACTGATGAAGAAAGAAATGAAATGACTAATTTATTAAAATCTGGTTTTATGGATTCATTTAGATACTTATATCCTAATAAAGAAAACGTTTATACATGGTGGTCATATATGAGAAATGCTAGAGAAAACAATATAGGATGGAGAATTGATTATTTTATAGTTTCGAATGCTTTGAAGGATAAGATTGATGATTCTAAAATTCATGATGATATATTTGGAAGTGATCATTGTCCTATAGAACTAGATATAAATATATAAATAAAAAAGAAAGGAAAGAAAAATTTGAAAAAAAGACAGCAAACAAAAAAATGGTTCAGTAATTTATTATTTGGAATAATTTTAATTATTGTATATAAAACTTTAGACAATTTTACAAGCATTTTTGAATGGATAGGAAAGCTGATAAGTGTTTTAATGCCATTTATTATGGCAGGTCTGTTAGCTTATATATTATATATTCCATGTAGGGGAGTAGAAAAAGCTATTAGGGATTCAAAATTTAAATTTTTGAAAAAAAGAGTCAGAGGAATAAGCGTCTTTACAGTATATTTAATGCTTTTTGTAGTAATATTTATAGTTGTTAATTTTGTTATTCCTAATATTACGATTAGTATAAAAGAACTTGCAAGTAATTTTCCGGAATATTATAAAAATAGTATAGAATATTTTTCTAACTTACCAGAAGATTCAATACTAAGAAAATTAAATGTAGATGAAATTATTAGTAGCATTCAACAAATTAATATAACTGAGCAAATATTAAACTTACTTAGTTTTAATAATATCTCTCAATATATTAAAGGCGTTGTTGGAGCAACAGGTATAATATTTGATATATTTGTGGTAATTGTTGTTTCGATTTACTTATTATTGGAAAGACATAAAATAAAACAATTTTTAAAATCTTTATCAAATGCATTGTTTAGTAAAGAGTTTAATAAAAAAATAAATATTTATTATTCAAAAACTAATAGAGTGTTTTTTAGTTTTATCTCTAGTCAAATAGTAGATGCTTTTATTGTTGGAATATTAATATCAATAGCATTATTAATTATGAGAGTAAAATATGCAGTGCTTTTAGGATTTATGATAGGTTTATTTAATATAATACCATATTTAGGAGCAATTTTAGCAGTAGTTATTGCTGTTATAATAACACTATTTACAGGAGGATTTAGCCAAGCAATTTCAATGCTTGTAGTAACAATAATATTGCAACAAATTGATGCGAATATTATAAATCCTAGAATCTTAGGTACATCATTAAAATTAAGCCCAATAATAATAATATTCTCTGTTACAATTATGGGTTCATATTTTGGAATACTTGGAATGTTTTTGGCTGTTCCAATAGCCGCAATGGTTAAAGTACTTATATTAGATTTTATTGATGAAAGAAATAAGGAAAAACAACTTATAGAATAAAATAATTAAATAAAAGAAAAAGCTTAGTGAATAACATTAAAAAATATGGAATTACAATTCAATGTAGTTCCATATTTTTAAATATAATATATTATTTTAATGTTATTGTTGACAAAATATTATCTATTGCAGGTAACATTAATTCCATATTTGATACTGGAAACTCAATGTCAATAGAATAAATTGAATTGTCTAATTTAATAAAAAATATCTGTATGTAATATGGTATATTAGAAGAATCTAAGTATTCAAAATTATAAGTATATGACTCTATCTCATTAATATTATGTTGTGTTATATCGGATAATTCAGCAATATTATCAAATTCTTTTGTGAATGAATTTGAATCTGCTTTAGCAATCATATATAAAGATTTATTCTCTATTCCATCAAGTTTACTTATATAAACATTTAAATTTGAGTTAGAATGTAGTTCTAATAAAAAGGAGTCTGAGGACTTATACTCTTCAAGATTATAATTCTGACTGAATGTTATATTAAATTTATTATCAATCAAAAAAGTTTTATCTATATTATAATCAGTGGGTCTATTTTTATAAAAAACAAATGCAGTAAATAAGCATATCCCTAATAATAAAATAAGAATAATTAAACAGATTATAACTTTTTTTGTATTTATTTTTGATTTTCCAAAATATAGATTATCCATAAATTCCTCCATTACCATAACTATGATACATCATAAAAATATTAAAATCAATAATAAAATATTTATATAATATTAACAAAATAGTAACATAAATGTTAATGCTCAGACCAAAATATTCTTTATATTTATTGCAAATGTTGTAGTGGCGGGCCTTGTGTCCGCCTGTGAAAAACGAAATTCAAGGGTCGACACGAGGCCGACCCCTACATTTTCTCTACAATTAAAAATTAGTCTGAACATTAACACATAAATCAAAAAAATTCTCTGAAAGCTTGACTTCCGTATGTAAAACATGGTATACTTAATCAGTATAAATTTATAGTATAAAAAGGAAGGTAAATAAATGTTTAAAGTTTAGTGTAATTTACATTTGAATATACAAAATAAGTATATAAAAATATAAATAAACTAAAATAAATTTTTATATCTTCTTATTTTTTTCGTATTAGACTTTTTAAGAAGAGGAATTAAATATAAAAGGAACTATATTTATTTGTGTTTTTAGCAGGGATGAAAATAAATATAACAACTTTATATTCTAAGAGGGACTTTTTAAAAAGATAATATATATAAACTGCTAAATAAAATAAAAAGGGTGGTTTGTTTTGGTAAAATTAAAAGATGTTGTACATGAAAAATGTGTACGTAAAACTTTTTCTAAGATTGGTGATTTTATAGATATGCCAAATCTTATTAAAGTTCAAAAGGATTCTTACAATTGGTTTGTTAAAGAAGGATTAGGAGAAGTTTTAAAAGATATTTCTCCAATAGTTGATTATTCTGGAAACCTAGTGTTGGAATTTTTTGATTATTACATGGAAGAAAAAACAAAATATTCTTTGGAAGAAGCCAAGGAAAGAGATGCAACTTATGCAACAAGACTTCATGTAAAAGTAAGACTTATTAACCGTGAGACAGGAGAAATTAAAGAACAAGAAATTTATTTGGGAGACTTTCCATTAATGACTGACAGTGGAACATTCATTATAAATGGAGCAGAAAGAGTTGTTGTTAGTCAGTTAGTACGTTCTCCAGGATGTTATTATGATTCTAGTTATGACAAAACAGGAAAAAAACTTTATACAACAACTGTTATGCCAATAAGAGGTGCTTGGCTAGAATATGAAACAGATAGTAATGATGTTTTCTATGTAAGAATAGACAGAACTAGAAAATTACCAGTTACTACATTATTAAGAGCTATAGGGTTAGATACTGATGAAAAAATAATTGAATTTTTTGGAGAAGAAGATAAAATATTATCTACAATAGCTAAAGATCCTATAAAAACTCCAGAAGAAGCGATTATAGAAATTTATAAAAAATTAAGACCAGGTGAACTTCCAACAGTAGATGCTGCTAGAAATTTATTTAATGGACTATTTTTTGATGATAGAAGATATGATTTGGCTAAAGTTGGAAGATACAAATATAATAAAAAATTAGGATTGTCTTCTAGAATTTCAGGATATACATCTTTTGATACAATAGTAAATCCTGAAACAGGAGAAGTATTAGTTGAAAAAGATACTAATATATCTCCAGAAGTTGCAAAACAAATACAAGATTCAGGAATAAATGTTGTATATTTAAAAGTAAATGATCAAAAGGTTAAAGTAATAGGTAATGGAACAGTTGATTTAAAGGCTTATGTTGATCCTAAAATTGCTGAAGAATTAGAAATTAAAGTAGATGTTAACTATGAAGTTCTAAAAAATATTCTAGAAACAACAGACAAAAAAGACTTGAAAAAAGTTATAGAAGAAAGACATAACGAATTAGTTCCTAAACATATAGTAACAGAAGATATTTTAGCTTCTGTAAATTACTTATTAAATTTAGAACATGAAGTTGGAAGTATTGATGATATTGATCATTTAGGAAATAGAAGAATAAGATGCGTTGGAGAATTGTTACAAAATCAATTTAGAATAGGATTAACTAGATTAGAAAGAGTTGTTAGAGAAAGAATGACAATTCAAGACTTAGATGTTATAACCCCTCAAACATTAATAAATACAAAACCAATAACATCTTCAATAAGAGAATTCTTTGGTAGTTCACAACTTTCTCAATTTATGGATCAATGTAATCCATTATCAGAACTTACTCATAAAAGAAGAATTTCTGCTTTAGGACCTGGAGGACTATCTAGAGAAAGAGCTGGATTCGAGGTTCGTGATATTCATTATACTCACTATGGTAGATTATGCCCTATAGAATCACCAGAAGGACCAAACATTGGATTAATTTCAGCATTATCAACATTTGCAATAATAAATGAATATGGATTTGTTGAAACTCCATACAGAATTGTTGATAAAGAAACTGCTACAGTAACAGATGAAGTAGTGTATGTTACTGCAGATGAAGAAGATAACCATGTTATCGCTCAAGCTTCAGAACCAGTCGATAAAAATAATAGATTTATAAATAACAGAATAAGAGTTAGATATTTAAATGAAATAAAAGAAGTGGAAAAACACGAAGTTGATTTTGTTGATGTCTCTCCTAAGCAATTAGTTTCAGTAGCTGCTGCTATGATACCATTCTTAGAGCATGATGATGCTAACCGTGCACTTATGGGAGCAAACATGCAACGTCAAGCTGTTCCTCTTATGATAACTGAATCTCCAATGGTTGGAACAGGAATTGAATATAAAGCTGCTAAAGACTCAGGAATAATGATTTTATCTGAAGAAAATGGAGAAGTTGTAAAAGTTACTGGTGATGAAATTATTATTAAAAACGAAGATGGTAAAAAACAGACATACACACTAAGAAAATTCAAAAGAACTAATGGCGGAACTTGTATAAATCAAAGACCAATCGTAAAAGAAGGAGAAATTGTAAAAAGAGGAGATGTTATAGCAGATGGACCAGCAACAGATAAAGGTGAAATGGCTTTAGGTAAAAACTTGCTTATAGCATTTACTACATGGGAAGGTTATAATTACGAGGATGCTATTCTTCTTAATGAAAGACTAGTAAAAGAAGATGTTTTAACTTCTTTACATATAGAAGATTACGATTGTGAATGTAGAGATACAAAACTAGGACCAGAAGAAATTACAAGAGATATCCCAAATGTTGGAGAGGATTCTCTAAGAGATTTAGATGACGAAGGAATAATAAGAATAGGTGCAGAAGTAAGACCTGGAGATATATTAGTAGGTAAAGTAACTCCTAAAGGAGAAACTGAACTTACAGCAGAGGAAAGATTATTAAGAGCTATATTTGGAGAAAAAGCAAGAGAGGTTAGAGATACTTCATTAAGAGTACCTCATGGAGAAGCTGGAACTATAGTTGATGTTAAAGTATTTACTAGAGAAAATTCAGATGAATTAGGTCCTGGTGTAAACAAAATAATAAGAGTGTATATTGCTCAAAAAAGAAAAATTTCTGTAGGTGATAAAATGGCTGGACGTCATGGTAATAAAGGTGTTATTTCAAGAATAATGCCAGAGGAAGATATGCCATTCTTGCCAGATGGAACACCTGTTGATGTTGTACTTAATCCATTAGGTGTACCTTCACGTATGAATTTAGGTCAAGTTTTAGAAGTTCATTTGGGTGCAGCTGCTAGAATGCTAGGATGGAAAGTAGCAACTCCAGTTTTCGATGGAGCTAAAGAAGAAGAAATAGAAAGTATGCTAGAAATGGCAGGAATGGAAACTAATGGAAAAACAGTTTTATATGATGGTAGAACAGGAGATGCATTTGATAAACCAGTTACAGTTGGTGTTATGTATATGCTTAAATTACATCATTTAGTTGATGATAAAATTCATGCTCGTTCAACTGGACCATACTCATTAGTTACTCAACAACCTCTTGGAGGTAAAGCTCAATTTGGTGGACAAAGATTTGGAGAAATGGAAGTTTGGGCATTAGAAGCTTATGGTGCTGCTTATACTCTTCAAGAAATATTAACAGTTAAATCAGATGACGTTATAGGAAGAGTAAAAACTTATGAAGCTATTGTAAAAGGTGAAAATATTCCAGAACCAGGAATTCCAGAATCATTTAAAGTATTGGTAAAGGAATTACAATCTTTAGGATTAGATGTAAAATTATATAGTGATACAGATCAAGAGCTTGAATTAAAAGAAAATTCTGAAGATGAAGGAATTATTGAAGAAGAAGAGCAAATTATAAGTGAAGAAGAACTAGAAGATGAGAATATAAATGAAATTGAAGAAGAGGAAGAGAACGAAGATGAATTCTATACAAATATTTTAGATGAAGATAGTATACCAGAGGAAGAAATTTTAAAAGATTTGGATGATGAATAATTTTAGGTATAAATTAATTGAATATATGTGCATTTAAAAATTTAAATTAAAATATGATTTGTACAACAGTGTTTATTTAAAATAATAAAAAATGCATTTAGAGCTTAAATAAAGCTCACCCAAATAAAAATTTAAGGGGGCTACTTAAAAAGTGGAAGAATTAGAAGTTTTTAATAAATTAAAAATTGGAATAGCTTCAGATGAGAAAATAAGAGAATGGTCTCATGGTGAGGTAAAAAAACCAGAAACAATTAATTACAGAACATTAAAACCTGAAAAAGACGGTCTATTTTGTGAAAAAATATTTGGACCAACTAAAGATTGGGAATGTCATTGCGGCAAATATAAAAGAGTTAGATATAAAGGAATAGTATGCGATAGATGTGGAGTTGAAGTAACAACTTCAAAAGTAAGAAGAGAAAGAATGGGACATATTGAGCTTGCTGCTCCGATTGCACATATTTGGTATTTCAAAGGCATACCAAGTAGAATAGCATTAATTTTAGACATTTCTCCAAGAAGTTTAGAAAAAGTCATATATTTTGCATCATATATAGTTACAGACAAAGGAACTTCAGGATTATTAAAATGTCAAGTATTAAATGAAAAAGAATACCATGAAGCAGAAGAAAAATATGGAAAAGGTTCATTTAAAGCTGAAATGGGAGCAGAGGCAATAAGAAAATTATTGGCAGAAGTTGATATAGAAAAATTATCAAATAAATTAAAAAAAGAACTAGAAAAAGCAAGTGAACAGAAAAAGGCAAAGATTGTTAAAAGATTAGATACAGTTGAATCATTTAGAATGTCTGGAAATAAACCAGAATGGATGGTTATGAATGTTATACCTGTTATACCACCAGAATTAAGACCAATGGTTCAATTAGATGGTGGTAGATTTGCTACTTCAGATTTAAATGATTTATACAGAAGAGTTATAAACAGAAATAACAGATTAAAAAGATTACTAGAATTAGGAGCACCAGAAATCATCGTAAGAAATGAAAAACGTATGTTGCAAGAATCTGTTGATGCTTTAATAGATAATAGTAGAAGAGGAAGACCAGTAACTGGTGCAGGAAACAGACCTTTAAAATCTCTATCAGATATGTTAAAAGGAAAACAAGGTAGATTCCGTCAAAACTTATTAGGTAAGAGGGTTGACTATTCAGGACGTTCAGTTATAGTTGTAGGACCAGAATTAAAAATTTATCAATGTGGACTACCAAAAGAAATGGCAGTTGAATTATTTAAACCTTTTGTTATGAAGGAATTAGTTTCAAGAGGAATTGCTCATAATATAAAAAATGCTAAACGTATGGTTGAAAAATTAAGACCAGAAGTTTGGGATATATTAGAAGAAGTAATTCAAGATCACCCTGTAATGTTGAACCGTGCTCCAACATTACACAGACTTGGAATTCAAGCATTTCAACCAATACTTGTTGAAGGTAGAGCCATAAAATTACATCCATTAGTTTGTACAGCTTTTAATGCTGACTTCGATGGTGACCAAATGGCTGTTCACGTACCTTTAACACCAGAAGCACAAGCAGAAGCAAGATATTTAATGCTTTCTGTAAATAACCTTTTAAAACCACAAGATGGTAAACCAGTAACTGTACCAACACAAGATATGATTTTAGGTGCTTATTACTTAACTGTACAAATTGATGGAGAAAAAGGTGAAGGTATGTACTTTAAAGACGAAGATGAAGCTTTAATGGCATATCAAAATGGAGATGTTTCATTACATTGTAAAGTAAAAATAAGAAGACAAAAAGAAATTAATGGAGAATTAAAAACCAAAACAATTGAGACAACTGTTGGTAGATTAATATATAATCAAGGGATACCACAAGATTTAGGATTTGTAGATAGAAGTGACCCAGAAAAAGCTTTTGATTTAGAAATTGATTTCCCTGTAATCAAGAAAAATTTAGGAAAAATAGTTGCAAACTGTATTAATGTACATGGATTATCTAAAACAGCTGAAGTTCTAGATTATATAAAAGCTACAGGTTACAAATATTCAACGAGAGCTGCTATAACAGTATCAGTTGCAGATGTTGCAGTTCCAGAAGCTAAGAAAGAGATACTAGCAGAAGCCGATAAAAAAGTAGAAAATATTTTAAGAAGTCATGCTCGTGGTATGACAACAGAAGAAGATAGATATAATGAAATTATTAAAATTTGGGAAAAAGCCACAAATGATGTTACTGAAGCAATGAAAGATAATTTCGATGAATTAAATCCAATTTATATGATGGCACAATCAGGAGCCAGAGGTAATATGAACCAATTAAGACAAATTGCTGGTATGCGTGGTCTTATGGCTAATACTTCAGGTAAAGCAGTTGAAATACCTATTAAATCTTGTTTCCGTGAAGGACTAGATGCATTAGAGTACTTTATTTCTTCACACGGAGCTAGAAAAGGTTTAGCAGATACTGCTTTAAGAACAGCTGACTCTGGATACTTAACTAGAAGGTTAGTTGATGTTGCACAAGATATAATAATTAGAGAAGAAGATTGTGGAACAACAGAAGGAATAGAAATTGAAGACATCAAAGATGGAAAACAAATATTAGAAAAACTAGAAGAAAGATTAATAGGAAGATATCCATTAGAAGAAATAAAAAATCCAGAAACAGGAGAAATTCTTGCTGATAGAGATACATTAATAACTGAAAAAATTGCTAAGAAAATTGTAGACAGTGGAATAACAAAAGTAAAAATTCGTTCAATATTAGGATGTAAATGTAAACATGGTGCTTGTAGTAAATGTTATGGTATAGGACTTGCTACAAGAGAAAAAGTTAATATTGGTGAATCAGTAGGAATTATAGCTGCTCAATCAATTGGTGAACCTGGAACACAGCTTACTATGAGAACATTCCACACAGGAGGTGTTGCAGGAGGAGATATTACACAAGGTCTTCCTAGGGTTGAAGAGTTATTTGAAGCTAGAAACCCTAAAGGTGTTGCTAAAATTGCAGAAATTTCAGGTAAAATAAAAATTGAAGATAATAAGAAAAGAAAAGAAGTAACAGTTGTTGGAAAAGATGACAGTAGAACATATGTTATAAGCTTTGGATCTAAATTAAGAGTGAAAGATGGAGATTTTGTTGAAGCTGGAGAACAATTAACAGAAGGTTCAATAAATCCAAATGAATTGCTAGCAATTAAAGGACCAGAAGGAGTTTATAACTATATAATTTCAGAAGTTCAAAAAGTTTATAGAAATCAAGGTGTTGATATTAATGATAAACATATTGAAGTTATAGCTAGACAAATGCTTAGAAAAGTAAGAATAGAAGATTCTGGAGATACAGATTTCTATCCTGCAGCATTAGTTGATATAATAGAATTTGCAGAGAAAAATGAAAAAATGATTTCTGAAGGAAAGAAACCTGCAACAGGAAAGAGAGTATTATTAGGTATTACAAAGGCTTCTCTTGCTACAGAAAGCTTCTTATCTGCTGCATCATTCCAAGAAACTACAAAAGTATTAACAGAAGCAGCAATAAAAGGAAAAGTAGATTCATTACTTGGATTGAAAGAAAACGTTATTATTGGTAAATTAATACCTGCTGGAACTGGATTAAAAAAATATAGAGATATTCATATAAATACAGAAAAAAAACCAACAGTAGAAACTGAAAGCGAAGGTAATAATGAAACTACAAACCAAGAAACTGAAAATGTAGATGCACCTAATCAGATTCAAGAAGTTTCAGAAAATCAAGAAACAGAAAATGTATAATATATAAAAAGAAGAAGAATACAAAAAGTTTCTTCGCTGTTAACAAGTATAAAAGTTCACTCTTTTGTAAAAAGAGTGAACTTTCACTTTTATAAAAAAATTATTTAATTTGCTTTTTTATAAATAATTTATTGTATGGGATGGATAAAAACCAAGTCATTGCGGTTCAGAGCAAAATGTTTTTTATATTTATTGCAAAATTTTGTAGTGGCGGGCCTTGTGTCCGCCTATGAAAAACAAATAAAATTCACGGGTCGACACAAGGATGATCCTTACATTTTATCTACAATTGAAAATTAGATCTGAACATTAACACCAAGTCATTTAAATTTGATAATAAGTGTTGATATTTTTTTTTATTTATAGTAAAATTTTCTTTAGTAAAAGGAGAAAAAATATGGGAAAAAAGAAAACACTAATAATTTCAATAATAATTTTTATAATTGTAGCAATTTGTGCAATAAAGTTAATATTAAATAAAGGATATATAAATGGAAAATCATTAGTACCTTATGAAGAAACTCATGAACTTTCAATCTTATCAAATAAAGAATATTTATCTGTTACAGAAGATGAAGAGGCCGAAATAAAAGTATTATTAGATGGACAAGAAATATCAAAAGGATATGAGCTAGAAGTTTCTGATAAAGATTTAGTTAAATTAGAAGATAATATAATAAAAGCAAAAAAAGTTGGAACAGTTACAATCACTGCAACTTTAAAAGAATATGATTTAGTTTCATCTGTAGATGTAACTGTATATAGACCTATAAAAAATATGAAATTAACTGCAAATAATAATATATTGAAAGTAGGAAATGATAGACAATTAACTTTAACAACAACTCCTTCTAATGCTACTAGAACATATTTAAGCTATGAATCAAGTGATGAGTCTATTGCAACAGTTAATAATAATGGAATAGTAACAGGGGTGTCTAAAGGCACTGTTACTATAACAGTAACAGATAATATAACAGGAGAAACTGCTACAGTAAAACAAACTGTTAAATAAAGAAATTATTTTATAATTATTATAGTTACGAGAGTTTATATGTTAATCTTTTACAAGTGTGATAATAATATCATACAAAAAAGCTTAATAGATAAATTCTCTTTTATTTTTTAAATAATTAAGTATAATATAAATTTAAACTATTATTTAAAACTTAAACCTAAAATAAACGTTGACTTTTTATGTTACCTGTGCTATAATATATATAGATTTGCGTAAAAATCAAAAAAATTGTTATCAAACTTCATAGGAGGGCATATAAATGGAAACAGTAAATATCAAACGGCAGAACGAGTGCAAGGAAAAAATGCTTAAATACTTTGGAAAAGGAAGTATGAAAGTATTTTCAAGTTTGTCAGAAGAAGAAAAAAGTAAAATTATATCACAAACTTTTGCTCGGTTCGCAGTAAAAAGAGCTTGGGCTAAATCAGACAAATTCTTTGCTAAAATCGACAGCAAGGAACCCAGAGTTGTATCAATAATCAGCAAGGCAGAGTATTATATCATGAAAGATGGAAAGATAAAGAATACTCGAGAATTCTCGAAAGAGGAACGGGAAAAACTGGAAAAACTGGAAAAAGTCAAAGTCATTGCAGATGTGGATTTTTCCATCACTTCTGATGACGACCAGCTTAACATCGAGCTCCTTGGAATAAGAGGCTTTAATAACACCAAAGTCTCCAATCTCGAAAGAGAATTGGAGAGTAAAAAAAGAAGACTGAGTAATGAAACTCAGTCTAGAAACAGAAATGCTTCTAAAAAAATAAAAAATACTAGAGAAAGGGAGTTAGAAGAAAAGACATTTGAATTGGAGATGGAATTTGCTTCTCGTATAAGAGAAGTAGAAAAAGAAGAAGTTTTTATAATAAAAACAGATGAAACAATTTCTGAATATGCAGAGATGGTTTCAGAAGAATTAAAACTTCTTAAAACTGCCATCTCAGACATGAGTATGGAAGACTTCCTTATGAGCTTATTTGATACATTAAGTGCAAATTATGTGTCAATGGTTTCCGGAAAGGAAGCAACTTGCATGTATAATATCTTTTTAAATGCAAGGAAACACTTCCCTTGCTTTGAAAAACTTAGTATTACAGAAAAGATGAATGTAATGCAAGAGGCTCTGAGGACCGCACAAAAGGAAAAAGATTCTCGACTGACTCTGCATTCCTATGCGAGAGTCACTTTTGAAACTCTTAGGAAGAAAGGTCTTGATGAATACGTAATTGCTACGTATTACATCAACGGAAGACCAAAGTTGTACAAGAAGCTTAAAGAAAGATATGAGGATAGACTCATATTCGTTACATTTGAGTACAAAAGTGGCTCACAGAAAATGCTACAATCTTTCTTGGTTGCAACATTATGGTCTTTGCTCAGTGAGCAAATTGATGATAACAACGGAAAAAGAGTTCAGACAGTTGAATGACTGCTGAACTGGTTTGAAAGATGAAAAGTATAATGCTTTTCATCTTTTTTTATATAATAGGAAACTTGCATAGAAATTTTTCGCGGGCGAACCAAGACGTGGCATGTAAGTCTGTTAAAAAGTTAAAGAATTTTAAAGATGCCCCTTTTGTTCTATAGCAGGAACTTATTATTATATAAAAGATTGGTCAATTTTGTATACAAATTTTATACTATAAAATTTGGCATATACGAACAAATACGTGGAGTTCAAAAATGTTTAAATAATATAAAAACGTTTAAGAAGTTCATTTTCATTTCAATTTGTTACTTAAGATATTAAAATATTTTAATATCTTAAGTAACATAAACAAGAGAAGGTTTATATATTTGACTTTTAGCCATATTAAGAGTATAATATAACAGAATATAAAAATTTATGGGAGAGTCTATGTCGAGTTTTAATGTGAAATTTATAAAAAAATTAACTTCTAAGTCAAAGATATATTTGCTAATAATATCAATACTAAGTATAATACTTTGCATATATGATTTAAAGTGGATAATACCATCTATATTACTTATTATTTCTTTAGGAGTTTACGCTACATTAGATCAAAGCAGAAAAGTAAACGAAATAGAAAATCATTTAGAAGAACTAACAACTGATGTTAATTCCGCAACTAAAAATAATTTAATTAATTCCCCAATTCCATTAGTTCTTATTGAAACTGATGGGAATATTTTATGGAAAAGCAAAACATTTATATCTGAGTTTAATAATACAGATATAAACACATATTTAATTCCAGTAGTTAAAGAGATAAAATTAGATATTGAAAAAAGTAATGAAAATAAAAAAGAAATAAAAGAAATAACAAAGCAGTTTAATATCGATGGAAAAATTTATAAAATACGTGGAGAAATTTCTAGAAGTAAAAAAAGAGATAAAAGAAGAAAAAAAGAATATTTATTAACATTATATTTTATTGATGAAACAAAATATAATGAGTTATTTGACGATTATAACAATTCGAAAACTTGTATAGGTGTTGCAATCGTAGATAATTATGAAGAAATACTAAAAACAGCTTTGCCAGAAGATAGAATAAGTTTGATGGCAAATATTGAAAAAGAAATTATGGACTGGGCTTCTGAAACTGGTGGCTTAATAGTAAAAACTGAAAAAGATACTTTTATATATATCTTTGAACAAAAATATTTAGCTAAAATGGAAGAAGAAAAATTTAATATATTGGATAGAGTAAAAAAAATAGATGCTGATTCAAAGATTCAAGTTACTTTAAGTATAGCGATTTGTAATGAAGGAAAGAACAATTATGAGAAATATAAAAATGCATTAGCTTCAATGGAAATTGTTTTAGGAAGAGGTGGAGATCAAGCTGTTGTAAGAAAAAATGGCAAATATAAATTTTACGGTGGAAAAACTGTTGAATTAGAGAAAAGAACTAAAGTAAAAGCAAGAACAGTGTCTCATGCAATCACTAATCTAATAAATAAATCTGAAAAAGTAATTATAATGGGACATAAAAATATTGACATAGATGCAATGGGATCTGCTTTAGGTTTTTATAGAATTTGTACTTTTTTAGATAAAGAAGCTTATATTGCAACTGAGCCTGAAGGAAAGTCTCTTGAAAAGTTTATGATGGCTTTAAAACAAGATTCTGAATATGAGAATATTGTTATAGGAAGAAATGAAGCCTTGAAAAAAATTAATTCAAATACATTATTAATAATTGTTGATACTCATAAAATTGGGTATGTTGAATTTCCAGAATTATTAGAACAAACTGAAAAAAAAGTTATAGTAGACCATCATAGAAAAAGTACAGACTGCATAGAAGGTGCACTAATTAATTTTCATGAAGTTTACGCATCATCAACTTCAGAGTTAGTATCTGAAATAATTCAATATTCACAAGATGATATAGAATTAAAATTAATTGAAGCAGAAAGTCTTTATGGTGGAATAATGGTTGATACTAAAGATTTTACATTTAAAACAGGTGTAAGAACTTTTGAGTCTGCAGCTTATTTGAGAAAATTTGGTGTAGATATAATAAAAGTAAAAAAATGGTTCCAAGCAGATTTAGAAAGTTATAACGAAATAGCTCAAATTGTTAAAAATTCTGAAATAATAGAGCAAAATATTGCTGTTTCTATTTATGATAAAGAAGATGAAAGCACAAATTTAATTTGTGCCAAAGCAGCAGATGAACTATTGACTATAAGTGATATTACAGCGTCTTTTGTAATAGGAAAATTGGGAGATAAAATTTTTATTAGTGGAAGATCAATAGGAGATATAAACGTTCAAATAATCTTAGAAAAACTAGGTGGAGGGGGACATATTACTCTTGCCGGAGCCCAATTAGAAGGGCTAACATTAGAAGAAGCTTATAACGAATTAGTTATTAGAATTAATGAATATTTAACAGAGATTTCTTAATATGTAACGGATTTTATTGAACTTGAGAACAAGGTATGTTTTAAAGAAGCAAGTACGAATAATAAGGAGATGATTATATGAAAGTTATTTTAAAACAAGATATTAAAGGGGTAGGAAAAAAAGATCAAGTAATTAACGCTTCTGACGGATATGCAAGAAATTTTCTACTTCCAAAGGGATTAGCTGTTGTTGCTGATAATACCAATATGAGTAAATTGAAATCTAAAAATGAATCAAATGCATTTAAAAAAAGTCAAGAGTTAGAAAAAGCAAAAGAAGTAGCAACTAGATTAGAGAAAATTACATTAAAAATAAGAGCAAAAGTAGGAGATAATGGAAAACTATTTGGCGGAATTACAGCAAAAGATATTTCTGAATATTTAAAACAAGACTTTAATATTGACATAGATAAAAAGAAAATTGTTTTAGCCGAAAATATTAAACAGATAGGGATAACTACAGTTCAAATAAAATTGTATGAAGGTGTAAATGCAAAATTAAAAATATCAGTAGAACAAATGTAAATATACTAAGTAACTAATGATACAGGAAAGAACAAAAATGATTTTTAATCAATATAAAATGGGATTTAATTGAAAGGAAAGAATTCATTATGGATTTAGGAAAGGTTCCACCTCATGATATAGAAGCAGAACAAGCTGTTTTAGGATGTATGTTAACTGACAAAGATTCTGTTATTAGTGCAATAGAAATATTAAAAGAAGATGATTTTTATAGGGAAGATAATAAAACAATATATTCTGCTATTTTAAGCTTGTATGCTAAAAGTGAGCCAATTGATATTATAACAGTAAAAGCGGAGCTTACTGAATTAGGAAATTTTGAAAGAGTAGGCGGATTAGAATATTTAGCAGACCTTCCAGAAAAAGTACCTACGACTGCCAATATTGAAAAATATATTAAAATTGTAGAAGAAAAATCTATGCTAAGACATTTAATTCAATCTGCTAACGAACTTGTAGCTCTTGGATATGATGAGACAGAAGAAGTTACTGACATTATGGATATGGCAGAAAAAAAGATCTTCAATTTATCTCAAAATAAAAGTAAAAAAGGATATACTCCAATAAAAGATATTTTAGTGTCTACTTTTGCAGAATTAGAAAAATTGTCTAACCAAAAGGGTCATTTAACAGGTATTACTACAGGATTTGCGGACTTAGATTATAAAACAGCGGGACTTCATGGTTCTGATTTAATAATTTTAGCTGCTAGACCAGCTATGGGAAAATCTGCATTTGCAATAAATATTGCTACAAATGCTGCACTTAAGTCGAAAGTTCCAGTTATAATATTTCAATTAGAGATGTCAAAGGAACAAGTTACAAACAGAATACTTTGCAGTGAAGCTATGGTAGACAGTAATAAGTTAAGAACAGGTCAGATAGAAGATTCAGACTGGATGAAACTTGCAGAAGCTTCTGGAATTTTATCAGAAGCACCAATTTATATTGATGATACTCCAGGAATAAGTATGATGGAAATAAGAGCTAAGTGTAGAAAATTAAAGATGGAAAAAGATTTAGGTCTAATAGTTATAGATTATTTACAATTAGTTCAAGGGTCAGGAAAAAGAAATGCTAGTCGTGAACAAGAAATTTCTGAAATTAGTAGATCTTTAAAAATTTTAGCAAAGGAATTAAATGTCCCTGTTATTGCTTTATCTCAACTTTCAAGAGCTGCTGAACAAAGAAAAGATGGACACAGACCAATGCTTTCTGATTTAAGAGAATCTGGTGCGATTGAGCAGGATGCTGATATTGTAATGTTTTTATATAGAGAAGATTATTACGATGAAAATACCGAAAATAAAAATGTTGCGGAAGTAATCTTGGCAAAGCATAGAGGAGGCTCTACAGGTACAGTTAATTTAGCTTGGCTACCAAATTATACTAAATTTGCAAATCTAGAAAGACGTATGGAAGGATAAAATATAGTTAATAATAAATCATTAATGCTTGGAATCTAGATGTCGATGTTTACATCCACCTGAAAAATAAAAAATGTATTGGCAAACGAAATCGTTTGCTTGAAGAAGGAATTTATGAGTAGAAAAGAAAAAACACTAAAAGAAGAAGTATTAGACACAATAAATAAATATAATTTAATTGAATCTGGGGATAAGATAGTATTAGGAGTATCAGGAGGCCCAGATTCTATTAGTATGCTAAATATTCTATATGAATTAAAAGAAAAATTAAATTTTTCTATTATAGTATCACATATAAATCATGGACTAAGAAAAAATGCTAGTAGAGATGAAAATTTTGTTAGACAGTTTTGCGAGAATAAAAATATAGAATTTCATGTACTACATGCAGATATAAATAAAGAAGCTAAAAAAGAAAAAAAAGGATTAGAAGAAACAGGAAGAAAAATAAGATACGAATTTTTCAATGAAGTATTACTAGAAACAAGTGCAAACAAAATAGCTATAGCTCATAATAAAAATGATAAAGCAGAAACTATAATAATGAACATTTTAAGGGGATGTGGAGTTAACGGATTAAAAGGTATAGAAGCAAAAAATGATATATATATAAGACCGCTTATTGAAATTGATAGAAGTAAAATTGAAAAATATTGCCAAGAAAATAACTTAAATCCAGTAATTGATGAAACTAACTATGAAAATGATTACACAAGGAATAAGATAAGGAATATAATAATTCCATATATAAAAAATCAGTTTAATCCTAATATAATTGAAAATTTAAACAGACTTTCAGATATTGCTAAAGAAGAAACAGAATATATTAGATTAAATACTATTCAAATATATAAAAAAATTGCTATTGAAGAGAATATTTTAGAAAAAAAAGTATATTCTGAAGAAAAAATGCCTACAATTATATTAGACTTAAAGGAATTTAACAAGCAATTAGGAATAATTAAAAAAAACATTATTTTATATAGTATAGAAAGATTATTTGGAACTGTTAAGGGAATAGAAAAAGTACATATTGAAGATATTATAAAACTATGTTCAAATAATATTGGAAACAAATATTTAACTCCAAACAAATTTATAAAAATTGTAATAAAAAATAAAAAAATTTATATAATTCGTTTAAGTTAAGTATCCGTAAGAAGTCTTAAATGCATTATATTACAGCAATATTTCTTTTTTGAAAACATATTGCAAAAGGATTTTTACTATGCTATATTTTAGGCAAAGAAAAAGGGAGGATATAAAACTTGAAAAATGGAATAAAAAATCTAGCAGGTGTGCTAGTGGCAATTATTTTTTTTGCAGTATTATTAAATTCTGTATTTAATAATGCCGAGACTAAAATGACTTATTCAGAATTAATTACTAATATATCTGAAGAAAAAATAAAGGAAGTTGAAATATCTGCAGATGGAACAACAGCTTATGTTAAACTAAATGATGCTAATACAATTCAGAAAAAAGTAACTATTCCAAGCTTAGACAGTTTTATAGATAGTATTAAGGATAAAATGGTTGATGGAAGCATTGAAGTGTTCCAAGAAGAAGAATCAATTTTTGTTACTATTCTTAGTGTATTTTCACCATTTGTTATTTTAATAATATTCTTATTATTCTGGATAATATTAATGAATCCAAATCAAAATGGTGCAAAAAACTCAATGTCTTTTGGAAAGAGTAAAGCGAGAATGATAGGAACGACAGAAAAGAGCAAAGTTACATTTAAAGATGTTGCTGGTGTGGATGAAGAAAAAGAAGAACTTGAGGAAATTGTTGAATTCTTAAAATCTCCTAAAAAATTTACTGATATGGGAGCAAGAATTCCTAAAGGCGTACTTTTAGTTGGTCATCCAGGAACTGGTAAAACTTTGCTTGCAAAAGCAGTTGCTGGAGAAGCTGGAGTACCATTCTTCTTTATAAGTGGTTCTGACTTTGTCGAAATGTTTGTTGGTGTTGGAGCTTCAAGAGTAAGGGATTTATTTGATCAAGCAAAGAAAAATGCACCATGTATAATATTTATAGATGAAATTGATGCAGTTGGACGTCAAAGGGGAGCAGGACTTGGCGGAGGACATGATGAAAGAGAACAAACTTTAAATCAATTACTTGTTGAAATGGACGGATTTGCTGCTAATGAAGGTGTTATAGTATTAGCTGCTACAAATAGGCCTGATGTTCTAGATAAAGCTTTACTAAGAGCAGGAAGATTTGATAGACAAATAGTTGTTGGAACGCCTGATGTAAAAGCAAGAGAGCAAATATTAGAAGTTCATGCAAGAAAGAAAAAATTGGCTTCTGATGTTGATTTAGGTACTATAGCAAAAAATACAGCTGGATTTGCTGGAGCAGATTTAGAAAATGTACTTAATGAAGCAGCATTACTTGCAGCTAGAAGAAATAAACAAGAAATTGGAATGCAAGAAATTGAAGATGCTATGGTTAAAGTTACAATGGGACCAGAAAAAAAATCTAAAGTAATCAGTGAAAAAGAGAAAAAACTAGTTGCTTTCCATGAAGCAGGCCATGCTGTAGTAAGTAAATTCTTACCAACTCAGGATGACGTTCATCAAATATCTATTGTTCCA
>JBJFFD010000002.1:0-21961 GCA_051891335.1 Candidatus Scatovivens sp.
ACAACAGCTTCCATACTATCAATAGCTTGAACTTGTTCTCTATTATTAAATTGCATATTCATATCATTTTTTCCAAAATTATTTGAAATTTCATCTTGTTCACTTTTACTCGTTTCTATTTCGTTTTCAAGAAGCATATTTCCAACTGGCTTAGCTAAAAATCCACCTATAATTGCTCCTATGATTAGTGCAACTGCTGCTACTATAAGTAATTCTATAATAAATTGTAAGGTTAGTTTAAATTTGCTCATACCAATTGTTCTAAATACACCAATTTCATATTTTCTTTCTCTAATATTTATCATATTAATTACAAATAAAACTAAAGAAGAAATTATCAATGTTATAATTAAAAATGTTGTTGCAAATGTTTTTACATTTTCAATTGATTTTGTTGCATTTTGTAATTCATCTAGATTTGTATTAACCGTATAATATTCATTTAATCCTTTTTCTTTAATTTCACTTGTAAATCCTTCGATATCTTCTTCATCATTTAATATAAAAGATGGTGTTATATTGGTTACAATTGTGCTATCATCAGCTACTAATAAATCTATTACTCCACTTCCTGTAATTATCGTATTTACTGACTCTGAATACATACTTGCGGTTTCATCATTATCATTATTATCTGTATATATTCCTGTTACTATAAAATCATAAGTAACTTCTGTTGTCGCATTTTTTAATGTAATTGTACTTCCAACTGTTACTTCATTTAATGTTGCAAGCTCAGAACTTATAACACATTGATATGCACTAAAATCTGATATCATCTCTCCTTCAGTAATTTTATATGTGCCATCTACAAATCTTGTCATTGCATCATATGAAGAATATCCATCTAATTGAAAATCTCCTAATAAGTTTCTAGTACTTTCAAACTTTTCTTTTGATTTAGTAATTATTGTTGTTGTATTGTTATTTGTTATTGTATGTCTTTCTCCCATTGGACCAGCATCCATTCCTTCATGACCTGGCTTATTTCCTTCGCCCGAACCACTTGTTCCAGGTGTTGTGGTAGTTGTTGTGCTTGTAGTAGTTGTTGTTTGTGTGTCTTCTACTTCATATTCATAAGAATCCGTTGCTTTAGAAAGAGTATCACTATTTAATGAAGTTGAATAAATATAATAATATCCCTTCAAATATTCACTATTTCCATAATTTTTAACATCATCAATTGTGAAAGATTCAATATTATTAAATGCTTCTATGTTTTCTTTTTGTGCATCTTCTCCTCCTTTAAATTGTTGCATTAATTGATTTCTGTTAAAAGACAATGTCGCAATTAAATCGTGAGATTCTTCATAGTTTTTTACTATGTTATTTGCCGTGTTTCTTATTGCTAATGTTACTGTTGATGCGCATGCTATCGTTAATATTATTAGCCCTATTAGAACGTTTCTTCCTTTGTTTCTAAAAATTGAAACTAAACTATTTTTTAAAATATACATTTTTTCCTCCTTGTGTCAATTTGGGTATCTTCCTTTCTTAGCAAATTTTTTATCCCAAATCTTTATCTTCTTTGATATGTAATATAATATAGAAATATTGAAAATTTATTGAAATATTTAATAAAATTTATTTCAAAACTAAAAAAACTATACAATACCATTTTAAATATTGTATAGTTTTTGCTATTAAATCTATATATATTGTAAAATTACTTTAAAACATGTAACTCCATCTTTACACTCAACTTCTATTTTACCATTATATTTTTGAACAGTTGATTTAGCAATTGCAAGACCTAACCCATATCTTTTTTCACTTCTATTTCTAGCTTTATCAATGCGATAAAATCTCTCAAAAATTTTATCGTACTGTTCTTCCGGAATAGACTCGCCATAGTTTTTTACTTTCAAAGTAATTATATTCTTTTCTTTTAAAAGTTCTACTTTCACATCTTTGTTAGCTTCTGAATGTTTAATTGCATTATCTAACAACGTTGAAACAATATGTTCAATATCTTGTTTATTTCCATTTATATATATATCGCTTTGAATGTTTGTTACAATATTTACTTGTTTTTCATAAGCCATACTTTCAAACATAGATGCACTTGTTTCTACTTGAGTTGATAAGTTAAATCTTTCATAATTTTTGACATCATCTACGTTTTCAATTTTTGCTAATAATAATAGTTCATTTATTAGTTTGTCCATACTCTCTGTTTCGTTTTGAATATATGTAAGCCATTTATTATTTCCAACTTCATTTTCTAATACATCTGCATTTGCTTCAATTACTGCAAGTGGAGTTTTAAGCTCATGTGATGCATCTGAAATAAATTGTTTTTGCTTTTCAAATGTTTCATAAACTGGTTTTACGATTACTTCTGATAATTTTTTTGAAACCAAATAAATTATAATTAAAGATACTCCTGATGCTAAAATAGAAAATATTATGACCGTTTTTACATGTGTATTTACTTTTTCATTTTCTTCATCTATAAGTGATTGTATTTCTGGTTTTATTCTTTCTTCTTGAAATGCTGGACCTTGTTTCATTTTAGTTAATCTATCTATATTTCTTCTTGAAGATGTTATTGTATTTGTACAATTCAAACCAGCAAATATTACAGTTGTTCCTACAACTATTATTGATAGAGATGTCATCATTAAAATGAATATTTTTGACTTTAGCTTTCTAATCATCTTTATCCTCCATCTTATATCCTATTCCTCTGATAGCCTTAATTTTTACATTTGACTCTAATAGTTTTAATTTCTTTCTCAAAAATGAAACATATACTTCTACATTATTGTATTCTGCATCGCTGTCATACCCCCATATCTTGTTTGCTAGCATTTCTCTATTCATTATTTGATTCCTATTTACAAGTAGTGTTTCTAGTAATTCTAGTTCTTTTCCATTTATGGTTATTTCGTTTTCTTCACAACTCAGTTTTCCTGTTTTTAAGTCTAGTTTTAAATCTGCAAATGCTATTATTTCTGTATTTTCTAAATTTGAATTTCTTTTTAATATAACCTTTACTCTTGCTACTAATTCTCTCATATGAAATGGCTTTGTTATATAATCATCTGCACCATTTTCTAACCCATTTAGTTTATCATAAATCTCTGACTTTGCAGTTAGCATGATTACTGGTGTTAATATTTTATTTTTTCTTAATTGTTTTAGTATTTCGAATCCATTTTTATGTGGTAACATTACATCTAACAAAATCAAGTCATATATATTTGTTAATGCTTCATCTTCGCCTTCTTGTCCATCTGTTATAATTTCTACTATAAAGTTTTCTTTTTTTAGAGTTTCCGCTATCGCGTCTGCTAAACTGTATTCATCTTCTATTATTAGTATTTTCAATCTTAACCACATTCCTTTCTTAATGAAAAACTCAGCATTAAAAAATAAATTTTTACAAGAAAAATTTTGTTTACAATAGGAAATTGTGTTTGTAACCGCATTTTAAGATTCCTACAAAATGTATTTATATCAAATCTTCCTTGTTCTTCTTAGAATATTTATATACTATATTTATTGAAATTTTATTGAATTCTAAAACTTAAATATATTAGATTTTAAGCTTCTTACCCCAGCGCAACATCTAAAATCATCATTATTACAAATCCTAATGCAACTCCAACGGTTCCAATATTTGAATGTTCTCCCATTTGAGATTCTGGAATTAGTTCTTCTACTACAACATAAATCATTGCACCTGCAGCAAATGCTAATAAATATGGAAGTATTGGTACAACTAATTCTGTTAAAAGAATAGTAAGTATTGCCGCTATTGGTTCAACTATTCCAGATAATGCTCCATATAAAAATGCTCTACTCTTTGAGACTCCTTCACTTTTTAATGGCATGGATATTATTGCGCCTTCTGGAAAATTTTGAATTGCAATTCCTATTGCTAATGCAATAGCACCTGTCATTGTTATTCCAGTATTTCCAAGTAATGCTCCTGCAAATGTCACTCCTACCGCCATTCCTTCTGGTATATTATGCAATGTTACTGCTAGTACTAACATTGTTGTTTTCTTTAATTTTGATTTTACACCTTCTGGTTTTTCTTCATCTAAATGCATATGTGGTATTACACTGTCTAATACTAACAAAAATATCATTCCTAGCAAAAATCCAATTGCTGGTGCAAACCATCCTATCTTTTTCTGTTGTTCTGACATTTCAATTGCCGGTATCAATAATGACCAAACTGATGCTGCTATCATTACTCCTGATGCAAATCCTAATAGTAGTTTTTCTACTGATTGTTTTATATTATTTTTTAATAAAAATACCATTCCTGAACCTAGTATTGTTCCAATAAATGGTATTAATAAACCATATAATACTTGCATTTTTTCACTCCTTATAAAATTTTATTTATCTGTTCTAATGTAATACTTCCTTTTCTTAATATTTGTGGCTTTCCATCTACAACTTGTACAATAGTAGATGAAATTCCCAATTGGCACTTTCCACCATCAATAAAATAATCAACTTTTCCTTTAAATTGTTTTTTTATCTCTTGCAAATTAATTCCACTTGGCATTCCCGATATATTTGCGCTTGGAGCTGCTATTGGAATATTAGCATATTCTAAAAGTTTTCTTGCTATTTTTCCACTTGGCATTCGAACTCCAACTGTATCTTGCCCAGCCGTAAGTATATCCGGTACGATTTTTTTCTTTTTTAATATTATTGTTAGTGGTCCTGGAAAGAATTTTTCCATTATTTTGTACTCTATTTCTGTTATATCTTTTGCTACTAGATTTACCATTTCCATATTTGATACTAATAAGCTAATTGGCTTATTTATCGGTCTTTGCTTTACTTCATATAGTCTTTTTACTGCTTGCTCATCTAAACCATTTGTTCCAATTCCATATACAGTTTCTGTTGGAAATACTACTATTTTTCCCTTTCTTATTAGTTCTGATGCTATTTCTATCAATTTAAAAACATTCCTTTCTTAAAATATAAACCTTTTTTGAAAAAAATCATTATTTTAAACAATCTTTCCTCCACCTAATAAAATATCATCCATATAAAAAACTGCAGATTGTCCAGGAGTTATTGCTCTTTGTGGTTCTTCAAATACAACTTTTATTATATTTCCATTTTGCATTATTTGTGCTTTTGCTACTTTAGAAGAATATCTTGTTTTTACTTCAACATCAATTGGTTCTTTAATTTCATCTAACAATAATAAATTTATATCTGTAACCAATATTTCTTTTTTATATAATTCTTTTTCTTCTCCAACAATAACCTCATTTTTTTCAGAATTAAATCCTAATACAAATAATGGAACTTTATTTGAAATTCCTAATCCTCTTCTCTGTCCTATTGTATAATTATATAATCCTGTATGCTTTCCTAAAATATCACCTTTAGAATTTACAATATTTCCTATTTTAGGTTTTATATTAGAGTTATTTTCTAAAAACTTTTTATAGTTTCCATCTGGTACAAAACAGATATCCTCACTATCTGGCTTATTTGCTACTTTTAAATTATTTTCTCTTGCAATTTCTCTTATTTTATCTTTATTTTCAAATTCAGAAAGTGGAAATATTATATGTTCTATTAATTCTTTAGGAATACTCCATAATACATAACTTTGATCTTTTTTTCCTGCGTTTGATTTTCTTAAAACCCATCTTTTATATTGCTCATTATATTCTGTTTTTGCATAATGACCAGTAGCTATATAATTGCAATCTAATTGTCTAGCTTTTTCCCACATGACTCCAAACTTCATATATTTATTACATTCTATACATGGATTTGGTGTTTTACAATTTGAATAACAATTAATAAAATCATCTATAACATATTTCTTAAATTCATTTTTAAAATTTAATGTATAATGAGGTATCTTTAAGTCATCACATACTCTTTTAGCGTCTAAAGTAGAAGAAAGATTACAACAACTCCCATCACTTTCTGCTTCAAATAGTTTCATTGTTACTCCTATTACTTCATATCCATTGTGTTTTAATAAAAGAGCAGACACACTACTATCAACCCCTCCACTCATCCCTAAAAGCACTTTTTTATTTTTCATATATTTCCTTTCGTATTCCAAATATTTTTAAACATCTATATTTTATCACATTATAATTCATTTAAAAAGATATTTTTTAAATGAATTATAATGAATTTGTTAATGTTAAAGCTAATTAATTAAAATTACACTAAAAAATTTTTATATTAAAAATTCTAATATAAAAATACAAGTATTGTATTAAATCGAATAACATTACCAGAATTTACTTTTTATGTAAATTATGATATAATATATATGTAATACTTTTTTTAATAACAATAAATGGAGGATTTCATTATGAAAAAGACAATTACACGGTTATTTTGCTTAGTCCTTACTCTGCTCACTCTTACAGCTTGTTCTTCTACAAAAGTTACTCAATCTCATGATAATAGAGATTATACTTTGTATGAGTGTAACGGCAGAGTGCTTAGTCTTAGAACAAAGATTGAAATTGAAAAAAGTGGAGAATATTTCGGCACAATTAAAGGTAATATCTTTAAGATTGTAACAGACCCTCTCACCATGTATGATGCATCTGATAATAAAATTGCCTATGCAGGTGATACATATAATTTTATTAATCAAGATTCTCATGGTATATATGTGAATAAAAAACTCACATATGATATGGTAGGTAAATTCGAACTTTTCGGAGAAGAATATGAAATATATGATTTTGATGAAAATCTCGTTGCAAGGCTTAAATTTTCTCCCGGCAATTTTAATGGTACTATGACTGATGTGGATGGAAACACAATTGCAGAATATTCATCTTTCATTGGTTTTCATGATTTTGATGTAAAAATTTATGATAACTGTGAAATTGATGAGATTTCTGTATTAATGATTTTTGGATCATACTACAGTGATTATCATTCTGATAGTTCTTCCTCCAAGGATAATTAAACTACTAAAACTTCCTAGTCAACTGACTAGGAAGTTTTAGTATCTTCATTTATCATTTTTTTGAATATTTCTATATGCAACATTTCATCATATATTATCCTTTCAAACAATCTCTTTAAGCTCAAATTTCTTGTGTTATATGAAGCTTTTCTATATTCTTTAATAGCAATCTGTTCAGTGTATATATTAAATTTTAACATGTCATTAAAATTTTCTATTTTATAATTTAAATTATTTGAACACCAGTAATTTCCATTTGAACATATAAATTCAGGCTTTTTGCCTAATTTTTTTATAATGTCTCCCAACAAGCTTAAGTGCTTCATTTCCATTATAGCTATTGCTTTTAATATTTTACTTGCATCTTTATTGTTACTTAGCTCAATATGTTCATATATATATTGAGTTGTAGCTGATAATTCCCCAAGTTTTCCAGAAAAATCATCATATAACATATTTGCATATTTTTTATTTGGAACAAGATTTACTACTTCAGGATACGGAATTTTGTTGCTTTTATCTATCATTTTTTTTACTTCTTCATAAGTTATCATTCTTAACACCTCTAATTTATATTATGCTTTAATATAATATATTGGTGAATATTTAAAAGTTTTTTATATTATTAAATTCATAATTCAAAAATATTTGCTTTTAACATAATTTTTGATATCTTACTTTTTTCTCTTAAAGCCACATCCCATCTACTTCCTATAATACTTCTTCCCCTTATATACTCTTCTGTAGCTTCTCCTAATATTTTATTTAATTGCCTTTGTAAGTCTACTTTATTAGTATAAATCGATAATATCTTTTCGCTATATAATATATTTATTGTTGTTTCAGTTTCTGTTTTGTTTAGTTCTTTATATAATTTATTCATAACATTCCCCTAATTTTTTATAACCTTATATATTAATCTTTTGTGAATGTTTTATTTTATAATTATATCACAAAAAATTTTATTTTTATACTTTTTATGATATATATAATATTTTATTTTCTGGAAAATATCTCTTTAATATTTCTACAATCTTTTTTTCAGCATTTTGTCTAATCTCTTTTTTGTAAGCATATTTTCCCTTTCCTCTTCCTGTCATTAATTCTGGATTATAAAGTTGCATAGCATTTGGAAATGCATCATAATTTATCATTCTATGAATATAACTATATGTCATGAATATTAATTCAAAAAAAGCTTCTTTTTTTACTTTTTTATTTAATCTTTCTGATAGTTCTTTAAATAAATTATCATATAACATTTTCCAATTTTCCACTAACATTATTGGAGCTATTAAAATTCCTATTTCATAATCTGCTTCTGTCAATTTATTAATTGCTTCTATTCTATTATATAGTTTTGATGTTCCTAATTCTATTCTTTCAATTAATTCTTTTGGATTTAAGCTCATTCTTATTATTATTTTTCTATTATGTTTTAAATTAAGTATTGGCTCTACCATATCAAATTTAGTTGGAAATGTTAATTTTCCATTTTTAGAGTTTTTAAAATTTTCTATAGTCCATACCAAATTATTAGTAATTGTATTTTCTAATATTAAATCACTATTACTACCAATTTCAAATACTAAATTTTTTTCTGATAAGTTTGCTGTTTTTATTATCTTCTCTAGCATTTGCTCTCTATTTACAAATAATCTTAAATATGAGCATTTATTATAATTACAAACTAAATAACAATATAAGCACATTGCTGTACAACCTGATGATGTATACGGAACTAAATAATCTGATACTTTATGATTTTCAACATATTTGTGTGTTTTTCTTATACCTATTATTAAATTTCTTTTCATTTTTGGAAATTCAGAATTTTGTTTTTTTCTCATTTCTTCTATATTATTATGATTTTCTATTATTACTTTAGGTATATCTTTATATTTTTCTAACAAAAATTTTCCTAATTCATAATTTTCTATACTTTTCTCATAAAAAATAGCATTTGGTATAAACATATAATTCACCTCTTATAAATTATATTTTAATACCAAATACTATTTTTATTCCATCTCTAATAATTTTGGAAATATAGCTGTAAATCCTATTAAATAAGCTACTGATAATACAAAACCAGCTATAACATCACTGCCATAATGAACACCTAAATATATTCTACTTATGCATATAGCTATAATTAAGAATCCTAACACTGTACAAACAAAATATTTCAGTTTTTTATTTTTTATATTTTTATAAGAAAAATATATCAGCAATCCATAAAAAGCTGTACTTACCATCGAATGTCCTGAAGGAAAACTATATCCTGTTTCTGATATCATTCTAAATCCTTCTGGTCTTTGTCTTTTCATTAAATTTTTTATAGCAACATTTAATAAAGTTATAATTATCACATTGCTAGTAATACAAATACCTATTTTTTTATTTTTTATAAAAATTACTAATAAAATTGTTAATGTTATTATACTTATAGCATTCCCTAATTTAGTTATAATTTTCATAATAGTTGTTAATTTATCTGTTCTAAGTTTTTCAACTATATATTTATATGCTAATGTATCACATTTTAATATTTCTTGTCCAAAAACATCTTCTGCTAATTTTAAAAAAATTATTAAACATAAAAATAATATTATCCATCTCTTATTTTTAGTTATTATATTTTCTATTCTATCTATCATTTTTTTCCTCTATTTATTAAATTTGTAGTAATATGGTTTTATATTTGGTAATAAGTCCTTTATATGTACGACTGTACCATCTATTAAAGATATTTTTAAATTTGGATATGTTTTTACCATTTTTTCATCGCTAAAATATTTTTCTATAAACATTTTCTTATCTTTTCCTATATTATTGTAAATTTGTATAACTTGTTCTTTATTTTCAACGTCCAAATTATTTTTAGCAATCTGTCTTATTAAATATTGGCTAATAGCATAACCTGATATAATACAATCTAAAATTAAAAATATTGTCATTGTTGAAGCTATAGTTCTTAGGAAATTCACATTCAATTTTTTCTTTAGGTAATTAATAAATTTATCTATTTGTGGATTAATTCCTCTCATTAAATATATTGCAAGTATCCCCCAAAATAAAGAATACGTAAAGCATATTCTACCATTTATGTTTAAAAATTTATCTGAATAGTCCCACCATCTAACTTTTAAAATTATTTCTCCTAATAGGCTCATAATATATTCAACAATAGATCCTATTATAAATCCAGATATAAATAAAGTATATCCGTTTTTATTAAAATATCTTAAAAACAAAATCATTAATACTGCACCAACTCCATATATAGAGCAAAAAGGTCCATATAGAAAGCTTTTTCTACTCTCTAAAACTCCATATACTAATAGTGCAAATATTGTTTCTATAATATATCCTAGAATACTATATATAATAAAATAAGCAAAAATTCTCCAAATACTTAGTCCTAAAATTGTAATCTTTTTTTTATCATTTTTTTTGTACATTTAATATTACCTTTTCTTTTACTTCATTTTATGATTTACATACTGCATATTATTATAAGCTTCATTTTTTAATTTTTCAACTCTTTCTTTCTTGTTTAAATTATTGTCTGGATAAATTGGTTTTAAAATTATTGCATGTATACTTTTCTTTCTTTTATATAATTTGTATATTCCTTCTGGTTGTTTAAATACATATACTATGGGTACAATTGGTTTATTAGTATTAACAGCAAGCTTAAAAGCTCCATTTTTAAAATTTCTTAATTTTTCGTAATAAGGCCAAAGTGAACCCTCAGGATACATATGAACAGTTTTTCCTTTTTTTAAAACATTTTCTAATTCTTCTTCAAATTTGCGTTTTTTAGATATTTCTTTAGGAATTGGTATTGCATAAAGAATTCTTATAATATGTCTTATTATAGGAATTTTAAAATTGCTTGATAATGTTGGATAATATGTTCTTAATGGAAAATTTATTAGTCCATTCATTGTACAATCCATTGGATGTATATGATTAGAAATAGTTATTTTTCCATCATCAATTGATTCTAAATTTTCTCTTCCCTCAACTGAAAATCCAAAAAGTATCTTATTTAATATAAATAATATTGGGGCAATAACTAAAAATAATAAATTAGAAAATAACTTAAAAATTAAATTATTTTGTATAAAATTATAATTATCTTTTATTTCAAACTTCAATGGTTCCCACATATGGAATACATGGCTATCTTCTTCTATTTCATCATAATAAATTTCTTCTTTCATTTATTTCCTCTTTAAACATTTCTTCAATTTTTTCCATACTTTTTTCTATTCTATAATTATTTGCATATTTAGCATATTCTTTTTCCATATTTTTTCGTTCTTCATTATTATCTAACCAATAATCTATTTTTTTTGCTAGGTCATTAGAATCTCCAGCTTTAAATAGACTTCTATTATCTAATGCAAATTGGCTCGTAGCTGATTTATTGCTTTCTGCTATTATAGGAACTAATCCACTTGCAAAAGCCTCTATACATGATATTGCTTCTATTTCTGCATCTGAAGTGTGTATGTATAAGTCACTATAAGTCAACAAGTCTTTTAGCTTTTCTTTTTCAAAAAAGTCTATTATTAATTTATTATTTAAATCTTCTGAAATTTTATAGTATTTTCTTTTTTTGGGTCCATTACCTGCTAAAATTATTTGAATTTTATCTTTATATTTAGATTTTTTTACAGCTTCTATTAATATATCTTGTCTTTTTTCACCAGACAATCTCCCTACCATAGTTAATATTATCTTATCCTTTAAATTATCTGGTTTTTTCTTTTTAGCATAAACAAAATCTTCTTCTATACCGTTCGAAATTACATGAAGTTTTGCTTTATAATTATGTTCTTTTAATTCATTTGCAATAAATAAACTAGGACAATGTATATGATTAAATTCATCATAAAAATACTCTCTAAAAAAAGAATAAATTTTATCATTTACAAAGTTATTCTTACCTAATCCAATTGTATAAGTTATATTTTCTGGTTGAACATGGAATGCTGCTGTCATTGGTTTATTTATACTTTTAGCATATTTCATTCCCTTCATTGAAAGCCAAAATGGCATATAAAAATGTACAACTTCAGCCCAATTTATTGCTTCTTTTAATTTTTCTTCATCAGCTTTTGCAAAAGTCATTCCTTGTGAAGTTATTATCCAATTTACTATTGGCAATAATCTAACCTTGTTTACAATAAATTTGTCTTCATTCTCCTCTCCTGTAGTTATTATTTTTACTTCATGTCCTCTTTTTCTTAAATTTTCAACAAACCTTCTTGCAGAAATTGTTGTTCCATTATTTGCTCCATCATATTGATCAATTACTATTAGAATTTTCATAATATTATTAATTTATTTTCCCCCATATTATTTAATTTAAACTACATATAATAGAATACATAAAAAGTGTAGTAAGCTTCCAATTACTATAAATATATGAAAAATAGAATGCATCCATTTCTTCTTTTTTCCTATTCCATATAAAACTGCACCAACTGTATATACTATTCCACCAATTAATAGTAATAAAAATCCAGAAGTTCCTAATAATTTTGGTAATAAATTTGCTCTTGCTATTATGCACCATCCCATTACTAAATAGCAAATCATTGAAAAAGTTTTATATCTTTTTAAATCTATTGAATTTAGTATAATTCCTAAAATAGCCATTCCTTGTACTATTCCAAATATTATCCACCCAGTTGCAGAATCATATTCTCTTAAAGTACATAATGAAAAAGGAGCATATGTTCCAGCAATAAGTAAAAAAATTGAGCAATGATCTAAAACCTGAAAAACTTTTTTTGCTTTTAATTTTGGACTTAATCCATGATAGATACTAGACATAGTATATAATATTATCATTGACGTTCCAAATAGAGCACTACTAACAACACCATAAATATTATGGTGTTTAGCCGCAAACACTATACATAGTACAGTTGCAACTATTCCTAATGCTCCTCCAGCATTATGTGTAACCATATTAAATATTTCTTCACCTTTAGTATAACTTGGTAATTGTCTGTCAGCTAATTTTGTTCTATTCATTTTAATCCTCCTAAAAAATTTTACTAGAATACATTTCACTATATTTAGAACAATTACTGCATTTACTTTTACAAAGATAACAAATACATTATTTTTAATATTATTTATCTTATTATATCAAACTATAATTTTTGTATCATCTAGTATTGAATACTATATCATTTAGATATTTATATGTCAACATTAGATGCTATATTCATCTTTTTTAATTTATATCATATTAAAAAATTCCAACAGTATTATCATTTTCATCTAAATAAATATTTTCTGCAGCTGGTTTTTTAGGAAGGCCTGGCATACTAAATATTTTTCCAGCTTTGGCAACTATAAATCCAGCACCTGCTTTTAACTCTATTTCATTGATTGTTATAGAAAACTTTTCCTTTATTTCTAATTTTTTAGGATCATCCGAAAATGAATATTGTGTTTTTGCTATACAAACATATAAATCTTTTTTATTTAATTTTTCTATATTTTTAATTTCTAATTCTGCTTTTTCTGAATAAATAACATTTTCTGCTCCATATATATTTTTACATATCTTTCCTATTTTATTCTTTATTGAATCATCTAATTTATACGTATAATTTACTTTACTATCAATTTTAGATAAATTAATAATTTTATTTGCTAAATCTACTGCTCCTTCTCCGCCTTTTTCCCAAACTTCTGTTAAACTAATATCCACATTAAGTTCTTTTAATTTATTTGAAAGGAATTCTATTTCTTCTTTTGTATCATCTTTATATTTATTTATCGCAACTATAACATTTAAACTCATTTTATTTTTTAAATTATTAATATGTTTTAATAAGTTTTGAATTCCATTTTCTAAAAATTCTATATTAGGTAAAATTGCTTCTTTTGCACTAGCTCCACCATGGTATTTTAAAGCTTTTAAAGTAGCTACACATACTACGACTGATGGATTAATATCTCCCACTCTGCATTTTATATTTATAAATTTTTCTGCGCCTAAATCTGCTCCAAATCCTGCTTCTGTCACAATATAATCTCCTAACCCCAAAGCCATTTTTGTTGCAACTATGCTATTACATCCATGAGCAATATTAGCAAATGGACCTCCATGAATTATAGCTGGTGTATTTTCTAAAGTCTGTACTAAATTAGGATTAAATGCATTTTTTAAAAGTACTGTCATAGCTCCTTCTGCTTTTAAATCTCTAGCAGTTATTGGTTGTTTTTCTTTATTATATCCTACAATAATATTACCTAAACGAGTCCTTAACTCTTTTAAATCTTTTGACAAGCAAAAAATTGCCATTATTTCAGAAGCAACAGAAATATCAAAGCTGTCATCTCTTATATCCATTTTTTTTGATTCTGAAAAACCTACTTTTATTTTTCTTAACGCTCTATCATTTACATCTAAACATCTTTTCCAAATTACTTTTTCAAACCCAAGTTCATTTCCGTGATAAATATGATTATCTATCATTGCAGCTAACAAATTATTTGCAGATGTTATTGCATGAATATCACCATTAAAATGTAAGTTGATATCTTCCATTGGAGCAACCTGAGCATATCCTCCACCAGTGGCGCCTCCCTTAATTCCAAAAACTGGTCCCATTGATGGCTCTCTTAATGCCAATATTGAATTTTTACCTATTCTACTCAAAGCATCTGCTAGACCAATAGCTACAGTCGTTTTTCCTTCTCCTAATGGTGTTGGATTTATAGAAGTTACTAATATTAATTTTCCTATTTTTTTGTTTTTTTTGATTATATTACTATTAATTTTAGCTTTATATTTTCCATATTGTTCTATATCATCTTCATCAATTTTAAGTTTGTTACTTATTTCTAATATATTTTTCAATTTAGCATTTCTAGCTATTTGTAAATCTTCCATATTAGCTCCTTTCTTCCCAAACTTATCTGCATGTAGGCTAAGACTGTTATCTAAATAACTTATTTTATATATATAATTTTTTGTTCATCATTATATTCTAATATTCTAAAATTACTATTCTTCTGTATGGAAATCTTCTTCTTTTATTTCTTTTCCATCATTTAATAATATAGAAATTTTCTTTTCTGATTTTTCAAGCTTTTCGTTACATTTTTTTGAAATTTTCATTCCATCTTCAAACAATTCAATAGATTCATCTAAATTCAAATTATCTTTTTCTAGTTTTTCTGTTATGTCTTCTAATTTTTTTATTAATTCTTCAAAATTTAATTTTTCTAACTCTTCTTCTTTCATTTTTTTCATTCCTTTCCATATTTAAACAATGCGAGTTTTATTTAGCTATTGGTAAAGCCTTTAAGTTCGATATTTTCATTTTTTGACAGTTGCTTTAATATTTCCATCTCTAAACCTAACATCTATCTCTTCATTGTTTTCTAATTGATTAATACTAGAAATAACTTTATTATCTTTTTGTACTATTGAATATCCTCTGCTCAAAGTTTTTAATGGGCTTAATGCATCAAGCTTTGCAATTTGGATTGTAGCTTTCGCTCTTGAATCTTTTATTTTTTTACTTATATTGTTTTCTAAACTCTTAATATTTTTTTCTATTTGCATATAATAATCATTAATTTTTTGATAAGGATTTTTATACACTCTAGAATTTAATATCTTCTCTAGCCTTAGTTTCATTATTTCTGTTTTTTTGCTTAAAGCAACTTTTAATCTATTTTCATTTGTTTTTAATGTATATTTCAAATCATTTATATCTGTTACAGCTAATTCTGCTGCTGCAGAAGGAGTTGGAGCTCTTAAATCTGCAACAAAATCTGATATTGTAAAATCAGTTTCATGTCCTACAGCAGATATTATAGGGATTTCAGATTCATAAATAGCTCTTGCAACCACTTCTTCATTAAATGGCCATAAATCTTCTAAAGAACCTCCTCCTCTGGCTAATATTAATACATCTGCTAATTTATTCTCATTCATAAATTTTATTCCATTAGCAATTTTTTGAGCAGCACCATCTCCCTGTACTGGGACAGGTAATAATCTTATGTACACATTAGGATTTCTTCTTGTTGAAACATTTATTATATCCCTGATTACAGAGCCGGTATTAGAAGTTAATACACCAATTACATTAGGCATAAATGGAATTTTTTTCTTATTGTTTTCATCAAATAGTCCTTCTTTTTGTAATTTTTCTTTCATTTCTTCATAAGCAGTATATAAATCTCCTATTCCATCTTCAAACATATTTTTACAGTAAATTTGATACACTCCGATCTCTTTCAAAGACAGATACCGTTCCAAACACAATTACTTTCATTCCATCTTTTGGTATAAATTTTAAAGTAGATGTTGATGATTTAAACATAATGCATTTAATTAGAGAATTTTCATCTTTTAATGTAAAATACATATGACCTGTATAATGATGCTTAAAATTAGAAATTTCTCCTTTAACTAAAACACTATTTAAATTTTCATCTTCATCTACTTTTTGTTTTATATATTTATTTAAATCTGTTACAGTAACTGGATTAAGTTTCATTACTATTTTTCTCATTCCTTTAAATTTTTTTCTTTTACAACACTTGCAAGTATACCATTTATAAATTGAGGAGCACTTTCGTCAGAATATTTTTTTGCAAGTTCAACCACCTCATTTATAGCAACTTTATAAGGTAATTTTTTATATAACATTTCATATATAGCAATTTTTATTAAACTTAAATTAATTTTTGATATTCTCTCTATACTCCAATTATTTTTTAAGTTTTTATTTATCAAATTTTCTATTTCTTCTTTTTTATCTTCAATTCCAATTCTTATATCTTTTAAATATAATTTTACATCCTCTTCTACAATATTGTTGCTTTCATAAAATATTTCTAATTGATTTGAATCTAGTTGTTTTTGCATTTCTGTTTCATAAATTAGTTTAAATGCTAGTTCCCTCATTACTGACCTTTGCATATTTTTATTCCTTCCTCAAATATAAATTAAAATTTATCAATAAATCCTTTTAGTTTTTCTTTTACTAATTCTTTATTGTTCTGTACATAGTTTCCTATAATTATTCCAACTACTATAATTGCAAAAATTAATAGTGCTTTAAACAAACCCGTGCATAAAAGAATTATTGCTATAATTCCACCTATTATTGCACCTTTATATTTAAATATAAAATTTTTAAAATCATCAAAATTTTTCATTTTAATCATTCCTTTTCTATATTTTCTTCATCTTTTTCTTTTTTAACTAAATTTTTCTCTACTTTATTTTTTTTATTTATTATATTTTTTACTGTTATAGAAACAGAAGAAACTTCTAAATCGGCTGTATTTTTCATTGTTTCTTTGATATTTTCTTGTAATTGCTTAGAAACATCTTTTACTATTATTTCTTCTGTTACTATAATTGTTACATATACTAATAGTCTATGTTCTTTATCTAATAAAGTTTTACTATTTATATAATCTATTCCACTTATTGACTTAGTTGCACTTAAAATCATATTTTCTAAACTTTCTTTAGAAATAATCAATTTTCCATTTGCATTTTCTAAAATAATTCCATCTTTTGTTAATTCTTCTTTTCCAATTCTAAATAATATAAATCTTGCAGAAATAAATAATAATACAACAGATGTTACTATTGTAATTCTTAATGGAATCTGCTTTGAAATTAAAGAATTTAAAACTGTAGTAAACAAATTAGTATTAACTATTCCTAATGTCATTAAAATTATAATTATAGCAAGTACAAAAATTATTATTGAAAATAAAACTAAACAAGCTTTTTCAAAAAATTTCATAAATTTTACCTCTATTCTTCTTCAGATTTTTTTTCTTCATTATCTTCCTCATCTTTTTCGTTAATAGCATGAACCCCTTGAACATTAACATTTACTTCTAGAACTTTTAATCCTGTCATTGCTTCAACTGATTTTTTTACTCTTGTTTGAATATCAAAAGCTACATCTGGAATTCTAGCTCCATATTCAACAATTATATTTACATCAATTTTTACTTTTCCTTCATTTACATCTACTTTAATTCCCTTTGCAAAATTCTTTTTACCACTTATAGCTTCAGTTAATCCCGCAAAAGTTCCTGTCATTCCATAAACTCCAGAGACTTCTGAAACTGCTATTCCAGCATATGTTGCTACAGTTTCATTAGATATTTTTATTTGGCTTTCTTCTTTTGAATCTACTATATCTTTTTCTAATTCTAATTCTTGGTCGTTTTCTTCCATATCAATACCAACCTTTCTTAAATAACTACTTTAAAATATATATAAAGTATATCAATATAATTCTAATTTTACAATATTTTTATTCAAATATAGTTCCAACTTCAACACTATTTCCTCTTAAAAAACTTAAAATATCCATTTTCTTTGAGTTTTCTGCCTGTATCTCTAATACTGAAATAATTCCTTCATTTCCTAATATATATAAGCCTTCCTTTTCAGAAGAATACAATACTGTTCCACTTTCCATATTTTTAAATTTAAAACTATATTCTTCAAATTCTTTAAATATATTAATAAATTCATTTATTGTTAACTTTTGAACTTTCCAAAACTTTATTTTTTTTCCTTTATAAAAACAATATGCACCTAATATTGGATTTAATCCTCTAACTAGATTTTTTATTTTAGTTACATTCATATTATCCCAATCTATTTTTGCATCCTTTTTTTCTATCATTGGTGCAATTGTATAATCATCATTTTGCTTTATTCTTTCAATTTTTCCTTTTTCTATCATTTTTATAGTATCTACTAGTAAACTTGCTCCTATTTTAGATAACCTATTCCATAAGTCACCTGTTGTTTCATCTTCTTCTATTTTTACTCTTTCTTGTAATATAATATCTCCTTCATCCATTTTTTCATTCATATACATTGTAGTAACACCAGTTTCTTTATCTCCATTTAATATTGACCATTGTATTGGTGCTGCTCCTCTATACTTTGGTAGCAACGATGGATGAACATTTATACATCCTTTTTTAGGTATACTTAAAAAAGATTTAGGTAAAATTTTCCCATAAGCCACAACACAAATAACATCTGGTTCTAATTTTTTTATTTCATTTTTAAATTCTTCATTTTTAGATATTTTTTCAGGTTGATAAACTTTTATATCTTTGGATAAAGCATATTCTTTAACCGGGCAAGGAATTAATTTCATTCCTCTTCCTTTAGGTTTATCAGTTTGAGTAACAACACCACAAATTTCAAAATTATTTTTAAATAGCTCTTCTAAAGATTCTTTTGCAAAATCCGGTGTTCCCATAAATAATATTTTCAAATTATTTTCCCTCTTTCTTAATTATTTCTAAAGTTCCCTCTTCAATTTTGTTAATAAAAACCTCGCCATTTAAATGATCTATTTCATGGCATAAAGCTTGTGCTAACAAGTCTCTTCCTACTAGCTTTACTTTTTTCCCCTCTATATCTAAAGCTTCAACTGTTACTTCTTTAGGTCTTTTTACTTTTCCAAATTTATCTGGAAAGCTTAAACACCCTTCTTCAACAATTTGTTCACCTTTTTGCTTTATAATTTTAGGATTTATCAAAATAAATTGAGTTCCCTCTTCATATAAATCTATTACTATTATTCTTTTTAATATTCCAACTTGAGGTCCTGCTAGCCCTAATCCTTCATGTTTATGCATTGTTTCCATCATATCTGAAGCAAGTTCTTTAATTTTATCATCAATTACGTCTATTTCTCTTGCTCTTTTTCTCAAAATTTCATCATTTTCATATCTTAAATTTCTTATTGCCATATTAAATACCCCCATTACATCATATTATTTGGATTTATATCTACTACTAAGCTTATATCTTTATTGTCTATATATATAGCTTTTTCAATTTTTTCCAATAACAATAAGTTCACTCTACCTTTAATTATTATTCTCCATCTATAGTTATTTTTTATTTTATCTATTGGAGAAGGTACAGGATTATATATTCTAGCCTCATTTTCTTGTATATATTTTTTTAAATTATTATATACTTTATTAGTAAATTTTTTTAGTTCTTCAATATTTTTCCCAGTAAATTTGATTAATATTATATCGCAAAATGGTGGATAATTCAACCTATTTCTTAACTGTATCTCAAAATTATAAAATTTTAAATAATCTTGTTTTTTAGATAATTCAATAGCATAATTATCTGGATTATATGTTTGTATTATTACTTTTCCCTTTTCTTTTTCTCTTCCTGCTCTTCCGAGATACTTGTACTAAAGTTTGAAATGTTTTTTCAACAGCTCTATAATCTTCTAAATTTAGTAATCCATCAGCTGCAATTACTCCCACCAATGTTACATTTGGAAAATGATGCCCTTTAACTACCATTTGAGTTCCTATTAAAATATTAATATTTTCATTTTTAAATTTATCTAATATTTCTTCGTGTGAATTTTTTTTGCTAACAGTATCAATATCCATTCTTATTGTTGTTACATTAGGAAATATTCTATTTACTTCTTCTTCTAACTTTTGAGTACCTGTACCAAAATACTTTATCCTATTACTATTACATTCTGGACATGTCTTTAATGTGCTAATTTCATATCCACAATAATGACATTTTAATTTATTTTCTTTTTTATGATAAGTTAAACTTATATTACAATGCTTACATTTTGCAGTATATCCACAGTCTCTACACATCACAAAAGTAGAATATCCTCTTCTGTTTAAAAAAAGTATAGTTTGTTTATTATTTTTTAAGTTTTCTTCAATTGCATTTTCTAATTTAATACTAATCATAGATTTATTTCCATTAGCAAGTTCTTCTCTTAAATCAACTATTTCAACATCTGGAAGAGAAGCACTATTTGCTCTTTTTAAAAGAGTATATTTGTTTATTTTATTTTTTTCTGCTTTATAATATGTACAAACATCTGGAGTAGCACTTCCAAGAACTAGTGGACAATTATTATTTTTTGCAATATATGCTGCTAATTCTTTTGCATTATATCTTGGTGTACTATCAGATTTATAAGATATATCATGCTCCTCATCTATTATTATTATTCCTATATTTCTTACTGGAGCAAATATTGCTGATCTTGCACCAATTACTATTTTAACTTCATCATTGTAAATTTTGTTCCATTCATCATATCTTTCTCCAACAGAAAGTTTACTATGTAAAACAGCTACTATATCACCAAATCTAGCTCTAAATCTATCTACCATTTGAGGAGTTAATGAAATTTCTGGCACTAACACTATTGCGGATTTACCATTATTAATCACCTTTTCAATTAATTGTAAATATACTTCTGTTTTCCCTGACCCTGTAACTCCAAAAATTAAATTATTTGAATATTTTTGCTCATCTATTGATTTTGATATATTTAGAAAACATTCTTTTTGTTCCGTATTTAGAACTTTTTTTTCATCTCTATTTATTTTTTTATTTTTAAATGGATTTCTTTCAATTTTTTCTTTGGAAATTTGTATATATCCTTTTTTTTCTAAAGTATTTATAACACTCTTAGATATATCTAAGAAATTTTCTAAATCTGTTATATAAATACCATCATTGTTTTTTAAAAAATTTAATGTTCTTATATGTTTTTCACTTTTAATCTTTCCTGTTTGTAGTTCGAAATCAATTTCCTCTTTTGATTTATTTAAATATATAAAGTTTCCAGTTTTATCTGAAATCCTCTTCCTAACATCATTACTTGCTGTTCCTGGTGGTAACATTAATCTTATACAATCTGATATATTACAAAAATATTTTTTAGACATTAATTTTGCCAAAGTAACCTTTTCTTCTGTTAAATATTTATCTTCTAAAATTTTTTCAATATTTTTATTAGCAAAGCTCGATTTATCTTTTAGTCCTATAACAAATCCATCTTCTAATTTTTTAGAATTTCCAAATGGTACAAAAACTCTAGAACCAATTTTTATACTATTTTCAAATTCTATTGGAACTATATAATCAAATATTCTATTTAAAGCTCTAGCATTACT
>JBJFFD010000003.1:0-57187 GCA_051891335.1 Candidatus Scatovivens sp.
TCTACTTGTGCAAATAATAATAAATATAGAGTAGTTTTACACGCTAAAAAGATAATAGAGTAATGAAAGAGATAAATTGCAAGTTATAGAGCAGATAACTAATTATCTGCTCTATAATTTCATCTAAATTTATTCTATTACTGGTGCAACAAAATTTGCAATAGCATCACGAAGTTTAGGGTGATGTATAACAAAATGAATTGCAGGGTGGGTATTCTTTGAAATCATTACCCATTTACCAGAATGAATAGTAATGTTAATATTTCTAAATATATTTATCTTATTCTCTAAAATTTTATAATTATTATGACTACTCATATATTTTTTTGTATCAGTTAAATGCTCTAAATATTCTTCGTAATTATAACAAATGTCATTAGTATAGAAAGTATCTGAAAGAGAAAGAAAAGGAGGATAATTTTCGAAATCTTCTTTTGATAGTTTTGGTATTTCATCTTCTAAAATATTGTCCTCTAGAATCTTTTGAATCGTTTGTCTTTGTTTTTCTACAGAATCTATTATTACTTTTGTATTTTCATTATTAACTTTATTTCGTTTTAAAATTTTTAAAAGTAACTCATCAGAAATTGTGTGAATAGGAAGTGAAGATAAAATTCTTCTACGATTTCCTTTAATACTTGCATCAGATGAAATAAAAGCATCAAAAGCATTTTTATTTTCTTCTCGATAAATGTCCATAAGTGATTTGGCTTTATTTAACAAACATTCGGCTTTAGTTCTATAATAGGCAACATCGGTTTTGTTACTTGTTAAATGATATTTTCCTTTATTATGATAGCCTTTAATACATTCCCCAGTAAGTGCAACAGTACCTGATACATAATTAAAATGACAATAAACAGAGTTTTGAAGTCCTGTCAAATAGTATGGAGAAACTTGACCTGTCATATAAATTGGAATCCAACTTTCTAATCCTAACATCATTTCATTAAAAGGTCTATCAAGATTATGAATTATATTTAAATGAAGTCCTTTTTTTAATGTCATTGCAATAGCAAACATCCACTTTTTTCCGAAATCTACATCTTTTGCCATATCATCCATAGGCATATCACTGCACATAAAAACAGATTCATTAGATTTTGAAAGTACAGTAGCTTTGAAAAAGTCCAATTCTCCTTGTTTCATTTCTTCTATTCCATAATAGTTTTTTGAGCCAGACTTATAAAAAGGAACAAAAGGAACTTTCATTTCATCAAAATGTATTGCTTTAATATATGTATCTAGATTAAAGTTATCTAAATTTTTTAAAAATGTATCAATTTTATTGTTACTAGGAACTGAATTAGTAGAAAGCCAGTTTGATAATTTGTTAAAATAATTGGATCTATCATCTAAGTCTTTTAAAGAGCAACCTATAAGAAGTGAAATAGATTTTTTATCATCTTCAGACTTATATTTTGTAATAATATAATTACATACAGATTCAATAAAATCTTGAGGTTTTGATGGATTTCTACTTCCTGAACGAATTTTAGAAAGAAGAGAAGCATCATAACCAATAGCTCGAGATAAATCAGCTATACTTATATTTAAGTTTAAAAGAATGGCACTAAAATTTTTGCTTAATTGTTCAAAGTCAATAGCAATATCATTTAAAGTGCTAGATAAAGCATTATAAATTTCATTTCGAGTTAGATTTATATTTTTATTTTGACTAATATTATACAGACCATCTACTAATTGTTCTAATTGTTTACTCCTTATATTTGGAGTTCTTTCACCATTGCGATAACGACTAATAACAGCAGAAGATAAACCAGATGCTATAACGAGTTCTTTAGAAGAACATTCCAATTGTTCTATATATTTATTTAATTTTTCACAAAAATTCATTAAATACCTCCAAAATCAATAATTATTAACTATTATAACATATCATAAAATTAACAAAAAAACAATTACCAAAATGTCAAGGAAAAATTGGTAAAAAATATAAAATTTCATACTTAATATGATAAAATGTTAAAGTAAAATATTGGAGGAAAGGAGGAAAAAAGGTTATGAAAAAAGCTAAAATTTTATCAATTTTGTCAATAATTACAATACTTACCAATATAATTTTTCCAATACTATCAAGTGAGGTGTATGCAGAAGGAGTAAATGTAGATACAACTGTTGTTGAACATTACACTGATGTTAATATAACAGATGATATTACTTTAGAAAAAGATAAAGAATTTATTATTGATTTTACAAAAACAGATAATCTTTCTAAAGGATTAAGTTATTTGGCTGATTTTGGAAATACAGTATATTATAAAGTTGTTGATAATAAACTTGAATTTACAGAAAATGAATCTGAAGCAGTTATAAAAATAGTTGGAAATGAATCTGAAAATAAAGCAGTTATGACTTTAATAAATACTGACGACAATAAATCTTATAATTTGGATTTTAGTTGTAGGAGACTTGATAGATCAACATTAACATATAATGGAATAGAATATGGTGATGGTACGATTTTTGTTGGGGATATGCCTGAAGATTACGAGCCTTCTGAAACTGGAAGTGCTACTATTAAGCAAACAAGAGATGACTATTATACAAGATATAATTTTAAATGTAAATTGAATTTAATAGTAAATGCTACTCAAGATATTGAAGTAGAAGGTTCTTATAATGGATTTGGTATGGAAATATCTTTAAATGGAGTAAAAGTTGGAGCAGAATCAGCAAATGTAACAGGAACTGCTAAAGGATATACAACAGGAAGTATAAAAAATAAAATTGTAATACAATTATCTTATGGAGATGGAAATATTGGAAGTGTAACAATAAATGGTACAAATATGACTTTGCCAGATGGAACACAAGACAGAGCAGAATTTGAAGTTGATCCAGCAAGTAAATATACAATAGTTGTTACAAAAAGCCAAAGTACTTCAAATGTTCCAAAAACAATAATATGGGATTCTGATAAAACAAATAATCCGAATATTAAAGATAATGAATTATTAAAAAATGGAACAATAGAAATATTAGATATTAAAGATCAAAATGGCAACTCAGTAGGATTAGACAATGTAAATCAAGATTTGGAAAAGAATAATGGTTGGGCAAGTATAATTCCTGGATCTAAAGTAATATTAAAATTGAAACCAGACTATGGTTATCAATTAACAGAAATTTCTATAAATGAAGAAAGATTAGTCGCAGGAAAAGAACAATCTACATTTGAATACATTATGCCGAATACAAATGTTCATATAAGTGGAATATTTGAAAAAGTAGATGATAAAGTTAATGCCGAATCAGATAAAGTAAAAAGCGGAACAATAGAACTCGGTGGAGAAGAAATAGACTCTGGTTCAGTTGTTCTATCAGTGAATGATGTAACATTAACAAAAGAACAGATATCAAATTTTGAAGAAAAAGCTAATGGTTATGAAATTTCTTCATATTTAGATATTAATTTAGACCAAGTTATATATAAAGGTTCAGCAACTGATGTTTGGACAAATGAATTAAAAGAATTAAATAATGAAGCAACAATTACACTTCAATTAGAAGAAGGGGTAAATGGAAACGAAGTTGTTATAGTTCACGAAAAACACGATGGAACTTATGAAATAATACCAACAACTTATGATCCTGAAACAAATACAATTACATTTAAAACATCAAGTTTCTCAAATTACGCAATAGCTAGTAAAACAGTTGCAGTAAATACAGATACAATATCAACTAATCCACAAACAGGAGATAATATAATAATGTTTATCATAATATTTGCACTAGCCTTGACAGGAATTTTAGGAATATTTATAATAAACAAGAAAAAAGTTAAAAACAATAAATAAAAATGATTAAAAGAGGACTAGCTCAAGTTTGTTAGTCCCCTTTTTTAAAGGAGTACACATATATGGCTAAAGCAAAACACTATAATAAGAAAAAAACAAACATTCCAAGTATAATTTTATTATGCATTTTTATTATACTTTTATTTTTTTCTGGTACAAAAATAGTTATATGGTATATGAATAATCAAAACAATAAAAAAATATCAGATGAGATAGCAGAATTTGTTACAGTTGATGAAACAAAAGAAGATGAAAAATATGCAGTAGATTTTGAAAAATTAAAAGAAAAAAATTCAGATATAGTAGCATGGTTAAAAGTAAATGGAACTAATATTGAAACTACAGTTGTAAAGACTACTGACAATGATTATTATTTAACACATAATTTTAATAAAGAATATAATTCTGCTGGTTGGATATTTGCAGACTATAAAAATAAAGTTGATGGAACAGATAAAAATTTAGTTATATATGGACATAATATGAGAGATGATTCAATGTTTGGTAGTCTAAAGTGGGTTATAAATGAAGATTGGTATAATAATGAAGATAATAAGTATATTACTTTAATAACTGAAAATGAAACACAGGTCTATGAAGTTTTTTCGGTTTATCAAATCGAAAAAGAAGATTATTATATACAAACAAGCTTTGATACAGAAATAGAATTTAATACATTTGCCCAAACAATTAAGAAAAGAAGTAAAAAGGACTTTAATGTTGATGTAAATAAAGAAGATGCAGTTTTAACTTTATCAACTTGTGCAAACAATAATAAATACAGAGTTGTTTTACACGCAAAGAAAATATAAAATTATATAACTTAAAGGGGAGTTTATTATGGAAAAGATTAAGAATAAAAAAATAGTTTTTATAGTTTTAATTGCTTTAGTTATAATACTTGCAGTATCTCTAGTGGCAGTGTTATTATCTAAAGATAAAGGAACAAGCGATGTTGGAACAAATAATAAAGGAATAGATAATATATTTACAAGAAATGAGGTAAAAATTACTAAAACAGAGGCAAGTGAATTAACTTTAGAAGATTATTCAAACTCTGCATTTAGTATGAAAAAACCTGTGGGTTGGAAAGTAGATGCTTCGGGCACGGGAATGTATTATGTAATTAGAGTATATGATCAAAATAATTCTAATAATCAAATTTTTTTACAATTAAAGATGCAACCTTTATTAAAAAGTGAGAATGGAAAACAGTTTTGGAAAGAATATGCATCACTTGGTAATGCAGAAGCTTGGAAGATGTTTACACAAGCTGTTGTTTTATCAAATCCAACTACCGAAGGATTTTATCAAAAGTTTAATGAAATAGCAGCTTATGAAAAATCATTTGGTGAGCTTGCTGGGGCTAATTTTCCTACATTTAGTAATTTTACCAAAGTTGAGGAGGCTGAGTCGAATACAAGTATGAAATCTCTTGCTTTAGATAGCAAAGTTTTAAGAGGTACATTTACAGGAGATACTGGTAAAGAGGGCGAAGGTTTATTCTTAGCATCTATTGTTAATTTTGGTAATTTATATTATGGCAATATAGATTATTCTTATTATATGGTTTATGATATTATGGCTATTACTGCAGATAAAGATAATTTTATCAATTATAAAGATATTCTATCAGAATCTATTAATTCAATAGAATTTACTGATAGTTATGTTAAACAAACTATAGATGATGGAAATGCACAAACACAACAAGCGTTATCAATAAATGCTCAAATGCAACAAGCATACGATTCATATAATCAAGCTTGGGAAAATAGACAAAAATCTTATGATATAATGAGTCAAAAACAAAGTGATGCAACATTAGGCTATGAAAGAGTATATGATACTGATACTGGTGAAATATATAAAGCATATAATGGATTTACTGATGACTATACAGGAGAAAGATACCAAACAATTACCGATAATATGTATACAGAAAAAGTAACAGGATATATTGAAAAATAAAAATTTAGGAGAAATAATTGAAAAAGTATTTTTTATTTATATTTATAATAATTTTAATTGTTATTGCAATTTGTTACTCTATAAATGTTAATAACAATAAAACGGAAAAAATAAATAACAGTGTAACAATAAATGATATTGATAATATTTCATATGTCATGCTGAAAGAAGAAACAGAGGGAGGATATATTTATTATAAGACAGAAAACAAAGAATTAATACAAGAAATAATAGAAGCACTTAATAATATAGAAATTGGAGAAAAAGTTGATGTTATGTTTAGCGATAATGGACAATATTATATAATTGAATATTATGATGGGACAACATTAACATATTATTTCCAAAATAATTACTATAATAAAGATAATGTAAATTATAGAACATATAATTATGAAGAATTAAGAAAAATTAAAATACCAGAAGAAATTGTAAATAATTGATTAAGAATATAGATAAATTACAATTTATATAGACGACTATTTATAAGTATTATTTATGCTAATAATATACAAAAAAAGACTAATATGTTAAACATATTAGTCTTTTAATCTTGTTCTACATCATCAAAAATTGTATCATCAAAAAATTCTTTTAAAGTGACGTTGAATCCTTCACATATATGCAATAGTGTTTTTAGGTTTATCAATTCTCTTTTTCCATTCATAAAGTATGAAAGTGTAGAGGCAGGTACACCAGTTGCTTTATATAATTTCCAAACATTCATATTATTTTCTTTTAATAAATTATTTATTCTTTTACGAATTGCCGTTGAAAGTTGCATAGCATCAATTCCTTTCCTTATAAAAGTATACCAAGAAAAATTTTTGTTATACTTGCTAAATGTGAAGAAACTAACAAAAAACTTCACTTTTGCTAAGTAATACACTTGTAGAAATTTGGAATATATGCTATACTAAATAGTAGTTGCTAAATGTGAAGAAAATTCTTGTTTTTTTCCAAAAAATACAATTTTCGACAAACTTTTCATTTGCTATTTGCTATAATTAATTATTATAACTGATAGATGGGGAGTGATGAATTATGAATGTTGAAAGAATTAAAGATTTACAAACTCGAACTATACAATTATTAAACAAAACAAGAACTAAAATGTCTATATTCGCTGAAGAAAGAAAAAAAGTAGATGACTTTTTGAAGCAAAATAGAGAAGATGAGAGATTTCTAGATGAGTGGGAGGCTTTTGTCAAATATTTTGAAGAAAAAACGAAGGAGAAATAATAAGAATGAAAAGTACAGGAATTATTCGTAAAGTAGATGAACTTGGAAGAATCGTAATTCCAAAAGAAATAAGGGATAATCTTGAGATAGCAGAGGGCAACGGATTGCAGATTTATGTAGATGGAAACAAAATAATCTTGAAGAAAGATGTTTCGAATTGTTTAATATGTGAAAATGAAAAAGATTTGAATGAATTTTGTGGAAAATATGTATGTAAGAAATGTATTAATCAAATAAAAGTAATAAAATAGTATATTTTTTTATCCATCTTGGTGTCACATTAGCAACAGAAGGAGTGTTATAATGAGCGAAGTTTTAAAGATTATAATTGCAGATGATAATACGAGTATGGTTAATGTAATGAAAGGATGGATTGAAGAAAACGATAAATACAAAGTTATTGGCATAGCCAATGATAGAGACTCTGAAAGGAATTTAATTGAAAATCTAAAACCTGATTTAGTAATAACAGACCTAAAAAGAAAAGGAGACTGGGGTGGGCTGGATATAATAAAAGAGTATAATAATAAAGAAAATTCTCCACTATTCTTTATCGTGTCTGCAGGAGTATATGGATATATTGATGAATTAAGAGAAATCGGGATTAGATACTTTTTACCTAAACCATTTAGAACAGAAGATTTAATGGATAGATTATCATATATATATAATGATGTATATCCAAGTGCTATTGTAGAAACAAAACAAGAAGTTCCAAATATTAAAGATAGAAACTTCTTTGATAAATTAAGAAAAATATTAAAAAAACGAATGAGATAATTGACATCTCATTCGTATTCTTTATCTGTATCTTCATATAAATCATCTAAACTAATATTTAAAGCAATACAAAAGCCTTTTAATTCATAATCTTTTACACTTTTATTAAAATGTTCTATTCTATGAATATCTGTATGGTATATAGTTAAACCTAATAATTCTAATTTAGCACTTAATTGTCTTTGAGTTAATCCACGAAGCTCTCTGTATTTACGAAGATTTTTACCTATAATGTTTAATTTTCCATTGATTTTTTTTATTTTCAACAAACTCACCTTTCCTGTTATTACTATTGCAACAATTTTATAATATTATTCACAAAACCTGTTGCTATCATATTAACAAGAGGCTATTTTTTAAAAAGATTTCAAAAAAATACCAGTTTTTTAGCAAAAAAGAAATGGGGAATATAGCCCCATTATGATCTATAAAACTATTTTTTTAAATATGTAATAATACCACTTATAAAATGTTTTGGAGAAATAAGCATATTGTTATTATAATCATCAATGTCAAATATTAAGTCAAATGACTTTTTTGTTGAAAGACGATTAGCTGTATCTATACAGCTTCTTAATCTCGATTGAATTTTGCTAGGTGAACAAGAATATCTTAAAGACATCATAATATAAATTTGTTGCATATTGTCAAGTAGGTCAACATCACAATAAGTAAGTTTAATTATATCAGTCAATAACTTGCTAGATTTTAAATATGGATTGATGTTTAATTTCCTTAAAGTATCATTCCATTTTTCTTGAGGAAATTCATCCATAATTAAATCTTTTTGAATAGATTGTATAGTATTATTCAATAATTCGTCAGATGCAGGTTTAGGAATAATTCTATATACTTTTTTTGTATTATATAAAGAATGCCTTAAATATGCATCTCCTGATATAACTACAATATTACATTTGCTTTCTGTTCCTTCATATTCAGACAATGTGTTTATAATATCGAGTCCATTTATCTTTGGCAATCCTAAATCTAAAAATAGAACATCAGGCTTAAACTTTTTGTACATTTCTATAGTAGATTCTCCATCCTTGGTATATGCGATGATATCTACATTAGTACATTTGGAAAAAATATTCTTATAATACTCAAATATTTCTTCGTTATCTTCAGCAACCATAATTCTTGTAACCATAAGCGTACCCTCCATATTTTTGCTAAAGAAAAGTTATTTTATTGGTCAGATTATATCATAAAATCAGTTAAAAATCAACAAACAGCTAGAGAACAACGAAAAAAGTAAAAAAATGGCAAAAATATCTAAAACGAACAAAAAACGAACAAAAACACCAAAATACACCAAAACATACTACTTTACACCATTTTTAGCAAAGTTGAAAAAAATATGATATATCATTCTCTAGGACAATAGTCTTTAATGTTAGGAAGAATATTCAGATGAGAAATATCAATGTACCAATGATAGAATGAATATTAGCATTACATTATTGACTATTGTTTTTTTTAGGAGGAGTATATATATGAGTGGATAGGAAAAGAATTAATATAATTAAATAAAACTCAATAAAATGAATTCTTTCTAATATTAACGACATTGTCCAATTTGAAAAGATTGGAGAATGGTTATATGGAAAGAAAGGATTATTTAGAAGGGAGCCTTACAAAAGAAGAAAAATCTTATTTAAAAAAAATAATACTAAATACAAGAAGAAAATATATAAGGGATAACTATGACTTCATTAATGATATAAATGTGGATTTGTGTGATTATGAGGATATTGAGGCAGAATCAGTATTGGAGGCTGTAATTAATAAATGTGAAAAAGAGATTGAATCAGCTGTTGAATTTGAAAAAGTTATTTCAAACAATAAATTGTATAAAGTTATAAAAGCATTGTCTTTAAAAGAAAAGATGATGCTTTTTTCTTTATATAAAGAAGACAAGCCTATAAGTCTGATTGCAACAGAAATGAAAATAAGTAGAACAACAGCTTGGAGAATCAAAACAGATGCATTAGATAAAGTAATGAAAGCTTTAATTGGAGGTGGAGACAATGTTTAATGATTTTAATTTAAGTGATGAAGAAATAATAAAAATTATAGAAGATTATAATCCTTTAATAATAAGTAAATCAAAGTTACATTACAAATTTGATGAAGATTTATGCCAAGAGATAAAGTTAAATATATGGAGGGAATTATCTAAAAATAGAAAAAAATAAAAAAATTTAAAAAATTTTTCAAAAAATGAAACATAGAGCAAAATTTTTGGACTCCTATGAGCGAAATGTAAAGGAGGTGTCTATATGGAGTCCAAATCAGAAGAGTTAATTGATCTTGATACAGCAATTGCTTATGCACAATTAGCAGTACATACCTTACAACATAGTGGAACAGAAATAAATGCAAGAGAACTGCGAAGTGAGATTAAAATGTTACATAGCAAATTTGGGACAAAAGAGGTTAAAAGACTTGCCAATGTTATTGTAAAGGGGAAGTAAAATATGAGGTATTTTTTAATAATAACATTATTGTTTATCTCCTTTGCAATATTCATTGGATTAAAGAAAAAGCATAGGAGATATAAAAAAGTAAAACCACTCAGTAAGATGACTAAGAAAGAATTCAAAAAAGCAATGAAAGATTTAGAGATTAAGTAGAGTTGTATTTTGGCTCTATTAGTTTCTTTATATCTAAAAGTTGTTAGTAAAAAGTTAAGTAGAGGTAGTTTAAAACCTATGAGAAGTAATAAAGAGTTAATTATTGAATTATATTTTGAAAATAAATTGAGAGTGGTAGATATTGCAAAGCATCTTGGAATTTCAAAGAGTGCAGTTACGCAAGTTTTACAAAAGGATACTAGATATCCTGAAGAAAAGGAAATTAGGAAAAAGGAAAACAAGAGCAAAAATAGAGAATTTACAAAACAATATATGACTTCTAAAAGAAAACAGAAAAGTTCGGATACAGATTATGTAATATTAAAAAAAGCTCACGAACAAGCAAGTAGAGAGTTGTCAGGTGGAAGAAAGCCAATAAGTAATAGAGCTTTTAGAGATTGGAATCCATCAATATATGACTTTAATTCAAAGAGTCAGAGTTATGTATTAAAAAGAGGAATTGTTGTAGGCAGTGATGTGCCTAAACGTATTAATTGGAAATAAGGTGGAGGTAAAAATGCAAAAACAAGTAATAAATCAAAAGATTAAAAATGCATATATTATTGGAAGTATTGAATTACAAGCATTAAAGAAATTATTTAAAAATAATCTTATTACTGAATATAATTACAAAATGCTAAAGGAAAAAATTATAAAAGAATATCATATTTTAGCATGAAATGATTTGAGAAAGAATTAAAAGAGAGTTATAATACAAACTGGGAAGACACAGTTGGATTGGAGGAACCGTTGCAGGTAAAAGTAATAAAAAAGGTCGATGGTAGAATCGATAGGAAAACTGGGAATGTCTATAACGAAAGATTGAGAGTATGTGCATATTGTAGAGTAAGTACAGATTCAGAAGAACAAAAAAATAGTTATGATTCTCAATTAAAATATTACAAGGAGAAGATTACAACTAATTCAAACTGGTCATTTGCAGGAATTTATGCAGACGAGGCTATAAGTGGTACACTTGATTATAAAAGAGATGACTTTATGAGAATGATAACAGATGCATTAGAGGGGAAAATTGACTTGATAATGACAAAATCAATTTCTCGTTTTGCAAGAAATACTGTAGATACATTAAAGTATGTCAGAAAGTTAAAAGAAAGGAACATTGCAATAATCTTTGAAGAAGAAAATATAAATACATTGGAAATGGCAGGAGAACTTCTTTTAACTATATTAAGCTCTATAGCACAACAGGAAAGTGAAAATATTTCAACTCATGTAAAGTTGGGATTAAAAATGAAAATGGAGAGGGGTGAACTAGTAGGATTCAATAATTGTCTAGGTTACAGATATGATTACAAAACAAATACAATGTCTATAAATGAAGAAGAAGCAGAAATTGTGAAATATGTATTTAGAAGATATTGTGAAGGAGCAGGATCAACAGTTATTGCTAGAGAATTATCAGAGCTAGGGCATAAGAGTCCAAAAGGTGAAAATACTTGGTCAGAATCAACTGTTAGAGGAATAATAAGAAATGAAAAATATATAGGAAACGTTCTAATGGGAAAAACTTATACATTAGATCCTATATCACATAAAAGAGTTACTAATATGGGAGAAGAGGACAAGTATTATATAGAAGAACATCACGAGCCAATAATACCTTTGGAGGTTTATGAAAAAGCTCAATATATTCTAAACTCTAGAAGAGTAACTAGAGAGACAGGTAGAAAAGGAAGTAATTATAGTAGAATGTATCCTTTTAGTAGTATGTTATATTGTGGATTCTGTGGCGAACATTATGTAAGAAAAAATTTATATCCACATACAAACTATTCACAAAGAGCTTGGCAATGTATGAAATATGTAAAGAAAGGCAAAAGATTTTGTCCTGATTCTAAAATACTAAAAGAGGAAATAATAGAAAATTGTTTTGTAGAAGCATATAGAATATTAACTAATGACAATAAAGAAATTATCAAAAATTTTATTGATAAAATTGACGATATACTAGCTCAGAATAATGCGAAAAGTATAATTGAAAAATTAGAACTAGAAAAACAAAATTTAGAGGACAAACAAAATAAGTTGTTAAATTTAGTTTTAGATGGTACAATAGATAAGGAAATGTATGCATCAAGAAAAGATGAATTAAATAAAAAAATTAAGAAAATAGAGAAACAGCAAGAAGAACTGTCAAGAGATGTAGAAGACGAAGCAATAATGAATTCTGGTAGAAACAAGATAAAAGCCTTTTTTGAGGAAGAGGATTTAAGACTTGAAGAATTTGATGAAGAAATATTTGAAGCACTTGTACATAAAGCTATAATAGGAGAAGTAAAAGATAATGGAGAAAAAGATCCTTATGTAATTAACTTTGTATTTAAAAGTGGTTTTGAATATGATAAAATAAAGGCGAAAACTGATAGCTTAATTTCTAGTGAAGAGGTACTTATTTTACAATTTGATAGTTTTCAGAATTTTGTTTCATTTGAGAAACAACCTGATGGAAGTTTACAGAAAAAATTGAAAACGAAGATAACAGTCAAAGTCACATTAAATAACTAATGACCTGTTAACAATCAACAAACAGGGTAAAAAACACCTTTCAACGATGGGGCTTCTAGTCATGTGGAATGCGTATGTTTACTAAATTTAAGATAAACCTTGATATATAAAGAAAGAACAACTATTCAGTAGATACTTAAATATATCATATAAACAGTAAATATTTATAGAAATAGATAAAAAATATACTAAGGTTGTTTAAGGAGAATATGTTTTCTCATACCATATTTATGGTATGAGCTGTATAATAGAAAAAGAAAGGGAAATAAAATTATGAATTATGAAGATAAAAAAATTGTTGGAATTATTGCTACAAATGTAGATGCCTCAGTTGCACTTAATGTTATTGGGCATCTAGCTATTTCTATAGGAAAGTATTCACAAGATGAAATTATGGGCAAACCAATTATTACTGATAAATCAAATATCAATCATTTAGGAATTAGTCAATTTCCATTTATTGTAACTAAAGTAAAAGCTAGTAAATTAAGAAAAGCGATAGATCAAGCAAAAGAAAACCCAAATTTATTAGTTGCAGATTATCCTAAAGATATGTTAGATACTAGAACAGATGATGAACTTGTAGCTTCTATAAGTAATAAAGAAAATGAACAATTAGAATATTTGGGAGCAATTATATATGGCAATACTAAAGATGTAAATGAAATTACAGGAAAATTTCAGTTGTGGAGAATTGATTAATTTTTTGTTAAAGTATATATGTATGATAAACATAGAACTATCAAGAGTGTTTATTATGTAGTAGTCAGTTATACTCAAACATATAAAACTCAATTATTCATAATTAACAAACATGGTATGTTGAATGCAATTAGTAGATATATGAAAATTATAAAAATAAGAGAAATAGTTAAAGAGAATCCTAAGTAAAGTTCCTGAAAATTGGTACTTTATTTTTTATAGAATTATTTAGATAGAGATACTTTGGATTATAAGCTCTAAAATATATCATTTAGTTTTTAAATTTATTACATAAATTATATATTGATTTTACATTGCATTATTTTTTGAATGCACATTTTTATATTTTTTGAAAAAATTTACATAAAAGTATTGACATTTTTGCTTTTGTATGTTAATATAAAAAAGTATTAAGGATTTCTTAATATATTTTTGGATGATAACCGTGGTGGAATTAGCTCAGTTGGTTAGAGTGCTGGATTGTGACTCCAGAGGTCGCGGGTTCAAACCCCGTATTCCACCCCATCTAAAATGGGTTGATTCAGATTGAATCAACCTTAATTTTTTTATATTACTATTTGAGTTTATATATGCTATAGTTTTAGAAAATACTAAAATTATAGGTTTAAAAAATATTAAAACTATAGGTTTAAAAAATATTAAAACAATATTGCTTTTTCTTAAATATAATGATATAATGCTCAAGTAATTATGTTAATGATAAATGTAAGGGGAGAGTAACATTGGAAAATTTAAGAAAAAGATTAGAAACATTTTCGACTTTCAAAAATACTGGAAAAGCAATGTTTTTAGACGAAACTCTTACAAAAGATGAAATTAAAAATAGTACATTATATTTTGGGACAGGTTTAGCTTCAGTAAATGAAGCTAGTTCAGGATTTGGTGTAGAATTTTTAAATACTGTACTGACTGCATTATGGTTGCAGAGACAACTAGGATTTAAGAAAGTAATACACGAAATTTCTACTGTTGGATATAACATCGATGAAGAGAAAAGAAAAAGATTAATAGCACAAGAAGAATTTATAGTACAAAATTTAATTAGAAATTTACATTTAGAAGATAAATATCAATTGAATTTTTCACATGATTATCATAATTCAAGAGAATTTAATAATATTAAAGGGTATGTAGATGCAATTTTATCGGAATTTTCTGAAGTTCCTAATTTCGATGAAATTGGAAGATATACAGCATTACAATTGGCAGGAATGAAATATTTATATGATAAAGAAGACACAAGAATAAAACTAGGTTGGATAACGGACAAAAAATCTCCTATGGATCTAGTAAGTAAAGAAAATGTTGTTGAGCTTATAAATAAAGGGCATTTAAATGAGTATTATTTTGACCATATGTATAGATATGTATTTCCACAAGACAAATATTCTTTCTTATATACTCCATGTGCAATAGATTTGGAAAATGGAAACAGAACAGTTCCATATACTGTTACTCCATCACAAACTAGACCTGTTTTAAATGGAAGAAGTATAGAAAAATTTGTTGGATCATTACCAGATACAAAAAGTAAAAAGAAAGTAATTAAAAGCTGGGAAGAAAATATTGTAAAACTATTCGAAGAAATGTTTTATCTTATACCAGTTGAACAAGATGAAAATGATACTACAACTACATTAAGAAAATTAGATTACATACAGAAAAAAGTATTAAATTTAGAAAAATCAAAACCAGTTGCTCCAGCACTGTCAACACAAACAGCAGTACAATGTAGAACTCAATACGATGATGATGAAGAAGAAAGATAAAAAGATTTGACTTTAAAAAAAACATATAGTATAATATACAAATATTATAAATAGAGGTGATAAATATGTTAAATATAATCAATAATAATAAAATATTCCCTTCAATACACCATCATCATTTGGTTTTATTTAGCATGGAAAAAATATCACCAAAAAATGATTAAAGAGATGTTGAAAAAAGTGTTTTGGTGAGAAATTACCAAAACACTTTTTTTGTTTCATAAAGGGGAAAAGTATAATGAGAAAAGAATTTACATATTATTTATATAGTCCGTGCGGAAATGATACAGCATTGGTTGAAGGTAGCAATATTGATGAACAAACAAAGAAAATATTAAATGATAAAATTATGAGTATGCATTCTAATATAGAACAGGTAGGATTTATAAGTTTAGATAAATTTAAGCTAAATATGGCAGGAGGAGAATTTTGTGGTAATGCTACAAGAAGTGCCGCATATCATTACTTGAAAGGTAATAAAGGCGAAATTAAAATAAATGTCTCTAACAATATGGTAATGAAAGCAGGTGTGGATGAAAACAAAAGGGCTTGGTCTGAAATTCCATTATATTCTGGTAAGGATTTTATAAATGCAATAGACAATGGGATTTATGAAATTATAATGAATGGTATTAAATATATAATATTGGAAAAAGAAGTATCTAAACAATATTTATTAGACAAAAAGAATATTAAAGCTAATGCAATGAATATATTGAAGGAGTATAAAATAAAGGACGCGGAAGCTATAGGAGTCATTTTTATAGAAGATGTAAATGAAAAAATAAAGATACATCCTGTTGTATGGGTTAAAAGCATAAATACTTTGTTCTATGAAACTGCTTGTGGAAGTGGAACAACTGCTGTTACAATATTACAAGCTATAAAACATAATAAAAGTCAAAATCTTGATATTATTCAACCATCAAATCAAATTATAACAGCAAGAGTTATTTTTAATAAGGGGATTATAGAAAGTGCTTGTATATTAGGAAATATAAAAACTGACAATAGTGCAAAGAGAATAATAATTGATATATAGAAATGGTATCGCAGGAGTTAATTAACCTCAGGCGATACCATTGTTTTATGGACTTAGAGTTCTTTTGACATAAAAATACGGAATTCTTCAGGATGCTTTGAAGCATCTCTGGTATGAGGACGAGTTACAATTTGACAGTAATCGTGCTCTTTACGAAATCCTTGTTTTTTTGCAATGCCAAATGCCATAGGGTTGTTGTCGTTAATACGCAGATATGAGAATTTATATCCTTCAGAAACAGCAACATTAAGTGCATGTTCTAAAAGTTGAGTCGCGATACCACGCTGACGATACTTGGGAAGAACTGCTAAATCTGAAAGATATAGCACTTTACTTTCATGTCCATAGTGAACGGGATGTTCACTAGGTTGCTGATTTCTCATCGAAATAAATGCAACACAAGTTCCATCTTCGTAATAACCGAAAATATGACCGTTGGCTACGTTTAAATCGAATTCTTCCCGAATTTCTTCCTCAGTCCATTTCTCAAAGAAAGGGAAACTTTCGAAGACCTTAAAAATACGTGAATATTCCGTAAAGTCATCGAGATTTTTGATGCATGCTTTCATAATAAAATACTTCCTTTCTAAAAAATATCATATACAAAAAATGTATATGAATAATTTTAACATACAAGTAAAAATAAATCAATAAAATGTTGACATATTATGTGAAATATAGTAGAATATGTATGTGCAAAATTGCATTTTGAAGGGGCAATGGTCTCTTTCATACTAACACAAACAAAACTTGAAAGGAGCTACGAATATGGCTAACAAAGTAGAACCCAGAACATTACCTGGCTTTATGGAATTAAGCCCTAACGATCAGGTTAAGTTCGACCAAATGAAAGAAACCATACAGCGTACGTATGAACGCTTTGGCTTTCTTCCGTTGGACACCCCTGTCATTGAACTTTCTGAGGTACTTCTTGCTAAAGCAGGAGGCGAAACTGAAAAGCAGATTTATCGCTTTAACAAAGGCGATTCGGACCTCTCTTTGAGGTTTGATCTTACTGTACCGCTTGCCAAATATGTTGCACAGTATTACAACGATTTGGCATTCCCGTTCAAGAGATACCAGATTGGTAAGGTGTATCGTGGTGAAAAGGCCCAAAAGGGTAGATACCGTGAGTTCTATCAGTGCGATATCGATATTATTGGGGATGGCGAATTGAGTACCATTAATGATGCTCAAATCCCTAGCATTATCTATAACACGTTTAAAGAACTTGGATTCGACAATTTTACCATTTGCATCAACAATCGTAAAATCCTGAACGGATTATTCGGCAGTCTTGGTTTGTCTGATATGGCTGCAGATATTCTACGTGTTATTGACAAAATCGAGAAAATCGGTGAAGATGCTGTCAAGAGCGAACTCGAAGCCATAGGTATCAATTCTGAGGCAATTGATGCTATCATCAATTTTGTTTCTATTGACGGAACAGTTGATGAAAAACTTCATGCATTGAATGAACTTGGTGTAACAGACGATACATTCTATGTTGGAGTACAGGAACTTTCGGATGTAGTTAGATACATTCGTGCTTTGGGTGTCCCTGAGGAGTATTTTACGATTGACCTGAAAATCGCTAGAGGATTGGATTATTATACTGGAACAGTATATGAGACTTTCTTGAACGACTACAGAAAAATCGGAAGTGTTTGCTCTGGCGGACGTTTTGACAACCTTGCTGAATATTACACTGATAAGAAATTGCCGGGTGTAGGTATTTCCATAGGCTTGACAAGATTGTTCTATCAGTTAACTCAGATGGACGCGGTAAAAGCAGACAGAGAATCTGTATCTGATGTTCTTATTATTCCAATGGATTCAGATGTAGATTGCTGCTTGCAAGTTGCAAGTGCATTGAGAGCAGTTGGAATTAACACTGACATCTACTTTGAAGGTGGCAAGATGAAGAAAAAAATGAAATATGCTGACAAGTGGCGTATTCCGTTTGTTATCATCATTGGCGAAGAAGAAAGAACAACTGGTCTGTACACTTTGAAGGATATGAAGACAGGCAAACAGTTGAAACTTCCTCTTGAGGATGCTATCCGGACAATTAGGCAGTAAGTGTTAGTACACTATAGAGGAGATTATAGAAATTTCTATTCTCTCCTCTATTCATACAAGGAGGTTCTTCTAGTGTTGAGAATTGAACAGATTCTTCGGAATGAAAAAGGTGAAAATGTATTAAATGATTCATTTGATACTATTACTATCAAAACAAATGCAATAGTAGTGAAGAAAAATGAGTTGTACGGAATGTACAACAGAATTACATTCAAAAAAATATTGAACTGTGAATGGGACAAGATTGTTTTAAATGGAGAATTTGTTTTACCATATAAATATTCACAGATTGCTCTTTTTGATTATGAAGGGAATCAGATTTTACCATGTGAATGGAATAAAATTGTACTGTATGAACAAGGAATTCTGGTATCAAGAAATGGCTTACAAGGATTTTTTAGATACGATGGAAGTAGTATTCTTGAGTGCGTTTGGAGAAGAATTGAACCATTTCATGAAGTTCTGATTGCATATAGAGGAAATGGTGCAAGAAGAACGGTGTTTGATTATAATGGCAAACAACAAGAAGAATAAAAATAATTATCCCCCAGCATAACTGGGGGATTTTCATATGTATATAATCTTCCGGCTATGCCGGTAGTGACGTAGGATTTAGCTTTGTAACAAAGCAACTCCCTTCATGATATAATATCAATATGTTTTGATGCATAATTGATAAAAAATGAAGGGAGTTGCGTATCATGAATAATATATTCAGTAAAAAAACTAAAGATGAAAATACTACATATGATACCATGTCAAGTTTAGCATATACAAAGTGGAATTGCAAATACAATATGTATAGGTTTAAAATAGATATGTCACATGTAAATTGAAAATAAAATATTGAAAGAAAGTACCAAAAATGATATTGTTTAAATAACCACAAAAAAACGATATCGTAGGTGCTCTCTTGTGAGTAATAATATCACACAAAAGTTAAAATATAAAGAGTCTATAGTAAAATTTTCATATAAATATGGAGTAACAAAAGCATCAATTAAATTTTGCGAATGTAAAAAAACAATATATAGATGGAGAGAAAGATACAAGGGGAGTTTAGAAGAGTTAAGAAATAGAAGAACAGATTGTTTCAAAATTTTATACAATAAAATTTCGCAACAATCTGAATGCACTTGTAAGTAAAACTTTCAGGTGCATTTTTTTATCAATTTGGATTTAATTTACACGTCAAAACATCAGTTATTTAAACACATAAATATTATTAGACCACTATTTATAGAACAAGTAATATTTAATGTAAAATTTGGTGAATTTGATTGAGTGAAATTTAAATTTGTGATATAAAATAGACATAAATAATTATATTGAATAGGAGATAGCAATGAAAACAGGAATAGATTTAGATGGAGTAGTAATAGATAGTGAAACAACATTTAGAACTTATGAATAAATATTTGATATAGATACTTTAAAAGGAAACAATTTAATAAACAAAGAAGAACCAAAATTTCAAGCTAGATATAATTGGACAGATGAACAAGAAAAAGAATTTATTGAAAAATACTTTTTAAAAGTATTAAAAGAAAGTAATCTAATGTCAGGATTTATAGGTATATATAATATATTAAAAAGTTAAAGGCATGAATTTGTTGTTATCACTGCAAGAGGTGGATTTATAAAAGAAATGAAAGATTATGCAATAAGATTACTATAATAAAACAATATTAAATTTGATAAATATTATTGGAAAGTTGAAGATAAATTAAAAATTTGTAAAAACGAAAAAGTAGACATTATGATTGATGATGATTGGAAAATTATAAAAAAATTAGTAGACAATCAAATAAAAACATTATATTTTAGAGATACAAACTTAGTTAAATTAGAAGAAAATGATTATATTAAAGAAGTTAATAATTTGGGAGAAATTTATAGATATATAATAGAAAAACAAAAAAATTAAAATGGTGCTTTTATAGACAATAAAATGATTTCATGGATTTTTTTATCAGCTTCAAATAGAAACTTGGTTTATTAAGAAGTAAATGAAATAAATTTTATTTATATAGTAGTAATATAAAAAAGGAGTATTAGATAATGAAGAGGATTGATAAAAATAGTAAAATATTTAATTCTTTAGAATTTCAGAAAGAAAAATATAAATTCAATATATTAACTAAAAATTTAGAAAGTGAAACATTACAATTATATAGTGATGAAGAAAATTACGTATTATGTAGAGGTGCAGAGGGACTTCCAACATGGATATGGACTAGAGATAACCTTGATATTAATTTACTTCCGGAAATCAAACAAGCTATGAAATTATATTTAACAAATAGAAAAAAAGATAAATTTACTTGTAAAAAAGAATTTTATGATTTGCTTGTAAAAAGTGGTTTAATGGAATTAAATACGGATGATTATTTTGAAATGTTTTTTTTGTTTTGTGAAAAAACTAAAAAACCAAAAAATTGTGATGGAAGTTTATCAATACCAAATGCTGAAGAACAACATATCATTGCAAAATATTGGTTTGATGATTGTAACGAAATGAATGGTGTAGATTCGATAAGCAGAGAGCAAGCAGAAAAAGATGCAAGAGAAATGATTGAATCTAAAAGATTTTACGTATGGAGAGATTTAGGAGGGAAAATCGTATGTATGGTAATGTATAAAGAGGATAATGGACAAGCTAGACTAAATCATGTTTTTACTCCAATTGAAGAACGTGGAAATGGTTATGCAACAAATTTAATATATGAAGTAACTAATAAATTATTATCTAAAGGATTGGTACCATTGCTATATACAGATTATAACTATCCTGCATCAAATAAAGCTTATATTAATGCTGGATATGAAGATAGAGGAATATTGATAAATTTTTCTTGTTCAAGAGAAAAATTATTGTATAAAGAACTTAAAGAAAATGAAAGAGAATAAATAAAGTATTAAATTAAAACTTATTTATATATTTGAGATAGTATAAAGCAAATGGAGAAGAAATTTGGATATGGATAAAAGAAAATTGTTAGAAAAACTAAATGAGTTTTATATTTATGCTAATGAGGGATTGTATATAGATAAAGTAATAAAAAAAGATTTTTATACAATGGCATACAGCAAATATGTTAAAGACTATGATTGCAATTATGTAACAGATATAAAATTCAATGGAAATTTCAGAAATATAGAAAATGATGTGAAGTTAGAAATGAAAAAAGTGAATAGAAAACCATGCTATATTATTACCCCAATATCTAATATTTATAATGATAGAGATTTGTTTTTTGATAAGAATAGATATGAAGAAGTTAGCAATGAAGTGTGGCAAATATATGATGATTTTCAAAATGTAGAAAAAATAGATTCAAAAACTCCGTTTGAGGTGAAATTAGAAAAAACTAATGATATGAAAAAATTAGCAGAAATAACATATAAAGCATTTTCTACAGGTGATGAATCAGATCCTTATGGAGACTTTGACAAGGGATATTTAGATTTATATCGAAATTATAATAAAGAAAATAAATCAAAATATACTAGAGAATTTTACTTTGTAAAAGTAAATTCAGAGATTATCGGATGTACAGTAAATGTATATGATGATGAAATATTTGGAATTTATGGAATTGCAATTATGAAAGAATATCGAGGCAAAGGAATAGGCACAGAAGTTATTAAACAACAATTACAAACTTGTAAAGAAAAAAATAAGAAACTAGCTTTTTTACAGACAGAAGAAGGATTTTATCCTGCAAACCTATATAGGAAGATAGGATTTAAAGATGTTTGTAATGTGTTTTATTATGTGGAAAAAAATTAGAAAAGCTTTATGTTATATAAAACAGAAAATTTTGAAATTACGGTATAAATTAAGGGGAAAATTAAAAAATGAAAGAAATAGTAATTGCTTCAGAAAATAAAGGAAAAATAAGAGAAGTGCAAGATATATTAAAAGAATTTAAAATAGTTCCAATGGAAGAAATGAAAATTGACATAGATGTTGAAGAAGATCAAAAGACATTTGCAGGAAATGCAATAAAAAAAGCAGAAACAATAGCAAAAGTTCTTAATGGAAAAATGTGTATTGCTGATGATTCTGGAATAGAAATAGAATATCTAGATGGCTTTCCTGGAGTATTTACAAAAAGATGGCATAATGGAACTATTAGAGAAAGAAATCTAGCATTAATAGAAAAATTAAAAGGTGTTACAAAGGAACAAAGAAAAATAAAAGTTGTTACAGCAATAGCATTATCAGATGGTAAAAAAACAGTTTGTTCTGTGGCTAATATAGAAGGATATGTATCAGAAGAACCAAGAGGAGAAAATGGTTTTGGATTTGATGAAATAGTTGAATTAGAAAATGGAAAAACTCTAGCACAGTTATCAATAGAAGGAAAAAATAGAATAAGTTCTAGAAGAAAAGCATTAGAAGATTTGAGAAGTAAATTATTAGATGTAGGATTGGATATATAGTTTGTAATGAAAACTAAGGAGCATGATTATGAAAAAATTAAATGTAATATTAGTTTATAATAAAGAAGAAAATAAAATACTTATGTGTAAAAGGGAAAAAGAACCATATAAGGGTAAGTTAAACTTGGTTGGAGGGAAAGTAGAACAAAATGAAAATGAATTGCTAGCAGCATATAGAGAATTACAAGAAGAAACAGGAATAACCAGTAATGATGTTAAATTAACTTATATAATGAATTTTCAATATAAATTGTTAGATATGGAATTAGAAGTTTATACTGGAAAGCTAAATAAAGAAGTAACTTTAGTAGAAGAAATAAATAAACTTTATTGGATAGATAAGAATGAAAACTTCTTTGATATAGATAGATTTGCAGGAGAAGGAAATATAGGTCATATGCTACAACATACAGAAACTTACAAGGACAAATTATTTTAGAAGAGATAAAAATATTAATAGTTTATAAAAATTAGGAGTAAATATGGAAGAATTAAAAAAAGAAATAGAAAAAATTAAACAGAGAAATAAAAGAGTTGAATTAGATAAGGCGTGGGAAACAAGCTGGACTAGAAAAATATGCATATGTATTTTAACTTATATAGTTGTAGTAATATATTCACACTTGATAAATAGAATAAATAACATATGGCTAAGTTCACTGGTACCAGTCATAGGCTTTGCTTTATCTACTATGTCACTAAAATATATAAGAAAAATTTGGGAGAAAAAATTTTTTACAATAGAGGAGCCATCTAAAAAAAGAATTAGTAAATGATTAAATATTAATATTGAATTATAAAAAAATAATGATATAATATTAAAAAAATAAGTTAAGAAAGGAAGACAATATGGATAAAAATTATATTACAGAAAATATAAAATATATTGGGGTTGATGATAAAACAATAGATTTGTTTGAAAATCAGTATATAGTCCCTAATGGAATATCTTATAATTCTTATTTAATAAAAGATGAAAAAAATGTAGTTATGGACACTATAGATAGAAGAGCTACAGAAAAATGGTTAGAAAATTTAGAAAGAGAACTTGGAAAAGATAAAGTAGACTATTTAGTCGTTTCACATTTAGAACCTGATCATGCTTATAATGTAAAACTTTTATCAGATAAATATCCTGATATGAAAATAATAGGAAATGAAAAAACATTTAACATGATACCACAATTCTATGAAATATCTAATTTAGAAAATAGAAAAATTATAGTAAAAGAGGGAGATAAAATAAAAATCGGAAAACATATATTACAGTTTTTTATGGCTCCTATGGTGCACTGGCCTGAAGTAATGGTTACTTATGAAGAAAGTGAAAAAATTGTTTTTTCAGCAGATGGATTTGGAAAATTTGGAGCTCTAGACTGTGACGAAGACTGGGATTGTGAAGCACGTAGATATTATTTTAATATTGTTGGAAAATATGGAATACAAGTACAAGCATTATTAAAAAAATTAGCTACTTTGGATGTAAAAATGATATGTCCACTTCATGGACCAATACTAAAAGAGAATTTATCACACTATATAGAAAAATACGATATATGGAGTAAATATGAACCAGAAAATAAAGGAGTTTTGATTGCATATGCATCAATACACGGAAATACTGAAAAAGTAGCAAAAAAATTAGTGGATATGTTAAAACAGCAAACTGATGAAAAAGTAGCAATTACTGATTTAGTAAGAGACGATATGGCAGAAGCTATAGAAGATGCTTTTAGATATGATAAACTAATATTAGCAGCTTCTAGTTATAATGGTGATGTTTTTCCTCCAATGGAACAATTTTTGAATCATTTGAAAGGAAAGAATTATCAAAACAGAAAAATAGCATTAATAGAAAACGGATCATGGGCACCTTCAGCAGCTAAGGCAATGAAAGAAATAATAGAAAAAATGAAAAATATAGATTTGTGTGAAAATATTGTTACAATAAAATCAACACTAAAAGATGACGATTTAACTAATATAGATAAATTGATAAAAGAATTATATGGTTAGGAGGTGAAAAAGGCATGAAATATGAATGTACAGTATGTGGATATATTTATGATGAAGAAGCTGAAGGATGTAAATTTGAAGATTTACCAGATGATTGGGTATGTCCATTATGTGGTGTAGGAAAAGATATGTTTAAAAAAGTTGAAGAATAATATGCTATTATTACAAAAGAGGAGTAATTAAACTGTGTAAAAAGTTTAATTACTCCTCTTTTATAATTAATTATTAGCAGAAAACTTTTGTTTAACTGTATCGATTTTTTGTTGTTCAACTGTTTGCATTTTATACCAACCTTTTTCAGACATAAGGTTAAATATTTTATTTTGTATATCTAAAGTTTCATTTAAAGCTTCTTTAAATGCATTATGAACTTCTAAAGTAGAAGATTCAATTGTACCATGTAAATATAAATCACAAACTCCTTTTATTACTAGTAATTCATTTTCCATTAAATCTCTGTCTTCCATAAATTTACCTCCATTATAATAAGTTTAAAAATTTGTTAAATAATTCTGTATGTTTCTGTTCTAGTTGTTCTACATAAGTAGAAAGCATAGCATCTTGTAATTGTTTAGAAGTTTTACAAGCACATGATTGCATAAATTTTTCATGTTCTAAAGCATCTTCAATATACAAAAGTTCTTTACTAGTCATAATAATCACCACCCAAAATTATTATTTACAAAACTATATAAAATATACAAAACACTGTTATTAAAAAAATGTACTATTTAGTAAAAATATTTGTTTTTTTGTAGATGAAATTGTAAATTCTTCATAACTATTAAATAAAACTAAAAAAATTTGACAAAGAAAATAAAAAAAAATATAATAAAAAAAACAAAATAAAGGAGTTAAAAAAATGTCTAAAAATAAAAAAGTGGATGAAAACCCAGAAATGAAAAATTATAGAGAACTTTTAGAATATTCTATTAAAAACTACAAAGATAATGTAGCTTATAAATATAAAAAAAATCTAGAAGAAAAAAATATAAAATATATTGAAAAAACATATAAACAATTTGGAAAAGATGTAAAGTCTTTTGGAACAGCTTTATTAAAAGAAAAATTTAAAGGAAAAAGAATTGCCCTAATTGGTTCTAATAGATATGAATGGTGTGTTAGTTATTTTGCAGTTACTTGTAGTGGAATTATAATAGCACCGATAGATAAGGCTTTACCAGAAAATGAAATAGCTTCATTAATAAAAAGAAGCGAAGTAGAAGCAGTTATTTTTGATGAAAAATATTTAGAAATATTTAAAAAATTAAAAAATGACGAAAGTAATAACTTAAAAACACTAATTTGTATGGACGATATAGAAGATAAAGATATAATAACATTCAATAAGATGATAGAAGAAGGAAAAGAACTATTAAAAAATAAAGATAAAAGATATGAAAAAGTAAAAATTGATGAAAATGAGATGTCAATAATGCTATTTACGTCAGGAACAACTAGTCAAGCAAAAATTGTAATGCTATCTCAAAAAAATATATGTTCAAATTTATATGCATACCAAACACATTTTAAAATATTACCAACAGATACATTATTATCTTTTTTACCAATACATCATACATTTGAGTCTAGCATAACAATACTATATGGATTTTATTGTGGGGCAACAATTGCTTTTTGTGATGGATTAAGATATATTCAAACAAATTTAAAAGAATATGAAGTATCTATATTTGTGGCAGTTCCCTTGTTATTAGAAACAATGTACAAAAAAATTATGAAAGCAATAGATGATAAAGGAAAAACTAAATTAATAAAAGCAATGATTAAGATTTCAAATTTCTTACTTAAATTACATATAGATTTAAGAAGAATATTATTTAAACAAATAATGGATAATTTTGGTGGAAAACTAAGGATGGTATTGTATGGAGCAGCATCTTTAGATAAAGAAACTATAGTAGGTTTGAATAATTTTGGTATTAACTCTATACAAGGATATGGATTAACAGAAACTTCGCCAGTTTTGGCAGCAGAATCAGAAACAAGGCATAAGCCAGGTTCAGTTGGATATCCTTTAGATAATATTGAAATAAAAATAATAAATGTAGATAAAGAAGGAACAGGAGAAGTATGTGCTAAAGGTCCAAATATAATGCTAGGATATTATAATGATGAAAAGAAAACTAAAGAAGCATTAGAAGATGGATGGTTTAAAACAGGAGATTTAGGATATATAGATGAAGAAGGATTTTTATTTATAACTGGAAGAAAAAACGATGTTATTGTATTGAAAAATGGAAAAAATGTATATCCACAAGAAATAGAATTTTTAATTAATAAATTACAATATGTAGAAGAAAGTATGGTATATTCTAGAGAAGAAACAAAAACAGATACTTTATTAGTTGCAAAAATAGTATATAATAAAGAAATAATGGAAGAAAAATATAGTGGACAAGACTTTGAAAAAATTATATGGAAAGATATAAAAGAACTAAATAAGACATTACCTACATATAAACATATAAAGAAAATAATAGTAACAGATGAACCAATGGTAAAAACAACAACACAAAAAGTAAAAAGAAATATAGAAATTAAAAAAGCAGAAAAACAATTAACAAATTAATATAATAAATAATGTAGGGGCTGGTTTTGAACCAGCTCAAAATATTTAAATAAATAATAAATAATAAATAATAAATAATGTAGAGGCAGACGAGCCCTGTCTGCCTCTAATATTGTATAAAAATAGGAGAATAAATGAGAAATTTAATAATAGATGAAAGAATAAGAAAAATAGAATATGAATATTTATCAAAATATTTTAATGTAATAAAATTGCCATTATCTAAAGATGTTTATGAAGAAATTTCAGGACATAGTGATATCTTTTATTGTAAAATCAATGACAAGATAATTTGTGCTCCAAATGCAAAAATAAAAGAAAAACATTTTGAAATAGGAAAAACAAAAGTAGAAAAAGTATATCCATTTGATATACCATATAATGTATGTCAAATAGGTAATAAAGTAATAGGAAGTAAACACACAGATAAATCAATAAATATAGACTTGATGGTGAAACAAGGATATACAAAATGTTCTATAGCTGTAACGAGTGATAAATCTTGTATTACTACAGATAAAACCATATCACAAAAATTAATTAAAATTGGAATAGATGCATTATTCATAGATGAAGACAATATTAACTTATTAGATTGCAATTGTAATATTAGTAATAAGAAGGGATTTATAGGAGGAGCAACTTTAGTTTTTGATAATAAATTTGTTTTATTTGGAGATATCAATAGGATAAAAAATAGAGATAAAATTTTAGAACATTTAGTAAAATACAATTTAGAAATAATAGATTTCAAGGGACTAAACATTAATGATTATGGCTCAGGAGTTTATTACTAAATATAATAGTATTTATATAAAGTTACTGTTTATACCAATTGACTAAAAAACTTAAGATATAAACTATCAAAAGCAGATTAAGAATTCTGAGCATAAATATTCATTTTATAAATAATATCAAATTATTAAGTGTTGAAAAATTATGTAAAATATGGTATAATAATAGCGCTGTACATTGAAAATTAAATAAGTAAACCCCTTATACTATTAAAATTAATTTTGGAGGTATTAAAATGTCTAAAACAGAAACAAACGAAATGGCAACAGTTGAAAAAAAGGACGAGATGATTGTGGTTGATAACTCACTTTCACCGACAAGAAGTTTTTCTGAATTATCAGAAGAAGAAAAAGAAAAGGTAGAAGAACTTTATGGAAAACTTGAAGACTACAGTGATGTGGCACTTATAAACTTTACTTCAGGTGCTGCTGAAGAGTCGGCAAGAGAAGCAGATGAATTTCTTCGGAAAACTAAAATCAATGATTTGGACGAGTTCAATGAATGTATGACAGGTCTTACAAGAGATTTAAGATCTGTAGATACAAAAGAGTTGGCTTCCCAAAACCCCAGCCCTATTGCAAGAATACCGATTATAGGACAAAAACTTGCTCAAAGCAGGATTGGTAAAAAGGTTGAGTCGGTTATAGAAAAACAGCAAACTGTAAAAAAAGCCGTTGATACAACCGTACTCACTCTTGAAGAAATAAAAATGACTCTTCGAGAAGACTTAATCAGATGTGCAGCTACAAGAGAAAAAACCGTGGCATTTGCCAAGGAACTCGAATTTGAGTATATTGCTCTTTATAGAAAAAGAGAAGAGCTTGAAAGAGAGTATCAAGAGTTTATTTCCAGTCCTAAATATAATCCTAATGATCTTGACGACAGTGAATATTCGGCTAAGCTTCAAGACGGTATTCAGGCAATTGAGCGAAAAATGGACAATGTTTTGAGATATCGCATTAATGCGATTCAAAATATTCCGTCACTTGCTCTTGTAAAGAATACTGAAAATGCATTGATACATTCAATTGATGATTGTATCAAAAATGTTATTCCTGAATGGAATAAAGCTTTTCTTCAGGCAATTCTTGCATACAGAGTCGCCAATGCTTCTAAAGTGGTTGGTAGTGTTCAAAATGCTACTAATGAAATTTTGATTACTGCCGCAGAAGCTACGTCACATGCAATTCTTTCAACAGCAGAAGTGGTTGAAAAGCCGCAGATTGCGAGTGAAACTCTTGAAAAAAAGACTCAGATTTTCATAGACACTTGCAATCAGCTTGTAAAAATTGCTCAGGATGCCTCTAAGAAGAGGGCAGAAGATGCAATTCGTTTAAAGGAAATAGAAACCAAATCCATTGCTGCTAAAGATGAAAGAAAAACAATTAAACTTATAGACAAAAAGGGTGAATAACTATGTCAAAGATTCAAGAACAAGAGATTCTAATTCCTGAATTTCAGGAATTAGAACAGCTATTAAATTGCAATGAATGCAAACAAAGGAGTACATGCAATTGTACTATTAGAACGATGAAACAAAAGACAGATTGCCCTAAAATTAGCAGAAAAGTTTACACAATCCAAATGGTGGCTGAAATCATTCTGCTTGTAGGAATCTGCTTGGGAAGTTATTTCTTGTTCAAAAATTTCTGGATCCTTCTTGTGACTGCATGTATAGTTTGTGTTTTCAACATTTTCATTGATTCAGCTTTAGAAAAAAAAATCGAAGAAAAATCTTTTGAAAATGAAAAGGAAAGGAAAAGGGCCTATAAAGAAGAGGTAAGCCGAATTGTAAAGGAAAACGAACTTCTAAAAAGAAAAAAGAATGGTGAATCGGAAGAATATATTCAATTTACTGAAAATATTCTTAAGTTAACTATATCTTTAGAAGATATTATTGATAAGATAAAAAACCAAGAAGTTCAAGATTCAAAAGAAAGAAAAAGGGTAAAAGAAAAATGTGGAAAGTTAATGGAAGAATTAAATTCTTTAAATGAGATGATGAATCCAAAGATTTTTCAAACGACTTATATCCAAACTCTTTATTGCATACATCTTGTACGTCTTTTAGACAATATGCAAGAGTATTATAACCTTGATTTGCAAAATAAACTTACAGATAAACAAATTAAAGAATTTGGAAATCTGTTGGAAGCATTTATTCAAAAAATTGCAAATCACCATGAGTATTTGTATACTCAACAAGAAGATGACTTTATTATAAGAATGAAGTCACTAAATCAATCTGTATTACCAGAATCAGATGGCAGTGAGGAGTGATAAAATGGATTTCTATAAATACAGAAAAGAGATTTATATAATTATATCCATTATACTTGTAATTTCCTTTGGGATAAAGTTTTATGTGGATTATAAAAACTCCATAGTAAAAACTGAGGTTGCAGCTTATGTTGATGATGAGTATAAGCAAATTATTGAGTATATGACTCAAAAAAAGAAAATAAGTAAAAAATATAATTTTTCTTTCTTAGAGGATTCCAAAGAATCGGAAATGACATTAACATCTGATTTCGATAAAATTGATTCTTCTAAAAAATACTCAGTTTTAGGCTATTCTCCACTTGTATTCTTAATGAAAAACTCAAAAGACTTAAATAATTTTCTTACTAGTAATACAAAAGAAGGATTTTTAATCTCTGAGTCAAAAATTAAGAATAAAGAAACTGATGTTATAAATTGCAATTTTAATAAAATTGTGGATACAGTAATTGCAGGAGGAGACTGGAGTGATTTAGGAGGAGCAGACAAAGAAATAAAAATATTTTGTCCAAGATTAGATACTATGGAAGGGAAACTCTTTAGAGAGTTTTTAATACTTAGTTATAATAATGGTTCAAAAGAAACCAATATGGAGATAGAAGAAAAAATAAATAATTTTTTTGCTTCTCCGAATGTTAGCCAAATTGATGTAATGTCAAAATTATCTAAATTGACTTCAGTTCCGGAAAATGAACTTTATGTAGTATTTGAAAGCGATATTCTACAAATGCTGTTTTCACTAAGTGTAACTCTTGATGTTTCTTTTATATATCCTGAGGTAACAGTTGTAAAACAGGTGTACTTCCAAGGCAAAAATGAAATCTTAGAAGAACTTTATGAGTTATTTTCTAAAGGTGATAACTGGGGGAATATTTCGAGTATTTCGTCTTACTTATACCGTGACTTATGCTATAAAACAGAAAGATATAATAATTTTAACACTACTTATAATGTACAGGGGGGAGTAAACACATTTGATACAAAATAATCAATGTGCGAAACTTATTTAAAAAGACTCGGGAGTAGTTTCCCGGGTCTTTTCCTATTTGTTCGTATATGCCAAATTTTATACTATAAAATTTGGGTACAAAAAAGTAAACTACCAAAAGGTAGTTTACTAAAATAGTACTATTTTAAACTTTCAATAACTTCATTAAAGTCATTTGATGAAAGATTGGTATGATAGAAATCCTTTTTCGTACATCCGGCTCTTCCACCACCAGCACAAGCACATGCACATGCACAAGTGGAAACACAAGCACAACTAGAGCGAGAAGCACAACTTGAATGAATAAATACAGAACTTCTAGAACCGCTATTACTACCACTACCACCATATCCGCCATCATAATTATTATCTTCAGCAATTCCAACAATTATAAATAGTATTAGAAGTGCTATAATAATGCCAATTAGAATTACTGTAAGTAGTGATGAACCTTTTTCTTCTTTATATTGTTCATCAAGGTTGTATTCAAACACATCTGAATTATATTTTACAGAAATATTAAACTTTTCATTCATCTTTAATGGTGAACTCCAAATGTAATATCCGTTTAAAGTATCTCCATTAGAAGAAACTTCCAAAACATTTCTTGAATTCCAAAGAATTTTTAATTCTTTAACTTCAATGTCAGGAAACCATCCAGCAGTGAAAGAATATCGGATAAGATGTTTATCTTCTTCAACAATATACATGTAAGACTGGTGTATAGAATACTCAAGAGTTAAAGTTTCATCTTTTAAGTAATCTCTATCCAAGTCTATACGTATATAATTAGAACCTCCTTCTTCATAATAACGAATTTCATCAATATTATTTGAAATACCAACGATTTCATCAACATGTGAATTAGGAACTCCAATTTTTACCCATTGAAGAGGCCCTTCTCTTTCAGAATCAAGAACTTTCCAGTTAATTTTATATTTCATGTCTAAAGTTCCGTCTGACCGAGGATCAATTATTACCTCATAATATAGAATTTCGTCAAGAGGATTAGATGTTACTGCAAAAGCTGTTAATGAAATAGAGAAAGTTAATAATAATACAAGTAATAATGATATAAGCAAAGAAATTTTTCTTTTCATAGTTTACCCATTACCTCTTTCTAAATTTTTAAGTTGACAATAGTTTTCCATTTTTGCAGAATTTTCTCTGATTTCTGAGCAAAGTTCGGAATTCCAAATAGATTTCCATTTATCATCCAGAATATTTCCAAGAGAATATCCAGAAGAAAGCCAACTTTGACAAGGGACAACTTCTCCATTAGGTGTTACTGCCATATTGCTAAGGCAAGCACCACAAGCAGGAATGTCAAGACCCAATCGTGTTAAATCGTTTTCATGAACCCATCCAGGTGAAGTAAAACTGATTTCAATATGAAGCTCTTTAGCTTTTTTTGTTGCTTCAGTAAGAAGCTCAGTCATCTCATTAGATGAAAGCTGAGTTGCAATTGACTTTTGTGTAGTAGCATTCCCAGTAGGAATTAATCCTGAACAGGAAACATATTTTACTCCTAATGAATGTATGAATTCAAGAGTTTTTGAATAGTCAGAATTCAAATTACAAAGAGGAGTGTTTATACTAACATTAAGCCCTGAAGCAACTGCGTTTTTAATACCAGCAACTGTAGAAGCAAAGTTATTTGCTCCCACAAGAGTATTATGAATATTTTCTTCTGAAGAATATAAGGTTACTTGTACAGAATCAAGTTCAGCCTCAAACAAGTTCTTACAGAGTTGTTTTGTAAGTAATACTCCGTTTGTGTTTAGCCTTGTAACAAACCATTTTGCATAAGAAACAATTTCAACAAAATCATTTCTCATTGTGGGTTCTCCACCTGTGAAAGTAATTTGAGGAATTCCTATTTGACGACAGGAATCTATAATTTTTTTCCATTCAGAGGTGGTTAGTTCAGAAGTATTACCGTACTCTTGACCAGCAGCATAACAATGCAAACATTTTTGATTACAATGCCAATGTCCATTCTTACTCATAGAGCTAAGCATAAGGTCTATTCTATGAGGAGCTTTCATAAATTTTGCATATTCTCCTATAGACATTATTCCAATATCTTCATCAGTATCTTTGCCATAGGCTATATTTACAAATGAATTAACCATACGGTGTAAATCATTTATAAGTACATCGGAAGAAACTTTGTGATAGACGTGATTTACTCTACGTACTGTTTTTAAGATGATCTTTTTTAACTCATCATGTGATATTTCTTTCCCATCATAAAAGTTTACTTCTTCTATGAATGCAGAAAGAAGTATTGCCCAAGACGGCTTTATAGGTAAAATGTCAGTACCATTCAAAAATACTAAGAATGGAGTCTTTTTACCTAATTGAATCTTGGGAGGGACTAAATGGATTCTTACAGAACCTGGACCATAAGGATTTAAAGTTGTATGAACAACTTTCCGAAGGTGCATAAGTTCATATAGTGTTTCTCCAAGGTTGATTGATTTCATCTTATTATTCCTCCTAAAATATTAAATTAATACTATTTTCAAATATTAGTCTATAATAAATATAAACTAATTAAAAAGAAAACAATCAAATATATTATAGCATATTTACATAATTTAGTAAATATAAATAAATATAATTTTAAATACTGAAAATAAAATGCTCTACCAAAAGGTAGAGCTCAAAATTAAGTTTTATACCAAAAAAGATAATACAACCAAAACTAATAGAATTATAAATATAATAATATAAACTACGAAAATACCTAATGATTCTTCTTCAGTTTCTTCTGCTAAAGTAGTTTCATCTAATTGCTCTTCTGATGTTTCTAAAGAATATCTCATAAAAATATTCACTTTTTCATTATTTTTAAAAGATATATTCCAAATATAGTATCCATCAGAATTAGTCTCTAGATTAGATGATGATAAAACATTTGCTGAATTCCAAAGAATATTTAACTCATCTACATAAATTTCTGAAAATTCCTGTATTGGATAGAAATAATCAATAATAGTACTATTATCATCTTTAAGAGTATAAAGCTGATGAAGAGAATATTTAATATTTAAGATATCTCCTGTAGAATAGTTATTATCTAAGTTTATTCGAACATAAGTACAATCATCTTCTTCGAATAATCTAGCTTCAGTAATATTATCAGATATACCAGTTATTTCATCAATATCAGAATTCGGAAATTCGATTTTTATCCATGAAATATCTTCTTTATTAGATTTTAGAATTTTACAATTGATATCAAAATTTATATCTAACGTTTTGTCTGGCCGAGAAGAGACAGTAATATTACAGTATAAATTTGAATCAGGTTGTTCTTCATTCACTGCAGAGGCAAGTAAGGAAGAAATTGGAATTAACGTAAGTAGCAAAGTTATAAATATTAGAAATTTCTTTTTCATATGAATACCCCTTTTTGTGAATTTTTTGTCATATTGTATACCTCCTAAATATATAAAACTTTTTTATATTTCAATTAGTTATAAATATATATATTACTAATTGAGTTAATAATTACTATAATATATTATCATATTTGCATAAAAAAGTAAATATAGGTTAACAAATTACTGTAAACATAAGTCATTGTTCATACTAATTGAACAAAATAGCGCAAAAGAGTTTATATATAAGGATTTTTAGGAGAATACAAGTAGCTGTTACTTTGGTGAGACTAAAAAACGGATTAATAAGTATGAGTATGAATGTTAACAAATTTAAAATAAAAAATTAAGTTAGAATAAATTGATTTAATTTGAATTTAGATATAAAATAAGTTTGTTAAGATTGATAAGGAAGGAATTAAATTAAAAATGAAGAAAAAGTTAATAGTTGTAATTTCATTAATTATTGTTGCAATAATAATGGTAATAGCAGTATTTATAAGTAACATTTCAAATTTACCATCAAATCAAATAAGTAAAAATGAATATTATACTAATAATATAATAGATCCAGATAGAATTGTTTATAGAAATCAAGAGGGAAAGTATTTTGAATTTTTGAAAGATACTGATGAATATAATCAAATTAAAAACCTAATAGCAGATTCAATTGAAGATTATAATTCGAATGGAAGTATAGTAGAAGATTCAGAAATAAAAGAATTACATAAAAAATCTTTTCTAGAATTTGATTATAAAACTGCAAGCAAAAATTATATAATACCACTAGAAGAAAAAGAAAAAAACATTATAAAACTTGCAAATACAGGTGGAAATATATGTGTAAATAGATTAAAAAATCTAAATAAAATAAAAAAGAAAGTAAATAATTTTTCAGAAGATAAAAAAGAATACAACTTAGAATATAAACAAATGATTTCAAGAAATACGCTAACTACAATAGAATACAAATATTTAAAACAGTTTAAAGAGATAAATTATAAAATTCACCAAATAAAAATTGAAAACATTGATGATTATGAATTATATAAACAAATGTGTAGGCTAGCATTTGAAGAAGAAATTACTGAAGAAATTTTTGATAATAATGTATTAATATTAACTTTATCTTTAGTCCCTAAAATAGATGTGGAGGTAAATATTGGCAATATAAGATATACTTATAATAAATTAGAAGATGTTAATTATCAATATACTGCGCATTTATTAGTTGTTAGTAAAATTGTAAATACAGATTGTATATATAATACAGATTTAGCAGAAATTGAAAGTAAAGTACAATATGATAATATGGTTACTGATTATGATAAAAAAGTTGAAGAATTAGAAACAAATATTTTTGTCATAAATTTTGATGAGTTTTTTAAGGAATATGAAAATTCAAACAATGAAATAAGTGAAAAAGAAGCAAAAGATATTGCAGAGATTGGATTTAAAGAAGCCCAAAGAGTTGCTGGTAGTTATGATGCTAATACAGAAGAAGTAACAATCAAAGAAGTAAGACCAAATAACTTTTTTACAAGAAAAATGAATGAAGGAGATTCTTCTTATGACGAAAAAGTGGAAGCGTATTGTTTTACAAGAGTGGATGATATGCAATTAAATGGAGTAACTATTTATGTTGATAAAAAATTAGGAAAAATAATTGGAGCTAATGCATTTGGAGATTAATTTATAAAAGGAATGATATTGAGTATGAAAAATAAATTAAAAAAAATATTAATATTTTTATTTCCATTTATAGTATTTTTGTTTATTCTATATCCAGTATTGAAAATGGCTATTTATAGAATAACAGCAAATAACTATGCTCTAGGTGGAAAAATTTATGGAATAACAGTAATATTTTTATTTATATTTTTAGTATATATTTTTTATAGATATATATTAAAAATATTTCAAAATTTTATAGATAAAAAGTGGAAAAAATTTATATTTATGATTTTACCAATAGTTATATTAACAATATTAGCTATATTAGTAAAAACATTTATGGTATATAATTTTAAAATTATCTGTGCAGATATTACATATATACTATTAACAATACTATTACCGCTTATAGTTTTAGGAATGGCAATATTAGATGAAGAAAAAAACAAAATAAAATATATTATAAAAATTCTTATTTTTTTAACTTTAACTATTGTAATATATTATTTTAATTTTTCAGAAATGAATTATTTATCAAAATCTATTATAGATAAATTTACAAATAATTCATTAGAAGAAATAGTAAAAACAAATAGAGAAGCAGAAGAAGAAAAAATTGAAAATTTAGTTAAAAATTATTTAAATCCATATGTTCAAAAAATGGATAAAAATTCTTACTTAGAAAGATATGATATAAACGATATTATATCAGGAATTATAAAATTTGAAGATATAGATATAAAAATAGTATACTCTGATGAAGGGAATAATGTTAATTTAGAACTATCAAATACTGATGAAAATTGGAAAAAATATTTAGAAGAAAATTTAGAAGGAAATTACTATAAATTTAAATACGAAATAGAGAATTTAAAAGTAAAAGTTTATTTTGAAAAATATCAAACCGAATATAATTCTAATAATGAAAAAAATGAAAATATTAAAATTACTGGTAATTTAAATTTAAATATAATAGAAAATTTAACTAAAATTTATAAAGATGAAAATGCTGAAAACTATACATTTGACAATAAAATTTTAGTAGAAAGAAATATAGAAAATAAAGAATTAGAAAATTTTAAAATTTTATTAGTCTATGATAATCAAACAAATAATTTTGTTCCGTATATTGATGATGTAAAACAATATGAAAAAATCAAATCATACAAAGTATATTCAACAGGCATTTCTATTACATTAGAAGATGATATCAAGACAAAAAATGAGTATTATACTATAAGATTAAATAGATATAATGACAAATATGAAATAGATAAAAATAATTACTTATATTTTTATAAGTTTGAACCTGTTGTAACTAAATTAACAGATTGGAATAACAATACAGTTTTAGAAATAAAATTTGATAGTACTTACATTTTAAAACAATTAAAAAATATTGAGATATTATTTGGATATAAATAATAGAATTATAAAAATAACTATTATCCATTAAAAATTTGGATAATAGTTATTTTTTGACAGTAAATCAAAATTATGGTATAATAATTATGTAACTATGTTACAAATTTATTGGGATAATTCCCAAAAGGAGAAGTTTTTTATGGAAAAAGTAAAAGCAACAATTTCTCGGATAGTAATACCCGTGATAAGTGTTCTTCTATGTTGGGGGTTAAATTATTTATTTACTCCTGCATGGACACTTCATTCAGCAGGAATGTGGGGACTTCTTTTGACCGGATTTTTGATTGCAACGTGTCTGTCATTTATAAGAGAATTCATGATAAATGAAGAAGAAACGATTGGTATGGTTATAACCGGAATATATGCCGGTATATCTATAGTAATTGTTCTTATCATGTGTATCGGAAATCTGTCAGGGGCAAAAGCTTTTAATTCATCAAAGTATCAGGCTTTGATAGAAGTACAAGATGGCAACTTTCAGGAGGAAATTCCTGAAGCAGAAGATGTTGCGGTTGTTGATTTAAGCACTGCAAGAAGAGTAGGCTCAAGAGCCATTGGAACTATCAAGAATTCAACCTGGTATGAGATTGATAATGAATACAATCTTATAACATATCAGGGAAAGCAGTACCGGATTTCACCTTTAAATTACGGAGGATATTTGAAATTCCGGAAAGCAAAAGAAACAGGAATTCCTGGTTATGTATTGGTCGACGCAGTCACCCAAGAGGGAAAATATATTGCTTTAGATAAGCCGATATATTATTCTCCGAGTGCTTTCTGGGGAAGAGACCTTTCGAGACATCTCAGAAGTCAGTATCACAATTATATTTTGGGAACTAGCTTCTTTGAGATTGACGAGGAGGGCAATCCTTTCTGGATTACTTCGGTAAAAACCCCGACAATCGGATTGTTTGGAGGAAAAACAGAAGAAAAATTCATCATTACAAATGCAAATAATGGTGAGAGTGATATCTATTCTGTTGAAGAACTTCCTGAATGGGTTGACCATGCATTTGATTTGAAATATCTTATGACTACAACACAGTGGAGTTTTGAGTACGTCCATGGTTGGTGGAACGCATTAACCAGTAAAACGGACGTGAAGAATTTGTCCTATGTTTATGGAGGTGGTTCATTTTCAGGTTACAATTCCACTGTAACTAAGGATGGAATCATGTTCTTTACGGGAGTGACACCTGCTAACTCTACTGAATCAAATGTTGGATTTATTCTTGTAAGCACAAGAACAGGTGTTGTCAAATACTTTGAGTGTCCAGGAGCTGAAGAATCCTCCGCACAAGCAGCAGCAGAGGGGCTTGTACAAAACCTTGGATATAAGGCCACATATCCCACAATAATTAATGTTGATGGGATAGAAACTTATTTCATGACTCTTAAAGACGATGCCGGACTCATCCAGAAATATGCTCTTTGTAATGTAGCTAACTATACAATGGTAGTAGAAGCAAATACATTACAAGAATGTATGGATAAGTATCGTGTAAAAATGGGAGTTACTAAGGAAGCTCCTAAAGAAGATACTTTTTCTAAGGAAGGAACAATTTCAGAGATAACTAATGTACAGATTTCAGGATATACTTATTATTGTTTTAAACTCAATGGAGAAGATAATATTTATATGTCATCCATTGAAAATAGCAGTAAGCAAGTATTCATGAAAGAAGGACAGACAGTAAAAATTGAATTTGTAAAATCCTCAGAAGAAGGCGTATTTACCATCAAAAAAATTTCTTTTTAAAATGTTAGAAGAAAATTAAACTTCTGACGAAAAATGTCACAGTCTGTTAAAAAGCAGACTGTGATTTTTTATATAATTTGTACACAAATTTTATTACATAAAATTTGGCACATGAGAACAAATACGTGGACTTAAAAATGATTAAATTAGATAAAATGTTTAAAAATACCACTTTTGTTCTTTATGTATTATCTAATGTAGTGGTCGACGTTAAGCAACCACTCGTGTGGTGAGACTATTTTTCTTTTAATAAAATTATATTAATTAAAAATTACACAATTCGGTCCAATCAATAGTTCTTTCATAATCTTTTGTATCTTCATACTTCATGTAAACTTCTGATTTATTTCTTTTCAAGAATTCTATTATATTATAAACATCAATCCAAATTTCATTTTTGTTATCTATTTGAGATTCATCGAAAATAAGTTGCATACCGAAATGAAGATGAGGAATATTTACATTATTAATATTTTCTTTTATACTATAGCCTGTCATACCAAGATAGCCAATTACATCTCCAGCTTTAACAACAGTTCCTTCCTTTAGATTTTTCGCATATGGATGATTTTTTCTTAAGTGTGCATAGTAATAATATCTTTTTCCATCAAAACTTCTTATTCCAATTCTCCAACCTCCATATTGATTCCATCCACAAGCCTCTATGATACCAGATTCTACTGCTATTACTGGAGTTCCAATGCTACCCATTAAATCATTGCCTAAATGTACTCTTCTAAAACCATATGATCTTGAATTTCCAAAATCTGAATAATGATTGAAACTATAATTTTTGGCTATTGGAAGAAATGCTTTTATACCATAATGTTTTTCATATATAGATATTCCTGTATCTGAATTAATATTTTCTATCTCATAATCACCAATAAATTCTTTTAATATTGTGCTGTAACTTTCATAATAATATTTATAATATTTAAACTCTCTTGCTAGGTTTTCAATAGTTTCACCATTTTTTATTTTTTCTACCAAGCTATTTAAATCTTTTGTTTTATATAATTTAAAATTTCCACCATATTTACAAGCAAGATAAGATAAAAGTTCAATCCAATTGTATTTTATTGATTCATTATTATTATGAGAGTCAATATCTAATTTAGCAGTTTCTGCAAGAGCTTCATGTGTAACATTAAAATCTACCCATTTAATAAATTCTTTATCTTCTCTTTTTTCATAAAGAGCAGCAAAAGAGTAATAATTATGTATAGATAATAAACATATAATAAAGAATATAATTGTTATAATAAGATGTATAATTTTTGTGGAATAAAATATTCTTAAATGCAATAAAATCACCTCATAATAAATATATATAAATTTTTAGTAAATATTACTTGATGTAACATTTGAAAATTAACAAAAATAAAATTAAAAATATTGATTTTAAAAAATAAATATGATAATATATCTTTATTAAAAGGGAGTAGCTTAAAATTATTTGCCAACAGTCGCGGCTAAAAGCCTGGTAAATAAGCTATTTATAGTAAGCAAGACTTTTAAGAAAATAGTAAATATATTATTTTCTTAAAAGTTTTTTTGTATAATATGAAAAATATTATATAAGAAAGCTATAATAAATAATATTAAAGGAGGATTTTAATGAAAAAAAACTGGTTTAACCAAACATCTGATGAAATAATTAAAAAATTAAATACTGATGCTCAAAAAGGACTGTCAGATGAAGAAGTTAAAAAAAGACAGGAAAAATATGGATTTAATGAACTTAAAGAAAATAAGAAAAAATCTTTAATTCAAAAATTTTTAGAACAGTTTAAAGACTTTATGATAATAATTCTTATTATTGCTGCTATTATTTCTGGAATTATTGGATATATAGAAGGAGAAGGAATAACTGATTCTATCATAATTCTAATAGTAGTGGTAGTTAATGCAATAATTGGTGTAGCTCAAGAAAATAAAGCTGAAAAATCTTTAGAGGCTTTAAAAAAATTAAGTGACCATGAATCTAAAGTAATAAGAAATGGAAATGTTATTGTTGTTCCATCTAGAGATTTAGTTCCTGGAGATATTGTTGTTTTAGATACTGGAGATTTTATACCAGCTGATTTAAGAATAATTGAATCAATAAATCTTAAGTCTCAAGAAGCATCTCTTACTGGAGAATCAGTTCCTTCTGAAAAACATTCTGATACTATAAATGAAGAAAAGGTCGGAATAGGAGATAGAAGCAACATGCTATTTTCATCATGCTTGGTAACTTATGGAAGGGGAAAAGGCATTGTTGTTGAAACTGGTATGAATACTGAAGTTGGAAAAATTGCAGGTATAATTAGTAATACAGAAAAACAAGAAACACCTTTACAAGTTAAATTGAATAAGCTTGGAAAGACTTTAGGAATTGCTGCATTAGCAATTTGTGCTGTAATATTTTTAATTGGACTACTACAAGGAAAACCTGCTATTAGTATGTTTATGACAGCAGTAAGCTTAGCAGTTGCTGCCATACCTGAAGGATTAGCTGCAGTAACTACTATTGTTTTAGCTATAGGTGTACAAAAAATGGTTAAGAAAAATGCCATTGTAAAAAGATTACCTGCTGTTGAAACTTTAGGTTGTACAACAGTTATATGTTCAGATAAAACAGGAACTTTAACTCAAAATAAAATGACTGTTGAAAAAATATTTTGGAATAATAAATTAGTTGATGTAAAGGACATAAAAGAACATGATGATGTTTTAGATAAATTAGTGACTGCTAATATGTTATGTAATGATACAAAAATTTCTGGTAAAAATAAATTAACTGGTGATCCTACAGAAACAGCTTTAATTGATATGGGACTAAAATTAAAATATAATAAGAACTTAATAGGTGAAAATCCACGTATAGATGAAATTCCTTTTGATTCAACTAGAAAATTAATGACAACAGTTAATGAAAATAATGGAAAATATATTGTATATACTAAAGGCGGAGTTGATGAGTTATTAAGATGTTGTAAAACTTACTTAAAAGATGGAAAAGTAGAAAATGATTTAGAACAATATAGCAAATTTATAAGACAAGAAAATGAAGAAATGGCCAAAAATGCATTAAGAGTTTTAGCTTCTGCTTACAAAGAATTAGACCACAAACCAACAAAAGAAGAAATAGAAAAACTAGAAAGCAATTTGACTTTTATAGGACTAGTAGGAATGATAGACCCACCTAGAAAAGAAGCAAAAGATGCTGTAAAAAAATGTAAAAATGCAGGAATAAAAACTGTTATGATTACAGGTGATCATAAAATAACTGCTACTGCAATTGCAAGACAATTAGGAATATTAGAAAATGATGATGAAGCAATAACTGGTGCAGAATTAGAAAAAATGTCTGATAAAGACTTAGAAAAAAATGTTAGAAAATATTCTGTATATGCTAGAGTGTCACCAGAGCATAAAGTAAGAATTGTAAAAGCTTGGCAAAAAAATGGAGAAATTGTAGCAATGACAGGTGATGGAGTTAATGATAGTCCAGCTTTAAAAACATCTGATATAGGATGTGCAATGGGAATTGTTGGAACAGATGTTGCAAAAGAAGCTGCTGACGTAATATTAACAGATGATAATTTTGCTACTGTTGTTTCAGCAGTTGAAGAAGGAAGAAGAATTTATGATAATATATTAAAAGCAATACAATTTTTATTATCTAGTAATGTTGGAGAAATTGTTGTTTTATTTTTAGCAACATTAATAACACCATTACTAGGAAGATGGTTTGGAATAACTAATATAGCAAAATTAGAAGTGCTATTACCAATTCATATTTTGTGGATAAACTTAGTAACAGACTCTCTTCCAGCTCTAGCTTTAGCTTTTGATCCAGCTAATAAAGGAATAATGAATAGAAAACCAATTAAAAATAATAATAATATATTTACAAAAGGTATGACATGGAGAATAGTATATCAAGGAATGATGATTGGCTTAATAACTTTAGTTGCATTTATAATAGGATTAGCTACAACTAATACTCCTATTGAAGGACTATCTTTACAAGAATCAAAAATAGAAGTTGCTCAAACAATGGCATTTGTTACATTAGCATTTGCAGAATTGGTTCATGTATTTAATATTAGAAATAATAAAGAATCAATCTTTAAATCAAAAGTATTTAACAATTCAAAATTAATATTAGCTATAACAGCATCTGCTTTACTAATGTTAGTTATATTACTAGTTCCAGCTTTAAGAACAGTATTCAGCATACCTGTGTTGCCAAAAGATAATATATTAGAATTATTATTGATAGTTATTTCTCCTTTGGTAATAGTTGAATTCATGAAATTAATAAAATGCAATGGAACTAAAGAAGAATAAAATTACAAACGTAAATAGTGTTCACGTAAAATGCACAAATTTTATATTGCAAAAAATGACAAAAAATGCTATAATTTAAACACCTTACTTTAGTAAAGCCTCATTTTATAGACTTCTTATGGCTAGACTTAATTAAGGAAAAAATTTTTGGGAGGCATGTAAAAATGCAAAAGACAACAACAGTGAAAGCCACGATAGGAGAGTTTTTGTTTAGACTTTCTATCTCCGACGAAAACGGAAAAAAAGCAATCATGGATACTCTTGAAATGCTGATTGATAGATATCCGGAAGAGAGAAATATCTTGATGCATTTAATGGAGGAAGCAGAAAAAGGAAAACAAAAAACCTCTTTAAAAAGTGGAGTTCTTGTTCCTGACTTTAGCAAAGAAGGTATTCACAATACTATAAGTGACGGTTGCACAACTGTTTCTTGGAATAAATAATACTTTTTGGTCTCCCTAGTTTTGACTAGGGAGATGTTTTATATAATTAGAAAAACACTTTTATTCTAATATATCATCTTTTAGTATTGAATACTTTATAAATATGTTATAATATATTTATGATTTTGATAGTTAATACAATAAAGAATTATATTATAAAAGGAGTAGGACATGAAGATTCTAAAAAGGACAATATTAGTAATAATATTAATGATAATTATAACATTAATAGCTATTACTAGTAAATATATTTATCAAGGATATGTAATGTATATAGAAGCTATTAAAGAAACTCCAATTAGTGAAAAAGTAAAAAATATAAAAGAAAACGAAAATTATACTAAAATAGAGAATCTTCCACAGATGTACATAAATGCAGTAATTGCTGTTGAAGATCATAGATTTTATAATCATGGAGCAATAGATATTATCTCAATTGGAAGAGCTATATATACCAATATAAGAGAATTAGAATTAGTTGAAGGAGGAAGCACAATAACTCAACAACTAGCAAAGAACATTTATTTTACACAAGAAAAAAAATTAGTTAGGAAAATTGCAGAAGTATTTATGGCATTCAAAATAGAAAAGGCTTGTTCTAAAGATGAAATTTTAGAATTATATGTAAACACTAGTTATTTTGGAGACGGGTATTATAACGTAAAAGAAGCTTCAAATGGATATTTTGATAAAGAACCTATAGAAATGGATGACTATGAGTGTACATTATTAGCAGGAATTCCAAATGCTCCTTCTGTATATGCTCCAACTAAAAATCCCGATTTGGCAAGACAAAGGCAAGAACAAGTTATTTCTAAAATGATAAAATATAAATATATAACAAATAATTATGCAGATGAAATTTTAGAAAGAGCATTTGAATATTAAAAAAATATATCTTAAAAAATATATAATATTTAATTAAAAGGAAATAAAAGATGAAAAATAAAAAAGCGATTTTTAATATATTATTTATTATAACTTTAATTATCTTATGTCTAATAATGCTCTATTTTATAGAAGAAAAAGAAGGATTTCATGAGGATGAAATTTTTTCTTATGGCTCTTCAAATTATAAATATGACAATGTATTTCAAGCTTCAGGAGATAAAGATGCTATAAATAGAGCAATAGATAAATATGTAATTACAAATTCATTTTCTGAGACTATAAAAAACATAATTTATTATGTGAAAAATTTTGATGAGTTTGGAAAAATAACAGGAGAAATTATATCAACTGATTTACCAGTATGGAAAACTCCTGAAGATGCAAAAAACTATCTTACAGTATCTAGAGATGAAATTTTTTCTTATTGGCCTGTATATTATAATCAATCAAGAGATGTTCATCCTCCACTATTTTATTTTTTAGTGCATTTTGTTTCATCAATATTTTTAAATACTTTTTCTAAATATATAATATTTATTATTAATCTGATTTTTTTTATAGGAATATGTTTGCTAATAAGGAAAATATTAAAATTATATGATAAAGAATATTTATCAATACCAGCAATAATTTTGTATGGAGGAAGTATTGGAGCAATTTCAACAGTAATATTTCAAAGAATGTATACAATGTTAGCATTTTTTTGTATATATTATTTATACATAAATTTAAAGATTATAAAGAATAATTTTAAAATAGATAAGAAATTAAAATGGCAACTTGTAATAACTACTTTATTGGGATTTTTAACTCAATATTATTTTTGTATATATGCTGTATTTATTTTCTCTTGTATGTTTATAAAAATGATAAAGGAAAAAAACAAAGAAAATTGCTTTGATTATTTTTTACAACATATTAAAGCGGCAATAATAGGAATTATATTATACCCGGCTTCAATATATCATATATTTTTCTCTTATAGAGGTGTTGGAAATTCAAATAATGTAAATTTTATTTCTAAAATTTTATATTATATAAAAGAAGTTTTAAATGCGTATAGTTTGAATTGTATTTTTGGATATATATTAGCAATAACTAGTTTTTTGTTAGTAGTTATATTATTAGTAATAAAAAGAAAAAAAATAAAAGAAAAATTTACAATTTTATTATTAACAGTACCAGTTATGTTATTCATTTTAGTAATATCAAAAATTTCCCCAAATGTAAGCTATAAGTATACCATAAGATATGTGACTGCTATTTTACCAGTTGTAGCTATAAGTATAATTTTTGTGTTTGATAATCTATTAAAAAGCAAAAAAATAAGCATAATACTAAGTGTATTAATTAGTTTAATAATTTCTATAATAGGGCTTTTATGCAATGAACCAAAATATTTATATACAGGATATAATGAATATATAAAAATAGCAGAAAAATATAAAAAGTTAGATTATGTTTATGTTTGTGATAATGGATTTACACATATAAATAGTTTACCAGAGTTTATGATTTATAATAAATCTTTAATTATTAATATAAATCATGATAATTTAGATTTTTTAAAAGAAGATGAACAATTACAATCTCAAAAAGAATTTGTTTTAAGCATAAAAAAGTGGATGAACACAGATGATGTTTTAAATAAAATTTTAGAGAAAACAGGGTTTTATGAATATGAATTAATCTTAGATGATTATGGAGATATTGGAAGTAAAATATACTTAATAAAAAACGATGTCCCTAGTACATAAGCACTAGGGACTTTATATAAAATATAATTCAGAAAAACGGACAGTTTTGTTTTAAGCGAGGACAAAAAACTATATATATTAAAAGAAAGGGTCTTTGACAATGATGAGTATTTGTCCGTTTCCTGAAATTATATTAAATTGAAAGTGCTAAAAATAAAACTATGTAGGTAAAAAATTAATATAACCTTTTAAAATAAACACAGTTAGCACTAACAAACATGAAATGAATCGTACAATTAATATAATAACATAAAAAGGAAAAATAATCAACAACTATAAAAGAAAAATTAATCAAAAAATAAAAAAAATGATATAATAATGAAAAACTGTAGAAATTTATTATAAAATATGATTTAATATATTAACAAAAAGAAAAGGAGTTTAATATGACCCAATTAATAATTTTGATAATCCTGATATTTTTGAATGCTTTTTTTGCTGCAGCAGAAATAGCATTTATATCTTTAAATGATGCAAAAATTGATATTCAAGCAAAAGAAGGAAATAAAAAAGCAATTAGCATACAAAAAATGTTAAAAAATCCTAGCAAGTTTTTAGCAACAATACAAATTGGTATAACTTTGGCAGGATTCTTATCTAGTGCATTTGCATCAAATACTTTTGCTTCTAAACTTGCAGGATATTTATATAATATTTCACCTTATTTATCTTTTGAAACTTGGAATGGAATTTCTATGGTTTTAATAACAATAGTTTTGTCTTATTTTTCTTTAATATTTGGAGAACTAGTTCCTAAGAGAATTGCAATGAAAAATTATGAAAAATTAGCATTTGCAACTATTGGAATAATAAAAGCAATTTCAATTTTAACTGCTCCATTTGTTAGATTTTTAACTTTTTCTACAAACATTGTTTCTAAGCTATTTGGTGTAGAAGCAAATGACGAACAAATTGTTACTGAAGAAGAAATAAGGATGATGGTTGATGTTGGACAAGAAAAAGGTAATATTAATATAGAAGAAAAGAAAATGATAAATAATGTCTTTGAATTTAATGATAGAATAGCAAGTGAAATAATGGTTCACAGAACGAATATTGTTGCTGTTGATATTAATATGACAATATCAGAAGTTATAGAAAAAATGACGGAGGATAAAAGATATAGTAGAATACCAGTTTATGAAGATAATATAGATGAGATAAAAGGAATAGTATATTTAAAAGATATATTGTTATCAAACAAAAATAAAAATACAAAAATTAAAAGTCTTGTTAAAGATGCTTATTTTGTTCCTGAAACTAAATTAGTTAATGAGCTTTTTGAAGAGTTGAGAAAAAATAAAAAACAAATAGCAATTGTTATAGATGAATACGGTGGAACTGCTGGATTAGTTACTATGGAGGATATTTTAGAAGAAATTGTTGGTGAGATATATGATGAATATGATAAAGTAGAAAATAAATATGAAAAAATAAATGAAAATACTTTTATATTTGAAGGAGAAAATCCAATATATGAAGTAGAAAAAATTTTAGATATAAAAATACCTGAAGGTGATTATGATACTTTGTCAGGATATTTATTAGAAAATCTAGAAAGAATTCCTAATGAAAAAGAAAAACCAATATTAAAAACAGAAAAAGCAATTTTTAAGGTAGAAGAATGTAAAGAAAATAAAATTTTAAAAGTAAAAATAAAAAAGAGGTAGTAATGTTAAAAAATATAATATTGCATTTCCATACAGTAAATAAGCATAGATTTTTAGTTTTTAAATTATGTTGTAGAGCTGGAATACCATGGAGAGGTCTTGTTCATGACTTATCAAAGTATTCTATAACAGAATTTGCTGAAAGTGTAAAATACTATTCTGGGAAACATAGCCCAATAAAAGATTGTAAAATAAAAAATGGATATTCAAAAGCGTGGTTGCATCATAAAGGAAGAAATAAACATCATTACGAATATTGGTATGATTATGCTGCTCCAGAAATTACACCAGTTATTCCTTATAAATATGCTGTAGAAAGTATTTGTGATACATTAGCAGCTGGAATAGTTTATAATGGGAAAAATTGGAAAAAAAGTACACAATTGGAATATTGGAATAATGTATTAGAAAATGGAAAAGTACGTATAAATAAAAAAACAGAAAACTTTTATACAGACATATATACTCAAGTGAGTGAAAAAGGAATAAAAACAGTAATAACTCCTAAAAACTTAAAGATCACTTATAATAAATATTGTGGTAAGTAACATTAATAATATAAAAGAAAGGAGAAATAATGAAAAAAGAAAAATCATGTGGATGTATTGTAATAAATAATAATAAAGTTTTATTAGTAAAACATAGAAAAGGACACTGGGATTTCCCAAAGGGACACGTTGAGGGAAATGAAACAGAAGAAGAAACTGCAATAAGAGAGGTAAAAGAAGAAACTAATATTGATGTAGAGATACAAGCTTCAAAAAAATATAAAATAAATTATATAATAGAGGACAAGCAAGTTGATAAAGATGTATTTTTCTTTTTAGCGCAACCACTAAATTTAACAACTAAACCACAATATGAAGAAGTAGATATAGCTGAATGGAAAACTTTTGAAGAAGCTCTTAATTTAATAACCTATGAAAATTCAAAGAATATATTTAAACAGGTATTAAAAGACTTAAAAATAGAATAATAAATCAATCATACCAAGGTAAACGATTAATATTCCTTGGTTTTAAAATTCTAATTTGGAGGAAGTAGATGGACTATAGACTATTAATGGATTCTGCCGTTTTAGCTGGAGAAATTATGCTTAGAAATGGGTCTGAAACATATTTAGTTGAAGACACTATAAATCAAATACTAAAAACAGAAAAAATGAAACATATTGAAGCAGTTGTTATGGTTACAATGATAATTGCAACTATTTCAAATCCGGATAGAGACCCAATAACAGTAATAAGGAGAATAGAAAGGAGACAAACTAATTTAAATAAAATTTATTTGGTTCAGGATGTTGTTAAAAAGTATTGTGATGGAAAAATAAATTTGGAAACTTTTTTTCAAAATCTAAAAAGAATAAAGAGATATAATCAATATTCAGAAAAAATTAAAGATTTATGTACAATATTAATTGCTCCAACATTTACAATAATGCTTGGAGGAAATATTCTCGATGCGATTGCTTCTTCTATTTGTGGTATTGTTTTGATGATGATAATAAAATTAAAAAAGATAATACATTATAATCATTTTATTATATATATACTAGCTTCAATTCTTATATCAATAACATCTGTAATATGTAGCAAGATAATACATAATAATATTGACTTAGCAATAATTGGAGCTATAATGCCAATGGTTCCAGGTGTTATATTAATAAATTCTATAAGAGATAGCATAAATGGAGATTACATGGCAAGCTTAGCTAGATTAGAAGAAGCATTAATAATTGCTCTTGGAGTAGCCTTAGGAATAGGAGTTGGAATATACATATGCAATATAACTATTGGAGGTATCAATATATGATAATTCAAATGATTGCGGCATTTTTAGCAGTATTTTTCTTTTCAGTAACTTTAGAAGTTAATAAAAAATTTATAATATATGCAGGTATAACTGGTATGTTAGGATGGATTACTTACTTAATTTGTAAAAAATTTCAGATAAATGATATATTATCTTATATGATATCAGGAGTAGTAATAACATTAGTATCTTATATATTATCAAAAATATTTAAAGTGCTTGTAACAATATTTTTAATTCCAGGAATACTTCCAATAGTTCCAGGGGTAGCCATTTATAGAACTGTATATTATTTAATTATGAATAATATAGAAAGTACTAGATATTATTTGATTCAAACGGTATTAATAGCAGGAAGTATAGCTATAGCAATATTTTTAGCAGAATCAATTGTTATTGTTAATAGCAAAATAAAGAAAAATATAGTAAAATCTAAATTTGTGCATAGGAGAAAAAATGGATAAAAATAAAGATATAAAAAAAGTTAGTATATATGGTATTTTTGGAAATATATTTCTTTTATTAATAAAATCAAGTATTGCTTTTGTTAGTAAAAGTCAAGCTATGATTGCAGATACAGTAAATAGTGCAACAGATATTTTTGCTTCATTAATGACTTACATAGGAAATAAAATTGCAAGTGAACCAAATGATGAAACACATAATTTAGGACATGGTAAAGCAGAATACATTTTTTCAATGTTTATAAGTTTATCAATGATGGTTTTATCTTTTAAGATATTAATGGATTCTATAAAATCAATAATTTCTGGAAATCAGGTTGTTTTTTCATGGTTCCTATTTATAGTATGTATTATAACTATAATGGTTAAATTATCTTTGTACATTTACTGTAAAAGAATATATTCAAAAAGTAAAAGTATATTAGTATTATCTAATATGAATGATCATAGGAATGATTGCGCACTAACCACTTGTACATTATTATCAATAATGTTTAGTTTAAAAGGTATTTATTGGATTGATGGTGTAGTAGGAACAATTATCTCAATTTGGATTTTCTTTACTGGAGTAAGAATATTTATAGAAAGCTATAATGTACTAATGGATAAATCTATAGATGAAGAAAATAAGAATAAAATAATTAAGATGATAAATAAAACAGAAGGAGTTCAAAAAGTAGATGAAATATATTCTACTCCAATAGGACAAAAATATATAATAGTTTTTACTATATATGTAGATGGAGAAATGTCTACTTTTTGTAGTCATGAAATTGCTGATAAATTACAAAGAAAAATTGAAAAACTTAATATAATAGATAAAGCAATAATACATGTGAATCCTACAAAAATTGACAAAAACGACAAGAAAAATGTCGATGAAATAAGGAAAAACGACACAAGTCGACATAAAAATAAGATTGACAACTAACAATAAAAAGTGCTATAATAAAAAATGAACCGTAGCTAATTTGCTACAAAATTTCCATTAACAAAGCTAAGGGAGGACAAATGCAATGGATAAGAAAGAGTTTGTGGAAAAGATTAAAACAATGTACAGGGTTACTGCTACCGATGGGCAGACTGTAAGAATCAGTTTGTTTGGAAGACCGGTAGGAGTTTACTCGACAAATGGACAGATTTTGAAAGTTATTGACTTTCTTAATTTGCCACCGCAGGAATTAGTTCGCGAAATAATTGCTGCAGCGGCATAAAGCTAAAAGAGAGAAAGTATCAAAAATATGATGCTTTCTTTCTTTATTTAGAATAAAAAAAAATTAAAAACAAATAATATACATTATAAAATTAATTATATAAAGAGGAAAAACATGAGTTATTTAAAAATTTTAATATTATCTTTTGCATCAGTTATAATATTATTTGTTCTTACAAAGATAATGGGAAGAAGAGAAATGTCTCAGCTTAGTATGTTTGATTATATTGTGAGTATTACTATTGGTTCTATTGCAGCAGAAATGGCGACATCCCTTGAAAATGATTTTATGGAACCACTTATAGCAATGATTGTTTATGCAATAGTCACAATTTTAATTTCATATATAAACAGTAAATCAATATGGGCGAGAAGAATTTTAGTTGGCGATTCTATAATTTTGTATAATAATGGAAAATTATATAAAAAAAATTTCAAAAAATGTAAATTAGATATTAATGAATTTTTATTACAATGTAGAACTAGCGGATATTTTAATTTGAATGATTTAGAAGTGGCATTATTAGAACCAAATGGAAAAATAAGCTTTTTACCTAAAGCAGATAAAAGACCCGCTACTCCAGAAGATTTATCTATTAATCCTCCTCAAGATAATTTAGTAACTAATGTTATATTAGATGGAAAAATACTAAATAATAATTTAAAGAGTGTAAAGCATAATGAAAAATGGCTTAGAAAAAAGATTAAAGAACAAGGAATTGAAAATATAGAAGATATATTTTTAGCAACATATGATAATCAAAAAGATTTAAGTATATATATTAAAGTTGATAAAGAAAATTTGAAAGATAACTTCGAATAAAAACAATGTAGTGTAGAACAACTATAAATTTCTAAAAGAATTAATAGCAGATAGAAATATAATACAATATATAAATATAAAATATGGTGAAATTTCAAGAAAATAATTTTTAAAAATAATTCTCTTGAAATTTTTTATATATGTGATACAATACAAATCGAAGTTAAATAAAATTTTGAAAGGAGGAAATTATGAGTGATTTAATAGAAATAAGATGGCATGGTAGAGGCGGTCAAGGCGCTAAAACAGCATCATTATTATTAGCAGATGCTGCATTTAACACAGGAAAATATATTCAAGGCTTTCCAGAATATGGTCCTGAAAGAATGGGGGCACCTATAACAGCATATAATAGAATAAGTGATGAGCCAATTACTGTACATAGCAATATATATAATCCAGATTTTGTTGTAGTTGTTGATGATACATTATTAGAAGCTGTTGATGTTACTGCTGGATTAAAAGAAGATGGAGCAATAGTAATAAATACTACTCATGATAATGAATTTTTGAAAAAGTCTTTAAAAGGTTATAAAGGAGAAATTTATAAGATTGATGCTAGAAAAATATCAATGGAAGCATTAGGAAAATATTTCCCAAATACTCCAATGTTAGCTGCAATTGTTAAAGTAAGTAAGGTAATGTCTGAAGAAGCATTTTTAGAGGATATGATAGGTTCATTCAAACATAAATTTGCTAAAAAGCCTGAAGTTATTGAAGGAAATATGAAAGCATTAGAAATGGCTTTAAAAGAAGTTGAAAAAGTTCAATAATAAAATCAATTAATAAATTGTCTAAAGAAAGGAGAATTTAAATGACTGAAATAGATAATAAAACTAAATATCAAGACTTAACTATAGGTGGAGATATTTATACTGCAGGAAATGCAAAGGAATTTAAAACAGGAGATTGGCGTTCAATTAAACCTATATATCTATCAGAAAAATGTAAACAATGTGGATTATGTTTTCCAGTTTGTCCAGATGATGCAATACCTGTAAAAGAAGATGGAAATAGAGTAGATTTTGATTATGATGCTTGTAAAGGATGTGGAGTTTGTGCAAAAGTATGTCCTTTTAAAGCTATAGAAATGGAATAAAATAAAACACAATAAATGAAAAATTAGTTTTATGTTATTAAACTTCATTAAAAATTCTAATTACATACCTATGTATTAGCATAAAATTTTTAATTTGTTTTTCTACTAAAATTCGTTTTTAATTTATTGTGAATAGATGAAATTTAATAATAGAAAGGAATAAAATTATGGGAATTAGAGAAAGATTAAGCGGAAATGAAGCAGCAGCAACAGCGATGAAACAGATTAATCCAGATGTTGTAGCAGCATTTCCTATAACACCTTCAACAGAAATTCCACAATATTTCTCAAGTTTTGTAAGTAACGGACAAGTTGATACTGAGTTTGTGGCAGTTGAAAGTGAACACAGTGCAATGAGTGCATGTATAGGAGCACAAGCAGCAGGCTCAAGAGCAATGACAGCAACTTCAGCTAATGGTTTATCATTAATGTGGGAAATGCTATATATTGCTTCAAGTTTAAGATTACCTATGGTAATGTCTTTAGTAAATAGAGCTGTATCAGGACCATTAAATATACATAATGATCATTCAGATGCAATGGGAGCAAGAGACAGCGGATGGATACAATTATTTTCAGAAAATAATCAAGAGGCCTATGATAATTTAATAATGGCTCATAGAATTGCAGAAAATAAAGATGTTTTACTACCATTAATGGTATGTCAAGATGGCTTTATAACTTCACATTCAATTGAAAATATAGAATTAATTGAAGATGATAAAGTAAAAGAATTTGTTGGTAAATATAATCCAGCACATTATTTATTAAATGATAAAGAGCCTATAGCTGTAGGTCCATTAGATTTACAACATCATTTATTTGAACATAAAAAACAACAAGCAGATGCTATGAGAAATGCAAAAAAAGTTATATTGCAAGTATCAGAAGAATTTGAAAAAATGACAGGAAGAAAATATGGATTTTTTGAAGAATATAAAATGGATGATAGTGAAATTGTCATTGTATGTATGAATTCAACTGCTGGAACAGCTAAGTTTACTGCTGATAAATTAAGAGAAAAAGGAATAAAAGCTGGTGTATTAAAGGTAAGAGTATATAGACCATTTCCTGCAGAAGAGATTGCTAAAGCCTTAAAAGATCAAAAAGCTATAGCTGTATTAGATAAATCAGATTCTTTAAATGCTGCTGGAGGAGCCTTGTTTGAAGATGTAGTTGCTGGAATGTTTACTAACAATATAAATGTTCCTACAGTTAACTATGTATATGGAATTGGTGGTAGAGATACAACTGTAGAAGACTTAGAGAAAGTTTATGAAGATTTAAGTAAAATAGCAAAAGAAGGAAAAGTTGAAAATCCATATAGATATTTAGGTGTAAGGGGGGAAGAATAATGGCATACAATTTAAAAGAAGTAATAACAAAGAAACCATCAAGATTAACATCAGGACATAGAATGTGTGCAGGATGTGGAGCACCTCCTGTAGTAAGAATGATTTTAAGAGCTGTAAAACCAGAAGATCATGTTGTAGTTTCTAGTGCAACAGGATGTTTAGAAGTTTCTACTTTCATTTATCCATATACTGCATGGACAGATTCTTTTATTCATACTGCATTTGAATGTTCAGCAGCAACTTTGTCTGGAACAGAATCTGCATATCGTTCTCTTAAGAAACAAGGAAAATTGCCTGAAGATAAAATTACAAAATTTATTGCATTTGGTGGAGATGGAGGAACTTATGATATAGGTCTTCAAAGTTTATCAGGTGCAATGGAAAGAAGACATGATATGCTTTATGTTTGCTATGACAATGGAGCATATATGAATACAGGAATCCAAAGATCATCAGCAACACCTCATTTTGCTGATACAACAACAACTCCAGCCGGAAGTGTTGTTCCAGGAAAAATGCAACCAAGAAAAGATTTAACAAAAATAATGGTAGGACATCATTTGCCATATGTTGCACAAACTTTAGCTATGGGTAATTTTAAAGATTTATATGAAAAATCTGAAAAGGCTATATATACAGAGGGACCAACATTTTTAAATGTAATGGCTCCATGTCCAAGAGGATGGGGTTATAATACGGAAGACTTAATGCAAATAAATAAACTTGCAGCAGATACATGCTATTGGCCATTGTATGAAGTAATTGATGGTGTTTACAAAATAAATTATAAACCAGCTAAAAAGCTACCAGTAGAAGAATTCTTAAGACCTCAAAAGAGATTTAAACATATGTTTAAACCAGGAAATGAATGGATGATAGAACAATTCCAACAAGAAGTAGATAACAGATGGAATGAATTATTAGAATTAGAGAAAATTACTAATAAGCAAGAAAATTAAATATTTATATAAAAAATACGTGAACTTAGAAAATGTTTAAATAATGAAATTGCTAAAAAGTTCACGTATTTTTTATTATCTAAATTTACTTATATTAACAAAAGTTTTTAATTTATGAAAATTTTATAAATTGATAAAATAATAGAAATTTTTGTGTAAGGAATTTTATATAATGCAACAAAAGATTTTTTAGAACTTGAAGACCAAGAAATAAGAAAAAAACTTTTAAAAAATATGTTTTAGAATTCTGCGAAGAATATAATGCTAACTTAGATGAATTAATGATAAAACTTAAGAAAATTCAGATATGAGAAAGACGTTATATAGAACTATATGAGTTAAATTATCTGGGGAAAAAATAAGATAATTTTTGAAAAAAATAAAA
>JBJFFD010000004.1:0-20393 GCA_051891335.1 Candidatus Scatovivens sp.
TGCCCCTACACGAAAATTTTAAATTAATAGAAAGAGTCGATGCTCACATCGACTCCTACTTCTATTTCTATGATTTTTATCCAAATATTCCTCTTTTTTTAATTGGCGGTTGTTCATTCATTGTTTTTGCTAACTGTTCTAAAAGGTTTCTTTGTTCTGAAGTTAATCTTTTTGGAACTTGAACCACAACAGTAAAGACAAAATCTCCTCTCCAAGAGCCATTAACACTTTTAAATCCCTTATTTTTAATAACAAATTTAGTTCCTGTTTGAGTTCCTTCTGGTATTCTATATTTTTCTTTTTTTCCATCGACCATAGGCACTTCAATTTCAGTTCCTAATGTTGCACCAGTAAATGTTATAGGTATTTCACAAAGTACATGCTCGGCTTTTCTAGAAAAAATACTATGTTTTTTAATATGTATAGTAATATATAAATCTCCATTTGGTCCTGAATTTTTTCCAGGTTCTCCTTCTCCTTTTAATACAATAGTTTGATTTTCATCTATTCCTTCTGGTATTTTTATTTTAATTTTTGAAACCTTTTTTACAGTACCTTTTCCTCTACAATCAGAGCATACTTCTCTTATTATCTTACCAGTTCCTTGACATGCTGTACATGTTTTTTGAGTAGACATTTGCCCAAAAGGAGTTGTTACAACTTGTTTTATTTTTCCTGTTCCATGGCATACATTACAAGTTTCAGGACTAGTTCCTTTTCTGGCGCCTGTTCCTCCACAAGTTTTACATCTTTCATTCCTATTTAAATTTATTTCTTTTTCTACTCCAAGATATGATTCTTCAAAAGTTATATCCATACTTAACTTTAAATCAGCACCTTTTCGTGGTCCATTAGAATTTCTGCCCCTTGATGATGTTGTTCCACCACCAAAAAATGATGAAAAAATATCTCCTAAATCTCCAAAATCTGAGAAACCACTAAATCCATCAAATCCAGAGCCATAAGAATAATATCCTCCACCTTGACCTCCACTAAATGATGGACCATCAAATCCAAATTGATCGTACATTTGTCTTTTTTGTTTATCAGATAAAGTTTCATAAGCTTCATTTACTTCTTTAAATTTTGCTTCTGCTTCTGCTTTATTATCTGGATTTGCATCTGGATGATATTTTTTTGCAAGTCTTCTATATGCTTTTTTTATTTCTTCATCTGTTGCATTTTTATTTACACCTAAAACTTCATAATAATCTCTTTTATTTGCCATTATTTCCTCCAATTATATAAAATTCTTTAATCAGTTATCTAAAGAAATAAATAATTCATTAAAAAATTTTATTTGTAGGGGTCGCTGTCTTCAGCGACCCGTTTTTCGGGCGGACAGAGTCGTCCGCCCCTACAATTATTTTGTTCAATCATTTTCCATTATGCTTAATTAATTATTATCTTCATCTTCTACTTTGTATTCTGCATCATATACTTTTCCTTCTTCATCTGAACTAGCAGCATTATCAGCTCCTGCTGTAGCATTTGGATCAGCTGATTTGTTTTGACTATATAATTTTTCAGATAAGCTATAAAATGCTTTTGTTAGTTTATCAGTAGCATCTTTTATTGTTTCAATATTATTTGATTCTAATGCTTTTTTAACAGAATCTATTTCTTCTTGTACTTTAGATTTTTCTTCATTACTAATTTTGTCTCCTAATTCATCTAAAGTTTTTTGGCTATTATAAACTAAACTTTCAGCATTATTTTTAACTTCAATTTCTTCTTTCTTTTTCTTATCTTCTGAAGCATGTGCTTCTGCATCTTTAATAGCTTGATTAATATCTTCTTCTGTTAAATTTGTTGTAGCTGTTATAGAAACTTTTTGTTCATTTCCTGTAGCTTGATCTTTTGCAGAAACATGAACTATACCATTAGCATCAATATCAAATGTAACTTCAATTTGAGGAACACCTCTTGGAGCTGCTGGAATTCCTGTTAATTGGAATCTTCCTAATGTTTTATTATAAGCAGCCATCTCTCTTTCACCTTGTAATACGTGAACTTCAACTGCTGTTTGACCATCAGCTGCTGTAGAGAATATTTGTGATTTTTTAGTTGGAATTGTTGTATTTCTTTCGATCAATTTTGTAAATACACCACCATAAGTTTCAATTCCTAAAGATAATGGTGTTACGTCTAACAATACTAAATCTTTTACATCTCCCGATAAAACACCACCTTGAATAGCTGCTCCTATAGCAACACATTCATCTGGATTTATTCCCTTATCTGGTTCTTTTCCTGTTATTTTTTTAACTATTTCTTGAACTGCTGGAACTCTTGTAGAACCTCCAACTAATAATACTTTATTTATTTTATCTGCAGTTAATCCTGCATCTTTTAAAGCTTTTTCTACTGGTTCTGCTGTAGCTTCAATTAAATCTCTAATTAGTTCTTCAAATTTAGCTCTTGTTAATGTTATATCTAAGTGTTTTGGTCCTGTACTATCAGCAGTTATGAATGGTAAATTAATATTTGTTTGTTGAACTCCTGATAATTCTATTTTAGCTTTTTCAGCAGCTTCTTTTAATCTTTGCATAGCCATTTTATCAGACTTTAAATCTATTCCATTTGATTTTTTGAATTCATCTACTAAATAGTCTATTATTCTGTTATCGAAATCATCTCCACCTAAATGTGTATTTCCACTTGTAGATAGAACTTCAAATATTCCATCTCCTATATCAAGTATTGAAACATCAAATGTTCCTCCACCTAAGTCATATATCATTATTTTTTGATCTTGAGCTTCTTTATCCATACCATATGCTAAAGCAGCTGCTGTTGGTTCATTAATAATTCTTAAAACTTCTAGACCTGCAATTTTACCTGCATCTTTTGTTGCTTGTCTTTGACTATCATCAAAGTAAGCAGGAACTGTTATAACTGCTTGAGTTACTTTTGTTCCTAAATAATTTTCAGCATCAGCTTTTAATTTTTGTAATATCATAGCTGATATTTCTTGTGGTGAGAATTGATCTTGTTCAATAGTAACTTTTTCTGCTGTACCCATCTTTCTTTTTATAGAAATTACTGTATTATCTGGATTTGTAACAGCTTGACGTTTTGCTATTTGTCCAACTAATCTTTCTCCATTTTTTGAAAAAGCAACAACAGATGGTGTTGTTCTATTTCCTTCTGCATTTGGTATAACAACTGGCTCTCCACCTTCCATTACTGAAACGCATGAATTTGTTGTTCCTAAATCAATACCTATAATTTTTCCCATTTTTTTATTCCCCCTATGAATTAATTTTTAATATAATTTTTTATTTTATCTTTATAAATTTATCTTTTGTTTTATTTATAATAATTTTTAATTATTAACAAAATCAAGACTGAATTTTAATTATAATATATTAACGCAAATACATAGCTTTTCATACTAGTTAGCTACTATAACCATAGAATGTCTAATAACTTTATTTCCTATTTTATATCCTTTTCTATATTCTTCAACAATTTCTTGTTCACCTTTTTCTTTATCTTCAACATGACTTACAGCATCATGTAATTCCGGATCAAATCTTTTTCCTACTGTTTCAATCTCTTCCATTCCAAATTTTTTCAAAACTTCTGATAATTGTTTTACAACTAGTTTTACCCCATCTTGATATGAGGTATCTTCCGTTTTAACATCAGCAGCTTTTTCTAAATTGTCCATTACTGGAAGTATTGAACTTACTACATCTCCTGTTATCATATTATAAAGGTTTTCTCTTTCTTTTTGACTTCTTTTCTTATAGTTTTCAAACTCAGCCAATAATCTTTTATATCTATCTGTCAATTCATCTAATTCGCTATTGTTTTCTGTCTCTACTTTTTTTTCTTCTTTTATAGTTTCATTTTCTTCTTTCTTTTGATTTTTTAAATCTTCTTTTTCATTATTATTAGTCTTTTCTTCCACTTTAATTCCTCACCTTCCTCATATTTTTCCTTTTTTAAAATCATCATTTATTTTTTTGCTTATATATTTCATAACTGATATTATTTTTGAATAATCCATTCTCTTAGGTCCTATAATTCCTATTGTTCCTATGTCCTTATCCTCTAAAAGATGATTAAATGTTACAATACTAAAGTCTTTTAGTTCTTCATGCTCTGATTCTGACCCTATATAAACATTAATATCTTTTGCTATTCCAGTATTTAAAACATCGGTAACTAATTCCTTTGCATCTAATACATCCAAAAAGCTTTTTGCAACATCTAATTTTTTAAACTCTGGTAAATCTAAAGCCTTATTGGCTCCTTCTAGGTATATTCTATTAGAAGAACTACCTATCATCTTATTTATTTCTTCAATAATTTTCTTTATAATATTAATACCAGTTTTCATCTCTTTGACTATAAATTCTTCTATCGAAGAATTTAATTTTTCTAAAGGCTTACCAACTAATTTATTTTTAAATACCATAGTTAAGTCATCAATTTGCTCTTGATCTATATCTTCATCAAATTTAATAATAGATTCCCTAACAATTCCAGAGTCTGTTAATATTATTACCATTAACATCCTGCTTCCTAGCAAAACAAATTTTATATCTATTATTGTATGTTTATTAACATTTGGTCCAACAGCAATTGTAGTATAGTGAGTTATTTCTGATAAAGTTGTTGTGGCAATTTTAGTTAATTCTTCTAAATTATTAACTTTAGTTTCTAATCTTTGCTTTATATATTGCATTTCTTTTAAAGTTATTTTATCATCTCTTAATAGTTCATCAACATAGTATCTATAACCTTCTTGAGAAGGAACTCTACCAGCAGATGTATGTGGTTTTTCTAAAAAGCCTATTTTTTCAAGTTCTGCCATTTCATTTCTTATTGTGGCACTACTACAATTAATTTTTCCATTTTCAACCAAGCTTCCAGAGCTAACTGGTTCTGCTGTTTGAATATATTCTTCAACTATTGCTTGAAGTATTTCTCTTTTTCTTTTATTTAATTCTTTAGGCATTTTTTCACCTCTTTTTAACAGTCATTTCCTAACTGCCTATATATATTATACCCAAAATTAGCAATTGTCAATATAGATTGCTAAAAATTTTAAAATATTTTTAGCATATATATATATATAATATCTTAGGGCAGACACAAGGCCTGCCCCTATAATAGTTATTATTCTACATTTAAATTTCACATTATTTACACAAACTCTTGAAACACTTGATTTGCCAAGTCTAATCCTTTTTTAGTTAATCGTATATTGTCTAAATCTATTTCTAGAAGTTCTTCCTCCACTAATTTACTTATTTCAAATCTAAAGTAAAACAATGGATGTATCCCAAATTTTTGTTCAAATTCCGATATTGAAACTCCATTTATTTTTCTTAATCCCAATAGCATATACTCTTTCATAGTTTCTTCTCTTGTTTGTCTTTCTTCTATTATTTTATCACTTCCTTCTGATTCTATATATTCTTCTAATTTATGTACATTTGCATATCTTACATTATTAAAATACGAATGTGCTGCTAGTCCAAATCCTAAATATTCTTTTTGTTTCCAGCAATTAATATTATGTTTTGATTCAAAGCCTTGTTTAGAAAAATTTGAAATTTCATATTGATTATAATTATTTTTCTCTAGTTTTTCTTTAACATTCCAATACATCTTTCTTTCTAACTCTTCAGAAGGAAGCACTAGTTCTCCTCTTTCTATCTTCTGTTTTAATTTTGTATTGTCCTCTAAAATTAAAGAATATACAGAAATATGTTCTGGATTTATATCAATAATCTTATTCAAACTTTCATTAATATTGTTCAAAGTTTGATTTGGAAGTCCTATCATTAAATCTACATTTATATTTTTAAATCCTACATTCCTTGCTAAATTATAAGTATTTAAAAATTCTTCAAACCTATGTATTCTTCCTAACATATTTAATAACTTATTATCAGTTTCTTGTAGTCCTATACTTATTCTATTTATACCATTTTCAAAATATTTTTTTAATTTATTTTCGTCTACTGTTCCGGGATTTATTTCTATTGTTATTTCTGGATTACTCAAATTAAAGTTTTGTTTTATCTTATCTAATATTTGAATTATATATTTTGAATCTATAAAAGATGGTGTTCCTCCACCAAAATAAATAGTTGTTATTTCATATTGCTCTTTTGATATTTTTTTTGATTCATTTTCCATTTCCAAAATCAAAGTTTCAATATAATTTTCTATTAGTTCATATTTATTTTCAAAAGATATAAAATCACAATATTCACATTTTCTTTTACAAAATGGTATATGCACATAAATTCCTAGTTCTTTCATGTTTCTCCTTCTATTATTTTAATATCATATCAATTATTTTTGAGGATTGATGTTGGCATCAATCCCTACATTTTCTTCTCTTAATTCCTCTGCAATTTTATGTATTTTATCCAATCTATATTTCACCCCTGATTTACCTACTTTATCTTTTAGTAAGTTTCCTAAATCTTTTAATGACATTTCTGGATTTTCTATTCTTAGATTACAAAGTTCTTTTTGTTGTTCTCCTAATTCATCAAATTTATTTTTAGCTTTAATATAATTAATATCTTCAATAACATTAACAGCTGCATCAATTGTTTTATTTAAATTTGCAGTTTCACAATTTACCTTTCTATTAATATTATTTTTCATTTCTCTTACTACCCTAATTTCTTCAAATTTTAGAACTGAATTATTAGCACCTATAAAAGCTAATAAATTTGAAATTTCTTCACCTTCTTTAATATATAATAAATATTTATTATTTTTATTTAATAATTTAACATTTAAATCAAATTGATTACATATACTAATAATAAATTTTGCTTTTTTTTCATCATTAAAATTAATCTCTAAATGATATTTGTATTCTGGATTAGTTATTGAGCCACTTCCTAAAAAACACCCTCTTATTATAGCTTTAGCAAAATCTTCTTTTTCAAATTCTGTTAATGAAAATATATTATTTAAACAATAATTTTTATCAATTATTGCTTCATAATTTTTTCCATCTTTGTTGGGCTCATACATAATATTTAATCTAAATAAAATTTTATAAAATCTTTCTACATTAAATTCATTTTCTGTAACAAAAATAAATTTATCTTCAAATTCTCTTGTATTTCCAGATAACAAATATCCTAAAACTTCATATTTTAGAATTTCTATATTATTTGGAATATTTTTACAAAAATCTTGTTTAATGTTTGATGAAAAAGACATCCTTACCTCCTACAAATTATTACTCTATCATTATTTCCTAAATCTTTTATATTTTCTATTTGTTTATAACCTTCATTTTTTAAAATTTTATTTACACTGTTTTTTTGATTATAACCTATTTCTAAAGCTAAAATTCCATTTTTATTTAAATATTTTTTTGCATTAATAGCTATTAATCTATAAAAGTTTAATCCATCGTTTCCTCCATCCAGAGCTATTCTTGGTTCCTTTTTAACTTCATCATCTAATGTGTCTATTTTTTTTGTTTCTATATATGGAGGATTAGATACAATAATATCAAATTCTTTTTCTTCAATGTTTTCAAACAAATCTGACTCTATTATTTTTATTGATACATTATTTTTATCAGAATTGAGTTTAGCTATTTTTAATGCTTGCTTACTTATATCTGTAGCATAAACTTCACATTTTTCTATATATTTAGCAAGTGAAACCGCTATTGTTCCACTTCCCGTGCATAAATCTAATATTTTTATTTTTTGATTAATTTTTTTAGAGATTTCAATTATTTTTTCTACAAGTATTTCTGTATCTGGTTGTGGTATTAAAACACTATCATCCACATAAAATTTTAATTTCATAAATTCTTGATTATGTATAATATATTGAATTGGTTCATTATCAGCTAATCTTATAATAAATTCTTTATATTTTATTTCTTGTTTTTTATTTAGTTCTTCTGCATCATGTATAATTAAATACTCCTTTTGAACATTCAATATGCTTGATAATAATAACCTACATTTTAAATTACTATCTTTTATATTTTTTTCATTAAGATATTTTTTTCCAAAATCTAATGCCTCTTTAATATTCATAAATTTCTCCTCTTTAAAAATAAAATACTTTTAGTATCTATGTACTGTTCCAAACATTACAGGTTTTATAACATGAAATTTGTGTATAAATCGCTTTAAAATTTAAGTTTTATATTATTTTATATTCAACAAATAATCAATAAAATGCCTAATAAATATTTAGGCATTTTATTAATTATTTATTTAATTAAATTCTCCAATATCTCCCAAAGTACCTTCCGATTTTTGCTGTTCCTTTTTTTCTTTCTCAAAATCGATTTCAACCATACTATTTGTTACTTTTTTATACATTTCTACATATTTATCAAGTGGTATTATTCCATTATTTAATTCAGACCAATCATGGTTTGTTATCATATCATTAATATGTTCTGGTATTTTCATATATTTGTATGTAGCATCACTTAAGTCTTTTGGATATTGTTTGTCCAAAATAGCCTTTACATTTTTATCAAACCATTCTTGGTTAGCTGTAATTCCATATGCTTGATAAACCATATAAGCTAAAACATATAATCCATGACTTTCTATTTCACCTATTAGCCCTCTTACTTGTTTACCATTTAATTCTTCATCATTAAAATAAAACTTATCTTCATATTTTTTAGAAGTATCTATTTGTTCTCTTACAAATTCGTCAAAAATATAATCTTGTTTTAAATGTTTTTTCACTCCATAGTAGTATTCTGGTTCTAAATGTTGATTCGTTTCTTCAAATTTTTCTATATGTGTCATTTCTCCAAGAACACAAGGTTTTATATCTGTAGACAAATGTTTTTGTAAACCATCTACTGTATTTTGATTAATTTCTTTTATTTTCTCAGGAAATTTCATCCAAGATATATCATCACCACTTTCAGTTTGTTCAAAATGAGAATATTGTCTTGGTCCACAATATTTTCTTATTGCATCAGGTAATAAAACATATGGAATTTCTTTTCTAAATTTTTCTTCATTTCCTTTTTGTGAGAATAATGTTATTAAAGAGTGCTGTAAAGTTATCATTTTAATTTTCCTTCCTAATTTTATATTATTATAATATCATATCTAAAATTTCATGTCAATTTTTAATTTCTAAAAGCTTTTTTAAAGAACAAAAGGGGCATGTTTAAAATTCTTTAACTTTTTAACAGACTTACATGCCCCGTCTTTGTTCTCCCGCGAAAAATTGCTATGCAATTTTTCTGTGGACTGTATTTATATTATAGGAAGTTCGGAGAAGTTTCCTATAATATAAAAAAGCTCATATTTTATATTAAAAAAATACCCCACGTCTAAGCCGTAAGGTGAAGAATTTTTATGGACCTGTATATATACAGGTGGGTACCCTCCTAAATCTTTATGGGTTTCTTACTATATTAGCAAGCATACACGCAGGATTTAGAGTACAGGTTCCCTTATCCAAACTTGTAGGTTCTAAAAACTCTTTTGTCTATACGCACTACGCAGGGAAATTTAATATCTTATTTATTGTATCTTTATGATACCATATTAGAAATTATATTGCAAATAACTTTTTTACTATTAGAAGCTTTTAATTCTTTTTTATTATAAATTTTTATGTTTTTCTTCGTTTTTTCTTACTTTATTATGATATCTTATTATTTGATTTTTATACAAAAAAATGTTATAATAAAAGTAACGTGAGTAAATTTTATATTGCATAAGAAATACCATATATTTTATATATGGTATTTTTTACACAAATAATTTTGTTATAAGTTCTACTAATATTCCTGAAGCAATTCCAGATAAATATAAAATTCCAGTCACTTTTAAATTTTCTTTTAAATTTTTGTTTTCTTTAAATAATACAAGAAGTCCTACCCCTGCACTAACTAAAAGTCCGCTTATTACAGAACCAAAACTAATTAATTCTTTTAAATATAATTGAGTTATTATAACTGAAGATGCACAATTAGGTATAAGTCCAACTAATCCAGCAATTATTGGTCCTACTATCGGTTTATTTAGCACCATGCTAGATATTTTCTCTTCACCAATAAATTCTATAGCCAAATTAAATATCAATGTAATTACAAAAATGAAAATTATTATGTTTATAGTATGTTTTATTGAAGATTTTAATATTCCATTATGCTCACAATCACATTCTTCATTTTCGCAGATATGACCAATTTTTTCTTCTATTGTTTGTTTACTATTTTTTGAATTTCTTACAAAAATAATGTCTATTAAAAATCCAATTATTATTCCTATAATTACTTTTATAATAATTATTTTTAATATAGTAAAAAAGCTAACTTGCTCTGATATAAGTATTGGTAGCATTTCATCTGAAGTAGATAAATATATAGCAATAAGTGTTCCTAAAGTTATAACCCTTCCACAATATAAATTTGAAGCAGCAACAGAAAATCCACATTGTGGAAAAGCTCCTAATAATGCTCCATATAGCGGTCCAGCCTTTCCTGCACTTTTTATAATTTTTCTTGTTTTATCACTCATTTTATGTTCTAAGTATTCCATTAATAAATATGTTAAAAATAAAAATGGTAATATTTTTAAAGAATCTATAATAGTATCTAATAATATATCTAACATTTTTTCTCCTTTATTTTTCCAGCATTATAGTTACTGGTCCATCATTTATTAGACTAATTTGCATATCTGCTCCAAATATTCCTGTTTGGACTTTTATATTAGTCTTTTTTAATTCTTCTATTATATATTCATATAATTCATTTGCATAATCAGGTTTTGCAGCATCTGTAAATGATGGTCTATTCCCTGATTTAACTGTATCTGCATATAATGTAAATTGAGAAATTAATAGCAATTCTCCATTTACTTGGTTTATATTTAAATTCATTTTTCCATTTTCATCTTCAAAAATTCTTAAATTTAATAATTTTTTTATCAAATAATCGGCTTCTAATTTAGAATCTTTATGTGTAATTCCAATAAAAACTAAAAAACCTTTATCTATCTTTCCAACAATTTTATTATCTACCTCAACACTTGATTGTTTTACTCTTTGAATTAAAAATCTCATAAAAAATAACCTCTTCAATATTATTGACTAGGTTATTTTAACATAATTTTTTTATTTTTTCAATTAAATTTAATAATCTGTTATTTTTTCATTTCATTTTCAATATTTAATAGTCTATTATACTTCGCCACCCTTTCAGTTCTACATGGTGCTCCTGATTTTATAAATCCAGCATTTACTGCAACTGCTAAGTCTGCTATAAATGTATCTTCTGTTTCTCCTGATCTATGAGATATTATAACGCTGTATCCATTATTTTTGGATAATTTTATTGCTTTTAATGTTTCTGTTAAAGTCCCTATTTGATTTGGCTTTATTAAAACACAATTTGCAGCATTATGTTCTATTCCAATTTTTATTCTATTAATATTTGTAACAAATAAGTCATCACCTACAAGTTTTATTTTTTCTCCTAAATCTTTGTTTAATTTTCTCCAGCCTTCCCAATCTTCTTCTGCAAGCCCATCCTCTATTGATATTATTGGATATTTTTGAGTTAGTTGTTTATAATATTCAATCATTTCATCAACATTTTTAAGTTCCTTTGTTTTCCAAAAATAATATTTTCCATCTTCTTTTATTTTTTTTGCTTCATCAAGCATTTCAGTACTAGCTACATCTAACGCTAAAACAACATCCATTCCAGGTACATATCCAGCCTTAGCAATAGCTTCCATTATAACTTTTAGAGCTTCTTCATCATTTTCTAAATTAGGTGCAAATCCGCCCTCATCTCCAACACCTGTATATAAACCCTTTCCTTTAAGTACATCTTTTAAGCTATGATATATCTCCACCCCAATTCTCATATACTCTTTAAAATTTTTTCCTCCAATTGGAACTATCATAAATTCTTGTATATTTAGATTATTATCTGCGTGTTTTCCACCATTTAAAATATTCATCATCGGGATTGGAATTAAACTCCCACTAACACCACCAATATATTGATATAATTCCATATTTAATACATTAGCTGCGGTATTCGCAACAGCAATAGAAACACCTAAAATTGCATTTGCCCCTAGTTTTGATTTATTATCAGTGCCATCTAATTCAATCATTTTATTATCTATTTTTTCTTGATTAAAAACATTTTCCCCTACAATAGCTTTAGAAATAATAGAATTCACATTATTAACAGCAGTTTTAACACCTTTTCCTATAAATCTTGTTTTATCATTATCTCTTAGTTCTATAGCCTCAAAACTTCCTGTTGATGCTCCAGATGGTACAATAGCACTTCCTTTACTTCCATTTTCTGCCGTTACAGTAACTTGAATAGTAGGATTTCCTCTTGAATCAAATACCTCTATTGCATTTATTTCTTTTATTTTTAAATCTCTCATAATATAATCCTCCCTTTTTTATATTATTACCAATTTAAGGAAAATTATTATTTTTGATATCATACTTTAATCTGAAATTGGGCGTACGAACACAGTTCGCCACTACAGAATATTTTAAGAACAAAAGCGGCATGATTAAAATTCTTTAACATTTTAGAGAACTTTTCATGTCGCGTCTTTGTTCGCCCGCGAAAATTTCTTAAGAAATTTTCTGTGGAATGTTGGCGAAGCCTTTATATAATAGGAATTGCAGAGCAATTTCCTATTATATAAAAGAAGAATAAAGCAGCAAATATAATGCTACTTTATTCTTTTTTATTTATTTTAGCACGTTCTATGGCTTCATCAACAGTAAGTACTCTTTCATAATCAACAATGTTTTTATTAGGAATTTTATATAAACCTTCAATATAAACTAATTTCTTTTTTTGTTTTGATTTATCCTCTGATAAATAATTTTTAATTATTGATACTTCATTTTTATCAAAATTTTTTAAATCTAATCCTAAATTTTCATATCTCCAAATTACATGTCTTTCATAAGAAGTTCTTTTTGATTTAGCTAAATTATTAAATCCATATTCTATTTTAAATTGAAAATTTTCTATAGTTATATTGATTTCATACCATACCTTTTTCTTACTTTTATAGTAACTATATCTTAATTTTTTTATAGTTAAATATAATTTATTTATTAAACTAGAAAACTCATCTTCATCAATATTAAATATAGATGGTATTTCATAACAATTAATTGGTTTCTTTTTTATTATTCCTTTAGGAAAATAATAAAAATACATTTCTCCAATTGACTTCTTTTTTGAACTATCTGTTATAGAAGCATATAAATGTATGCTTTCCCATTTTTCTGGTATAAGATATATTAGTCTCTTTTGTATTTCTGAATAAAGAATCTTTTCTTCTGGTAAATTGTTCATAATTTACTCCTAAATATTTTCTATCAAACTCTCTCCAGTCATTTCTTCTGGTTTTTCCAAGCCTAAGATTTCTAATATAGTAGGTGCTATATCTGCTAATCTTCCCTCTTTTAATTTTTTATTTTTTAATCCTACTATTGCTAAAGGTACTGGATTTGTAGTATGTGCAGTATAAGGTTCTCCTGTTTTATAGTCAATCATTTGTTCTGAATTTCCATGATCTGCTGTTACTAGTAAAACTCCATTTACATCATTTATAGCATCACATACTTTTTTTACACATTCATCCAAAGCTTCTAAAGCTTTTATTGCAGCTTCTAAATTCCCTGTATGACCTACCATATCTGGATTAGCATAATTAAGAATTATTAAATCATATTTATTAGATTTTATCGCATCTACAACTTTATTTGTAACCTCAAAAGCACTCATTTCTGGTTTTAAATCATAAGTTTCAACTTTTGGTGAAGGAACTAATATTCTATCTTCTCCTTCATATTGTTTTTCTTCTCCTCCATTAAAGAAAAAGGTTACATGAGCATATTTTTCAGTTTCAGCAATTCTTAATTGTTTTAATCCATTTTTGCTTAATATTTCTCCCAAAGTATTTTTTATTTCTTCTTTTTTAAATGCAACCTTTACATTTGGCATAGTCTCATCATATGGAGTCATACAAACAAAAAATGTTTTAAAATAATCTCTACTAAATCCATCAAAGTTTTCATCTACGATTGCTCTAGTTATTTGTCTTGCTCTATCTGGTCTAAAGTTTATAAATATTACAGAATCATTTTCTTCTATTTTTGCTAAAGGTTCTCCATTATTATTACATATAACTGTTGGTTTTATAAATTCATCAAAAATTTCTTTTTGATAAGATTCTTCTATTGCAACTGTTGCAGAATTATATTTTTCTCCTTCACCTTTTACCAATGCATTATAAGATTTTTCTACTCTTTCCCATCTTTTATCTCTATCCATTGAATAAAATCTTCCAGAAATTGTTGCAATTTTTCCAACACCTTTTTCTTCCATCTTTGCTTCTAATTGTGTTATAAAATTTTCTCCAGATGCAGGAGGAGTATCTCTTCCATCCATAAAACAATGTACAAAAACATTTTCAAAATCTTTTCTTTTTGCAAGTTCTAATAGTCCATATAAATGTCTATTATGACTATGAACTCCTCCATCAGATAGTAATCCCATTATATGTAATTTTGAATTATGCTTTTTACAGTTTTCTATTGCTTGAATAAATTCTTCTTTACTAAAAAAATCACCGTCTTCTATTGATTTTGTTATTTTTGCCAAATCTTGATATATTATTCTTCCTGCTCCTATATTTGTATGACCAACTTCTGAATTTCCCATTTGTCCTTCTGGCAATCCAACATCAATACCACTTGTATGTATTATTGTATTAGGATTTTTCTTTAGTAATTCATTAATATTAGGTATATTGGCTAATTTAACAGCATTTCCTTCTTCTTGTTCATTTATTCCAAATCCGTCTAATATCATTAACATTGTTGTACTTTTATTCATTATTTTTCTCCACTTCTTTTCCTTACTTATTATAATTTACTATTTTGCTAAATTCTTCTGGCTTTAAACTTGCGCCACCAACTAATCCTCCATCTATATCTGATGTAGTAAATAATTCTTTAGCATTTGATGATTTTACACTACCACCATATTGTATTATAACACTTTCTGCAACATCGTTGCCATATATTTTTGAAATTTCTTGTCTAATCTGTTTTATACTATTATTAGCATCTTCTGAAGTAGCTGTTTTTCCTGTACCAATAGCCCAAATTGGCTCATATGCTATTATAGTATTTTTTACTTGTTCATCAGTTAATCCTTCTAAAGCAAGTCTAGTTTGAGTAGTTATAACTTGTTTTGTTTCTCCTGCTTCTCTTTGTTCTAATGTTTCTCCAACACAAACTATAGGTTTTAAATCATATTTAAATGCAGACTTAATCTTTTTATTTACAGTTTCATCTGTTTCAGCAAAATATTGTCTTCTTTCTGAATGTCCTATTATAACATATTCTACACCAATAGATTTTAACATTTTAGGAGAAACTTCTCCTGTATATGCTCCATTTTCTTCCCAATGCATATTTTGTGCACCTATTTTAATATTAGTTCCTTGTGCATTCATAAGGCAATAGAATAAATCTGTATAAGGTACGCATAAAATAACTTCATTTTCTGAATTTTCAACTAATTTAGAAAACTCCTGAATATAATCTATAGCTTCATTTGGAAGCATGTTCATTTTCCAATTTCCTGCAATTACTTTTTTTCTCATAATAAGATTCCTCCTTATATAATTTATTTATAAATTAATTAAGTTGTTCATTTATACTACTAATTTATACCACATTAATTATATTTTTTCAATACATTAATATTTATTTGAATGTAAATTTTAAATTAATTGTAGGGATTAGATAGTCTATATCAACCCATTAAAATTTGATAATTCCTATAAAAATCAAAAAAGATGAATATTTTTCATTCATCTTTTTTTGGTTTATCCAAATTTAAATATATATTTTATCTGCCTCCCATTCCGTCCTCCGGCCACCACCGGCCACCGCCTCCGCCTGAGAAGCCACCTCCACCACCAGATCCGCTTGAACTTGAATGTCTTGCTATTTCAGTAGCAGATATTGCATATGCTTTTGAAACATTATCACCAATTTTAATAATTGGACTTATTGAAGATTCATTTTGGATGTTGTTTTTAAAGTTAGAATTACTTATAAAATACATAACAGGATATTTTTCTATTTGATTTTCATCCATCCATGTTTCTTTTATAAATACTTCAGGATAATTCGCTTTTATTTCTTTTAAGACCTTTTCTGAAATTCCTAAGGCAGTTGCATAAACTAAATATTCTTCCCATATTGCCAAATCATCAACTCTTTTTTCTTTTAACAATGAATAATCTTTTAAATATCCTCTTAATCCATTCCACTGTTGTTTTTCATCATAACCTTTTTGCGTTAATACAGATATTTTCTTCCCTATTTTGGATTGAATTTTAAACATTATTAAACTTCCTAAAATTAATGGAAATATTATTATTAAAAATTTATTTAATACACTTTGTATAGAAAAATCACCAAAAGAATTTATTATTCCCATTCTAAAATATGGAATATATGCCATTATCATCATAATAATAAAATATATATATGAATATTTTATAAGTCCATACCACACTATTGAATTTTTTACATGATAATATAATCTTTCTTCATTTTTATCTATTAAATTTTGTTCAAATAAACTGCTTGCAACATTATTAACAAATTTATTAATTATATTACTGTATTGATAATATTCTTTTTTAGCAAATTCATTTAACTCTTCAATATTAAATTTTCTATTATTTCTTCCTGCTTTTCTTAATAGATTATATATTTCTTTTTCATCATCATTTAAGTCTGATGTTTGCGTTGATATAAAATTAATAAATACTTCTTGATTATCACATGTTAATTTAATTTTCTTTTTCAAGCACAAATCTAATATCGTTGCAGAAACTGCTTCTTTTTGTATATCTCCATCTGATAATCTTTCTTTTTTATAATTATACAAATACGCCGCTTCTCCTGGAGTAGATATATCTTTTCTTGGTATATCTCTAAAATATCCTATACTTTTCTTTATTATTCCATCATCGCCTTTATGATATATCTTTTTATATTTTTTTATTTTTTTTATTATAATTATTCCAATAATAACATATATTGCTAAGCATATATATTTAATATATTTATACACATCTGATAATTCATTTGACTCATCTGACCATTTTTTTTCTTCTTCTAATATCATATCTATATAGCTATAATTTCTTATTTTTTCTGAAGCCACATTAAACATTTTGTCTTGAGTAACCACTCTAATTTCAAGCATTGCGCCAATTTTTAAATCATCCAATTCAAATTTTACTTTATTTCCAGATATTTTTTCTATTATCCCATTTAACTGCCCATGTCCCCAAACTCTTAAATTTTCTATATCAGAAACATTTTGTGGTAAAATTATTGTTCCTGTAACTTTTTTTGCAGGAATAGCATTTTGATTTAATCCTAAAAATTTCCAATATATTTCTTGACAATCATTATAATCGGTCACAACATTATCCACAACATAGCTAATTTTATATTTTTTTCTTCCTTTAGTTTCTTCCATTCCGGTTCCCCAAGCAATTTCAAAAGTTGCGCTGTTTATTTCTAAAGCATAAAAGCATCCTGTTGTAACATGATACATATATGTTTCTATATCATTAAAACGTTTACCTTCTTCTAAATCTGTAACTTGTACATCATGTATATTTCCATATCTGTTTGAAATATTAAATGTTTTAAATAATGTATTTGTATTTTCAACATATATGTCCCAAGTTTCTGTTACTACCATACTTCCATCTTCTTGCATTACAACGTTATAATTTATACTGTTTAAATATTGTCCTTTTTGGTTTCCACCACCCTTTAGACAATATAATAAAAAAGCAGACATTATACTAAATATTATTGCAATAATTAATAGTTTTTTAAATTTTTTCATTTTACTTTTTCCTCTATATCTTAAAAATTATATTTAAATTTTATCAATAAAAATATTTGTTAGCAATATTTCTTTAAGAAAAAGTGTTCTTCTGTCATATTGGCGGATAGAGCCATCCGCCAATACAATGTAAATTTCAAATTAATTGTAGGTGGCGATGTTTACAGCAACCCGTAAGCAATTAAAAATTTGGTCTGAATATTAAGCATTTTATATTAATTCAAGTTGAATATTCACTTATAAAAATTGAACTTAAATTGTTAGACAAAATTTAGCAGTTTAAGTTCAATTCCAAATTACTAACTATTTTTTATAATTAACTCTTTTTCCTTTTTTCTTAGTATCTCTATTAATTTTAAAGTATATTCTGTTTTGGAAAAAGTAGTTTTTTCATTTTTATTTTCAACCATTTTTTCAAGTTCATCAATAGAAATGTATTTTACTTCACTTAATTCTTCTTCCTGTATTTTATATTCTGAAATTTTTTTATTAGTTTTTGCGAAATACATATATTGGAAATTATTATTATACTGTTGGTCCGAGAATTTCTTTTGTTTTTTTGCTACAAATAAAAATTCGATATCTTCATTTGTTAAAGATAATCCTAATTCTTCTACTGTTTCTCTTTTAGCAACATCTAGTGGTTCTTCACCAGCATCAATGTGTCCTGCTGTTATGCACCATTTATTAGGAGCTTGCTTTTTGTTTGCAGATCTTTTTTGAATTAAAAGTTCACCTTTTTCATTCATAATCCAAATTCCAACTTCTCTATGCCATAAACCGTCTCTATGTATAATTTCTCTATCTTCAGTTTTTCCAATAAGCTTATTATTTTCATCAACAACATCTAAAATTTCCATATTTTTAAATATTTCTCCTTTTTTATATTAAAATTAAGAGCCAGTACATTTTCAACTAGCTCTTACTATTTACTATAATTTTTATTTGTTTTGTAATGCTTCTATTCCTGGTAATTTTTTTCCTTCTAAAAATTCTAATGATGCTCCTCCACCAGTAGATATATGGCTAAATTTTTCTGATAAACCTGCTTTTTCAATTGCAGCAGCAGAATCTCCACCACCTACTATTGTAACTGCATCTAATTCAGATAAAGCCTTTGCTATTGAATTTGTTCCTACTGCAAATTGTTCAAATTCAAATAATCCAACTGGTCCATTCCATATAACTGTTTTAGCATTTTTTAGTTCTTCCTTATATAACTCTATTGTTTCTTGTCCAATATCAAATCCTTCCCATCCATCAGGAATTTCTGTATATTTAACAGTTTTACTTTCTGTGTCTTTACTAAATTCTTTACCAACTTTTGTATCTATTGGTAACATTAATTTTACACCTTTTGTTTTAGCTTTTTCCATCAAACTTTTAGCTAAATCTAATTTGTCGTCTTCGCAAATTGAATTACCTACACTATATCCCATTGCCTTAAAGAAAGTATATGCCATTGCTCCACCTATCATTAATGTATCAACTTTTTCTAACAAACTTTCAATTACACCTATTTTATCAGAAACTTTTCTTCCACCTAATATTGCAACAAATGGTCTTTCAGGATTTTCTAAAGCATTTCCCATAAAGTTTAGTTCTTTTTCTATTAAGAATCCTGATACTGCTGGTAAATAGCTTGCCACACCTGTTGTTGAACTATGTGCTCTATGAGCAGTTCCAAAAGCATCGTTAACAAAAATTTCTGCTAAAGAAGCAAATTTTTTAGATAATTCTTCATCATTTTTTTCTTCACCAGGTTCAAATCTTACATTCTCTAATAATAAAACTTCTCCTTCTTTTAACTCTTTTGCTTTTGATACAGCATCTTCACCAACAACGTCTTTAGCTAATATAACTTCTTTGTTTAATAATTTAGATAATTCTTTAGCTACTGGAGCTAAACTAAATTCTGGTTTTACTTCTCCTTTTGGTCTTCCTAAATGAGAGCAAAGAATTACTTTTGAATCATTTTCTAATAAATATTTTATTGTTGGAATAGCAGCTACAATTCTTCTATTATCTGTAATATTTCCATTTTCATCTTGTGGTACATTAAAATCACATCTTACTAATACCTTTTTTCCTTTAACATCAATATCTCTTACAGTTTTTTTATTCATTTTTTTAACAATCCTTTCTTTTTTTTGCGGGCAGACACAAGGCCTGCCCCTACAATGTTTTTTAATTTATTTGTAGATAAGCGATACCCACATTAATATTGTTGTTTTAATTTAATATTCATATTTGCGGGCAGACACAAGGCCTGCCCCTACACAGACTTACATGTCCCGTCTTTGTTCGCCCACGAAAAATTGCTATGCAATTTTTCTGTGAAATGTATTTATATTATAGGAAGTTCGGAGAACCTTACTATAATATAAATCGAGTAGGAGAAATTTCTCGTGACCGAGAAGTTTCGACCTCTCACACCACC
>JBJFFD010000005.1:0-4339 GCA_051891335.1 Candidatus Scatovivens sp.
GTAGAAATAATAACTAATGCTGTGAAACAAAATACATTAGATAAAGTATTTATAACGCAAAAGTTTATAACTTAATATTTATAAAGGCTTCGCCACTTTTTTCTTAAATTTAAAAAACTATATACAAATATTGTATCATATGATACAATATTATAAGATATAAAAAGGAGGAAAATTAAATGAAAAAATTTGGAAATATATTATGGGGAGTAGTTTTAATTATTATTGGATTAATAATAGGAGGAAATGCACTTGGAATCACAAACATTAATGTATTTTTTGATGGATGGTGGACATTATTTATTATTATTCCATGTTTTATAGGATTATTTAAAGATAATGAAAAAACTGGAAATGTAATTGGATTATTAATTGGTATAGCATTACTTTTAGGATGCCAAAATATTTTAGATTTTGAATTAATATGGAAATTAGCGTTTCCTACAATTTTAGTTATAATTGGTTTATCAATTATTTTTAAAGATACTTTAGGAGGAAAAGTAAGTAGCGAAATTAAAAAGTTAAATGAAAAAAGAAGTGGAGAAAATAGCTATTGTGCAACATTTGCAGGACAAAATGTAAATTTTGATGGAGAAAAATTTACAGGAGCAGATTTAACAGCTGTATTTGGTGGGGTTAAATGTGATTTGAGAAGCGCAATTATAGATTCGGATGTAGTTATTAATGCAAGTAGTACATTTGGAGGAATTGAAATATATGTACCGTCAAATGTAAAAATAAAAATAAAATCAATACCAATATTTGGAGGCGTTGAAAATAAAGCAAGTACAAAAACAGATGAAAATAGCCATATTATTTATATAAATAGTACAGCAATATTTGGAGGTGTTGAAATAAAATGACATCAGCTCAAAAAATAATAAAATATTTTGCAACAGGCTTGGCTATATTGCTAATTGTTACAATAATATCAGCAATATTAAATGGAGGATATGCTTTACTAGGAGCATTTGGACTGATACCTACAGATGAAAATATTGTAACAGAAGATTTAAAAGTAATATCAAGTGAAGTAAAAGAAATATCAACATTAAAACTAGAATTATCATGTACAAATTTAGAAATAAAAATTGGAGATACTTTTAGGGTTGAAACTAATAATTCTCAAATAATTTTTCAAGAGGAAAATGGCAGTGTGAAAATAAAAGAAGAAAATAGAAACTGGTTAAACAATAATAATGTAAGTGATTTAATAATTTATCTTCCAGAAAATATGATTGCTTTGGACGAAACAAAAATAGAAACGGGAGCTGGAAAAATAAATATAGAAAATTTGAATACACAAAGTTTATATCTTGAATTAGGTGCTGGAGATGTACATATAGAAAATATTATTGTAACACAAGAAACAAAAATTAATGGTGGACTAGGAAAAACAGAACTAAAATCATGTGAAATAAACAATTTAAAAGCAAATCTTGGAATGGGAGAGTTTGTTTTTAATGGTAAATTAACAGGAAAAAATGAAGTGGATTCAGGAATTGGAAGTGTAAATATAGATTTATTAGATAGCTCAGAAAATTATACTGTCGATGTAGACAAAGGAATTGGCTCTGTTACATTAGATGGAAAAAAACTTGATATGGACAGAGTGTATGGAACAGGTGAAAATTACTTAGATGTTGATGGCGGAATGGGAGAAATAAAAATAGATTTTAAATAAAAATAATACACGAAAGGTTATAGATTTGTATTCTATTTGAAATTTATTTAAAAAAAGAATTATTGAAATAATTGGAGGAATAAAAAATGAAAAATAAAATATGTCAAAGCTGTGGTATGCCTATAACTTCAAATGAACAATTAGGCACGAATAAAGATGAAAGTATCAACATTGATTATTGTAAGTATTGCTATAAAAATGGTGAATTTATAGATAAAGTTACAATGGAAGAATATATAGAAATGTGTTCTCAATTTGGAGCACAGGCAGGAATGACTAATGAAGAAATGAAAGAACATTGTAAAAAATTATTTCCGACTTTAAAAAGATGGAAAAAAATATAAATTAAAAATAAAAGTCTTAGTAAGAAAGAAAAATTAGCCAATATATATTTTAAGCTGAAAAAATAATTAATAAATAATAAGGAGGAAATTTTTTGAAAAATAATAAACTAAAATTGGAACCCGTATTATCTTAATTAAATAATTAATTAAGAAAAGAGGAAAATAAAGTGAATATAAAAGATTATGGATTTAAAGAAAATTTAAAGATAAATAATATGGAAGGAAAAATTCCTGCAAGAATAATTTCTACGCACAAAGAGAGATATGAAATTGTATGTGACAAGGGAATTGGATTTGCAAAAATAAAAAGAGGATGCTTTTATGATAATCCAAATGGAATATATCCAACAACTGGAGATTTTGTACTAATTGAATGGAATGAAACTGGAGATAGCATGATAACAGAAACATTAAAAAGAGAAAGTTCTTTTTCAAGAGTGGCATCTTCAAGTGATAAAAATCACGAATTACATAAACAACATGAACAACTTGTTGCAGCAAACTTTGATTATGTATTTATAATGCAATCTCTAAATAATAATTTTAATTTACACAGACTAGAAAGATATTTGAGCCTATCATGGCAGTCAGGAGCAATTCCTGTTATTATTCTTACCAAAAGAGACTTAGTAGAAGATTATGAAAGCTATGTAAATCAGGTAGAAAGTATAGCAATAGGAGTAGATATTTATGGGGTAAGCTGTAAAACAGGAGAAGGAATAGAAAACATAAAAAAATACTTTACAAAAGGAAAAACAATTGTATTTTTAGGTTCATCAGGTGTTGGAAAATCTACCCTTGTAAATACTTTATATGGACGAGAGATAATGAAAACATCTGAAATTAGAGAAGATGATTCTAGAGGAAGGCATACTACAACATCAAGAAATTTAATAATGTTGCCAAATGGAGCAATGATTATAGACACACCAGGTATGAGAGAATTAGGAATGTGGAAAGTATCAGAAGGATTAGATAAAACTTTTAAAGATGTAGAAGAATATTTAGGACAATGTAAGTTTTCAGATTGTACACATACAAACGAACCTGGTTGTAAAATATTAGAAGCAATAGCAAATGGAGAACTATCACAAGAAAGGTTTGATTATTATATTAAACTTCAAAATGAAGCTAGATATAATACTGATAGTGAAAGTTATTTAAATGAAAAAAGAGAAAAATTTAAAAATATTGCGAAGATGAATAAGAACAATAAGAAAAGATAGAACTAAAACAAAGAAAGGGGAAAATAAATAATGATTGAGATTAAAGAGTTTAGTAAAATTTATAATAATGAAAAAAAGGCGGTAGATAATATATCTCTAAAGGTAAATGATGGAGAAATATTTGCATTTATAGGGCACAATGGAGCAGGAAAAACAACAACATTGAAGTCAATTGCAGGAATATTAGATTTTGAACAAGGTGATATTCTAATCAATGGAAAATCTATAAAAAAAGAGCCAATTGAATGCAAAATGCAAATGGCTTATGTACCAGATAATCCAGATTTATATGAAAATATGAAAGCAATCGATTTTATAAATTTTATTTGCGATATGTATGAAGTTCCTAAAATTGAACGAAAAGAAAAAATAGAAAAATACGTTTCTTTATTTGAACTACAAAATAACATAAATGATGAAATTTCCTCTTTCTCTCACGGGATGAAACAAAAAGTAGCTTTAATTGCAGCACTTTCTCATAATCCCAAAGTATTGATTATGGATGAACCATTTGTAGGATTAGACCCAAAAGCAGTATTTGATATGAAAGAAATTATGAGAGAAATGTGTAAAGAAGGAAAAACTATATTTTTCTCGACACACATTTTAGAAGTTGCAGAAAAATTATGTAGTAGGGTAGCAATCATTAAGCAAGGAAAAATTGTTAAAGTAGGCAGTATGGAAGAAGTTAAAGGTGATGAGTCTTTAGAGAGAGTTTTCTTAGAGTTAGATGAAGAAAATTTGAAGAAGGAGTAGTCAAATGGAAAAATTAATATCTTTATTAAAAGCAACTATGTCACAAGACATGAGTTTGTTTAGAATAAAATCAAAAAATGAATCAAAAATTAGTAAAATAATTTTGCCGATAGTGTTAACCTTAATTGTAATGCTCTCTGTGGGTTCATATGCAGCAATGATTGCAGAAGAACTAGTTAAATATAACTTAACATATATAATTTTAACTATTTTTATAATGATTACATCTTTGCTAACACTAATTGAGGGAATATATAAGTCACAAGGAATTTTATTTGAAGCAAAAGACAATGATTTATTATTTTCATTGCCAATTTCAAAATCAAAAA
>JBJFFD010000006.1:0-19315 GCA_051891335.1 Candidatus Scatovivens sp.
TAAATCATTTGGACTTTCTTCTATCTTTTTATATAATGCATCTAAAATTTTCTCTCTCATTTCTGAAGCAGCTGCATTTGTAAAAGTAACTATAAGAATTTTATCTATATCAATTTTGTTTATTATTATTTTTTGAATTATTCTTTTAACTAAAACAGCAGTTTTTCCACTTCCTGCAGCTGCTGCAACTAATATATTAGAATCACTTTTTTCAATGGCAGTTTTTTGTTCATTAGTCCAATTCATAGATTTCTCCTCATACAATTATATTTAAATATAGTATATATTCTAAAGATGAATTTTTCAATAAATTTTGTTAATAATATTATTGTATTAATCAATAATGGAGGTTTATTATGGACGATTTAACTATTTTAAATGAAATTCACAAAGGAGTTACTATGGGTATGTCTTCTTTAGAAACTATCTCAAATAAAGTAGGAGATTTAAATTTTAAAGACAATTTATCGTTTCAATATAATAGATATCAAGACACTTTAGATAAAGTAAACAAAAAATTTGAAGAAGCAGGGGAAATTCCTGATGATACACCAATTAACTTAAAAGTAATGGGATGGACAGGTATTCAATTAAATACAATATCTAACAAAAGTAATTCTCAAATTTCAGAAATTTTGATTCAAGGAAATGATATGGGCATCATAAAAGCAGTGAAATTACTAAATCAAAATCCTCAAGCAAGCCAAGAAACAAAAAACATTCTAAATGAATTTATTAAACTACAAGAAAATAATATTGAACAATTAAAAAAATTCCTATAAAAAATATATCCATTTTGGATATATTTTTTATAGGAATTTTATTTACTTTCTTCATTTTTTGTTACATTTTTAAATTCTTTTTCATACTTATTATTAATCTCTTTTTGTAAATCATTAATCTTAACTATAAAGTTTTCTAATAATTCTTTTTCCATTTTTAATCTCCTATATTTGATAATTCATTTTCAATAAAATAATTTATTCTCTCGTTTAATGGATCAATTAAGCTCTTTTTAATAACTTTAGGAGTATTTATTCTACTAGAAAAAAATCTTGTTATTTTCTCAAACGTTTTAGGTTTCTTTATTTTCGTAATCATCCATTTATCTTCGGCTTCCATAGCATTAAATAAAGCTTCTTTTTTTCTATCATTTAGTTTTTTTATTTCACTAGTTATTAAAAAAATTTCCTTATTAGCCTTTTCTATTAGTTTCTTATTTTCTTCAATCTTGCTATCTATTATACTAATGCTATTTTTAATTTTTATTGTTTGTTCTTTTTCAATCTCTTCCTTATCTCTTAATTTATTAATATCCAAAATATCAACTTTATTTTTATTCTTTTTTTCTTTTATTTTTTCAATAGCTTTTTTTATTCCTAAAGTTAATACATTTTTAATTTTGTCATTATCTTCCGCTGTACTTTTAATATTTTTTCTATTCATTAAATATTGTTGTCTTACAATGTTGCATACTAAATTAGTTTGTAATTCTAGCTTTCTTATAATAAGCTGCTCTATCTTACCATCATAAAATTCTCCTAATTGTTTTAAAGCACTTTCATATCTAGTCATAGAGTCTAATATTTGTTCTTTTACAATGTAATAATTCTTTGATTTTTCAGTAAATTTAGAATTAATTTTTTTTATCCCAAAATTAATAGAATTAACTTGTGCATTCACTTTTTGATTTACTGTTTCAATTGTTATTTTATCACAAAGTGCCCTCTCTAATATAGCTTCAATTTTTATTTCATTTTCTGTTTTATTTATAAAATCTTTAAACGTCAAAGACTTACTTTTTTTATTTTCTTCCATAAATATCCTCCAAAAAATTATTTTTCTTCATTTAATAATTTCTTTCCTAGAGTAATATTTTGTTTTCGTTTATTAATAATTTTATTTAAGAGACTTTCAATTTCTTCAGAACTCATATAATCTAAATTATAAATTTTTTCCTCGTATGATATAGTTCCTAATTTCATTTGTACCTCCTTATTCTGTAGTCAAAACAAAATTTGGATCAATATAAAAAGTATAACCATCTAGTGCTATAACTGCCATATTCTCTCCGACCATTACAGATAATGTTGAACCTTCTATCTGTAAATTTTGTAAATCTGTTAGTGCATATTCTCTATTGTCGGCTTCAGCCTCTACCATAGCATTAGAAATAGCTGTAATAAGTTTTTGTTTTGCCTCTTCTTTTAATTCTTCTTCATTTGTATTTTCTGTTGTATTATGCATAGCATTATTTGCAATATTATCCATATTAAGAAGCGAACTATTTGAAGGTTCTTCTAGCTCATCTTCATATATTTTTTCAAACTTTTCCTTCATAACTTCATTTGTTTTGTTCTCTATTTGATCTATAACTTCTTTCAAAGTTTCATTATCTAATTCATCTAAAAACAAGCAATTTTCATTATTTAAACTTTCTATCTGCTCATTAAATCCAAATTCCACCTTGGTATTTAAATTAGCTGATATTTGTGTATTAGTATTTGTAAAAGTAAGTGATAATTTATTATTTAAATTTGTAGAACTCTCATTTCCTTCTAATGTCATATTAACTGTTATTTTATTATTTATTTCCATGTTTTCTATTATACTTAATTCAGAACTTATGATTGTAGAAACATTATTATCTAATCTATTAATATTGAAAGATACTCCATTTTTCTTATCATTATCATCTTTATTAATTATTGTAATTTTGGCATAATTTTCATTTTCTGACTTTACTTCATTTTCTAATTCTATTTCTAAATATTCACCACAATTAATAGATTTCTTTACAACCTTATCTCCATTAACATATATATCAAAATTAAATACAAAATTATCTAATCTAGAAATGTTATCATATTCTTCTGAAAAAATTTTTTCTATATATTCTTTGGCTTGTTCAAAAGTAAAATCTGCCTTATATCCATTAATCAATTTTAAAGCATTTGTTGGACTTTGATCTGTTAACTCTTTTCCTGTTATAAAGCAACCTATTAATTCATCATCATTTAATAATTGTTTTTTTAATTCAGTAAAAATTTGTAAGACATCTTCTTTAGATAAACTTAATTCATATAATGTAGTTTCTATAGAAGTTCCATTTTGAGTAAGTAATACATTATCTTCAATACTAAATTTATCATCTAATAATTTACTATTAACTAAGTCTTTGTATTTATCGAAAGCTATTTTATTAGGTATTTCTATACTAGTTCCATTGTCAATAGTTTCTTCTTCAACATTGCTTTCTATTGCCATTATTTTTTTCTTTAAACTATCTAAATTTTCTATTTTGCTTCCAACATATTTTATAACAATATCATCAGATTTTACACCTATGTTTTTAGTGTCATTTATAAGAGTGTATTTTATTAACTCATTTTCTGAGTTGTTAAAAATTAGTTCTGTTTTACTTAATTTATCTTCATTCTTACTATAGTTCAAATCTATATTTAATTTTGAAATATCAAGTTCTTCGTTTGTAGAATTTAAGCTCAAATTACTTTCAGAAGTACAAGACGTTGTTGATATTTTATCTAATATAGATTTTATTAAATTAGTATCAAATATTTTATCTAAATTTGAATCAGATACATATTCAAAAAATTTCATTTTAGGTAATTTAGCTTTATATTGTGAATAATAAAAATATCCTAATGCACAGCTAGAAATTAGAATTAATATAACAAAAATAATTATAATAGTTTTTAATTTACTTTTCCTGTTGCCTTTAAAATTATTATCATTTCTAATTATTGTATCAAAATCACTATTTATCATCTTTTACTCCTAATAACATATATTCATTAAAAATATTATATAAAAAAAAACATAAAATAACAATATATTTTTTTATTAAAATTTTATAAATAATTATTGACAAAGGTAAAGTATAATAGTATAATAGCAGTTGTCAGTTGATTATGCAGATGTGGCGAAACTGGCAGACGCACAGGACTTAAAATCCTGCGGGACTTAAACTCCCGTGCCGGTTCGATTCCGGCCATCTGCACCAAAAAATAGCAATTTTTAAGAGTTTTTAACAGAACTCAAGAAAATTCTAAAATGGTTCAAACCCAGTATTCAAAGTAATTTGAGTACTGGGTTTTCTTTTTTCTAAAGTTCTAACAAGTTCTAATAATATGTGCAAAAATGTTAGGAAACGATGTTAGGAAAAATTTTATTCAAATAATTGATACCACTTACTTTCATAAAATTCATAGCTTGGAAAGGAAAAGTTATGGAATTTATACCTTATTGTGCTGAAGAAGCATTCCAATTTTGTTTCTATCAAATTCCAAAAGAATTATTTACAAACGAATATTATAAAGGAAAATTAAGTTCAGATGCAATTCTTTTATATGCCCTATTATTAGATAGGTTATCTGTTTCAAGAAAACGTGGATGGATTGATGAAAATGGACATATATATCTAATTTTTACTAGAAAACATGCAGAAGAAATGCTTAATATATCAGATAAAACTGCAACAAAAGCCTTTAGACAATTAAAAGAACGAAAACTAATAGATGAAAAAAGACTTGGTAAAGGAAAAACTTATAGAATATATGTTGGAAAGATAAATCGTAAAAAATCCGATTCGAGTACCGGAAATTTTACGACTGACCTATCGGAAAATGTACGACATAGTAAGAATAATAATAGTAAAAATAAAAAGAGTAAAAGCAGTAGAGCTAATTTTGAACAACGTGAGTATGATGATTTATCTTTTGTGTATGCAAACAATAATTGGAGTACAATTTATGAAAATTAAAATATATGGAGGTTTGAGAATGAAAATTGAATATACAAAAGTTGGAGACTATTATTTACCAAATTTAGTAGCCCCAGAAAATATGAAGAATTTTAAAATAGGAAAATACGGAAATTTAAGATTAAGATATTTAAAAGAGCATAAAAAAGCTGAATATACAATTTTGTTAATGGATAATAAATTACAAAAACATTTAATGGATATAGATAAGGCAGCTAATAAGAGATTTGAATTATTAATGAAACAATTTACTGAAAAAGAAAATATTACTGAAGAATTAAAAGCTACTAATCAAATGGAATGGGTTTGCAGAATGAATAATATTAAAAATCGTGCTGAAAAACTTATATTTAATGAATTAATTTATGTGTAATGGAGGTACAAAAGTTATGGAAAAAATAGAAAGTTTTTATAAAGGATATGAAGATTTATTTGAAGAATATTTAGACAATGTTAGAAGAAACTTAAGAAATAATAATGAAGAATATATTGAATTACAAAAAGAATATCATAAAATTTTAGATGAAAATGAAAACTTAATTTGGGTTTTAGAAGGAGATATTAAAGACAAAACTTTATCAAATGATGAATGTTTTGCTCTCTCAAAATTAGTAAAAATTCATTACGATATTCACTCAATAGAAGAAAAAGAAATCTTTTTTTTAGGTGGAAAAGAAGCCTATTTCTTTTTCAAAAAACTTGGGATTTTAGCATAAAAATATAAAATTGTCGCAGGAGTAACTTGAGTTTTTTATGTATTAGCAAGCACTGAATTGTTACTCCCGCACAATTCTTGGATGGGACATTAGTCCCAAACCCTACTTTAAAAGAAATGGAGGAAAATTCATATGAGAAATAGAACAATAAAAAAACAATTTTGGTTAAATGAAACAGAAGAAAATATCTTAAAAGAAAAAGCTAAAAAAGCAACTATATCTGAAGCAGAATTTTTAAGAAATTGTATAAATGGATTTGAGGTAAGAGAAAAACCTGATGAGAATTTTTATTATATTTTAAGAGATTTAAGAGGCGTAGCAACAAACATAAATCAATTAGCAAGAAATGCAAATAGATATGGTTATTATTCTGATGCAGAAAAATACAAAAAAGATTTTCAAAAGGTATCTGATTTTATTGTTGATATACAGGAGATGTATTTAAATCCAGTTAAGAAGGAATACTATGGCTACTACTAAGATATGGAAAATAAAAAATAGATTTGATAATGTTATTGATTATGTTTCAAATAAAGATAAAACAGATAATAAAAAATATGTATCAGGAATAAATTGTTTGCCAGAAACAGCTTTTAAAGAAATGTCTATTGTAAAAAAGCAATATAATAAAACAAATGGCATTTTAGGTTTTCACGCATACCAATCTTTTAAAGGTTGTGAAGTAACTAGTGATGAAGCACACGAAATTGGTATTAGACTTGCTGAAGAACTATGGGGTGATAGATTTCAAGTTATAGTTGCAACACATACTAATACTAAAAATGTTCATAATCACTTTTTTATAAACTCGGTTTCCTTTGTAGATGGAAAGAAGTATTATGATAATAAAATAAATTATGCAATTATGAGAAGAACATCTGATGAACTATGCAAAGAATATGAACTACAAACTTTAGAAGAAAAAAGTTTTTATAAAAATATTTCTAATAGATATTCTAGAAGTAGTAAATATTTAGATGCAGTACGTAGCGATATAGATTATGCTATATCACAAGCAAGTATTTATAATGATTTTACAAAGATATTGACTAAAATGGGTTATGAATTAAAACACGAAAACAATAAAATGAGTATTAGAAAACCACATTACAAAAGATATACTAGAGTAGAAAGAACTTTTGGAGAAGAATATTCTAGAGAAAGTATTTTGTTTAGAATAAAGTATACACAATCATTTAAAGTACCTTTTCCAGAATATCACACTTTAACAGGAAAATATAAAAGAAAAAGTAAAACTTCTATAAGGAACAAGCCAAAAGCTAAAGGATTACGAGCATTATATTATTACTATTGCTATTTACTAAAAGTATTTCCAAATCAAAAATATCCACCTAAATATTCAAAAAATATGCAAGAAGCAATTAAGAAAATGGATGAGTTTTCAGAGGCTGCAAGATTTTTAGGAAAACACAATATTTCAAAACTAGCTGAAGTAAAAGAATATAAATCTTCAGCTATTAAAGACATAGTTGAACTAAAAGGATTAAGAGAAAATTTATGGAGAAAGCATAAAAGGATTAAAACCTTTGAAGAAGGTCAGTTTATTTGCTCTGAAATTCAAAAATTAGCCACTAAAATAGATGAGCTAAACAAATATATTAAACTATGTGATTTTATTGAAAATAACACTTTAAAAATGAAAGATAATATCAAAGAAATAACACAGGAAGAAATCAACAAAGTTAAGGTAAAAAATAGAAATAGAGATTTTAGATAATAACAAAATGGAGTGGTAGTATATGCTATCACTCCATTAAACTTAATTATCAGTTTGCAATTTTCTTCTATATTCTAAAAGTTTTTGTTTTCTAATTTCATTAGATTTTTTTAAATTAGCAATTTGTCTATCATATAAATCACAAAGCGAAATATATTGTTCTTTTGTTAAATCTTCTTCTTTAATTTCTCCATTATCATATTGTTTTTGAAGTTTTAATAGTTTTGTTTCTTCGTCTTCAATATTTCTTATAGATTCCATAAAAGAATTCTTTGCAGCTTCTTTTTCTGTTACTATGTCTCCTGTGTTGTTTTCAATAGAGCTAACTTCATTAGCGAATTTATTCCTACGAAATAAATTTATAAAGAAACTTTTTATTTTATAAAATATACTGTTTTCATTTACTTGTACCAATGATTTTTCTTGTGTATTTTCTTTCATTCTATTTCACTCCTATTTTTGTTCTCCTGCTTTTTCAGTTTGTTTTGCTATCAATGTTTCAACTTCTGTATATTTATCTGCTGTTGCTTGTAAAGAATCCCTTTCAGCTTTCTTTTGTTGTAACGGAGATCTTCCTGGTCTTATAATTTCTCCAAACTCATTGATAGATGCATCTGTACTCATTACTATACCAAATTCTTCTGGTGTCATCCATTCTGGAATTGTAGAATCTGGTCGATCATCCATTTCTGGATTTTCTGCATAAAAACTATCTAACTCTTCCTCAGCTTCAATTAAAAATCTTACTTCTTCATTTCTTGTAATAGACTTACTATCACTATGATAATCATATCCATATTCAGCATATGCTCTTTTTAATGAATCTAAAGGATATACTTCTTCTAATCTATAACCTGCATCTTCACATACTTTTTTCAATTCTTCTGGTGTCATTCCAGATGAAAAATAAGGTGTTAATGTTGCTCTAAATGTTTGATAATTTTTAGATAAAACCTCTCTATCTTCTGAAAATTTATCCCAAACAAGTTCCCAAATTTGATAATTTCTATCATTCTTCAAATGTCCTGTTATACTTTGCATTGCTTGTCTAACTTGACGATTATGGTCTAGCTGCCAATCCCTACTCAATTTTTCAGGCGAAACTAATTTATCTTGTAATATATTATATAATTCTTGTATATCACTTGTTATTGAAAAAATCTTATCTGCCCATTCAGGATTCCTTATTAATACATCTGCTAATTCAGCAGTACTCAATTCTTCCAGATTTCTAGCTCTTTTTAAGTTTGTAGGTCTATCTTCTCTTCCTTCTAACCAGTCTAAAAGTTCTTTGCTATCTGGTTTTCTTTCTATTTTTGTTAAGCTATCATTGTTAGGATCATATGTATAACCAAAACTTTCATATAATTCGATTAAAGTGTCCATATCGAATACTTCTTCTAATATATAACCTCTATCTTCGCACATAGTTCTTAATTCACTAGGAGTTGCACCATAAGCCATATCTTCTTTTAATTTTTGTCTAAATTCATCAATATGAGGATTACTTAGAATTTCTTCATCATCTATTTCATAATCATCATTAGGATTTTCTATATCATATCCTAAATAATCAGATAAACTATCTAAAGCTAGTTGAATATCATTATTATTTTGCCAATCATCATCATCAACAATAGCAGCATCTGGTAATCTATACTGTATAACAGCATCATATAATTCAGAAACATCATCTATTACTGAACAAATTTCTCTAACTCTATCTGGCTCTCTAATTAATAATAAAGCTAATTCATTTATAGTCATATCATTTAAATTTTTTTCATTTTCCATAATAATTCCTCCATACTAACTTGCTCCTATTATATCATATTAATATTATTTTTTACAATTTTCTCTCAATTAATATTTTAACATAACTATAATAATTATAGCATTTTTAATATTTTATTGCAAATTTTTTTGAACTCTACCATTATATAAGAATTATCTTCTTATAAGACACACCCTATTTTTCCATTAGGACACCTTACCCTGTGTCACACCCCTTAACCACGACACACCCTAAATTAGATTTTTGCTTTATATTGTGGGTGTTTTTATGTTTTCAAAATATCCGTTTTAAACTTATAAAAAAAAGCCTTAATCGGATATTTTGCGTATATCCGTTTGAATAGTATTTTGTATCCGATTAACAAAAATGACCCAAGGCTTCGAAAGTTTCTTGGATACCGTTCAATATATTTATACTATAATTTTGAATAAAAATCAAGAGTTTACAGAAATTTACAGAAGATATTGATTTTAATTTGAATTTATTCTATAATTTTTAATGGGTATTTATATAGAATAATTAGTAATATCAATTTTGCTACTGTTGGTGGCAAAATGTAAAAATTTTAAAACTTAATAAAAGTAACGATAAAATTTCAAAAATCAAATTTTGCAACATCATGTTGCAAAATTAAAAAGAGGAGGAAATTATGAAAGATTTAAATAATGTCATAAATGATAATGAATATTTTGAATTTTTAGACAATATAAAGAAAGATATAATCTCTACAAGAAGAAAGGTATTAGCACAAGCTAACAATGAAGTTATATTAATGTATTATCGAATTGGTAAGGGTTTAATTGAAAATAGTAAATATGGCAATAATTTCATAGATACTTTGGCATCAGATTTAAAGTTAGAATTTCCAAGTATGCAAGGAATATCTTCTAGAAACTTAAGATATATGAAAAAATTTGCAAAGGAATTTGAGTATGACTCAATTTTGCAGCATGATGTTGCAAAATTGCCTTGGACAACAATAACTACAATTATGGATAAAATAAAAGATGATGACGAAAGATTATGGTATGTAGAGAAAACACTTGAAAACCTATGGTCTAGGACAATTCTAGAGCATCAAATAGCCACAGACCTATATAGAAGACAAGCTTTACTTGACACTAAAGTAAGTAATTATAAAGAAACTTTGCCATATGAACTAGGAAAAAGAGCTTTAGAAATGTTAAAAGACCCATATATATTTGACATAGGCAATTACGAGGATAATTCACTAGAAAGAGATATTGAAGATGCATTAGTTTCTAATATCACCAATTTACTTTTAGAGTTTGGTAATGGATTTGCTTTCGTTGGAAGGCAGTATCATTTAGAAGTTGAAGGTGAAGATTATTATATAGATTTATTATTCTATAATTTAAATTTAAAATGTTATGTTGTAGTAGAATTAAAAACTGTAAAGTTTATTCCTGAATTTGCAGGAAAATTAAATTTTTATTTAAATACAGTAGATATGTTATTGAAAAAAGATGATGATAATCCAACAATAGGAATTCTATTATGCAGAGATGAACACAAATTAACTGCTGAATTGGCTTTAAAAGATATAAATAAACCAATTGGAGTAGCTGAATATAAATACTTACAAGAAATACCAGAGTATTTGGCAAACAATATACCAAGTATTGAAACATTAGAGAAAAGGTTAAATAACAAATAATAAATATATAAAAAGAGGAGTAAAAAATACTTATGAATGATGTAACTAGAGGTAAAGTTCCAACAGCATTTTTAAGTTCTACATGTTATGATTTAAAACAAATAAGAACTGATATAAAAAAATATTTTGAAGAAAACTTAGGATTTGAAATCTTTTTATCAGAATATAATTCATTTCCAGTAAATCCTGAAACAACGGCAATTGATAATTGTCTTGAAACAGTGAAAAAATATGCAGATATGTTGATTTTAATAGTTGGTGGAAGATATGGCTATGTAACGGATAAAGGAAAATCTGTTACAAACCTAGAATATCTTACAGCAAGAGAAAAACATATTCCTATATATGTTTTTATAGATAAAAAAGTATTAAATGTTATGGGAATATGGAGAAATAACCCAAATGCAGATTTTAGCTCAGTAGTAGATAGTAATAAAGTTTTTGAATTTATAGATTCGTTAATGAACAAAGAAAACATTTGGGTTTATGAGTTTGAATTTGCGCAAGATATAATTCACACTTTAAAAAGACAAATTGCATATTTATTTTTAGATATGTTGATGGTAAAAAAACAAGTTGATATGGCTAAAAGCGTTACATCTATAGAAAAATATAAAGGCGAAACATTAAGGTTACTCCTAGAGAAGCCTGTAGCGTGGGATTATAAAATTTTTGGTCAAACATATGAAGATGGATTAAAAAATCTACAAAACTTAAAAAGGGATTATAAATATGGAATTTCACTACAAAGAAGTAAGAGATTATCTAATTTTGAGGAGATAATAGATTGGATCTTTGAAAAAAATAATGATTTTAGTATTATAGCAGATAATTTAGGGAATTTAATAAATATAAACCTACCTGAAGCATTAGGAAAACCAGGAGAACCAGCGGATATAGAATATGTTGTATATGTAGCTCAAAAAATGGTTGAATTATATGAGAAAGTCTTAAACATTGGATTAGAAATTAAACATTTAGCAGTTGAAGATGAATTTGTAAATTTAGTTAATTCTCAATTAGAAATATGCGATTCTATATTAGAAGATATAGAAAGTTATTGTGAAATGTATCAAAATGCAATGAAAACAATAGAAAAAGATGAAAAAAGAGAAATCAAGTTAACATTGGAAATGAGAATGCCAAAATTAGATAAATTCTATAAGGAATTGGAAAATATAAAATTATTAAAAGGCTTAAATATATAACTATAGAAGGTGTTTTATGAATATAGAAATAGCAAATTCAATGTGTGGATATTTTGAAACTTTATATATAATGAATCAAAACTTAATAAGATTGTGTGGAGCAGAAATATTTTATTATAGATTTTCAGAATTTGAAAAATTAACTTTAGATATAATACAAGATATACCTAGATTAATACCATATTCTTATGATAATAAAAAACAAGATTTAATACTAGATAATAGTAATGGATTATTAGAATATCAAGCTGAAATTAAATATATAAACGGAGATTATCAAAATATATTGGATAATTATAAAGATACTTTAAACAAAATTAGAAAAATAAGAAATAAATATGAGCATAAAATGCACGATGTAAAATATCAATCTTCTGGCACAGGAACAATGAGTTTATTTGATATTGAATTTAAAGTAAATAATGAATTTATTAGAATATATGCGGGAGAATTAATAAAGCTAATTAAAGAAGTTAATATATTATTTTCAAAAATAGCACAGAAAATAAGTATATTTGCATATCAAAATGGAAAAGAAGGTTATGCCTATTATGAAAGAATCTGTAGATTTGATTTTAAAGATTTTAATGAGATTTATGAGAGTAATATTTTAAGGCAGATTGGTAAAGTAATGAATAAATTTTAAATGTAAGATTTTTTTGAAAGAACAAGATAAAACCACTAAGAAAATACAGCCATAAAAAAATAAAATTCTACCTGAAAGACGTTCAAAGAGGAAATTCATTTGAATATAAAAATAACACGCCAAAAGCTGACGTAATAACTGGCGAAATAAATAACGCTAATATCATCATTAGTAACTTACACTTTCTCGTATATTCCATTACATTTACGAGAAAGTGTATTATTATGTTTTATTCAAAAATTATTTGCTTTTTAACCATTCAGTTAATTCTTTCGCACTAATAACACCATTATTAAAATCTTTAACTTTTTCTTTAGCAAGTATCTTCCAATTATTAAATTCTTGTTTTACATTTTCATCTTCAGAACGTTTGGCGTACATTAATTTCTTCTGATATGTCTTTCTATAAAGCGCTAAACAAGGATGTTTCTTTTGTTTCTTTTTATATGCAACTTGAATACCTGTATCTTTACAAATTACTTCATTTTCAGAATAAGTAATTCTACAATACTTTTCTGGTGCTTTTTGATAAGATATAAAATACTTACCACAATTTTTACAAGTACCAATAGATACATTAGGATTTGTTGCTATTTCATTTAGAGATACAAAAGCTATATTTGAAATACATTTGCTATTAAAAATATTGCTTTCAGTGGGGTTAATAATTCTATCTTCTATTTTACTTTTTACAACTTTAGGTGTAATCTTTGTAGCAGTTATATCATTTATTTTGTGTGCATAATTAACATTAAAATAAATATTAATATTTGTTGCATATTTAAATAAATTATCAGTAATAGCTTGTGAAATATATTTTTCAATATAAGAATATTCTTTGTAGTTATATTGTTTTTTTAAGTTATATGTATGATTAACAGATAGTTTTATTTCATCTTGAACGACTTTAAGTTTTGATTTACATTTATTAAATATTTCTTCATAAGTGCTTTTAAAATCTTGTTCCGATTTATAAGCACGTATTTTTGGAAGTTCTTCATAAAATTCTGCTAACAATTTCATTCCATAAAAACAGAAAAATGTTAGATATGCACTTTCAAATGTAGAAAAATCTGCATTTAAAAAATTTATTAAAAACATTCCATAGTTTTCTTCAAAAGGATCTACCAAATCTGAAGAACTATGATATATAGGTTTTTCTTCAGTAAATTCAGTAGAGTATTCATTTATTAGTTTTATAGATTTAAATTTATCGTATCTTTTTTTAACAAATATAGTTTTACACATTTCTATTTGTGTAATGTAATATTCTTTTTTTAACTTTTTATCAAACCATATAGAAAACCCATCTTTTGGCGAAAACATAAAATCTTTTAACATAAATTTTTCTTCCTTTTATTTGAATTTTTTAGTGCTTTTTATTGACTTACTCCCAAAAATTGATATAATATTCGTAGCACAATAAAGTATAATTGTTTAAATTGCTAACATTTTATCATTTTTTAATAAAAAATGCAATATTTCTCAAAAAATCAATCTTACAAAAGCATTGAAACTATTGGGTTACAGATAAAACTCAAAAAAATTTAAAAAAATTTAAAAAAGACCCTACATTTTGCTCTCCAACTGAGGAAACATATGAGAAGGTATAAGAACTTTTCAATATATCAGAAAGGAGACAAAAAGTATGAAGAATTTAAATGAGGGAAAACCAATGTTAGTAATTTATACCACTGATGATGTTTGCAAAATGTTTCACTTAGGTAAAGTAAAATGCTTAGAATTATTCCGTAGAGCTGATTTCCCTGCACAAAAATATGGTAGAGGCTACGGAGTAGAAGCAGAAGCTTTAAAGAAATATATGAGTACAAGACATATATTCTCATAACATTTCTTTTTAACAAGCATATTCTCTATGAAAATATTTAAGTGAAGGAGAAAACATGAAAAAGAAACATTTTAAAGAAGGTGTGGATTATACTATTCATGAATACAAAAGAAAAAAGAAAAGAACATCTGAAAAAGCCATTTGCCCTATTTGCTCACAATGTAAAAATAGAAGAATATGCTTAAATAGAAAGAGCAAAGAAACAATGGACAGATGTAGCAAATGTAAAAACTGCAGAGATGCAGAAAATTGTGATAAGTTTTATATCTACAACGAATACAGAGCAGAAATTTTAAGATTAGGTACAAATCCCAATAATGGAAAGCCTATTAGACAGCAATTGACTGGAACTAACAAAGAAGAATTGGTAAAAAGAGTAATAGCACAAATAATTAAGAATCAAGAAGAAGGTGTTAAAGAAACTGCATATAAACCTAACGAAGATTCTATAATTACAATAGCTAAAGGAATTGAAGAACAAAAATATAAAGACAGAATAACCAAAGGTGCAGGTTATAATAGAAATATGCAAACAATAAAAGCTATAAGTGCATATAACTTTGCATTAAAACCAATTCAATATGTTACCAGAGGCGAAATCGAAAGATTTTTAGAGTGTGAACGTGAAAAAGCTAACTCCACTATTGGAAAAGAATACAGAATTATTAAAAAGGTATTTGAAAAAGCCTATTCTAAAAAAATGATAAACGAAAATTACTTTGTAGGATATGAAGCTATCAAAAAGCCCATAAGTTATAAAGAAGATAAAGATGTTAGAGCATTTACTATTTATGAACAATATCAATTTATAGCTTATGTACAATCACATCCATCAAAATACAATAATATTTTATTATTATCTCTTTTTACAGGAATGAGAATTGGAGAAGTTTTAGCATTAAAGTTGCAAGATATAGATATTGATTTAACTTCTATATCAATAAACCAAACAATGACTAAAGACAAATACGATAAAATAATGATTGGAAATACTACTAAAACCAAACGTGGAAAGAGAAAAATAAAAGTATTATCACAAGCAAAACCAGTTCTAGAAAATGCAATAAAAGAAATGAGACCTAATAAAGACAACTTATTGTTTATAAGAAATGATAATAAATATTATGAAGATGGACAAGTTAATTCAGCTTTTAAAAGAATATGTATGAAAGCAGGAATAAAAGTAATTACAACAAAGCATAAAAAGTATTCAGATAAAAAAGGATTTTACTATGTAAATGAAAAGACCTCTGATGTAAATACACATATGCTAAGACATTCTTTTGCAACACGAGGAATTGAAGCAGGTATGACCTGTGCTGTTTTAAAAGATATTTTAGGACATTCAGATATACAAACTACAATAAATATCTATGGCGATGTATTTGCCTATTACCAAAATTCTGAAAGTGAAAAAGCTGAAAAATATTTAGAAGAACAAATGAATAAATACGAAGAAAGATTTAAATTAATTGAAAAAAATTCAGGAGAAAAAGTAGTGAATTTATAGAAAGTATAGTGACTTTTAGGAGTATAAGAAAATTTCCTAACTTGGTTAGGAAAAAAGTACAAACCTCAAAGCACTTTGTATATAAGGGTTAGATGGAAAAATATTTAAGCCATCTGCACCAAAAAATAGCAATTTTTAAGAGTTTTTAACAGAACTCAAGAAAATTCTAAAATGGTTCAAACCCAGTATTCAAAGTAATTTGAGTACTGGGTTTTCTTTTTTCTAAAGTTCTAACAAGTTCTAATAATATGTGCAAAAATGTTAGGAAACGATGTTAGGAAAAATTTTATTCAAATAATTGATACCACTTACTTTCATAAAATTCATAGCTTGGAAAGGAAAAGTTATGGAATTTATACCTTATTGTGCTGAAGAAGCATTCCAATTTTGTTTCTATCAAATTCCAAAAGAATTATTTACAAACGAATATTATAAAGGAAAATTAAGTTCAGATGCAATTCTTTTATATGCCCTATTATTAGATAGGTTATCTGTTTCAAGAAAACGTGGATGGATTGATGAAAATGGACATATATATCTAATTTTTACTAGAAAACATGCAGAAGAAATGCTTAATATATCAGATAAAACTGCAACAAAAGCCTTTAGACAATTAAAAGAACGAAAACTAATAGATGAAAAAAGACTTGGTAAAGGAAAAACTTATAGAATATATGTTGGAAAGATAAATCGTAAAAAATCCGATTCGAGTACCGGAAATTTTACGACTGACCTATCGGAAAATGTACGACATAGTAAGAATAATAATAGTAAAAATAAAAAGAGTAAAAGCAGTAGAGCTAATTTTGAACAACGTGAGTATGATGATTTATCTTTTGTGTATGCAAACAATAATTGGAGTACAATTTATGAAAATTAAAATATATGGAGGTTTGAGAATGAAAATTGAATATACAAAAGTTGGAGACTATTATTTACCAAATTTAGTAGCCCCAGAAAATATGAAGAATTTTAAAATAGGAAAATACGGAAATTTAAGATTAAGATATTTAAAAGAGCATAAAAAAGCTGAATATACAATTTTGTTAATGGATAATAAATTACAAAAACATTTAATGGATATAGATAAGGCAGCTAATAAGAGATTTGAATTATTAATGAAACAATTTACTGAAAAAGAAAATATTACTGAAGAATTAAAAGCTACTAATCAAATGGAATGGGTTTGCAGAATGAATAATATTAAAAATCGTGCTGAAAAACTTATATTTAATGAATTAATTTATGTGTAATGGAGGTACAAAAGTTATGGAAAAAATAGAAAGTTTTTATAAAGGATATGAAGATTTATTTGAAGAATATTTAGACAATGTTAGAAGAAACTTAAGAAATAATAATGAAGAATATATTGAATTACAAAAAGAATATCATAAAATTTTAGATGAAAATGAAAACTTAATTTGGGTTTTAGAAGGAGATATTAAAGACAAAACTTTATCAAATGATGAATGTTTTGCTCTCTCAAAATTAGTAAAAATTCATTACGATATTCACTCAATAGAAGAAAAAGAAATCTTTTTTTTAGGTGGAAAAGAAGCCTATTTCTTTTTCAAAAAACTTGGGATTTTAGCATAAAAATATAAAATTGTCGCAGGAGTAACTTGAGTTTTTTATGTATTAGCAAGCACTGAATTGTTACTCCCGCACAATTCTTGGATGGGACATTAGTCCCAAACCCTACTTTAAAAGAAATGGAGGAAAATTCATATGAGAAATAGAACAATAAAAAAACAATTTTGGTTAAATGAAACAGAAGAAAATATCTTAAAAGAAAAAGCTAAAAAAGCAACTATATCTGAAGCAGAATTTTTAAGAAATTGTATAAATGGATTTGAGGTAAGAGAAAAACCTGATGAGAATTTTTATTATATTTTAAGAGATTTAAGAGGCGTAGCAACAAACATAAATCAATTAGCAAGAAATGCAAATAGATATGGTTATTATTCTGATGCAGAAAAATACAAAAAAGATTTTCAAAAGGTATCTGATTTTATTGTTGATATACAGGAGATGTATTTAAATCCAGTTAAGAAGGAATACTATGGCTACTACTAAGATATGGAAAATAAAAAATAGATTTGATAATGTTATTGATTATGTTTCAAATAAAGATAAAACAGATAATAAAAAATATGTATCAGGAATAAATTGTTTGCCAGAAACAGCTTTTAAAGAAATGTCTATTGTAAAAAAGCAATATAATAAAACAAATGGCATTTTAGGTTTTCACGCATACCAATCTTTTAAAGGTTGTGAAGTAACTAGTGATGAAGCACACGAAATTGGTATTAGACTTGCTGAAGAACTATGGGGTGATAGATTTCAAGTTATAGTTGCAACACATACTAATACTAAAAATGTTCATAATCACTTTTTTATAAACTCGGTTTCCTTTGTAGATGGAAAGAAGTATTATGATAATAAAATAAATTATGCAATTATGAGAAGAACATCTGATGAACTATGCAAAGAATATGAACTACAAACTTTAGAAGAAAAAAGTTTTTATAAAAATATTTCTAATAGATATTCTAGAAGTAGTAAATATTTAGATGCAGTACGTAGCGATATAGATTATGCTATATCACAAGCAAGTATTTATAATGATTTTACAAAGATATTGACTAAAATGGGTTATGAATTAAAACACGAAAACAATAAAATGAGTATTAGAAAACCACATTACAAAAGATATACTAGAGTAGAAAGAACTTTTGGAGAAGAATATTCTAGAGAAAGTATTTTGTTTAGAATAAAGTATACACAATCATTTAAAGTACCTTTTCCAGAATATCACACTTTAACAGGAAAATATAAAAGAAAAAGTAAAACTTCTATAAGGAACAAGCCAAAAGCTAAAGGATTACGAGCATTATATTATTACTATTGCTATTTACTAAAAGTATTTCCAAATCAAAAATATCCACCTAAATATTCAAAAAATATGCAAGAAGCAATTAAGAAAATGGATGAGTTTTCAGAGGCTGCAAGATTTTTAGGAAAACACAATATTTCAAAACTAGCTGAAGTAAAAGAATATAAATCTTCAGCTATTAAAGACATAGTTGAACTAAAAGGATTAAGAGAAAATTTATGGAGAAAGCATAAAAGGATTAAAACCTTTGAAGAAGGTCAGTTTATTTGCTCTGAAATTCAAAAATTAGCCACTAAAATAGATGAGCTAAACAAATATATTAAACTATGTGATTTTATTGAAAATAACACTTTAAAAATGAAAGATAATATCAAAGAAATAACACAGGAAGAAATCAACAAAGTTAAGGTAAAAAATAGAAATAGAGATTTTAGATAATAACAATCGAGTAGGAGAAATTTCTCGTGACCGAGAAGTTTCGACCTCTCACACCACC
>JBJFFD010000007.1:0-4273 GCA_051891335.1 Candidatus Scatovivens sp.
CAAACATCTCGACAAACTGAGATTTTATTATAATACTTAGTTCTTCTAGTTGTTTCTTTTTTATTTCTATAATCTGACTCACATTATCCAGTTTCTTTACAACTTCAATTTGTTCTTTTATATCAGGAATTTCTTCACATTTTAAATTACATAGATTTTCTTTTGTAATGGCTTTAAATGTACTTCCCGTTCCAAATTTATTTAATTCTTTATATTTACTGTTAAGTAGGTAATATAAATATTTTTTATTGACATTTTCATTTAATGGTCTTATAGATGCTAATCCTCTACCTATACAGCATTTTTCTGTTGCGATATTAGTATCTCCTATTGGTGCTCTAACAGAAATAAGTATATCATCTTTTTCTGCTATCTTAATTGGATTTGAACACCAAACTCTTGGTATAGGATTTATTTTTCCAAAATCACTTTTTCCTTGATAAAATGGTATTCCCTCTTTTTCTTCATTATATGTCTTTGAGTCAGGCGATTGTCCCATATTTATTACTGCAATATCTTTTAAAGTTAAATATTCCATAATACACCTCCTGAAATATTAAATTTCAAAAAATGTATTATATTGACAAACTGAGATTTGATGATTTCATCAAACTGTTTTAATTGCTCTTTTCTAGTATTTATAATTTTTGTAATTCCATTTAAAGTTTTTGCTACATATTCTTGTCTTTTATCATCAGGAATGTCAACAATTATTTCTTCTAGCTCTCTCTTTGTAATGTGCTGTAATCCAACCCCTCCGTGAGATTTTGAAATGATTATGTCTAAGTTTCCATTTAATAAATATCTTAAAAATTCTATATTTATATTTATTTTAGGAATAACTTTAAATATATGCTGATTTAATACTGCTTTTCCTCTATTCCAAAAGAATGCTCCAAACGATGTCCCTGGTGTTCCTGACCAAGAAAACAACAACTGATTATCTTCTATGATATATTTATCTTCTATAGCTTTACTACAAAAATTAAACTCTGCATTCTCATCATTTAAATTTTGTATTCTTACTATTGGTAGTCCTTTTTTATCCCATTCCGAAGGTTTAAATGCCCTACCATTGATAAAATTACATATCTCTCCTAATTTCATTTTTTCACTCATAATATGTCCTCCAACTCTTTTAATTTTTGTTGGATTTCATTTTCCATATCAATAACTCTTTTTAAAATAACTTTAGGATTTTCATATTCCTTTTTTTCTATAATTATTTCTTTATATTTGTTAATTGATAAATCGTAATCATTTTCTATTATTTCTTCCTTAGGAACAAAGAAAGATTTTTCTGTTCTTGCTCTATTTTGCTCTTCTTCAGAATCTCTATTATTAAATCTTTTAATTATATCTGGTATGTCATTTTCTTTTATTGGTTGTCTTTGATCATCTAAACTAAATCCATCTGCTGTCATATCATAAAACCATACTTTATCAGTTCCACCTTGTCCTGTTTTTGTAAAAATCATAATTGCTGTAGAAACTCCTGCATAAGGCTTAAATACTCCACTAGGCATTGAAATAATTGCCTCTAATTTATGATTTTCTATTATTTCTTTTCTTATAGCTTTATGCTGATTAGAACTACCAAATAGAACTCCATCAGGAACTATTGAAGCTACTCTTCCTCCTGTTTTTAATATCTTTAAAAATAGTGCTAAAAATAACAATTCTGTTTTTTTAGATTTATTAGTTATTCCTAATAAGTCTTTTGATATTGTTTCTAAATCAACTGAACCTTTAAATGGTGGATTTGCCAATATTAAGGTAAACTTATTTTTATCTTCATTATCATCACCAATAGAATTCTTATATTCAATATTAGGATTTTCAATTCCATGTTGCATTAAGTTCATTGCACTTATTCTCAACATAGTTGTATCAATGTCAAATCCATAAAACATTGTATTATTAAAATGTTCTTTTTCTTCTTTATCATTAAATATTTCTTTATGATTCTCTCTTAAATATTCTCCTGCCTCAACTAAGAATCCTGCACTACCACAAGCAGGGTCAACTATAATGTCTTGTGCTGTAGGTTTCATTAGTTCTACCATCATTCTTATAATGTGTCTTGGTGTTCTAAATTGACCATTAGTTCCTGCTGTAGATAATTTAGAAAGTAAATACTCATAAACATCTCCTTTTGTATCTCTGTCCTTCATTGGTAATCCATCAATACCTGTAACTACTTTTTGTAACATAAGTGGTGTAGGCACTAAAAATAAAGCATCTTGCATATATTTTGCATAATTAGAACCTTTTGTATTTCCTAATTGCTTAATAAATGGAAAAACATTGTCTTGCATATTTTTAAACATTTTTCCTGCTTCATAATCTTTAAATACACTCCATCTACAATTTTGATGTTCACTATCAAAAATTCTATTACTTGTAATTCCTAAAAAAACATCATCTTTTTCATTTCTGATTTCTATATCATCTAATCCTTTTATAAATAAAAGGTATGTTATTTGTTCTATAACAGATAAAGGATTAGTAATTCCACCTGTCCAAAAATATTCCCATATTCTGTCTATTTTATTTCTTAATTCTGTATCCATTTTAGCCCCCTAACAGCTTATAATAATTCTATTATATTTTATATCATATAACGACTTTTTTCTCAATAATTATAAAAATTTTTCAAAAAAATAATACCAGTATTTCTACTGGCATTAAAAATTATATTCTTCAGATATTTTATTCATTTTTTCTAATAATCTATTATAGCTTTCTCTTGTGACATTTTCAGGAAGTATTTTAGATTCTTCAAGTTCTTTTTTACTCATTTCTTCTTCATTTCTGTAATAAGCAATTAACTCCATATCTAATATTTCAAATTCTTGCTCAGTATATATTTTATTTTTAATTTTTATTTTTAATTTTTTAAATAAATTAAAATCTTCTTCTGATAAATGTTTTTTCAAATCCACTAATTCTTTTGTACTATATTTTTCATACCACTTATCAAATTCCATAACATCTCCTATATAAACATTTTTATCAATCCTGTCATAATTGTTATTTATTTTAAATAATTCTTTAATTCCTGATTTTAATCTATCACCATTTTCTATAGAAAATCTGTTATTAACAACAGCTAAATTTATCATCAGACAAACATGATGATATGTTTCACAATCTAATATATCATCTATAATATATCCTATTATTTTAAAACCGAATTTTTTTTCAAGTTTTTCTTTTAGAAGATTAAACTCTTTCCTTCTTTTTTCTAATATTTTAATTTTCCCTTTAGCACTTTCTATTTCATCTGATGAATAACCTTTTAAAAAGTTTTTCATACTAATTATAACCCCTTCTATATTTCTTACTATATTTGTGCTGTATTTATTATTATAGCAAATTCCTTATGTCAAAATTTGTCGGAACTTGTAAATAATCATTTCTTATAAATACAGGCATTTATAATTATAACAATTTTTTATTATAAAATCAATAGATAAAGGAGAGGTCTATATGAATAATACAAGATCAAAAGAAGGAGAACTAAATGTAGTTGGTTCTAAAATAAAATATTATAGAGAACTAAATAAATTATCTTATCAAAAATTATCAGATAAACTAATGCTATTAGGAATAGATATTCACAAACAAGCTATTTATAATATTGAAATCGGTATTAGAACTGTTGTAGATTATGAATTGTGTGGATTTGCTAAGTGCTTTAATATTACAGTAAATGATTTAACTGATGATTATTTTAAAACTTTAAAGTAAAATGCTAGAGTCTTTAAAAAAAGTCTACTCTAGCATTTTCTTTTCACTATTTTCAAATTTCACTAAAAATTACTTTTCACGATTTATTAAACAATATTATTTCTTTATTTATATCCAATTCCCCATTTATGATATAAAAATAATATTATTTAGAATATAGCTTATCAAAAGCCAATTTTTCTTGTTCTTCCATAAAGTTATCAATAACTTTTTTTCTAAACAAAATTCTCCCACCCACTCTAAAATGAGGTAACTCATTTTTTCTTACTAACTGTCCTACTAACCAATAAGAAATCCCTAAATATTCAGCTACTTCTTCCATAGTTAAGGTAGTTCTTTCTACTTTTTGATAATTCTCTAAATTTGGCATATTTTCACCTCCTGCAATAATTATACAAAGTAATACTTAAAATCCCAAACCCTTCCACAAAAATTTTTAGGCAAAAAAAATAGAGGTACAGAATAATTTAATATTCCATACCTCAAAAATTTAGTAAATAAAATAATAATTCAATATAAA
>JBJFFD010000008.1:0-17989 GCA_051891335.1 Candidatus Scatovivens sp.
GGTGCACTCGGGACTTTCACCCGTTAGAATTCGCCCATGGCGGGCAAACAAATAGACCAATTTTTTAATTGGTCTATTTTACTATACTTATTGCAAGTCCATCTCCTACTTCTAGAATTTTAGTTTCTAGTTTTTCGTTTTCAGTAGTTTCTTTTATGTATTCTCTTAAATGTCTTACAGCTGTTCTTTGTTTGTGTAAGTTATAATCACTCATAACATATCCTTTGTACAAAATATTGTCTGCTATAATAATACTTCCAGATTTACTTAATCGAATAGCTTCTTGTAAAAATACTGGATATTTTCCTTTATTAGCATCTATAAAAAAAATATCATATTTTTCTTTAAATGTTGGTAATATTTCAACCGCATTTCCTAGGTATATATTAACTCTATCTTCTATTCCTATTTTTCTTATATTTTCTTTTGCTTCATTATATCTTTGCTCATTTAATTCTATTGTATCTATAATAGCATTTGGTGCATATTTGGCAAATTGACTAGCCGAATATCCAACAGCTGTACCAATTTCCAAAATTCTTCTAGGATTATTTTGAATTAATATTTGTTTTATTACTTCTAAAGATTCATCCATTACAATTGGTACATGCTCTTCTAATGCTTTTATCTTTATTTTTTCTAATTCTTCATTATTAAACATTTATCTCACCTTTTATAAATTTTCGAACCAAGAAATATTCTTGGTTCGAATTATATATTTACACTTTGTTTGCACTTCTTGCAGCTCTTTCTCTATCTTTATTATTTAGAATTTTTTTTCTTAATCTTATACTTTTTGGAGTTACTTCTACAAGTTCATCATCTGCAATAAATTCAATTGCTTTTTCTAAAGACATTTGAATTGGTGGAACTAGTCTTAATGCATCATCTGAACCTGAAGCTCTAGTATTTGTTAAATGCTTTTCTTTGCATACATTTATGACCAAGTCTTCATTTCTAGAATTCAAACCTACAATCATTCCTTCATATACTTCAACACCTGGTCCTATAAACAAATCTCCCTTATCTTGTGCATTATATAGTCCATATGTTATAGATTTTCCTTGTTCAAATGCTACTATTGTTCCTCTTGTTCTAGATACTACTTCACCTTTAAATGGTTCATAGCCTTCAAACATATGGCTCATTGTTCCATTTCCTTTTGTATCAGTCATGAATTCTGTTCTATATCCTATTAAACCTCTAGCAGGTATCTTAAAATCTATTTTTGTATGTCCTGATTCTGCTGGTTCCATATTTATCATCTCTGCTTTTCTTTTACCTAATTTTTCTATAACAGTTCCTATTGAATCATCTGGTACATTTACAGTAAGCAATTCTATTGGTTCACATTTTTGTCCATCAATTTCTTTTATTATAACTTTTGGTCTTGAAACTAAAAGTTCAAACCCTTCTCTTCTCATTGTTTCTATTAATATTGATAAATGTAATTCTCCTCTTCCACATACTTCAAAAGAATCTGGTGTATCTGTTTCTTTTACTCTTAAGCTAACATTTTTCTCTAATTCTTTAAACAATCTATCTCTTATATGTCTAGAGGTTATATATTGTCCTTCTTTCCCAGCAAATGGGCCATTATTTACGCTAAATGTCATAGAAACAGTTGGTTCATCTATATTAACAAATTCTATTTTTTCTGGATTATTATAATCACATATTGTATCTCCTATATTAATATCTGCAACTCCAGATAAAGCAACTATATCTCCAGCTGATGCTGTTTCTACTTCAATTCTTTTTAATCCATCATAAGTATATAATTTTGTTACTCTTGCATTTTCTGTTTTATCATTTTTACATATAGCTATTGGCATATTTAAATCTATTTTTCCTCTTTCAACTCTACCAATTGCTATTCTTCCAACATAATCATCATATTCAATATTTGAAACTAGCATTTGCATTGTGCCATCCATATCACAATTAGGTGCTTCAATATGATTTATTATAGTTTCAAATAAGCATTTTAAATCTTCTCCTGGTTTATTTAAATCTAAAGTAGCAATTCCTTGTTTTCCTGAAGCATATACAACTGGGAATTCTAACTGTTCGTCGTTTGCTCCAAGTTCAATAAATAGTTCTAAAACATCATCAACTATTTTCAAAGGTCTTGCACCTGGTCTATCTATTTTATTTATAACAACTATTGGTTTTAAATTTAATGCTAATGATTTTTTAAGAACTTCTCTTGTTTGTGGCATTGCACCTTCAAATGCATCCACTAATAAAACAACTCCATCAACCATTTTTAAAACACGTTCAACTTCTCCTCCAAAATCTGCATGTCCTGGAGTATCAACAATATTTATTTTAATATCACCATAATGTACTGCTGTATTTTTTGAAAGAATTGTTATTCCTCTTTCTTTTTCTAAATCATTAGAATCCATTACTCTTTCTGCAACTTGTTCATTTGCTCTAAAAATTCCGCTTTGTTTTAACATTGCATCAACTAATGTTGTTTTTCCATGGTCAACGTGTGCAATAATTGCTACATTTCTTATCTTTTCGTTATTCATTTTTTTACCCTCTTCAAAATCAAAATATGGTTAACTTATTTTATTCAAAAAGTTAACCATAATATTATATATTAATGAAATTATTTTGTCAACTGAATTATTGTTTCTTTAAGTTCTTCTGTTGTTTTATCTTCTAATTCTTTTGTTATTTTTTCTTTTGCATATTTTGAATAATCAATTGGATTTCCATATTTTACTATTACTTTATGAAAAGGTTTCATATCTCCTTTTATACCAATTGGAACTATTTTTGCACCAGTCTTAATTGCTAAATATGTAGCACCATTTTTCATTTGTCCATTGTTTTTTTCTAATCCATTTCTTGTCCCCTCAGGAAACAAAGCTATACATTCACCAGACTTTAAAGCTTTTAAAGATTCCTTAAGTGCAGTTAAATCTTTTGAATCTCTTTTTACTAATATTATTTTATATAATTTAATTAATGGTCTTAAAATTAATTTATTAAGTTCTTCTTTTGCCAAAAATCTCATGTTTCTAGGTGTATAAACATTTATTAAAACAGGATCAATTAATGATTTATGATTCCCGCAAAAAAGAACTGCACCTTCTTTAGGAATATTTTCCCCTCCAACAACTTCTACTCTATATACAATTTTACAATAAGCTCTAAGAATTCCATCTATTAATACTCTAAAAAAATTCTTTTTTATTTTAATCACCTCATTTTTTATATAGGTTCAAAATTAAAATCACCCTATATGTGTTATTTTTATTTAAAATTTATATGGGTCGGTCTTGACCAACCAGCGGGCAGACAGAGCCATACACCCCTATACACAATTATTTATTTCTTTTTTCTTTTATTATTTCTAAAACCTTTTCAGTCATCTCGTCTACGCTCATATCAGAACAATTTAAATAAATAGCATCATCTGCTTTTTTTAGTGCACCTATTTCTTTTCCATGTATATCATTGTAGTCTCTTTTTTTCATATTTTCATAAACTTCTTCGTAGCTCATATCTATATTTTTTTCTTTATTTTGTCTTACGCGTCTTGCAGCTCTTACTTCTAAGGATGCATCCAAATAAATTTTCACATCAGCATTTGGAAATACATAAGTTCCAATATCTCTACCCTCCATTATAACATTTTTGCCTTCTGCTAATTTTCTTTGGAATTCCGCCATTTTTATTCTAACACCAGTTATTCCAGAAACGAAAGAAACCATTTGTGTTACTTCTTTTTCTCTTATTTTTTTTGATACATCTTCTCCGTCTAGGAAAAATCTATCTTCTCCATCAACTTTTTTTAATTCAATATTTATTTCATCTAAAAGATTAATTATTTTTTCTTCATCATCTAAAGTATATCCCCTTCTAATTGCTGCTAAAGTAACACATCTATATGTTGCTCCTGTATCAATATTTATTAAATCTGTTATCTTAGATATTTGACTTGTAAGTGTTCCTTTACCGCTTCCTGCTGGTCCATCAATAGCTACTACAAAAGACATTTTTATTTCCTCCTTAATTTATTGAACATACATATTATTCATTATTGCATGACTGCGCTCGTTTTCAGCCAAACTTTCTTCTTTAATTAATTCACCAGTTATTGCATTATATGTTTTTATTATTTCATCTACTGTTGTCCAAGTGTTTCCATTTTGGACAGTTACTGGTTCTGTTATATAATAAACTTTTTTTTCTAAGTCATATATTCTGTCCTCATAGCAATCTTCTTCTTCAAAGTTTTCATTATAATACTCTATTCCTATACTTCCCGATTCTACAGGATATTGTGCTTGATCTATTATTTTAGTAAACATATTATTATTATAATAATCTCTTGTCATTTTATATATGCTTTTATAATAAGTTATTCTATTTTCTTCTATTGAATCATTTGGACAAACTGTTATAGATATTATCATAGCTGCATTGGGTTGACTATTTATTTCTTTTTTATAATTTTCGATTTCTTTATTTATTTGAGCAATACATAAATCGTATGCCTTATTTATTTCATTACTATCAGATGGATAAACTACAAAATCTACAAATAGTCCTTCTTGAATTTCTTCTATTCTTAAATAATAAGGAATTCCTAAATAAGCATTATATCTATTTATGAATACATATAATTCTTTTGTGGATTTGTTTTCAAATATTTCTGTTTTACTTAAAAATCTATTATATATAGCTATGTCTTCATAAAAATCAGCCATTTTTATTTCAATTACATTTTCATCATCTATTAAGTATATATAATTACTTGAAAAATAAAATTCAAATTTTTTTCCTGATATATAATTATTAACAATTCTAAATGTTTCTTCTTCTAAATTAGGATTTTTTACTGTATCCATATCTGTTTCTAAAGTATTAGTATTAATATATTCTTCATCAAGATATTTGCTAGCTAATGATGTATATGAAGACTGTGATACTATATTTTTTATACTAGCCGTATTTGTAAATAAATCTTCAAATTCTAGATATTCTCCTGTTGTTAAATTATAGTTTAAGCCTTTATATTCATTTTTCCATTCATTATAACCATACTCATTAACTTCATTAGTTTCTATATATTTATGAAAACACACAGATAACACATTTGAAAAACTGGCATATACGATTGCTTCTACTTTTACTCTTGAATTTTCTTTATCTTCTCCGAGAAATCCAGTTTATTGCAGTATTTTCAATTTCTTCATTTATTCTATTTTGTATATCCTTATCTTTTAATCCACTTATTTGAGCATAGTTCACTTGTATCGGATAATATTCTTCTGTGTAATCTTCAGAATATTTTATTTCAATTTTTTCACCTTCAGTATAAGAATGGTCTATTATTTCTAGTTCATTAATAACATAAGTATCTTTAAATGATTTCACACCTAAATTATCTGGTTCAATTTCTTTTTTTTCTTCAATAATTTCTACATTATTTGGTTTATTATTATTTTCAATATAAATTAACCCAGCTGTTATTCCTACTGATATTATTGTAAATATTATTAAAAATATTATAACTTTTTTAGTAGTCCAAAATTTCTTTTTAACCTTTTCTTGTTTATTTTCCTCTTTTGGAGCATTTTCTAGTTTTTCTATTTCATTAATTAATTTATTTGTATTAATTTCTTCATTTTCATTATTTAATTGAGACATATCCTGCCTCCTCTGCCACCTCTTGTCCCCAATCAGATAGCATAGCATTTACTAATTTTCTAACATCACTATTTTCTTTTTCAGCTTTATTTATAACAATGTAATAAGCAGTTCTTATAGGATAAGTTCCATCTTTTATTGTCTTAGCACTTGGCTCAACTCCGTCTACAGCAACAAATCTAATCCTATCTGTAACAGAACTATCTATATCATCATACATTGTTGTAGCATAATAATAATATGAATATCCTATTGAATTTTCTCCATTATCATAATCTGATACCAAATTAACAATTGCTTGCATTCCTTCAATTATATCTTCCTTTTTTGCTTCCATAATTTGAGTATCTTTCATTACCAATTCAAGCATTCCAGATTGACTTCCTGAATTTAATTCTCTTTGATATGGTATTATTTCGCTATCATTTCCACCAAGTTCTTTCCAATTTTTTATTTTTCCGGAATAAATTCCTCTAATTTCATCCATTGTTAAGCTTTTAACTGGATTATTTTCATTAACGAAAAATACGAATCCTTCATTTACTACTGGAATTATTTCAAGTTCAATTCCAGCTTTTTTAGCAAGTTCAAATTCTTCTTCTGAAGGATATGTTACCAAAATTATATCCGCATTTCCTTCAATCAAATTAACATATGCGTTATGTGTTGTATTGTGTTTAACTTCTGCTTCAGTATCAGCTGTAAAAGCTTTCTTAAAAGCATTAGATAACGGAATTGTAGCTGTTGAGCCATCTATCCTTGGATAGTTTTCAACATCAAAAATTGCTTCTGTTAAATAAGTTTTTTCATTTTCTTCAATAATTTCTGTTTTTTCTTTTGTAAAATAATTATAAGCCCAAATGCATCCTAAAATAATCAATACCATTATTACTAATACTAGTAATATCTTTAAAAATTTTTTCATAAGTAAATCCCCCTTATTTTTTTTCTTCATAATACACACCTTTAACAATAATGTCCATATCTAGAACATTCATTGCAGTTAAATTTTCTATTTCTTTTTTTATTTTTAACTTAAATTTTTTCATTTCTTCTATAGCATTAAATCCATACATTATTGTTATTTCCACATATATGTAAATTCCATCTGTTGCACCTTCATGTTTTTTTATAATCACTCTATTTAACTTATAAATTGATTTTGTTCTATCTGCAATATATTCTATAATTTGCCTAAAAACCAAATCTGATATTGTAAAATTACCTAAATAGCTAAATGTAGGTCTTATTATTGACTTTTCAGCCATATATGGTTCTTTTCCTTTTCCTTTTGATTTAAAAATCTGCAAAGGATCTAATATATATCCAGAAAAATCTTTTTTTATTGCAAAAGTTGGAACTGGTATAACATGCTTTCCTTGAGTAACTCTTGTTCTCCTTGCTGTTTCCATTTCTTCTTCTGTTGCAACGTCTTGTATATATATAGTTTCTATAATCGGAGCAATATTTAAATTTTTAGCTATTTTTTCTACCATTCCATCTGAAGTTCCTAATATTAATATACTACGAGGTTTTTCTTTTTTTATTGCTTTTAACATTTCATTTCTTTTTGCTTCTTCTTGAAATAGAGCATTTTTTACAGTTTCTATTTTAGTTGGTGCTTTTTTAGCAGAAATTCCTGCAATTACTTCATTTCCTTTTATTAAAAGTCCATCATCAATAATATAGTCTATATCTTTTTCTCCTGCTACCATTTGAGCTCTATAGCTTTTTCCAGTACCTGAAGGTCCAACAAATGCATAAGTTTTTACTTTATGTTCTAAGATTTTATCGATTATCATATATTTTACTCCTTAAATCTTGTAATCTTTATTATTATATCACAAAAATTTTTTTTGAGAAGTGTTTTATTTTTCAATTTTTATTGTAGTAAAATTCTACTATTAAAAGTATTTATCATTTTCCCATTTTAACGGATTATTTATTATATATTCTTTTATTTGTAGATATTCTTTTTCATTTCTGATAATATGTTCATAATAATTTCGCTGCCATAGTCTCTTGTTAAATGGTTTTATTCTATTTATTTTTATTTCATTAATAATTAACATTGTTGTTCTTGATTTAAAAGAACAAATTATATCTGATATTGTAGGGGCAGGCCTTGTGTCTGCCCTTTTATATATTTCTATTATAAAATGCACATGATTAGGCATTATTACATAGTCATGTAATTTCACATTATCAAATTCTTTTTCTAAATTCAAATATGAATTTTCTATTTTTTTTCCTATTAATGTTAAATTTATTTGGGCAGACACAAGGCCTGCCCCTACATTTATATTAGACAGTATTCGTCTTCTGTTTTGCGTACATATTGTTATAAAATAGTACCCTTCTTTTGAATAATCATATTCTTTTATTCTTAAATTTTTTCTTTTATTCATTTTTATATTTAATTTTCTTCCTTTTATTTTTCAATTTTTATTGTATAAAAAATTTCATTGTTTGCATTGTCTGTTACTTTTATGTCATAATATCCTGGATTTGAGAATATATATAAATCTTCATTACTATATTTTTTATTTTTTTCTATAAATTTGTCTATGTTATTTATATTTATTTTTTCTGAAATATAACTCTTGTTATTAATATCAATTGCTTCTGCATATATTTCAAAATTTTCATTAATTGGAATTCTATATGTAATTAAATTATTGTCAGAATTACTTATTTGCTTTATTCCTTCATTTATTTTACAGAATTTATATTGATTACAGTTTTTGGGCATTCTTAAGATTTTAATTGTTATTTCATAATAATCTTCTTTTGTTATAAAATTAGAAATTCCTATTTCTAAATCACCATAAAACACTTTTTCAATATTTTTAATTCCACTAAAATTATCACTATAATTTACTGTTTTTACATTATTATACGTTTCATCATTATTTATTCCTATGATTTCAGGAGGAATTTTATCTATCCACGTGACAGAATATTCAATCTCTGTTTTATTTCCCGCTAAATCAAAAACATTAATTTTTTCTGTTTTATTTTCTTTTAATATTTTCTTATATGTTAAATTGTTAATTTTTTTAAACCCTTCTATTTGTTTTATTTCTTCGGAAAAAATTATAGTAATTTCAACATCGCAGTTGGTAAATTCTTTTGTAGAATAGTTTATTGTATATGTTGGTGCTTCAATATCTGTTGCAATTTCAATTGCTTCTAATTCATATTTTTGTATATATTTTGAATAACTAATTACTGTCATACTAACAAGTGTTAAAAACATTATTATTATTTTTTTCATATTTTTTCTTGCTTAACCTCTATTTTTATATTTATTTTTCCATTTAAAATTTTTTCATCATTTAAATTTAATATTAATTTATATTTACTGTTCCCTTTTTCTATTGGAAATTTTATATATTCTGTTTTATTTTCTATTAGTTCAATTTTCTTATTCGTATTTTCATCAAATAATTCAAAAAAAATATTTTGATTATTAAATGTATTTATTAATTCTATCCTATAAAGCATATTTACTTTATTTATTTCTTTTTCATTATAATTTTTTATAGAAAATTTATATTCAATAATATTTTCTGTTACATTATTTAATTGAATTTTTTCATCATTTTCTATTTGTATTATTGGTTTTAAAATTTCAGATTTTGATTTTATAGTTATTTCTTGATAATATTTAGCTATTGCATAAACGCTAAATGAAACAATGATTACAAATACTATAATAATTTTTATTATTTTTTTCTTCATAATTTTTCCTTTTCGATCGGACATCAAACTCGTCGCCTACAATAATCTGTAGGGCACAGAGTTCCTCCTTTGCCCGTTTTAATTTTATTATTTAATTATTTTTAAAGGAGAGCATTATTTGCTCTCCTTTCAGTTTTAAAATTTATAAATTATATCAATATTCTGATAAAAAACATTAATTTGATTGGACTGCATTTACTTTTATATAAAAAATATAATCCAAATTTGAAGTTCCAAATTCAAAGTCTTTTGCATCTTTTTCTTCATCTATTTGTCCATTTTCTAGATAATTTTCATATGGCCACTCCCACAGTATCTTATATGTAACTATTTTTTTTTCATTTACTTTAATCTTTCCAGCAAACTCAATATTTTCAAACATTTCTTTTAAGGTTTTAAAACTTTTTTTACTATTATCAACATAAGTACTAAATACTATATTAGAAGGAACATTTTCTTCTTTTTCAATTTCTATTTTATAATCAATATCTACTTTAGATTTACCTGCATCTAAAACAATATCAAAATCTCCACTACATCCGAGGAGCTATACATCCATCCAATTTATCTTTATTTTTCATAGTTTCAGACAACGAAAATTTATGCTTTCCAAAAACATTTGAATTAAAATTCCAATATGCAATCTTGGTATCACCTCCTTTTTCAAAAGATTTTTCTTTTGTAATTACTAAACAAAAAGTAACTATTATGATAGTAAAAATTAATACTATCAAAAATTTTTTCACAAAACCTCCTTTTTATAATTTTTAGCTAAGTAATTTAAAAAGCTAAAAGGCTATTTAATTTTATTCGCTGGGGGCAAAACAATTAAATTCCATAGCAAAACTACCAAATTGTGGCCAGTTAATAAATATTCATATTAATTAATTTTTTATTTGGAAATAAATTCTTAAGACTTTAAGAATTTTTTTAGAAAAAATGCTAAATAAATTACTTAGCTTGTTTGGATTATAGCATTACGTTTGTAGTTTGTAAATAGTTTTATTGAATTTTTTTTATTTTTATGCTAAAATTTTTATATTATGGAAAATAAAAGTTTAGAAAAATTAGAATTTAATATAGTTAAAGAGAATTTAAGTCAACATGCAATAACATTTTTGGGGAAAAATAAATGTTTAAACTTATTACCTTTAAATTCTCAAAATGATATAGAAAAAGCTTTACATCAAACTACAGAAGCTTCTATTTTAATTCTTAGAAAAGGAAATATTAGTATTAATAATTTTGTAGATATTACAGAATATTTAAAACATTTAAGCTCATCTTCCACTCTTTCTATATCTGGAATTTTGTCTTTATACAATATTTTAAAAATATCTAGAGAATTAAAAAAATATTTTAATTCTGAAGAAATTGATATGTCTTATTTTAAAAATCTAGAAAATATTTTCAGAAATTTATATACTAATGTTTCAATTGAGGAAAAAATTAACTCCGTCATAATAGATGATAATACAATTTCTGATAATGCTTCTTCTAATTTAAATAACATAAGAAAACAGATAAAAAGCAAGGAAGCTGAAATTAAAAATAAATTAAATAATTTTCTTCATACAAAATATGTTCAAGAATCTATAATTACCAAACGTAATAATAGATTTGTAATCCCTATAAAAAGTGAATACCAAGCAGAAGTAAAAGGATTTGTTCACGACACTTCTTCTAGCGGTTCAACGATTTTTATTGAACCTTTATCTGTATTTGAACTTAACAATTCTATTACGTCTTTAAAAAATGAAGAAAATATTGAAATTGAAAAAATACTTCAAAAATTATCTTCTCTATTTTTTGATATAATCTATGAGATAGAGAACAATTATAATTTAATCGGTATTATAGATTTTATATTCGCAAAAGCTAAGTATTCAATATCATTAGGTGCTACAGAACCTATTATTTCTAATGAAAAAAAAATAAAGCTTATAGATGCTTATCATCCACTTATTGAAAAAAATATTGCAGTAAAAAATTCAATATATTTAGGAAAAGATTTTAATACTTTAATAATAACTGGTCCTAATACTGGAGGAAAAACTGTAACCTTAAAAACTGTTGGACTTTTATGCTTAATGGCAAAATCTGGTCTTCACATTACTGCAAAAGAAAATAGCTTGGTTTATATATTTGATAATATTTATGCTGACATTGGTGATGAACAAAATATTTCTGACTCATTAAGTACTTTTTCTTCTCATATGTCTAATATCTCAAAAATTTTAAAAAAAGCCACGTCAGAAAGTTTAGTTTTACTAGATGAATTAGGTTCTGGTACAGACCCTATAGAAGGAGAAAATTTGGCAATAAGTATTTTAAACTTTCTATATTCAAGAAATATTCTGACACTAGCAACTACTCATTATTCTAAATTAAAAAACTTTGCTCTTATAACTGATGGTTTTGAAAATGCAAGTGTTGAATTTAATATAAACACAATGTCTCCTACTTATAAATTATTATTGGGTGTTCCTGGAAGAAGTAATGCTTTTGAAATCAGTAAAAAATTAGGTATTCCAGAAGAGATTGTTTCTTATGCTCGAAATTTAATGGATAATGATGATATAGAAATTGAAGATTTATTAAAAAGTATTTATGAAAATAAAAGAATAATTGAAACAGAAAAAGAAAACATATTATTTAACTCTAATAAGGCTAGAGATTTAAAAGAGAGTTTAGAAACTGAATATAATAATTTAAAAAATAAAGAATCAGAAATTTTAAATAAAGCAAAAGAAAGTGCAAAAAATATATTATTAGAAGCAAAAGAAGATGCAAATAATCTAATAAGAAATTTAGAAAATACTTCTGATACCAAAAAAGCTAATAAAATAAGAGACTCTTTAAATAAAAAAATTTCAGAAATAAATATAAATGATGAAGTCATTTCATTAAAAAATATTAATAATATTCCGAGAGAAAAAATTAAAATCAATACCACTGTTTATATTAATTCTATAAAGCAGAATGGAGTTGTTATATCTAATATTTCAAAAGACAATAAAGTGAAAATTCAAGTTGGAGTTATAAAAACATTTTTTGATATAAATGATTTATCTTATCCAATAAAAACAGAAAAACAAAATATTAACACTACTTCTCATAAAGAATTTAGTGTTAAACAAATTTCTTCAGAAATAAATGTAATAGGAAAAAATATTGATGAAGCTTGTTTTATAATTGATAAATACTTAGATACTTGCTTTTTAAATGGTCTTATGACTGTAAGAATAGTTCACGGTAAAGGAACTGGTGCTCTCAGAAATGGTATTCATAAATATTTAAAAACTCATCCTCATGTTAAAGATTTTAGAATTGGAACATTTGGTGAAGGTGAAATGGGAGCTACAATAGTGAATTTAAAATAAAAAATATATTTATAAGGGGTCAATGTTAATATCGGCCCCTACATAATTTTATTTAATATCAATTTATATTTTTCTAAATACTCCTGCTACTTTTCCTAATATTTCGCAAGTTGGAACTATTATTGGATCCATAGTAGAATTTTCTGGTTGTAATCTTATATGATCTTTTTCTTTATAAAATGTTTTTACTGTTGCTTCTTCTCCTATTAAAGCTACAACAATTTCTCCATTATTAGCTGTATTTTGTTTTTTTACCAATATGTAGTCTCCATTTAATATACCAGCTTCTATCATACTTTCTCCTCTTACTGTAAGCATAAAGCTTTCGCTATTTCCAACAAAATCGATTGGAATTGGAAATGTATCTGTCACATTTTCAAAAGCTAATATTGGCTCTCCTGCAGTTATTTTTCCTATTACAGGAACTTCTACCATTTCCCTTCCTGAATATAAAGGTTTTTGTGTCTCAATATCTTTATTTGCTCCGCCTTTTAAAAGTTTTAGAGTTCTACCTTTTTGTTGTTCTTTTTTTATATAGCCTTTTTCCTCTAAAGCTCTTAAATACCCATGAACTGTTGCAGTTGAACGTAATCCAACAGCTTTTCCAATTTCTCTTACTGAAGGTGGATATCCATTTGCCTTTATTTGTTTTTCTATAAATTTTAATATTGCCTTTTCTCTTTTATTTAAAGCATTTGGGTCTTTTCTTTTCATTTTTATACCATTCCTTTCTAAGGTATATACCTAGTTTTTATTTCAAGACGATATTATCACAAAACAAATGGTTTGTCAAACAAAATTTTGTATTATTTTAAAATTATTCATACCATTCAAATTCCCAATCTAAAATTTTTACTGAATCTCCTTCTTTTACTCCCATATTTTTTAATTCTTCTTCAATTCCTAATTTTCTAATCATTTTTTGTAAATAAGCAAAAGATTCATTATCTCCTATATTTACCCTTCTCATTAAATTTTCTACTGCTTTTCCTTCAACTATAAATTCATTTCCTTCTAATTTTATCTCAAAATCTTTTTCTGTATCTTCTAATGTATAAACAATTCTTTCATCAATATCAAATAGTTCTTCTTTTGGCAAATCTTTTATTATTTTAGAAACATAATTAAATAATTCTTTTAACCCACTATTTGTAGCAGCTGATATTTTAAAGATTTCCATGTTATTTTCTTTTGCTGTATTTTCTAACTTTTTATACATTTTTTCATCTTGAATAATATCTGCTTTATTAGCTACAATTATCTGTTTTCTTGTAGCTAATTTTTCACTATATTTTTTTAGCTCTTCATTGACTTTATAAAAGTCTTGAACAGGTTCTCTTCCTTCTACTCCTGAAACATCTACAACATGAAGTAATAATCTTGTTCTTTCTATATGTCTTAAAAATTGTATTCCAAGCCCTACACCTTCACTAGCTCCTTCTATTATTCCAGGAATATCAGCTATAACAAAACTATCGCCATATTCACTTTTTACTACTCCCAAATTAGGATTTATTGTTGTAAAATGATAATCTGCAATTTTAGGAGTTGCTGATGTTACCATTGATAAAATTGTTGATTTTCCAACATTAGGGAAACCAATTAATCCAACATCCGCTAAAAGCTTTAATTCCAAAATTATCTGTTTTTCTTTTCCTTTTTCTCCATCTATTGCAAAATTAGGTGCTTGTCTTGTGGATGTAGCAAAATGAGAATTTCCTTTTCCTCCTCTTCCACCTTTTAAAACAATTTCTTTTTGTCCATCATTTGACAAATCCGCTATTACTTTTCCAGTTTCAAAATCTTTTATTATTGTGCCTTTTGGTACCTTTATATATAAGTCTTCTCCACTTTTTCCATAACAATGGTTTCCCGAACCGTTTTGTCCATTTTCAGCCTTATATTTTTTGTTATATCTAAAATCTATTAAAGTGTTACTATCTTTATCTACAACAAAAATAATATCTCCACCTTTTCCACCGTCTCCACCATCTGGTCCGCCAGCAGCAACATATTTTTCTCGTCTAAAAGTGGCAGCACCATTGCCACCATCTCCAGATTTTATTAAAATTTTTACATAATCAACAAACATCTTTGTTTTCTCCTAAATTAATTATCTTTTAAAATTCCTGATGTATTTATATATTCTGCAATTCTTCCAATTTCATTTGCAGTTGTATCATAGTATTTTTTTTCTTCAGATTTATTTTGCATATTATCATATCCGTATTTATTTAAAAATCTATAAGTTTCAATCTCTATTAAATCTTTTTTACTTATTTTAGTATCTATTGGTAAATTCTTACTTTCTTTTCTAAAAATAATTTCTTCTACAACTGCATCATCAATACTAAAATTTCTTCTCAATGCATCTTCAAGTTCTACTAATTTATTAACATCCTCTACTATTAGTTCATCATCTTTATTTTCATGTATAAACATTTTTATCTCTGCAATTATATTATGAATACTATAATTATAATCTAATCTTACATTTTTTGATAATGTTGCTTTTATAGCATTTTCCATAACTTCGATCTGCTCAATCATAAATTCATCTAATTTGTTTCTTCCTGTAAATAATCCAATTATTTTCTTAAATGGAGATTTTTCTTTTAATATTTCAATATCATCTCTCAATTTTTTTAATTCTGCTGTTCCTCTTGTTTCTAATGAATATTTAAAAATATTCCTTTTAAGTTCATTTTCTTCTATTATTTGCATCTCTTCAAATCTATTTATTTTTGCTTTTCCAACACTTACTCTAGGATTATTTAAATAATTTATTAGTGTACTAATTTGAATATTTACTTTTGAAATTTCAATAAGATTATCTTTTAAAATTGTTTTATCTTCATCTTCAAGATATTTTATTCTTAATTCATTTATAGAATTTATTAATTTTGCCAATACATCTGCTTGTTTTTTCATTTCAAAAGAATCATTAAGTGCACTATATGAACAGTTTAAATCATTTGCTATTTTTGCATAATTTTGTTGTGCTTTTATTAATTTGTTTATGTTTTCTATTATATTATTTGAAGAATTTATATTTTCTGTACATTCTTTTTCCACTTGTTCCTTTATCTTTTCCAAATCAGATTTTTCAATATTTAAAATCTTTTCTTTTTGTATTTCTTCAATTTTTTTCTCTTTTTCTTCTTTAATTTCTTCTATTATTTTTATCTCTAAATCGTATTTTTTTTGAATTTCTTTGCATTCTGCCATTAAATAAACTGCTATATTCCTTTTCCAATTTTCTATATATTTATTATCTTCTTTTATTATGTCAAACACTCTTGATGTGGTTTCTTTTAATATATCTAGTTCTTTAGTAATTCTTTCAATATCATCTAAATCGGCTTGTCTTTCACTTTCGGTATAATCTTTATATTGTTCTTTTTTTTCTATTTCTGTATCATATTTAGCAAGTAATTGTTCTAATTTTCTTATATTCTGATAATTTGTATTATTCTCATTTTGTAATCTAATTATTTCACTTAATTTATCATTTATATTGTCTGATTGATCTAATATATAATTATATAATCCTTTTCTTTCTGCTTCATTAATTTCTTGTAGTTCTTGGTTTTCAATACTTATAGAGTAACTCTTTATTGATTTATATATATTATTATTTTTTAAATCGTCTAATTCTTTTATGCTAATTACTTTCGTAAACGGTGCTATTATTATTTCATCACTTTTTATTCCTAGTATATCATCAATATTAATATAAGGTACATCTGGCATTCCACATATATACATAATTGCTGGTTCTTCCCATTTCAAAGAATATTCAGCTTCTGCCTTTTGTTTCATAGTTGTGGCTGACAAAAATCTATCTATAAAAGTCTCATTCTTAAGTTTTTCAATTTCAAATAAATTAGTTCCTCTAGAAAAAGACCATGATTCTTTATTTGCTTTTTGTTTTTTTACTTTCTGCATTAATTCATATATTATTTTTATACATTCAATTTCTTTTCCAGTATCTTTTCTATTATAATTTATTTTTTCATCATAAAATAGAGCTATATCTGTTTTAATATCACTTGTTAATAACTGATTTATAGCTACATATTTTTCATTTAAATAAAACCTTATAGCCTCTAATTCTTCATTTGTTACTTCAAATTTCATAAAAATATCACCTCATATTTTATTAACAGTATTTTATCATTTATATGTTTTTTTAGCAACAAATTTATAACATTTTTGTTAATATTGTTACAGTTCTCAATAAGTAAAATATTTTTCATTACAAAAGGTCAGGTTTTCAACCTGACCTTTACATTTTATTCTATTTTATTTTTTCGCTTTCTTTTTCATTATTAATACTTTCAAGTAATTCTGGCTTTTTCAATAATTTTGTCATCAATTTTAATGAGCTTGCATAATAATATCCATCACAAATTCTTTCATCCCCAACAAATCCTAAACTTATACATTTTGACTTTTTAATTTCATCATCTTCATATATATAACTTTCTTTCTTTTTACCCATGGCTATAAACAAACTAGTTGTTCCAAAATCATATAAATGATGATAAATATAGTCAATTCCCAAAGATCCTACATTAGTTAAAAATACACTTGTATGAAAAGGACTTATTCTAATAATAGATTTTGGTAATAATCCATATCTATCTAAAATCCTTATAAAATTAATAAAAGTTCTTACTATACAAGTAGGTATCAAACTCAATGTTTTAGCAAAAATATCAGTATCATTTTTTTGGTCATTATCTTTATTTTTAGAAATTGCATTATCTAGTTTTTCTTTTATCTCAAATATATTTTCATTTCCTTTAAATGGTAATTTTATAGTTGTTTCCGTTCCATTGTCTGTCATATTCTTTTTTATAGCTAAAGATATATTAATTTCATTTCTTTGATAGGTTTTTCCATTCATAATAAATCTATTTAATCTTGGTCTATCATTTAATAATCTAACTAATGCTGCATATATAACATTCATGTATGAAATTTTTATTCCTTCTTCAGCTTTTTTATCAATATATTTATCTATTTGTTCTAATGGAATGTCAATTTTAAAATAAACTTGTGAATCACATCTAGTTTTCATTATATGTGGTATTACATAAAAAAATGGCTGTACATCCTTTGTCCTTTTACCATCAGCCCTTCTTCCAAACATTGTTCTATCTCCTTTTTTAATATATTATATT
>JBJFFD010000009.1:0-17755 GCA_051891335.1 Candidatus Scatovivens sp.
CTAGGTGCACTCGGGACTTTCACCCGTTAGAATTCGCCCATGGCGGGCAAACAAAATGACTAGAAATTATTATTTCTAGTCATTTTTTGGTGCGAATGTCGTAGATATCTACAACTTTCTCTCAAAGACGATTGATATAAAAATCAATCAACACATAAAGTATAAGATATTTTTTAAGTTATATCAATAATTTAGATATAAATATTTATTAGTATGCAATGTCTTTATAGCCAACTCCTGAAACTTTTTCGTTTTTTATTTCAACAGCAACTCCATTATCATCTTCATCAGGTCCTCCCCAATCACGATTAAACAAAACATAAATGCATCTTTCATTTTTTAATAAAAAGCCTTCTTGAATCATTATTTCATCAAAATGGATGTTTTTAATCATTTCTGCTTTTGTACTAATGTCAGGCCACCACTTTTTATTTTCTTCTTCATCATCGGGTCCATAAGCGTTCTTTTCCCCATATGTATATATCTCATTTCCACCATTATAATACATTAATAAATTAGAGACGATATCTTCTTCTATTTGTTTAATTTTTTTAATAAATGCATTATATGTTTCATACTGAATTTCTTCTATATTTTCATTAGAAGTTCTTATACATATTTTTACATCATATTCTGTCCCAAAAAAGTTTAACTTTACTTTTCCATAATAACCGTAATTATTTTCGTATTCCAATTCACCAAAAATTTCATCTTGAACTATTGTTTTTATATTTTTCTTTTTAAATATATCTAATATTCCCATAAATCCAACCTCCAAAATTCCCAATAAATCTATATATTCTTTTATATATTAGACTAACAATTTACAATTACAATAACTTATTGTTATTTTTATCTACCAAATCAATTATCTTATTATTTTCAATTATAGCTAATGTTCCTGCTGGCAACTGCAATACATCTATTGCAACATCGCAAATATCTTTTAATCTATATGTTTTTATTTTCATATAATCAGATGGATTGTTTGTTTTTTCTTCACCAACTGCACCTAAATACCATCCACAATCCTTATCTTTTCTTTGTTCTCTTAACATATACAATTTATTACTTTTTAATGATTGTTTACTAATAATCATATCATCATCATAATATGTATCTGTAACTTGATTCTTTATTTTAGTTAAATTAATAATATTAGCCTGTCTATTAAAATAATTAAGTGCAAGATTCAAATCATCAGTAAATGTATTTAATTCTTTATTTTTTAAATCTATTGCTAATAATCTATAATCTTCTTTTTCTAAAATTATTTTATATAATAAATAACCAATTTTTAGTGTTGAATTTTCTTTTATAATATTATTAATTTTATCTTCTTCTTCTAATATATTTACAAATATTTTTACAACCTTTTCCAACTCTTTATTATAAGTTAATATAACAGTTTTATTATTTATAATATGTTTATTTCCATTCTTTTTTAACTTATCAAATAAACCCATAAAATTATTCCTCCATTTATCAATTATATTATATCACTTTTTCCAATAATTTTATCAGTATTTTTTAATTATCAAATTCCTATATCAAAATCGTCTTTTTCTCTTTCGTAATCGTGATTTTTGCTAAATTCATAAGTATCTTGTAAATCTTCAAAGCTATCTTCTTCTATAATTTTTTTTTAATATAAATCTTCTGTAACGTCCATATATTTTTCTCGTTCTTTTTCTTTTCCAAATAGTTTATCTCTGATAAATGAAATAACTTTTAAGAATTTATCTTTCCAAAAAGATAGCGATTGTCTTAAAGAAAGATTTTCTTCTTTTAAATCTTTAATTTGTTTATCCTTAACTTTATTATTTCTAGTTAGTGTATCTACTCTTAATTGTAATGCTTCATTATTTTCAGTAAGTGTTTGTATTTCTTTTTGATTTTCTTGTATTTGATTATCTACATTATTAAGAGTAATTGATAATGTTTGAATATTTTTATATTCATCATTTGTTTTATCAACTTGATTGATATATTTTTCAATTTTGTCTTTATCTTCCTGTTTTAAAATGTAGTTATCTTTCTTAATTAGTGTTGGTTTTAAATCATTTATTATTTCTTTAACTTCTTTTAACTTATTATCTAGTTCAAGAGATTTTTTATTTGCTTTTTCTAAATTTTCTTGATTCTTTTCTAGTTCATTTATCTTAATTTTTCTGATTAAATTATTGATATAGATTTCATTAGAGTAGTTAAAAACAAGAAATACTTTATTATTGATTATTATTTTATGTTGCTCAATATAACTTAAATTAGTCTTATCAACTTTTCTAATACTACCATTTATAATAGTTGGAGTAGTATTACAAAAATCACATATAATTTCTAATCTCTTTCTTAACGATTCTTCTACATCAATTTTTTTATTGATAATATTTATCACAGATACCAACCTTTCTTATGATTTTTTTCTAAACGAAAAAAATCAATCCTAAATTAGAATTGATTGTCTATTTATTCTCGATACTTATAAAAAGTTCGAGCGGATTTCCCTATGGTGGGCAGGGTTGGATTCGAACCAACGTAGACTCTCGTCGCCAGATTTACAGTCTGGTGCCATTAACCACTCGACCACCTACCCAAAATATGCTCTGATTAGCACGTGTTTTATTATAGCCTTTTTTTTTATAAGTGTCAATATGTTTTTAAAAAAATAAAAAATATTTTTGCTTAATTTATATATTTTCTAGCTTTAAAACAAATTTTAAATTCTGTAAATATTGATATAGCAATTTTATTAAAAAATCTGTTTAGCAATTGCTAGAATTTGAAGTATTCCTATTGATATATTTTCATTTTCAAATATAAAATCAAAAAAAAACAAAGGAGAAATATTATGAAAAAGCAATAAGGAAATTATACTTTTAATTTTACAAAAACAAAAAAGTTATAGATAATTACTTCGACAACGCAACAAATAAAGAAGCTTCTTTAAAAAAGCTTCTTTATTTTTCATCTATTTCCTTAAATCTTCTATAATTTATATATAATACTGAACTAAACCCTATAACTAGTAAAATAGGCCATGTTTGTTCTGTACCAGCATCTGATAGTTTTTCCTTAGCTTGCTGTGTTTCTTGTGTAGCTACTTTATTTGAGGTTTTATTTAATGAAACATTATTTGCATTGTTATTAGTTGATGCAGAATTTTTATTAGTATTTGTAGTACTCATTATTACTCCAATATTTGCTGAATTAGGAGTTGTAATCGTTGTTGAATTATTAGTAGTTATTTGATTGCTTACTTGAGTTCCTATATTAATTTGATTTGTAACTGCATCATCAAGTTTTTCTTCCCCATTTGCATATAATTCATTGATTTTTATTGATGTTGCTTTGTTTGCTACATTATTTAATACCTTAAATCTTATTTTTCCTACATTTACATCTGTTGATGTTTTTGGAATTATTCCATCTGTACTAAATGAAACTATACTAATAATATAGTTTCCATTCTCTTCTGCTCCTGCTACAATATATTTTTCTGTTAAATCCAAAACATCTAGCATTCCTGCATATTCTTCCAATATTTCCTGCTTTTCTTTGCTTAAATTCAAGTTTTCAATTTCGTCTTCTACATCTACATCTATTAGTTCAAATATATTCTTATCATAAATCAAATAACCAGATATATCTTCTATTCCAGCATCTATATTCAAATTTTTTATAGAAATATTTATTTCTATTTCATCGCCTTGTTTTAATGTAGTTTTATTTGAAGTTAAAGTAATTGAAGCCGAAGCAGCATAAGCTATTTCAGTTAATGTTATCAAAATTAACATAAACATAACTATAATTATTATTTTTTTATTTTTCATAAGTAACCTTCCTCTTAAAATAATTATAACTATATTTTATAAAAAAAGTCAATTGTTTTTTTTAACGAAAAAAGATACTCTTAAAGAGTATCTTTTCTTTCTTGTTTATATTTTATATTTAATTAAAATAAGCTTTTTATTCTAGCTATTAATAATTTTATTGTTTTCTTTGCATGTGTATCAACTTTATCTACATTAATTATTTCATTATCCATAACATCTACTTTTGCAGATGCCATTATATCAGCTTCTGAATCTTTTGTATCATAAGATAATTCTCCAGATGCTTCTACATAAGTTTTTTCTTCTTCAGCATCAGCGATATATGCAGTATTAGCTATAACAATTTCACCATCTTTTACAGATAATTCAATTTTATCACCTGCAGTAATTCTTTCAAGAATTTCTGCTTTAGCTTCAGCTGATATTTTTCTTTCATCAACGTCTAATGTTACATTACCACTAGCATCTTTTATTATGTATAATTCTACTGGTTCTTCATTTCCTTTTGTTATAGTTAATTTAGAAAAACCCTTTTCTAATCCTAGACTGATTTCTCCATTAGTACTAACCTTTGCAACAGCTTCATTTGATATATCAACTTTTAAATTTTCTCCTGAAAACTTAATATTTAATTTTGCTTGTCTATCTTTAGCTTCTTCTATACTTGGAACTGTTATTTTTAATAATTTTTCTTCTCTTATTTTTGTAACTTGACTAACTGGTATTGTTCTAAATTTACCGTCACTTAATTGAATTACGATAGATTTTTTTAATCTATTTATTTTCCAAACAATTCCTGCTGTTTCTTCATCATATGTTCCCATAGCATTTCTTTTACAAGAATAGTCTATTGAAGAATACGTATTTCCTGTAAAATATATTACTGTGTTTAATTTCATATCTTTAATACTGTAATCTCCTTGTGCTGCATTTACTGTCAATGGCATTATCATTGTTGCCATCATAATAACCAACATTAATGTTGATATAAATTTTTGAGTTAATTTACTCATAAAAAATAGCCTCCTTTAAATTTTTAATTTTAGGTTTTTTATAAAAGTGTTACTTTTAAGCTGTATTAAGTTACTTTTCTCATACAGCTGTTTATATTATAACAGCATTTCTTTATTATGTCAACCTTTTAATCAAAAAAAAGTAAAATCCTCAATATTGGATTTTACCTTTTTATAGTATTTATTTTTATATTTATGCTCTTGGATGAGCTTTATTATATACATTTTTTAAATTATCGTTTTGAAATTTCATATATACTTGTGTTGAAGATATGTCTGAATGGCCTAACATTGTTTGTATTGCTTTTAAATCCGCTCCATTTTGTAATAAATGAGTTGCAAAAGAATGTCTTAAAACATGAGGTGTTATTTCTTTAGATATATGAGCTTGTTCTTTATAGAATTTTACTATCTTCCAAAATCCTTGTCTAGTTAATCTTTTTCCATTTACATTAACAAATAAAGCTTCTGTATTTTCATCTTTTATTAATATTGGTCTTGCTTTATTTATATATTCAACTAAAGCTTTTAATGACAATGTACCTAAAGGTATTGTTCTTTTCTTATTTTCTTTATTACATGTAACATAGCTTTCACTAATATTTACATCAGAAATATTTAGAGAAATAATTTCTGTTACTCTCATTCCCGTTGCATAAGCAAACTCTAGCATTGCTTTATCTCTTATTCCTTTTAAATCTATATTACTTGGTTGCTCTAATAATAATTCAACTTCTTTAGAAGTTAACACACTAGGAGCTTTTTTTTCAATTTTAGGAGAATGTACTCCTACAGTTGGATCTTTTTTAACTTTTTTATTTCTTACTAAAAATTGGTAAAATGCTCTAATAGATGCAAGATTTCTTGAAATAGTAGAAGGTTTCTTTCCTATTTCTTTTAAATGATTAAAATATGAATTTAATTCTTCTGTCGTAATTTTAGAATAATTAAGTTTATTATTCTGAATGTATTCTTGATATTGTTCAATATCTCTTCTGTATGATTGTAAAGTATTATCACTTGCTTTTTTATCGTTTTCAAGAAACTCTAAAAATAATTTAAATTGTTTTTCCATATTTTCCACCCATTCCATTTTTAATAATATAATATAGTTTTTTAAAACTAGAAATTAGTATATAAAATTTCATAAAGTCTTATAATTTACATAAGCCACTTATGTTATATCAAAACAATTGCAAAAAGTAAAGTCTTTTTAGAATATTTCTTTAAAAACTTTCAATAATTTTGTTGAAAAATAAACTTCAACAAAACTTGCAACTATTCCAAGTAGTAAACATATTAGCAAGATTATGAAATGTCTTATAAATTCCCTTTTAATATTATTTCTGTTTTTGTAAGTTTGTTTACACATTTTTATACTACTTTCAGCAATTAAAAATATAACTGGTATGTATATTATATTTTGGAGTAACAATGAGGATAATGAAAGAATAATACCTTTTTTAGTTCCTAATATATATATAAATGTTGCTACAGTATATCCTATTTTAAATCCATTATAAAGTATTGCTACATAAACAAAGTAACTCCCTATTATTGTGCATCCAAGAAACCAAATTATACTTATATTTTTACTATTTTGCCATATACTATTCATCAATACATTAGGTTCTTTTATTTCATTTGAGCTTTTTATATTATCAATAATATTGTTAACATATATGGTTAAGTTTTGAGTTTTTTCTTCATTTGACATATTTATATATATAACTCCAATAGAAACACCTACAAAAAACAATGAAATTATTACGATATATGTTATTTTATATTTTAAAATATAGTCTAATAATACACTTCTTTTTTTCATTATGTTCTCCTTCTTTTTAATGTGTATTCCTATTACATAAAAAAAATACCAAAGTATTTTACTTTAGTATTTTTTATTTAGTTTTATTCTACTTTTCCATATACACCGCCACCACCAGCAGTTATATGCATCTTGCCATCTCTAGCTTTTATTATACTTTTTGCTATTTTATCTCCAATTACAGCTTCTATATCATCATCAGATAGCTTATGTAATATTGTCATTTCCGTTCCAAAATTATTTAATAATTTATCAATAGTTTTCCCCCCTACTCCTGGTATGAAGTTAAGAGGTATTTGATAGATGTATTTTGGCCTATGGTTTGGACTAATACTTTTATTTTTATCTTTTATTATTTCTATTCTATCAAAAACACCCATAGTAATATTTCTGCTGTCGCATGTATCGCAATGAACTACCGGGGCTGTTCCATCAATATTTTTTTCACATATTTCGCAATAGGTTCTATGATATTTTCCAAGTTTAGGATCTAATCCATAATTAGCAATTATTTTTCTTCCATCTTCTCTTTTTAAAACTTTAACAAACTCTTTAAAACTAACATTATCCATGAGCATTTTATTATACTCTCTTGCAATTTTAGGTAAAGAATGTGCATCAGAATTAGTTAAATAAGTTTTATCTTCTAATTCAGAAATTTTGTCTGCCAAATTTGTATCTGAACTTAATCCCAATTCTATTGCTAAAATTCTATTATATTTTTCTTTAAATATCCTTTTAAGATTTGAAGTACAATTCCCATAATAACTTTTGTGAGGGGTAAATGCATGAGCTGGAACTAATATTCCGTTATACTTTTCTACTATATCTATCAATTCATACCCTGATATATTAGCTCTTTGAGAACTTAGAGTTATATTATTTATATGTTTTTTCATCTCATTAGAGAAGTTTTTTATGTCCTTAAGTGTTGGAAAATAGCATAAGTTATGAGCACTTCCTATTTTTCCGTCATCATTTATTTCTGAAGTTTCAATTTCACTTCCAAGTATTATACAAACTTTGTCTTTATATACTATTCCACCATCTTTTACTTCATAAGCTTCTCCGTTTTTCAAGAAATTTTCTATGTCTTCTATTACATAAGGAGAAGCACAATCAATTATTCCTACTAGATTAATGCCCTTTCTTTCTACACACTCTTTTGCAATATTAGCAAAATTAAGACTTTTAGCTGCCGTTATTTTGATTGGTTTTCCATTTTCACTTCTTCCTATGTGAACATGTAAATCTGCAAATATTTCGTACATTTATCTTTCCTCTAATCTTCTTTAAATATTTTTTTCTTATTATACTCAAATAATTCTATTGTTTTCTTGTTTGCTTTTTTCAATAAATTTATATAATTTACATTTTCTTCAAATAAGTCTGTTTTTCTAAAGTATATTACATCTTCTAAACTATCTCTTAAATCATATACTATTCTAAGAGCAGCAGAAATATCTAATTTATTAATTCTATTTATTTCCTTTTGAAATTTAGATAAAACTCCTATCCCTCCACTTATCTTTATATTTTCCATAGCATCTGCAAAAAATAAGAATTCTTCTAAGTACCTATTTTCTTTATTTAATAAATTCTTATTTTCTATCAAGTCTAAGGCATCTTTAACACTATAAGCTAATCTATTCTCTCTATGTAATATCATTCCTCCGAATTGGTCAATTAACTCTAAAATATCACTTTCATTTTCTCTTTTTTCATCTTCTATTATTCGAGAATACTGAGTACAATATTTGCTGAATTTTAAGGAAAATCCTAATTGTCTTATAAATTTTCTATCATTGTATATTTCTTCTTTTAGTCTTTGGATTTCTAGAGGGCTATCAACTCTCTTTAAAGAGTAAATCAAACTTGCTGTAATGACTTCATTTTCATCAACATCTAAATTCATCATGTTTACAAACATTCTAGTTAATTCTGCTTTCATTATTGTTGATTTATCAAAAAATAAATTTTTCTTTTTGGCAAAATAATATACTTTTTCAATTTTTTTAGTAAAATCTTTTTCATTAAGAAAATATTGATTTAATCGTTCCATATTTTACCTCCTTCAAACTTATTTTTCAAATTGATTATATTATATAGATTTATATATTTCAATAAATGTTACCTAAATGAAACAAAAAACAGTGTAATGTTTAACTTAAAATCTAACTTTTTGAGTTAAACATTACACTAGTTTTTTTGTTAATTACTTACTAATATTCTTGTACTGATTTATCTTGTATGTTCCAAAAGACTGTTTTATTATAGCTAGTGCATCCATAGCTCCTGGTATATTTCCTGTTTCTGATATAATTCTTCCAGCTTCTTCATATAATTCATTACTAAATGTAAATGGCACTTCTAATGAAAATCCATTTTTAGTAAAATTGTTCTTTATTATTGCTAATGAATCTATAGCAGTCCATTTTCCATCTCCATCAACATCACCATAATAAAGAATAGAATATTCAAATTTTAGTTCTTCTCCATCATATATTTTTACTTTATCACAAGTACCAATAATTTCATCTTCTTTTAGTTCCTCATCATTTTCATTTACTATTTTGATATCTGGATTATTTATTTGATTTTCTTCTATAATTTTACTATAATCAAATTTTTCTTTAAATATGGATTTAGTATCATACTTCTCACCATCATAAAATGAAAATCCATATAGATACTCTTTTCCATTCATTTCTCCAATATAAATTGGTAATTTTCCATATCTAAGAAGAGCAGAATTATCTTCAATATTATCAGGTTTATAGTTCTGGTTCAAGCACAAATACTGTAATTTATTTAACTTCGAAATTAATGATGTGTCAAATTGTTCTTGAGTAAAAATTTTTAACCCTTTTAAATTAGATAGCTTATCAATACAATTTCCTTTTATTTTTTTACAAATTATAATTGCACCATCAACATCATAATTTGCCAAATTTTTTATATCTATTGTGCTTTCATCTGCTTCAATTTTTATGTTAGATAGTTCTGTTAATCCTTCTGGTATACTAATATTTTGTGGTTCTGAAACACCTATATATAATTTTTCTATTTTATTAGGATAATTTATGTCATTAATACTTTTACAATATATGTGTAATGCGTATAGGCTTTCTAATTTTGACGTATCTTTTGGTAAATTTAATTGCTCTAAATTATATGCATTGATTTCTAAATATTGCAATTCGCTTAAATATTCAGGAATATTTAAATCTTCATTTTCTGAATTAATATATAAGTTTTGTAAAGAATTTGGATAATTTATATCATTCAATACATTACCATCAATACTTAAAACAATTAAATTTTCTAATTTGCTTGTATCTTCTGGTAAATTCAATTGTTTTAAATTATATGTCCCAAGATTTAAATATTTCAGCTTATTTAAATATTCAGGAATATTTAAACTTTCATTTTTTGAATAAATATATAAGTTTTGTAAAGAATTTGGATAATTTATATCATTTAATACATTACCATCAATACTTAAATCAATTAAATTTTCTAATTTGCTTGTATCTTCTGGTAAATTCAGTTGTTTTAAATTATATGTCCAAATATTTAAATATTCTAACTTATTTAAATATTCAGGGATATTTAAATTTTCATTTTCTGAATTGATATATAAGTTTTGTAAAGAATTTGGATAATTTATATCACTCAACACATCACCAGTAATATTTAAACTTATTAAATTTTTCAATTTGCTTGTATCTTCTGGTAAGTTCAGTTGTTTTAAATTATATGCATTAATTTTTAAATATTGCAATTCGTTTAAATATTCAGGAATATTTAAATCTTCATTTTTTGAATTAATATATAAGTTTTGTAAAGAATTTGGATAATTTATATCACTCAACACATCACCAGTAATATTTAAACTTATTAAATTTTTCAATTTGCTTGTATCTTCTGGTAAGTTCAGTTGTTTTAAATTATATGCATTAATTTTTAAATATTGCAATTCGTTTAAATATTCAGGAATATTTAAATCTTCATTTTTTGAATTAATATATAAATTTTGTAAAGAATTTGGATAATTTATATCACTTAATACATCACCAGTAATGTTTAAATCTATTAAATTTTTCAATTTACTTGTATCTTCTGGTAATATTAATTCTCTCAAATCATAATTTTTTACTTCTAATCTTTCTATATTTTTGAAATTTTCCGTTATTTCTACTTTTTCGATTTTAGTACAATAATTTAAACTTACATATTCAATACTTTCGTTTAATTTTATATTAACTAATTTTTCACAATAATCTGCTGTAAAACTAACTATTGTTTCTGGTAAATTTATTGTATTAATATTAGCATCTATATATAAATATTTTAAATTTTCTATTTTTTCTAAATTTGTTATTTCAGTAATTTCTGAGCAAATTTTCAAATTTTCTAATTTTTCAATATTTTTGTTTATATTTATTTTAGATATTTTTGAATCATAAATGTCTAATTCTAAGTTTTTTAATTCTAAAAATGATTCTATATCAAAAACTTCAAATAAATCTAACTCCTCAGTTGTACTTTCTAAAGAGTTTAGTTTAAATGTTAAACTTATTAATTCTTTAAAATTATCATAATTAATATTATTAACTATTTGTTCTACTGATAAAGTATCTGCCAAAATATACAGTTCAGTTAAATTAGAAAGATTCTTTAATTGTATGTCTTTTAATTTTACCTCGTTATAGTAATTATTATTTAATTTAATAGAATATATATTTTGAAATGAATCTATATCAATTTTTTCCATTATAGGGCAGTTAATTTCTAATTCTAATTTTTTTTGACTTGGCTTAGAGTTTCCTTTTGCTACTATATTAGTTATTGAATTTGATTTTATATTTAACTTTTTTAGATTTTCTAATTCAATAATAGTACTTAAATCTATTGATTTTATCCCTTCGTTATTAGTTTCTATTCTTATTTCTTTTAAATTTGTTAACTTTAATAGCTCTTTAGAATCTAAATTTTTAATTTCTCTTAATGAGTCTGTACATAATGTAAGTTTTTCCAATTTAGTTAAATTTGATATTAAGTTCATGTCAAAAGTTTTCAGACCAGAAAAATTTATGTATATTTCAGTTAAATTTGTTAATTTTGGAAGAATATCTAAATTAAGATTAATCATATTATAATCTTCATAATCTAAGTATCTCCACCCTTCTTCATATACATATAAGCTATGTACATTACTTAATTTTTCCTCTGTTATTTCAGAGTATCCATAGTATTCTTTTATATATTCTTCTAGTTTATATTCATGTTCATATATTGTTTCTTCTGCAGTTGATATAAATGTTGGCATTAATAAAATAATTATTAAAATAACACTTATTATTTTTTTTAAAATTATTTTCATTTTTTATCTCCTTTATTTAGCATGTATAATATATCTATTTGAACTATCGTCTGTACATGTTATTAATGTTACAATCATCTCACCATTTGTCTCTTGATTTAAGCACTCAACATTATTTGGATTAACTATATATTTATCGTATATTGTATATTTAATAGAGTTGTTATTTAAATCTATCAATTCTATTTTATCACCAATTTCCAAAGTTGGAACTTTACTAAATAGTTTTGTATTTTTCCAATTATGCCCGATTATGCATAAATTTCCTTTTTTATTAACATCTGGTCCCCATAATCTACATGCATAATGTTTCATCAATTCATCTGTTGTTTTTGATGAAATATCCATTTCTAGGTTTATTTTATTTATTTTTATTGTTCCAATTATAGAATAGCAATCTCCTGAATTGGTATTTAATACCTCTGGAACTATTTCTTTTTTTTCTATTGTAATTTCTTGCTCTATGCTATTAACTCTTTCTGCTTCACTAATATAACTATTTTCACTAGTATCTTGTTTTGTTTCTTCAACACTTCTCTTCACTGTACTTTTATTGTTTATGGCCATTATTTTATGTTTTTCATCGTTTTTATCAAAAAATATATTAATAAATAAAACTACATCTATTATCAAAAATATAATACAAATAAGTTTATAATTAATATTTATTTTATATCTGTACATTCTATCCTCTTTATTATATTTCTTTATATTTAATTAATTTATATCCAAAAAAGCTTATAACTCCAAATAAAGCAATAAATATACTAATTATTTGAATTTTTCCAGCTTTAGGTAACGCATTCGGAATTTTTGTAGGATTTGTTTTTGTAGCAGCACTCTGTTCAGCAGTGGTTTTAGAGCCTGTTTCTGTTTTTTGTTCATTACTTGCAGAAGTGTTAGATGTATTACTATCTTCAATATTATTTACATCATCAGTTCCAGCCATAGTATCATTATTATTACCACTGCTATCAGTATTGTTATTATTGTTATTATTGTTATTATTGTTATTATTATTTGCCCCTAATACTTTAACACTTGTTTTAGAGGCTTCTAAATTATACTCTTCTGGTGATTCTAAACTTCCTGTTGCAAATCCCCCTTCAATTTTAAATTCAATTTTAGCTTCACCTTCTGCAATCCCTTCAAATACAAAAGTAAATTGTTTTTTTTCATCTCCATTTTGAGAAGAAGAATACCACATTACTTTTATTTTCCCATTTTGATCAACATAATTGGCTACTGGAACAGTCGTTGATTTAAGTTTTAATTTAGTATTATCATAGTTTAATATAAAATCAGCAGCTTGCATATTTTTATTCCAATTAACATTTACTGTTGTTGTATCACCTATGATAATTTCCTCTTTATTTGCTACTGTAGTAACCGTTAATGTATCTGCTAAAACAATTGTTGATATTGCTATTAACATTAAAAATAATAAAGTTATTATAATCTTTGGTTTAACTTTTTTCATCTTTTTCTCCTTTGACTTCTAAATATTATTATATATATTAATACTAAAATAATTATTAATGTAATAATTATTTTTAATAACCCGTTTGAATGATTAATTTGTATATTTAAAGGTTCTTTTTCATATTTATCTGGTTGTTTTAAACTACCTGTAGCAAACCCTCCATCTACTTTAATGTCAAACTTTACCTTACCTTCGTCAATTGCCTTAAATTTAAATGCAATACTATTCTTATTTTCATTATTAGTTGAAAACCAAGCTACTTTCATATAGCCATCTTTTTTCTGTACAAATTCTTCATCAATATCCGCCCCTAAATATTCTACTTTTTCATTATCCCAATAAAAATAAAAATCCGCAGCTTGCATATTATCTTTCCAGTCGACTATTATTTCAAATTCATCACCAACTTCTATATTTTCTTTTGAACATTTTAAATTTAATGATAAAATATATGCGTATGAAGTATTTGAAATAAATATAATAATCAAAATTATTAACATACTTATTATTTTTTTGTTCATCTTTTAACACATCTCATTCTATTTTATATATAACTAATCTCTTTTACATTTTATATATAACCAACTTCTTTTACAATAATTATTAGATTACGTTTTTATTAACTTTTTGTAACATAATTACTTTTTTGTTACAATACTATTAGTAAACAAAGAATGTATATATATACAGTATCAAAATTAAAAAAATATAACATTTTAGATTGCTTTTCTGTTTGTTAATTTTATAACATAACTCTTCCTTTAAGTACTATTTTGCATTTTTGTATAGAAAAATTTTTTCTTATTCAACAAAAAAAGACAGATTTAATCTGTCTTTAAAAGCAAATCTATAAGCCGGGTTCTGTTTAAAATAGTCATTTATCTAGGATATATATTACTATATATCTCCAGCCACTCAAGAACTAAGGAGAAGACGAGCAATCTTTTTTCTCCTCTAATCAAGGTGTTGCTCCAGATAGGGTTTACACCGCCAATATATCACTATATCGGCTTGTGAGCTCTTACCTCACATTTTCACCATTGCTAATCCAAAAAAATAGCTGTTATTTTCTGTTGCACTTTCCCTAAGGTCACCCTCGCTTGACGTTATCAAGTATCCTGCTCTATGGAGCCCGGACTTTCCTCTTGCAGATCCTTTCGAATTTTGCAAGCGACTATTCAATTTACTTCTTTTTCATTTTACTATATTTTTGATATTTGGTCAACACTTTATTCAATATATTATGTTGACTTTCAATAAGATTTTTGTTATAATTTATTTGTCAATCACATTATTATAAAAGGAGTTTTAGTTATGTCCAATTATGACAATCTTGATCTTAGAACTATTTATCATATCGAGGTTATTCTTTCAGATAATACTCGGAGAGTCTTTAACAATTGTTCATATTTAATGCAAAATCCAAATTTACTCCATATTAAAGCAGAGAAAGGTTTTCCTGTGACATTCGTTGGAAATTTTTCTGCTGTAATTGTTCGTATGAGTGATTATACACAATCAGAGTAACCCCACCAAACCCGACAGAAAACTTCTGTCGGGTTTGGTTTATGGTTATGTCATTTATTTCATATAGTTCTTCTATATATTAATAATGCTAATAATACTCCTATTATACTAGCAATATTTATATTTATAGTTAAAGCAAATGTTATCTTGAACACACTTAAATCTAAAATTAATGGATTTTCCATTCCAAATTCTTGTCCATAAGAAAACCACCATAAAAAATCAATGCTTTGAGCTAATTGTCCTAAAAGTCCTCCTATTACCAATCCTGCTAATATAAATAAAACACAAATCCACCCTTTTTTTCCTTTCATTTTATCCTCCGTGCAAAATATATTTTAAATTAATCTAAATATTTTTCTCTTTTTGCATAATGTGTATGTAGTAATTCATGTGCTTTATGGCTTCCATATTCTTCTAAATATTCTTCATATATTTTTTTAACTACTGGATTTTCATGTGACTTTCTTATTTTACTTTTTTCATCAGCTGTATATAAAGCTTCTGCTCTTTTTGCTCTCACATCAACAATTGCTCTTGTTTTTGAAGAACATATTGGTTGTCCGCCACCTGTTACACATCCACCTGGGCAAGCCATTATTTCAACAAATTGATAATCAGCTTTTCCTGATTTAATCTCTTCCATAATTTTTTGAGCATTACCAAGTCCAGATGCAACAGCAACCTTTAAATCAGCATCTCCAATTTTTATTGTAGCTTTCTTTATTCCAGCTCCTCCTCTTACAGATTCAAAATTAATTTTTTCTAATTCTTTTCCTGTAACAGTTTCAGCAGCTGTTCTTAATGCAGCTTCCATAACACCACCAGTAGTTCCGAAAATTACAGCAGCACCAGTAGCTTCTCCCATAGGATCATCAAATTGGCTATCTTCCAAGTTAACAAAATCTATTCCAGCTTGTTTAATCATTCTAGCTAATTCTCTAGTTGTTATAACAGCATCTACGTCATCTAATCCATTATTTTCCATTCCATCTCTTGTTCTTTCAAATTTTTTAGCTATACAAGGCATTACAGAAACATTGTATATTTTTCTTGGATCAATATCATTTTTTTCAGCATAATATGATTTAATTATTGCACCAAACATTTGGTGTGGTGATTTACATGAAGATACATGTGGTAATAATTCTGGATAATTCATTTCTATATATTTTACCCATCCAGGGCTACAAGAAGTTATCATAGGAAGAACACCATTATTATTTAACCTATTTAAAAATTCAGTTGCTTCTTCTACTATTGTAAAATCAGCACCAGTATTTGTATCGAATACTTTATCAAATCCTAGTCTTTTTAAAGCATTTACCATTTTTCCTGTTACATTAGTTCCAATATCCATTCCAAATTCTTCACCTAATGCCACTCTAACTGCAGGAGCTGTTTGAACAATAACAATTTTTTCAGGATTTCTTAAATTTTTCCAAACTTCTTTTGTAGAATCTTTTTCTTTTAACGCACCTACCGGACAAGCTTCAATACACTGACCACAAAAAGTACAGTTTACATCATTTAAGCTTTTATCTCCGGCAGTAGAAACGCAAGAATTAAATCCTCTATTTGCACAATCAATAGCACCTATTTTTTGAACATTCTTACATGCAGCAATGCATCTTCTACATAAAATACATTTATTTGGATCTCTTACAATAGAAGGAGATAAATCATCTATTGTTTTTTCTATTTTTTCTCCATCATATTCTAAATCTGTTATATTAAATTTTTGAGCCAAATTTTGAAGTTCACAATTCCCATTTCTTGTACAAGTTAAACATTTTCTATCATGATTTGATAAAATCAAATCTAAAATTAATCTTCTTGAATCCATTAAGTCCGGAGTATTAGTTCTAACAACCATTCCATCTTCTACTTTAGTTATACATGAAGGAGAATATCCTCTTCTTCCTTCAATTTCAACCAAGCACATTCTGCAATCTCCAGCTTCATTTATTTCTTTTAAAAAGCAAAGTGTTGGAATATCAATATTAACTTTCCTAGCAGCTTCTAAAACTGTTTTTCCTTTTTCAATTTCAACATCTTTACCATCGATATTTAATTTAATCATTTCTGACATTTTATTCTTCTCCTTTCCAAAATCTCTATTATTTGTATTAAAAGTGTTGTTATAGTTATAATTAATGCTATTATACTACTCCAAAATTCCAATTTAGTAAGCATTTCAAATCCAGCTGCTAAATCAAATGAAACAAAACTATATTTAAAATACATTATTATTATCAAGATAACTATATTTTCAAATATTTTTTTTATTTTATTTTTTTTAAGAATAATATTAAAAACACTTAAAAAAATCACAAAAACAAATATAATATTATTAAATTTTTCAATAGCTCTTGTAAAATTTGTAATTTTCAACAATTGAATTGATTGATCATTAGAAATATTCAAATTTAAATTTTTTCTAATAACAAACCTGCAACAAACATCAAATATAACTGCTATTATTATTAAAATTTTCCAATAGTTTTTTTTCATTTTTTCTCCTAACTAATTGCTTTAAATGGGCATTTACTTACACAAGCACCACATTTAATACATTTGTCTGGATTGATAATATGTGGATTTTTCACTTCTCCTGTTATTGCTTCAACTGGGCAGTTTCTTTTACAAAGTCCGCACCCTTTACATTTTTCCGGATTTATT
>JBJFFD010000010.1:0-17685 GCA_051891335.1 Candidatus Scatovivens sp.
TCTACAGTTATAAGAGATGGAAAAAAAATTAGTATTCCTATAAAAGAAATTGTTCTAGGAGATACTATTTGTTTATCAGCTGGTGATATAATCCCAGCCGATTTAAGAGTTATCGATGCTAACGACTTATATATAGGTCAATCTACTTTAACTGGTGAATCAGATGCAATAAAAAAGACAGTTGAAAATGAATTAGAGGAAGAAGATATTTTTAGTATTACTGATTTTAAAAATATCTGCTTTATGGGTACAAATGTTATTAGCGGTAGCGGAAAAGCTGTTGTCATTAAAACTGCAGATGATACTTATTTAAGTAAAATTGCTCATACATTAACAAATAAACCAAAATCAGCTTTTCAAAAAAATATTGAAAATATTAGCAAACTATTAATTAAATTTATGATTTTTCTAATACCTTTTGTTTTTATTTTAAATCTTGATAAACACGGTTTACTAACAGCATTTACTTTTTCTGTCGCTGTTGCAATTGGTATTACTCCTTTACTTTTGCCTGTTATACTATCTTCTAGTTTATCTAAAGGTGCTATCAAAATGTCAAAGAAAAAAACTATTGTAAAGAAGTTAGATTCTGTGCAAAGCTTTGGTTCTATGAATATTTTATGTACTGATAAAACTGGAACATTAACAGAAGATAAAATTGTATTGGAAAAATATTTAGATATAAAAGGTGATGAAGATTTAAGAATTTTAAAACATGCATTCTTAAATTCTTATTTTCAAACAGGTTTAAAAAGTAATATAGATGAAGCTGTAATTTCTAGAGCATTAAAAAATGGCATGGAAGAATATACTAAAAAATATGAGAAATTAGATGAAATTCCTTTCGACTTTTCTAGAAGACGCTTGTCTGTTATTGTATCTGATGGTAATAAAAAACAGTTGATAACTAAAGGTGCTGTTGAAGAAATTTTAAATATTTCTACTTTAGTTGATTATAAAGGACAAGTTTCTCCTATTACAAATGAAATAAAAGAAAATATTAAAAAAATTGCAAAGAAGTTAAATCAAGATGGTTTAAGAGTAGTTGCAGTTTGCCAAAAAAATGATATTGAAAATATAGAAAAGTTTAGTATTTCTGATGAGAAAAATATGGTATTACTTGGTTTTATAGGTTTTTTAGATCCTCCAAAAGAAAGTGCTAAAATTGCTATTAATAAGCTAAATAAATCTGGTATACGAGTAATTGTTCTTACTGGAGACAATTCTGAAGTTACTAAATGTATATGTGATAAAGTTGAAATTAAATCAAGAAGAATTATTACAGGATCTCAAATAGAAAAGTTAAATGATATGGCTGTTCTTAATCTACTTAGAAGCACTAACATATTTACTAAGCTTTCTCCTATACAAAAAGCTAGAATTGTTAGGCTTTTAAAAGAATCTGGTAATGTTGTTGGTTATATGGGAGATGGTATTAATGATAGTCCTTCTCTTACTAATGCCGATGTTAGTATTTCTGTAGATACTGCTGTTGATATAGCAAAAGAATCGGCTGATATAATACTTTTAGAAAAAGATTTAAATGTTTTATTAGATGGCGTTGTTGAAGGAAGAAAAACATTTTCTAACCTTATGAAATACATTAAGCTTGCAACAAGTTTTAATTTTGGAGAAGTTTTATCTGTTATTATTGCTAGTATATTTTTACCTTTTTTACCTGAAACTCCAATTCAATTATTATTTGAAAGTTTGTTATATGATTTTGGACAATTAACACTACCTTTGGATAATGTTGACAAAGAATATATAGAATCTCCTAAAAAATTAGATATTAATAGTTTAAAAAAGTTTATGCTTTTTATGGGACCTTTAAGTTCTATTTTTGATATTTTAATTTTTACAAGTTTATGGTTTGTATTTGGTGTTAGAGAAGCAGCTCTTTTCCAAACAATTTGGTTTACTTATACGATAATTTCAAATTTAGTTGGAATGCATATTATAAGGACCCCAAAAATTCCTTTTATACAAAGTAATGCAAGCTATATGGTTTATTTTTCTTCAATATCACTTTGTCTTATAGCTTTAATATTCCCGTCAACTGCTTTAGGAAAGGCTTTAGGGCTTGTTGCTATATCAGCTAAATATATTGGACTAATTTTATTAATAACTTTCTTATACTGTATATTAGCTATGGTAGCAAAACATATATTTATTAAGAAAAATAAAGAATGGATATAAAAATAATAAAGTGACTAGCTAGTCACTTTATTATTTTTATATCTTAATTATACTCAATTTTTATTAAATTGCCTTTTACATGTGCTCGCATATAATCATAATTTTCTTTATCTCCTATAAAAATTGTTGTATCTACTTGTTTAGTATTTTCAAAAATTTTATTTTCTTTTACATTGTTATAAATTCTAAAAAAGCATTTAATATTATTTTCTTCTATTAATTTATTTGCTATTGATAAGATAATTGTGTTAGTAGCTAAATAATAATCGTTTATTGTAAATATAACATTAGCAGATGATTTTATTGCTTTTTCTAAAATTATTTTAGTTAATAATGGTTGTCCTTCATAAATTACTAAATAGGTTTTATTTTTCTCAAGTGCTAATTCTAAATTTTTATTTTCAATTATATCTTCCAAACTCAATTTTTCTTCCCATTTGATATTATCTATATTTAATGCTCTATCTAAAACTGATTTATTTTTATAAATATAATCTTGAAAGTTTTTCATATGTATTCCTTTCTTTATTCAAATTCAATATCAAAAATTCTAACTAAATTATTCTTATCTTTAAATCCATCTATAAGCTCACTTAATGTTTTAATATCATGTAACTCACTTTCTGTATAACAGCTTTCTAATTTTTTTCCTAGTAGTTCTTGTATTGCTTTATCCATATTCTTTGCCCAATTTTTAGTATGAAGTTTTCTTTTCATTCTAGTATCTCTTGCTTCTTTCATCTCTAATAATATTTCTGGTTTACTTTTTTTACTAATTCTTGTTAGATCTTTTAATTCAAATAAATAAGTGGCATTTCCATCTATTAATTCTTCCTCTCCACTATATTTATCTTTATAGTATCTTTCTGCTATTACTATACAATTTGGATTTTTATTTCCATAAAAATCAGGAATTATATAAAATTCATAGTCATTAAATGGGCTTTTTTCGTTGTACTCTACATTGTTTCTTTTTATTCTTTTAGCACCATATGTTTCAAACTTTCTTTCTCTAATAGCTGGATGAATAACTTTCTTTTTTTCTTTTTCTTCTTCATCGTAATCGTCATGTTTATTCCAACCATGATTACTATTTCCAGATTTTTCTTCAGGAAGAAATATCCCTTCATCAATTTCTATTTCTCCATCACTGCCAAATGCTATACCTAATGATTTATCCATATTCTTAACTATATTTTTCATATTTAGAGCCTTTTTCATAAGCTCATTTTCATGTTTATTTATTATTTTATCATTATATAATTTATCAATGATATTTTCAGAAATTAGCATATTAGTATATAATTGACTTATTTTTGATGTACTAAAGATTCCTTGAGATGCTACATCATATAAATCTTTTTCTTTTATATCTCCTCTTTTATATAATTCATCTATTTCTTCTATATTTAAATTAGATGTTGCAAATCCAAGCAAGGCTGGATTTGGCGTTTTAAACTCATTATTACTATATCTATTAAAAATTCCCTCTAATTTTTTATCCTTGGATAAATTATATAATTCAACTGCTACTTTTATATCAATAGTTTCACTATCTAAAAGTTCTAATATATCTTTATTTTTATATTCATCGTCTAAAATTAATAAAAATGATTCTTCTCCTATTATTTTTTTGTTATATAATCTATTAATAGCATTTATATCTATTTTATTATTTTCATATAATTCTAGTATATCATCCTCTTCAAGTTTTCCTATTATACTATCTTCACTTATCAATTTATTTATATAAAAATTGATTATAATTCCTTTATCTGTAACGTCTGAAATCAAACCACTTATATTTTCTAATAATTTATTTTTTTCAATTTCATCTTCTGGCAATATTTCTACATAAAATTCAAGGAATTCATCATCTATTTTTTTCTGTTTAATATATTCTTCTATTTTTTTTATATTGAAGTATTCTAATAGCACATCTTTATTTAAAATCTCATCTAGCACATCATTTCCTTTTAGCTCATTAAAAGATTTTATTATAGTTTCATCATCAATTTCATTAATTGATGCTAATTCTACAAGCTCATCTAAATATATTTTTTGATTTTTGCATTCTTGTACTATTCCATCTTTATCTATTAATTTATCTTTTATTAATTTATATAAACACTCTGTATTTATATGTTTTATATCTCTAATAACTTCTTGGACATCTTTTTGGCTATATTGAAAATTGTCTAAAAAATATATAAAATTTTCTGATGAGCTTTTTACTATTTTATCTAATTCTTCTTGTTTTAAATTCAGCATTACTAGAGTCTCAAAACTAATCTCTTTTAAAATTTTTTTACCTGTTAAAAGCTCTTCTTTAATTTGTTTGATTAACTTATCGCTTAAAAATATATTTGGACTTACAAATCTTTTTAAATCATATTTTAATTTGTTTTTATCATATTTAACTTTTTCTTCTTTACCATTTGTGTTTACAAGATTAGTAGAAAGTCTTATGTTTTTTTCTCCTAATTTTTCTGATATAGCTATTAATATGTTTTTTATTCCATCTATATCTTCTGCTTTATATGTCTCAACTGATAGCCTTTCTACAGCTCTATACGCAGAGCATAATAATATCTTGTCTATATCAAAATATTCAGAATATTCTCGAATAGTTTTTTTAAATTCTTCTAAATATAATTTTGGGTCTAATTTGTCAGCAATATCCTCTAGTTGTTCATTGATTAGTGCTTTATTTAATTCTTTTGGTGTTAAGTCTGTTTTTCTTACTATCGTATTCCTTAATATCTTAAATCTTAGTAATTCACCTATACTTTCATTATTTACTAATGCATCTTCAATATCTGCTAATGAAATAAATTGTAGTATATATTTTAAATCAATATCCTTTTCTATTTCATCTAATCTTTGAGTGTTTCTATTTTTTCTTTTCTCAATTGAATTTTTTCTTTTTTCTTCTAGTTCTGTTCTTTTTCTATCTAACCTCTTCTGTTTTTCGCTCTTTACATCCTCTTCAACTTTCATAGCACATAATTCAACTGATGACGTCTCAACAATTTCGTTTACTATTCCAGTTTTTTCATTTACTTTATGTCTGTATATTGATATATCCTCTCCATCTAGTAGTTTTTTACATTCTTCAATTTTTGAATCATATATTTTTTTATTCTTTTCATAAGTATCCTTAGTAAATACTTTTGCTTCAAAATATTTTTCTAAAGTTAATAATACAAAAATTCCCTTATCTACTTTGCTTTCTTCTTTTAATAAAAAGTCATATAGCTTTTCTCTAAGTTCTGGAATGTTTTTTTCATATTTATTGTATATTTCTCCATATCTTTGTAAAGTTTCAAGGTCTTCTATTAATAAATATACATCTTCTGGTGAAATTAATCTTCCTATTTTTTTATAAATTTCATTAATTGGCATACTATTTAATCTTTTATCCATAAAAACCTCTCATTATTATATTATCTTTATAATTATAACATACATTATGTTAATTTTCAAGATATTACTAATAATGAGAGGTTTTTTATAAATTTTTATTCACCTATTTTACTTCGTTTTTGCACTCTCCAGTTTCAAATATTTCTTTTATATTTTCACATGTATCACTTGCTATTTTATTTAAAGCTTCGTTTGTGAAAAATGCTTGATGTGATGTTATTACTACATTTGGCATAGATAATAGTATTGATAAGTCTTTATCTCTTATATAAGAATTTGACATATCATTTAGGAAAAATTCTTCTTCGTCTTCGTAAACGTCTAATCCAACTCCACCTATTTTTCCTGTTGATAATCTATCTATTAATGCATCTGTATCCACAAGTCTTCCTCTACTTGTGTTTATTATTACTACTCCATCTTTCATTTTTTCTATTGTTTTAGAATTTATTATTTTTTCTGTTTCATCTGTTAATGGACAATGTAATGAAATTATATCAGACTGTTCCAATAATGTATCTAAATCAACATACTCAAATCCTATTTCTTTGCTTGCGTTTTCATCTTTATATACATCATAAGCTAATACTCTAGTGCCAAAGCCTTTCATTATTTTACAAAAAACTTTTCCTATTTTTCCAGTTCCTATTACTCCTACTGTTTTTCCATGTATGTCAAATCCTAAAAGTCCATTTAGTGTAAAATTATATTTTTTAGTTCTTTGATATGCTTTATATATTTTTCTATCTATACTTAATAGTAACGCTACAGCATGTTCTGCAACTGCATATGGAGAGTATGCCGGAACTCTTACTACTTTAATACCATCAATATTTTTTATATCAATGTTATTAAATCCAGCACATCTTAAAGCTATTAACTTTACACCACCTTCTTTTAATATTTTTATTGTTTGACTATCTACAACATCATTTACGAAAATACATACAACATCAAAGCCTCTAGCAAGCGGTGCTGTTTCTTTGTTTAATTTTGATTCTAGATAAGTTATTTCATAATTATATTTTTCATTATACTTATCAAATAATTCTTTATCATATTCTTTTGTATCAAAAAAAGCAATTTTTATCATTTTATCTCCTTTTTCTATGACATTATTTTGCATATTAAATTACTTATTTCAGTTGGATTTTCTATAGATAATCCTTCTATTAACCTAGCTAAAGAATATAGAATTTTTGTATAGTTTTTTAATTCTTCTTTATTTTCACTATATAACTCTTTAATTTTCTTTGCTATTTCGTGATTTTCATTTATTTCTAAAACAGTTTGTGCTTTTACCTTTTGGTCATTTGGCATACTATTTAATACTTTTTCCATTTCAACTGAAATATTTCCTTCACTTGTCAAACATACAGGATGATTTTTTAATCTATGTGTAAATCTAACATTCTGTACTTCTCCAGAAAGAGCTTCTTTCATTATATCAAACATGTCCTTATTTTTTTCATTTTCTTTTTTTAATTTTTCTTTTTCTTCTTCTGTATCTAAATCAACATTTTCTGCTGATACATTTACAAATTTTTTGTCTTTATAATTCATTAATACTTGAAATACAAATTCATCTACTTGGTCTGTTAAATATAAAATTTCATATCCTTTATCTTTTATAAGTTCAACTTGTGGTAATAAATCTATTTTATCTATACTTTCTCCACATGCATAGTAAATGCTATCTTGTCCTTCTATCATTTTTGAAACATATTGTTCTAATGTTATTAATTTTTTTGCAGTTGAAGAATAAAATAGAAGTAAGTCTTTTAGTTTGTCTTTATCCATTCCGTAATTGTTGTATGTTCCAAATTTTAGCTGAACTCCAAATATTTTGAAGAATTTTTCATATTCATCTGGCTGTTCTTTTAACATTTTTTCAAGTTCACTTATTATTTTCTTTTCTATACTTCTAGCTATTACTTTTAATCCTCTATCATGTTGAAGCATTTCTCTTGATATATTTAAAGATAAATCTTGACTATCAACTAGTCCTTTTACAAAACTAAAATAATCAGGAAGTAGGTCTGCACATTTTTCCATTATTAATACACCATTTGAGTATAAAGCTAAACCTTTTTCGTATTCTTTCGTATAATAATCATATGGTAAATGTGATGGTATATATAATAAAGAATTATAAGTAATTCCACCTTCAACATTATTATGAATTACTTTTAGTGGTTTTTCAAAATCATAGAATTTTTCACTGTAAAAGTTATTATAATCTTCTTCTTTTACTTCTGTTTTCTTTTTCTTCCATATTGGAACCATACTATTTAGAGTTTCTAATTCTTTTACAGTTTCATATTCATTTTCAGTTCCTTCTTTTTTATGACTATGTTCAATCTCCATAACTATTGGGTAACGAATATAGTCAGAATATTTTTTTACTATTTCTTGTATTTTATAAGCTTCTAAATATTCACTATATTTTTCATCTTCTGTGTCATCTTTTATTTCTAATATAATTTTTGTTCCAAATTCTTCTTTTTCACAAGGCTCTATTGTATATCCACTAGCCCCTTCTGATTTCCAAATATGAGCCTGGCTTTCACCATAGGCCTTGCTAATAACTGTTACTGATTTACTAACCATAAATGCTGAATAGAAACCAACACCAAATTGACCTATTATATCAATGTCTTCTTTTTTATCATTTTCTTCTTTAAATGCTAAAGATCCACTCTTTGCTATGGTTCCTAAATTTTTTTCTAGTTCTTCTTCTGTCATTCCGCATCCTCTGTCACTGATAGATAAAGTCCTTTTTTCTTTATCTATATCAAGTCTTATTTTTAAATCCTCTTTATTTATATTTATATTCTTTTCTGTTAAAGAGCGATAATACAGTTTGTCCATAGCATCACTTGCATTTGAAATTAGCTCTCTTAAAAATATTTCTCTATTTGTATATATTGAATTAATCATCAAGTCTAATAATCTTTTTGACTCTGCTTTAAATTGTTTCATATAAAAACCTCCTATAAAATAATATTTACTTGTTGTCTTCAATATTTAATAAACAACTATATTTATGAAGTATATTATATCACCATTTTTAGCAGTGTCAATATTTGATTGCTAATTTTATTTTAATTTTTGTTGTTTCATCCAATATTTCATTACAAAACTATGTGGCAATATTTTACATAGTCCTGCTTGAAACCTAGCTACAAATCCATATTTGCTGACATCTTTTTTTCTTTTTAAGTCTCTCCATGTTCTGTTTACTATCATATATGGTTCATACATTGCAGTATATTTTTTTACAACAGCTTTTTTATTCTTATCTATTGCTCTATCAAAAAATTTAGTTTTAGTCCAAAATGGACAAACTGCCATAACATGTATTCCATCATTTTTTAGTTCCATATTTAGTCCTCTTGAAAAACTTAATACATATGCTTTCGTTGCTGCATAAACATTTATATAAGGAATTGGTTGGAATGCTGCAACAGATGCTATATTTATTATATTTGAATCTTTTTTCATATATGGTATTGTAAGTATTGTTATACTTGTAAGCCCTCTACAATTTAAATCTATCATTCCTATATTTTCCTGATATGTTAAATTTGTTGTTTTATCAAATTTTCCATATCCACTACAATTTATTAATAATTTAACATTTGGTTTTTCAATTTCTAATATTTTTTTATATTCTTCATAACTTTCATTTTTTGTTAAATCTAGTGGAATAATTTTTAATTTAAATGGTACAAGCTCTTTTAATTTTTCTAATTCATCTTTTCCTCTGGCAATTACCCAAACCTCATCAAAGCTGCCATGTTCTTTTAAATTTAAAGTAAATTCTTTTCCAATTCCGCTAGATGCTCCTGTTATAATAGCAATATTTTTCATATATTAAATTCCTTTCTTTTTATATAATAATAGCGGGTCGATGGTAGCATCGACCCTATAATATATTTTCATTAAATTATGCCAATTTTATTCCTGATTTTAAATCCTCTTGTAATGTTTGCAAATAATTATCAATTATTTCTAATTCGTCCTTTTCAACTATCTCTTCTAATTTATCATCTTCATCATATGGATTGTATGTCGAAGCAAATACTCTTATGTTTCCATCTTCTGTTTTAGAATAATCTGTATATATAACATAACTCTTGTTCTTTTCTTCTATATCAAACGTAACTAATATATAAAAGTTCTTCTTCTCACCATTTTCATTTATTATTTTCAAAATTCCATCACTATTCATATTTCCTCTCCTTTTTTCAACCGATATTTATGAATTTTATCTTTCAATTTCAATTTCATTTTCATTTTCTATTCTTCTATTCGGAATTCTTATTGAACTTGATTGGGCACCTGGTTCTGGTCCATCATAATCTTTTGAAGCATGTCTATCTCTTGAATAATTTCCATCAGATTCATTTTCATTAGAAAATACTGCAGCTGTTGCATTGTCTTTTCCACCTAAAATATCTTTAGCATAGTATTTCGGATCAAGTCCTTCTCTCGCTTTAGAATCAGTCACCAAAGCTTTGTCCACTAGAGCTTTAGCTAATTGTCTTCTATCAGTTCTTCTTGTTACTGCTAATATATCACTATCTGATAAACAATCTGTAACTCCATCACTAAATAATAATATAGAATCATAATCTTGATTTCTTAAAATATAATAATTAGGTCTAATATCATCTCTCATACCTATATGTTGTTTAATTATATTTGATTTTCTATAAAACCTCATATCATCTTTTTCTTGTATTATACCTAATTTATAGTGATCATTAGCTACAGATTGATCTTCTGTTATCATTTCTAGTTCTGTCCCAGCTAATGCATATGCTCTTGAATCTCCAACATTTGCTATTAATGTCTCATTTTTCCCTATTATAGCTCCAACAAAAGTTGATCCGCATCTACCTCCTTTTTTATCATATATTTCATCTGATATCATTTGGAGAGCTTGTCCCAAACTATCTTCTATTTTTTGTGGATTTGTATAATAAGATTCATCTAAAGATTCAAACCATTTTTTTGTTTGTTGAACAGTTTCATTACTTGCATATTCACCAGCATCTAATCCACCCATTCCATCTGCTACAACAAGCATTTTAAAACCTGGTATTCTAGGATGTTCCATTATTAAAACTGCATCTTCTTGATTTTTTCTTTTATTTCCTATGCTGGTAGCAGCATGTAAGCTAGTTCCTATTGAAATAGTTCCTTCTCGTTTAAATCCTACACCACTTATAATAGCACTTCTACATTTTTCTAAATTTTCTGCATTTAATCTTATATTTTGAGGTATAAGACTTCTATCTTTGTAGCTTTCTCCTGCACTTGTTATTGTATTAGACCTCATAGTACTTATAGCTTTTTGTTTTTCCTCTACAATATTTCTTGATAATTTTTCTGTAATTGCAAAAGTAACATAGTCATCTAGTTTCATTCCATTAGAGTTCCTAATAAAAGCATCTAATTTTTCCCTTGTTCCATTGTCTCTAGTAAAATGGTTTTCCCCTTTTTCAATGCAATCAACAACACATTTTTCAAGAATTTCATATGCATCATTTCTTGTTTGATATTTATAAAAAGTTCTTTTCATTGCTTCTTCTATAGGGCTGTTTATTTCATTATTATTTGGAGATAAGACCAAGTTTATGTATTCTCTGATTGCTGCTTTTTTTGTTTCATTAGCACCTATTGATATAAGATTTAGTCTAGAATTATCTTTTCTTGTAAAATAAGATAATTCATCGTCTTTTAATAAATAAAACAAAGCATCTTGAATTTGGTTCATTCCATAAATGTCAAATGTTTTTGTTAAACTGTTTTTTAATAAATCAATATTATTTTTAACATAATTATTATAATTATTTATATTCATAATTTTTCCTCTCTTATTCTTATAAGTCTAAAATAATCTCTTTTTTAGTATCTTCATATTTTCTATACTTTACATTGCAATAGTCTAGCATTTTTTTTGATGCTATATTAGATTCTGTTCCGTTATATTTATCCGATTTATATATTACTTCTTTTATTCCTGATTGAATTATTGCCTTTGCACATTCATTACATGGAAATAAATCAACATATATTTTTGCACCCTCTAAATTAGAGCCTTTATTGTTTAAAATTGCATTTAATTCAGCATGACAAACATACGCATATTTTGTATTTAAAAAATCTCCATCTCTATTCCATGGCATTGTATTATCATCATACCCATTTGGAGCTCCATTGTATCCTACAGATAGTATTTTATTATCACTACTTACAATACATGCACCTACTTGAGTTGAAGGGTCTTTACTTCTTTGAGCAGATAACATTGCAACTCCCATAAAATAAGAGTCCCAGCTAATATAGTCTTTTCTTTTATCTGTCATATATTTTCCTTTCTATAATTTAAATTTTTATTATTCATTATAATAATATCTCTATTTATTATTTTTGTAAATAATAAATTATATATTTTTTTCTTTATTTTAAAATAGAAATACCAATATAAAATTTATTAAAAATATTAAAACCTAATATTTAAAATACTTTTATATTGGCATTTTCTTATTTAATATTATAAAAGTATAAATTAACAAATTAGCAGATTATACTTTTTATTATTCTACATCTTTTTTCCATAATTGATGTTTATTGCAATATGCGTATATTGTAGAACCCGGAATATATTTAAATCTACATTCAGCATTTTGTTCTGGATATAGTTTAACAAAATATTCTTCTTCTCCTTTAACCAAAGATATCCATTCAATATAATGTTCTTTCTCCATTGGATGATTTAATTTTACAAAAATTTCATCTTCAACTCTTTCATAAGTTGGTATATGTTTTTCTTGTGAAGCTTCAAATGTATTTGCTTCTAATTTTTTCATTTCTTCACCACAACATTTTATTCCACAGTCATTGCAATTACAATCTTCTATCACTTTAACTACAGCACCGCAAGACATACATCTTTTTATTATTAATTTATTTTCCATATTTATTTCCTCCTTTTTTAATATTTTATCATTTAATAAAATGTTTATCAATATTAATCTATTTTTTCAAACATTTCTTTTCCTACTCCACATATTGGACATTTCCAATCATCTGGTAATTCAGAAAACTTAATTTTTTCTTTTGAATCATCATATATATGACCACATATTTTACATTTATATCTCATATTTCCGTTTGTATTCTCTTTATTCTCTTCTATATATGTAGGTGCATTTTTAGGAGCCTTCCCTTTTATAACTTTATGATAATAAGAATAACTCATTGGCTCTAAAGTATTTACTTTTTTAGAACTGACTACTCTTGCCAAAAAAACATCATGTGTTTCTGCATTAATTATATTTATTACTTCGCATATTAAATATCCACAAATATTTTCCATTAATACTGGTAAATTTTCTATTTCCTCAAATTTGAAATTTTCAAACTTATTAAGTTCTTTTGATGAAAAGAATCCAAATTTTCCAATAACTTCTGGATTTGTATTTTCTGATAATATAGCTATTGAAAACTTTTTTGACTTTTTTATTACGCTATTTGTATAGTTATTTTTATTAATGCTAACACTTATTATAGGATTTTCAGAAGTTATTTGCACTACAGTATTTACAAAACATCCTACATTTCTTAATTCATCTTTTGTTGATATAACATACATTCCATAGTTTATATCTCTAAAAACCTGATTATCTATTTCCATATTATAAAATCCTTTCCTTACTTATACTTTTTTATTATAATATAAGTAATTAACAATTTCAATATTTTTGCTTATCGTTTTTTGATATAAGGTAATGTTTAGACTCATAATTATTAATCCGCTCCCAATAGTTTATATATTAATTTCTATCCAAATCTTTAATTCCTGGAACTTCTATTGCTTTTCCATCATAAGTAAATTTAGAACCATGACATGGACATTCCCAAAGTTTATCATAGTTATTAAAGAAAAGTTCGCATCCTAGATGAGTACAAACTGGATTTACTTTAAATATTTCTCCTGTTTCAGATTTATATACACCAATTTTTTCTCCATCTATTTGTATTACTTTTCCTTCTCCATTTTTTATATTTTTTATGCTTTCTTCTGGCAATTTAAATTTACTAAGCACAATAGATTTTCCAGCTTCTTTTAACATATTTTTTAATTCATCCTTATTCTTTATAGCTTCTAATCTTGTACTTTTAAATATTTCTTCATATTTATTTTTTTTTCCATTTATTTTATCTTTTATTATATTAGCTGCAATATTGGCAGTGGTTAGTCCCCATTTATTAAATCCAGTTGCAACATATATATTTTTCATTAAATTTGAATATTCTCCTATATATGGAATTTTATCTAAAGATATACAATCCTCTGCAGTCCATTTATATAACACTTCAGCTTTTGGATACATACTTTTAATAGTTTCCTCTAATTTTAAATAGCCGTTTTCTAGTTGCTGTTTTCCTGTTTTATAGTCATATCCAACTGCTAATAACAATTTTTTTCCGTTTCCATTAATAGTTCTAAATGAAATCACTGGCATATCCAAGCTTATATAATTTCCTTCAAAAAGTTTTTCTTTAGCATCTGCAACTATTGCATAAGATGTTGATTGATACATTTTTAAGAAATAATATCCTGGTATATTTATTGTAGGATATCTAGTAGCAATTATTACATTATCTGCTATTATTTTATACTCATTTACATCTATCTCGTATTTATCTCCTACTTTATTTATATCTACTGCTTTTGAATTTTCAAATATCTTTCCTTTATTTTTTAATATACTATTTACTAGTCCATAACCATATTTTACAGGATCAAATTTAGCTTGATTTTTAAAGCATATTGCACCCTTTATTTCTATTGGTAATTCAATACTTTCTAAAAATTTACTTTTTGTTTTTTCTATTTTTTCCACTGCTTTTTGCTCATCTTTTATCTTATTAATATCAGCTTGTGTCCTAGAAAAAACATATGAATTTTCTCTTTCAAAATCACATTCTATTTTTTCTTCTTTTATTATTTTTTCTATATTATTTATTGCTTCTTCGTTTGCTTCAAAATATTTTTTTGCAAATTCTTCTCCTTTTGAATCTATTAAATATTTATAAAATATTCCATGTTGACTTGTTAGTTTCCCAGTATTTTTTCCACTTGTACTATGGCATACTCTATCTTTTTCTACTAAAACCACCTTAGCTTCTTTACTCAAATAATATGCTGAGCTAAGTCCAGTTAATCCCCCACCTATTATGCATACATCAGTTTCAATATTTTCATTAATTTTATTAAAATTAATTTTATCATCAAATTCATAATTCCAAAAAGATTTCATAATTATACCATTCCCTTCTAAGTACATAGTTTAAGCTTGATACTTCGTAAAATAGATTTTTATTATCTTTCAAACTTATTTTTTATCTTTTTAGAATTATTTTCTACTTTATTGATTGTTTTATTCACAATAATTTAATATTTATAATATTTTTTTTAGTTTATAATTGTCTTCAATATTAATTTTTTTAGCTCTTGTTATACTTTCATATCCATATTTTTCTTTTATTAAGTCCATAGCTTTATCTATATTTTCTTGCTTAGAATCTTTTTCAAATAAAGATATTTGAAATTCCTCCTCCGAAGTTAATTTATCAACTCTCATTCCAATTAATCGTATTTTCATATCTTTTTTATACATTTCATTCAATAGTTCTTTTGCCAAAAAATATATTTCCTTTGTACTTGATGTTGAACTAAATAATTTTTTTTGGTGAGAAAAGTCATTAAAGTTATTATCTCTTAATTGTACACTTACAGTACTAGCAATCATTTTATGTTTTCTTAATCTATATGTTACTTGTTCTGTTAATTCCAATAATACTTCTTCTAATTTTTCTATATTAGATATATCTATTGGTAATGTTATTGAATTTCCTATACCTTTTGGATTTTCTAACTTATAATTGACTTCTGAATTGTCTATTCCATTAGCATACTCCCAAATCATTTTTCCATATTTTCCAAAAATTTTTATTAATTTATATTCATCTGTTTTAGCTAATTCCCCAATAGTTTTTATTCCCATATTATATAATTTCGGTACTGTTTTTTTACCTAGCATAAATAAATCTGATATTTTAAGTGGCCAAAGCTTAGTTTCTATTTCATCAGAAAATAAAGTATGAACTTTATTTGGTTTTTCAAAATCTGATGCCATTTTTGCTAAAAGTTTATTATTAGCAACTCCAACATTTACTGTAAATCCTAATTCTTTTTCTGCTCTTTTATTTATTTCATTTGCTTTATTAATTAATTTATCCCCTATTAAATATTCTGTCATATCTAAAAAACATTCATCAATAGAAAATCTTTCTATTTTATCTGTATATTCTAATAACAAGTTATACAATTTATTTGAATATTGCTCATATATTTTAAAGTTCACAGGATATACTTTTATCTGAGGGCATTTTCTTCTTGCTGAGTATAAAGTTTCACCTGTTACAACTCCAAATTTTTTGGCAATTGTACTTTTTGCCAAAACAATTCCAGACCTCCTAGATTCATCTCCTCCAATTACAGATGGAATTTGTCTTATATCTTCTTTTTCTCCGATTTTTTAGCATTTCAATTGCAGTCCAACTTAGAAATGCATTATTAACATCAACATGTAATATCTTTCTTTCCATGATTATCACCAATATTATTATAGAACTTTTGTTTGCTGATGTCAACATTTTTTAAGTTTTTGTATTTTTATTTATTTCTTAATATATTTGACTGTATATATCATAATATTTTTCCATACTTTTCATACTATCTTATAATCTCACTTTCAAAATATTGCTCTTGAAAATTTGTTGCTTTTCTTATTTCTTCATCTGTATAGTTTTTCTCATCTGGAGCAATAATTAGCTTATCATCATTATCATTGGTTCTATGTATTACTGCTATACATCTTCCTTCAAAACTTTCTAATGGTTCCTGTACTCCTAAAATATAACAATCTAATTCTTCCCCATCTCCACTAATCGTATTAGGAACATAACCATAATTTACTAGATATATAAAACCATGTTTTGGATGTTTACTATTAAGTGGTCTATCAATTTTAACATTTACATTTTTACCTATATAATTATATGATTCTGCCTGATTAATTTTTAATGCCAATTCATAGTCCTCTTTTCCAAAATCAACTGTTGGAACTATTTCTTTGTTATCGTACATTTTTATAAATTCATCTATAGTTACCCATTTAAAAGCTATTACTTCTCCATCTTGGAAAATTATTTCTTCACTTTTTATATCTTTTTTAAATAGCCATAAATCTTTAAAATAATGTTGTGGTGACTTATCTCTTCTAACTTCTTTTAAAAAAATTGCTTCTTTTTTTGAAAATGCAATTCCTAATTCCTCTTTTAACTCCCTTAGAACTCCTTCTAAACTTGTCTCTCCAGCCAGTATTGAGCCACCATTACATTCCCACATACCACCAAATTTCTTATGTTTAGCTCTTTTACTAATTAATATTTGATTTTTTGAATTAATTATAATTCCAGTTACTACAAGATGATATTCACCATCTTTAAGTTGATATACACCTCTTTGTGCAAATTTACCTAATTTCTTTTTATTTATATCATATATATCCCAAACTTCACTCATATATACTCCTTTATTTAATATCATTATTTATTACATGTGTTGGAAATTTATTTTCTTTCAAAATTTTTTGAATTTCTCTAGGCCACAATGGATATTCTTCTATTTTTTCTAAATCGAACCATTCATATTGTAAATCCTCTTAATAATGCATAGAACTCAGAATTCAGATCTTTATGCGCTAATATCTTTTTATTATGAATTATAACTCCTGCTGCTCTTACATTTAATTTGTAATCTTCTACATCAATTGTTATATCCATTTCTATATTCTCCTTTCATTTTTCACAATTATACCATAACTAGTAGGCTATTTAAATAAAATCTTTTTAAAAAGCCAGACCTTCGGGTTATGAGGACAGAAAGTTTTTTTAGAGAAAGCCTTTATTCTCAGG
>JBJFFD010000011.1:0-16585 GCA_051891335.1 Candidatus Scatovivens sp.
TTTTCTTCTATTTCTTTAAACCTTTCTTCCAAATCTTCATCTGTATAACAATAAATATCTTGCATTCCCTTTTTGTATAATTTATAAAGTGGTGGTTGTGCTAAAAAAACATTTCCATTTTCTATTAGTGGTCTCATATATCTGAAGAAAAATGTTAATAATAATGTTCTAATATGAGCTCCATCAACATCAGCATCGGCCATAATAATTACTTTTCCATATCTTATTTTTGTTATATCAAAATCATTTCCTATTCCAGCACCAACAGCTAAAATTACTGGTTGCAATTTATCATTATTATAAATTTTATCAGCTCTTGATTTTTCAACATTAAGCATTTTTCCCCATAGTGGTAAAATTGCTTGATATCTCCTATCTCTTCCCTGTTTTGCACTTCCTCCAGCAGAATCTCCTTCGACTATATAAACTTCGCATTCTTCCGGATTTTTAGAACTGCAATCAGCTAATTTTCCTGGTAATGTAGTTGTTTCTAATGCAGATTTTCTTCTTACTAATTCTCTTGCTTTTCTAGCAGCTTCTCTTGCTCTAGATGCACTTATACATTTTTCTAAAATTGATTTTGCAACAGAAGGATTCTCCTCTAAAAATGTTGATAATTTATCATTAACAACAGATTGTACAATTCCTGTTACTTCACTATTTCCTAATTTTGTTTTAGTTTGTCCTTCAAATTGCGGTTCTTTTACTTTTACAGATATAACAGCAGTTATACCCTCTCTTATATCATCACCTTGTAAATTACTATCTTTTTCTTTTAATATATTTTTAGATTTTGCATAATCATTAAAAACTTTTGTTAAAGATCTTTTAAATCCTTCTAAATGTGTTCCACCTTCTATCGTATTTATATTATTTACAAAAGAATATATATTTTCAGAATAGCTAGAAGTATATTGAATTGCTATTTCTAATGGAAACTCTCCATCTTTTTCTATATATATTGGCTTTGGATGTAATTTTTCTTTATTTTTATTCAAATATTCAACAAAAGAATTTAAACCACCTTCAAAACAAAAATCCGATTTTTTAGGAGTTTCCTCTCTTTTATCTTCTATAATAATTCTCAAACCTTTTGTTAAAAATGCCATTTCTCTAAATCTATTTTCCAATACTTCATATTCATAATTCAAAGTTTCAAAAATTTCATCATCAGCTAAAAATCTAACTTTTGTTCCTGTCTTTTTTGAATCTCCAATTCTTTTTAATGGCTCTATTGTTTTCCCTCTATTAAATTTCATTTGATATATTCCGCCATCTCTTTGAATTGTAACCTCTACCCAATTAGATAATGCATTTACTACAGAAGCTCCAACACCATGAAGACCTCCTGAAACTTTATATCCACTATCTCCACCAAACTTTCCTCCAGCATGTAAAACAGTATATACAGTTTCAGCCGCAGATAATTTAGTTTTAGGATGTATATCAACAGGTATTCCTCTACCATCATCTTCTACACAAATAATATTTCCTGGTTCTATTGTAACATATATATTTTTACAATATCCCGCTAAAGCTTCATCAACTGCATTATCAACAATTTCATATACTAAATGATGCAATCCTCTTACAGAAACACTACCTATATACATACCTGGTCTTTTTCTTACTGCTTCTAATCCTTCTAAAACCTGTATTTGTTCTGCTTTATATTCATGTTCAAATTTTTCCATTTTTTCCTCCCTTTTTAAGTTACAAAATTCTTTTCTTTATTGTATTTATATTAATATTCGAAATATATCCTTTTGTATTATTATCTTTGTTTGTTATTATTAAATTTTTTTCTTTATTATTATTATTTAAATTAATAATATCTTCATTTTCTTCTAATTGTTTTAAAAAATTTATATTTATATTAGAATTTTTTAATTTATCAATATTAAAAATTCCTATTATTTCTTTATTATTAATAACACAATCTTTATAAATATGCAAATACATTTTTTATTTTCTCCTTAGAAATCAACGTTAACTTTCAAAATTAAAATTCTAGTTAAATATTATTTTTTTATTTAAAATAAATAAAAATTATGTATAAATTTCGCCATTTTTTACATAAAAATTTTTTATTTTTTTTCCATCAATTTCAATTTTATCTGTACCTGTTATTATTACCTGATTATTTTTTATTCTTTCTATAAAATTTTTTCTTCTTGTTTCATCTAATTCAGACATAAAATCATCTAATAATAATATTGGTTTTTCACCTATTTCTTCTTCAACAATTTCTAATTCTGATAATTTTAAAGATAGTATTGCTGTTCTTTGTTGACCTTGAGATCCATAAATTGAGACAGACTTATTATTTATATATATTATAAAATCATCTCTATGTATTCCTAATGAAGTATATCCTTTTTTTATATCTATATTTCTATATTTTTTTAAATCATTAATAAAAGCAGTTTTATTTCTACAATTAGATATATATTCTATTCTTATATTTTCTTCAAGATTTCCACTTTCTGTTACCTGTTTGTGGATAACCGACTGAACTTTTTCTATTTTTTCTATATATTTTCTTCTATACTCATATATTTTTAGAGAATATTCAGCTAACTGTTCATCTAAAATATCTAAAAAAGATAAATCTTTTTCATTATTTTTTCTTAAATAATTATTTCTTTGTTCTAAAACTTTATTATACATATTTAATAAATGCAAATAATTCGGTTTTAATGAACTTATCATCATATCTAAAAATCTTCTTCTTTTTGATGGTCCACCCTTTATAATATCAATATTATCTGGAGTAAACATTACAATATTTATATTTCCTATTATATTACTAATCTTATTTTGCTTTATTCCATTAATATAAAAAACTTTTTTATCACTTATTTCTACATCAATTTTCCCATTTCTATCTTTTGTTTTATATTCTATTTGTACTTTAGCAATATTTTCTCCAAATTTAATTAATTCATTTTCTTTTTTAGTTCTGAATGATTTTCCCATTGCACATAAAAATATAGATTCAACAATATTTGTTTTTCCTTGAGCATTATTTCCATATATTATATTTACATTTTCTTTAAAATGAATTTCTTGATTCTTATAATTTCTAAAATTATTAAGTGTTATTTTTTCTATATACATATTTTATTCCTTCATTTTTATAGGAAGAATCATATATTTATAATCTCCATCTTCTATTGGAGTTATAACACAAGGTGATCTATTTGTTCCAAATTCAATATATACTTCCTCATCGTCTATTGCTTTCAAAGCATCTAAGAAAAATCTTGGGTTAAATCCTATTTCTAATTCTTTTCCTTCTGTATCAATAAATAATTCTTCTTTAGCATCTCCTGTCTGATTTGCACAAGAAATAGTAATTTTTCCTATTTCAATATTTATTTTTACAGGATATTTCTTTTCTTTTTCTATTGATGAAGCTGATATTAATATAATTCTTTCAAAGCAATTTTGAATTTCATTTTTATTTACTCTTATTCTTGTTTCCCAATTATTTGGTATTGCATTAGAATATTTTAAAAATTCACCATCTAACAGCCTTGTTACTATTTTACAATTTTCCATTTCAAATAAAGCTTGATTTTTTGATATTCCTATTTTTATAGGTTCAAAAGAATCTGAAATAATTTTATTAACTTCATTTAATGTTTTTCCAGGAATTACACTACTAAAACTATTTGCTTTTTCATTTAAAAAGCTACTTTTTATAGCCAATCTATATCCATCTACTGCAACAACATTTAGTTTATTTTCAATAACTTCAAATAAACATCCAGTAAAAATTGGTCTGTTTTCTTCAGTACTTACTGCAAATATTGTTTTTCTTATCATATTTTTTAAAACAGTTTGTTCTATACATATAGAATCATTAATATTTATTTTTGGTAATTCTGGAAATTCATCAGGATTCATTGTTGCTAATTTATATAATGAACCTTCACATTCTATTTCTAATAAATTATTATTATTAATACTTATTTTTATATTAGAATTTGGTAATTTTCTAATTATTTCACTAAACATTATTGCATTAACAACTGTACTACCTTGTTCTTTTACTTCAGATTCTACAATATATTCTATACCAATTTCTAAATCATAAGTAGTTAATTTAATTTCATTATCATTTGTTTGAATTAAAATTCCTTCAAGTATAGGCATTGTTGTTTTTGAGGCTACTCCATTAATAACAGAGTTAATTCCTTTTAAAATTTTTTCTTTTTCACAAATAAATTTCATTTTTTTCTCCTTTAATAAATAAATATAATTAGTAGTAATAGTATTAGATTGTGTGGATTATGTGGAAAAGTCTGTTTATAGTTAAAATCCGTAAAAAAAATGGTGTTAATAACATTGTGTATAAATTTTCATTTTATCCACACTATAAAAATTCTTTTGTGAATTAACACTTATAAACATGTTTTTTACAAATTATAAACATAGATGCTGTTGATAACCTATTGTGCTCTTCCGTAAGAGTTTATACGTGTTCTTATGTGAAATTTTTGTTTTATAAAACATTTTTTTTATAAAAATCTTTCTTTTGTTTAAAAATATATGCTTAAAAAATTAATTTGTCTCTTTAATAATATTTTTAACACTATCCACAATTAATTTTGTGTTTGTATTTTCTTTTATTTCATTTTCAATTTTTTTGTATGCGTGCATAACAGTTGTATGATCTCTTTTTCCAAACTCATCTCCTATTTTTGGAAAAGACATTTGACCTACAGCCCTACATAGATACATAGCTATTTGTCTTGGATAAACAATATCGTTAGATTTCTTTTGTGAAATTAAATCTTTTTTATCTATATTAAAATATTTCGAAACAATTTCTTGAATATAATCTGCAGATATTATTTTTTCCTTTTGTAAAACAATGTCATTAATAGCTTTTTCGGCCATTTCTATTGTAATTGGACTATGAGTTAATGAAGCATATGCAATTATTTTATTTAATGCTCCCTCTAATTCCCTAATATTAGAATCAACTTTAGTTGCAATTACTGATAAAATATAATCATCAATAATAATATTTTCTAATTGTACTTTTTTTCTTAAGATAGCAAGTCTTGTTTCATAATCTGGCATTGAGATATCAGCAAGAATTCCCCATTCAAATCTTGATTTTAATCTATCCTCTAATAAAGGAATATCTCTCGGAGGCTTATCACTAGAAATTATTATTTGTTTTCCGTTTTCATGTAAAGTATTAAAAGTATGGAAAAATTCTTCTTGACCAGTTTTCTTTCCAGCAATAAATTGTATATCATCAATTAATAAGACATCTATATTTCTATATTTATTTCTAAATAACTCATTTTTATAATTTGCATCTCTTATTGAATTTACTAATTCATTTATAAATTTTTCAGATGTAACATATAAAACTTTGGATGAAGGATTGTTTTGTAAAATGTAATTTCCTATAGCATGCATTAAATGAGTTTTTCCTAAACCAACACCACCATAAATAAAAAGTGGATTGTAAGCGGTTGCTGGAGATTTAGAAACTGCTTGAGCAGCAGCTTGAGCAAATTTATTATTATTACCAACAACAAAATTATCAAAAGTATATTTAGGATTTAAAAATGTATTACTATAAGATTCTGTGGAAGTAAAATTTTCTTTATTTTCTATAGATGACAAATTCTCTTCTATACTGGATTTTTCAACTATTTTTATTTCACAAGTTTTATTAGTTATAAAATTGAAAGTATTTACAACTAAGTCAAATAATCTTGACTCAATAGCATCTTTTTGCATTTTGGAATTAGCAATTAGAACAATTTTATTATCATTAATACTTTCTATTTCTAAAGTTTTAATCCAAGTATTGTATGAAATACTAGTCATTTCATCTTGTAAAAGAGTTTTTGCTTTTGTAAGTAAGTCTTCTTTGCTAGAATACATTTTTTACCATCCTTTCATATTGAATTATCCACAAGGTTGTCCACAAAAACACAGCAAACACTTGAAAAAACTGATTATTAAATATACACAAACTGTGGATAAATAAAAATATCTTTAATTACCTTCATAATATATCAGAAAAAAATTTAAATATCAATACTAAAAAAACAAAAAAATATAAACGTTATATTTCAGACAAAAATATCTTTTATATATAGAAAACGTTTATTGGAGCGAACCTTAAAAAAACATAAAATTCATGATTTGACACGATGAAGACCTTTAAAATTTCTATATAATTAAAAATCAGGTCTGAACATTAAATAAACATATAAATTTTAAGTAAAGCTTGACTTTTAGATTATTAATGTAGTATAATTCATATGCTTATAATAAGTTAGAAAAAATATAAAATTATATAAATATAGGAGGTGCAAAATGAAAAGAACATATCAACCTAAAAAAAGACAAAGAAATAAAGTTCATGGATTTAGAAAAAGAATGCAAACAAGAGCTGGAAGAAAAGTATTAAAAGCAAGAAGAAATAAAGGAAGAAAAAAGATTAGTGCTTAATATTTAAAATAAAAAAATAGGGAATACATTCAAAATGAAAAGAACAATTATTATAAAGAAAAATTATGAATTCAAAAAAATGTTTTCTAACGGTAAGTTTTTTTATGGAGAATATGTGCATTTTTACATACTTGAAAATAAATTGAACTATAATAAATTTGGTATAGCAATATCAAAAAAAATGGGGAAGGCTGTTAGTAGAAATCATATAAAAAGACTAATAAGAGAAAATTATAAAATAATTGAGGAAAAAATAAAAACAGGATATAGCTTTTTAGTTGTTGTAAATAAGAAAAAAAATATAAAAGAAATTTCATTTTATGACATAAAAGGAGATTTTGAAAAGATTTTGAAAAAAGCTGGTGTAATAATATGAAAAAAATATTAGTCAAAATTATTATTTTCTACCAAAAAGCAATATCTCCTTTTTTTTCTAATATGGGAATACATTGTAAGTATGAACCAACATGTTCTGAATATATGATACAAGCAATAAAAAAATATGGTTCAGTTAAAGGAATTTTTATAGGAACAAAAAGATTTTTGAAATGTAATCCTTTTTCTAAAGGTGGATATGATCCACTAAAATAAGGAGGAAAAATGTCTAATATATTTAATTTTTTTGCAGATATTTTTGGATATGTTTTAAATGTTATTTATAATATTGTTAATAATTATGGTGTGGCAATAATTATATTCACAATATTGTTAAAATTAATAATGTTACCAATGACAATAAAACAACAAAAAACAATGAAGAAAACAAATAAAATACAAGCATTATCAAAAGAAATTCAAGAAAAATATTCTAATGATCCACAAAAAATGAATCAAGAAATAATGGAATTATATAAAAATGAAAAAATGAGTCCTTTTAGTGGCTGTTTGAGTTCAATACTACAAATAATTATAATACTTTCAATTTTCTTTTTAGTAAGTAAGCCACTTACTTTTATGAAAAAAGTAGATGATAATATAATAAATGAATATACAGAAAAAATAACGCATGAAGCATCAGAAACAGGAAATCAAATTAGATATACAGAAATTTCTATTATAAAAAAATATGCTAGTCAGGATGAAAGATTACATATAAATATGGATTTCTTAGGACTTGATTTGAGTGATATTCCTACAGAAAATTTATCTAATTGGAAAGTATATATAATACCAATTCTTTATATTATAACATCTTTTGCATCAATGAAGATGAATACAAAAATGTCACAAGAGGCAGTTGATAAGAAAAATAAAAAAAATAAAGAGAAAGACAAAGAAGACGATAATAAAACTCAGGAAGATATGATGTTAGAAATGAATAAGAATATGATGTACATAATGCCATTTATGACAGTAAGTATTGCTCTTATTGCTCCATTAGGTTTAGCTTTATATTGGTTTATGAGTAATCTTTTAATAATTGGTGAAAGAGTTTTAATAAATAAATTTATAAAAGATGAAGAAGAATAACTTTTGGAAAGGAAAGTGAATTATATGGAAGAAAAAACATATATATTTGAAGGGAAAACTACTAATGAGGCAATAGAAAATGGATTAAAAGAATTAAATCTGCCAAAAAACAAAGTTGAAATAAAAGTATTAGATCAAGAAGATAAAAGAAGTTTTTTTAGTATATTAACTCCAAGAGTTGTAAAAGTTGAAATAAAAGTAAAAGAGGGAATTAAGGATAATAAAAAAGAAATATCAAAAGAAGATATTTTAAAAAGTAGACAAGCAGTAGAAAAATTTTTAAAAGAATTTTTAGGCAATTTAAATAATAAAGATTTGAATTATGAAATTTCAGAAAAAGATAATAATATAATAATTGAAATAAATGGAAAAGATTCTGGTTTTTTAATAGGATATAGGGGAGAAGTATTAAATAGTTTACAAATAATAATAAGTAATATTGCAAATAAAGGTGTAGATGGAAAAATAAAAGTATTATTAAATATAGGAGGATATAGACAAAAAAGAGAAAAAGACTTACAAATATTAGCTACAAAAATAGCTTCTTCAGTAATAAGAAATAATAAAAAAATAGTATTAGAACCGATGTCTGCTTATGAAAGAAAAATAATCCACACAAAATTACAAGAAAACGATAAAGTTAAAACTTATAGTATAGGAGAAGAACCATATAGAAAAGTTGTTGTAGATTTAAAATAATAATTTAAAATATTTGATAAAAAATCTGAAGTCAAAGTGATGATTTATTATAAAAATAATAATTCTAACTTTGACTTTTTTATATAATAATAAATTGCTCTGCAATTCCTATTATATAAACGTTTTGTCAATTAATAAAAAAATAAATATTTTTGACAAAATTATGTTAATTGTGTTAAAATTAATATGTTAAAAAAGGAGATAAAAAAATGAGTACAATTGTTGCAATTTCAACAGCACCAGGCGTTGGAGGAATAGGAATAATAAGAATGAGCGGAGAAGAATGCTTTGACATTTTAAAAAGGATATTTAAACCAAAAAATAAAGAAGAAAAAATAAAGGGATATACTATTAAATATGGACATATTTTTTCAGAAAAAAATGAAATTATAGATGAAGTATTAATTTCCTATTTTAAAGCTCCAAAAAGTTATACAACAGAAAATATGTGTGAAATAAGTTCACATGGTGGAATGATTGTTATGAATAAAATTTTAGATTTATGTATAAAGAATGGAGCAATGTTAGCAGAACCAGGAGAATTTACAAAAAGAGCATTTTTAAATGGGAGAATAGATTTATCGCAAGCAGAAGCTGTTATAGATGTTATAAACTCTAAAACAGATAAAGAAGCTAAGGTTTCAATGGAACAATTAGAAGGAAATTTATCTAAAATAATAAATGAGATAAGAAATATATTATTAGAATTATTAGCAAATATAGAAGTATCAATAGATTATCCAGAATATGATGTTCCAGAAGTTTCAGAAAAAGAAATAAAAGAAACTTTAAATATAATAAAAGAAAAGTTAGAAAAATTAGAAAAAAGCTTTGAAAATGGGAAAATTTTGAGAGAAGGAATAAATACTGCTATTATAGGTAGACCAAATGCTGGAAAATCATCTTTATTAAATGTTATTTTAAATGAAGAACGTGCAATAGTAACAAATATAGAAGGTACAACAAGGGACACTATAGAAGAATATATATCTGTAAAAGGTATACCATTAAAAATAATAGATACAGCAGGAATAAGGGATACTGAGGATGAAATTGAAAAAATAGGAGTAAAGAAATCTTTAGAAATAGCTAAAAATAGTGACATTGTAATAGGAATTTTTGATATATCTAAAAAACTAGAAAAAGAAGATTTTGATATATTGAAAATTTTAAAAGAAAAAAATTCAATAATTATTTTAAATAAAACAGATTTAGAAGAAAAAATAGAAATTGATAAAATAAAAAAAATTAATAAACCAATTGTGAGAATATCTACTAAAAATAGAGAAGGTATAGAAAAAATATACGAAGAAATATCAAATATATTTAAACTGAACGAAATCGCAAAATCAGGGGAATTAATCATTAGTAATAAAAGACATAAACAATTAATTTTAAACGCCTTAAAATGCGTTTTAAACGCTCAAAATGCAATAGACCTAAATTTGCCGATAGATATTATATCAGGAGATATAAAAGAAATACTAGAAGAACTTGGAAAAATAACAGGAGAAACTGTAACAGAAGATATAATAAAAGAAATTTTTTCAAGATTTTGCTTAGGAAAGTAAAAAAATATTTTAAAATTAGTAAAGAAATAAATAAAAATTAGAAACAACAAAAAACAAAAGTTTGCGAAACATAAATTCTTGTTTCACAAAAAACTATAGAAAAATAGGAGATATAAAAATGAAATTTAAAGCAGGAAAATATGATATAGCAGTAATAGGAGCAGGACATGCTGGATGTGAAGCTGCATTAGCAGCAGCAAGATTAGGAAAAAAAACCTTATTATTTTCAATAAGTTTAGATTCTGTAGCTAATATGCCATGTAATCCACACATTGGAGGTAGTTCAAAAGGTCATTTAGTAAGAGAAATAGACGCACTTGGTGGAGAAATGGGAAAAAATACTGACAAGACTTTTATTCAAATGAAAATGTTAAATAAGTCAAAGGGACCTGCAGTATATTCATTAAGAGCACAAGCAGATAGAAAAATGTATCAAATGGAAATGAAACATACACTTGAAAAACAGGAAAATCTTTTTTTAAAGCAAGGAGAAATTGTCGATATAGGAATAAAAAATAATAAAGTTGTAAGTGTAACAACCAATTTAAATGCTGTATACGAAGTGAATTGTGTTATTGTTGCTACAGGAACATATTTAAAAGGAAAAATATTTATTGGAGAAAATTCCTTTGAAAGTGGTCCTGATGGTGTGTTTCCGTCAAATAAATTATCAGATTGTTTAAAAAAATTAGGAATAGAATTACAAAGGTTTAAAACAGGTACTCCAGCAAGGATTAATAGTAAAAGTATAGATTATAGTAAAATGGAAATACAAAATGGAGATGAAGATATTGAATATTTTTCATTTGAAAGTAAAAAAAGAAAAACAAAACAATTACCATGTTATTTAACTTATACAAATGAAAAAACACATGAAATAATAAGAAAAAATTTACATAGATCTCCTTTATATGCTGGAAAAATAGAGGGAACAGGACCAAGATACTGTCCATCAATAGAAGATAAAGTTACAAGGTTTGCCGACAAACAAAGACATCAAATATTTGTTGAACCAATAGGAAGGGATACAGAAGAAATGTATATACAAGGTATGAGTTCTTCTTTACCAGAAGATGTACAAATAGCTATGTATAGGACTATACCAGGACTAGAAAATGCAGAATTTACAAGGCCTGCCTATGCTATTGAATATGATTCAATAGAACCATCACAATTAAAAAGTTCATTAGAAATAAAAAATATTGAAGGATTATTCTTTGCAGGACAAATAAATGGAACATCTGGATATGAAGAAGCTGCATGTCAAGGATTAATTGCTGGAATAAATGCAGTTCAAAAATTAAAAGGAAAAGCACCACTTGTTTTAGATAGAACAGATGCTTATATTGGTGTTCTAATAGATGACATTGTAACAAAAAGTACAATGGAACCATACAGAATGATGACTTCTAGAGCAGAATATAGACTTTTATTAAGACAAGATAATGCTGATTTAAGATTAACTCAAATAGGATATGAAATAGGATTAATAAGTGAAAGTAGATATAAGAAATTTATAAACAAGAAGAAAAAAATAGAAAAAGAAATAGAAAGATTAAAAAGCACAAATTTAAGACCAACAGAAAAATTAAATAATTTTTTAGAAAAAAACAATACCTCTAGAGTAAATACAGGAATAAAACTTTCTGATTTGTTAAAAAGAACAGAACTTAATTACAATAAATTATCAGAAATTGATGAAAATAGACCAAAATTACCAAAAGAAGTAACTGAAGAAGTAGAAATAATGATAAAATATGAAGGATATATAAATCTTCAGAAGAAACAAGTAGAAGGATTTAAAAAATTAGAAAAAAAATTGTTACCAGATAATATAGATTACGAAAAAATAAAAGGAATTAGATTAGAGGCTAGACAAAAGTTAAATAAGTATAAACCATATTCAATTGGACAAGCATCAAGAATATCAGGAGTTTCACCAGCAGACATATCGGTTTTATTAATATATTTAGAAACAATAAAAGATAAAAAGGAGAGTCATTAAATAGTGAATTTTGAAGAATTTAAAGAATATTTTAATATAAAATTAAAAGAGAATAACATTAATAACAAGTTTGACGAAGAACAATTTTTTGAATATATGAGAAACATATTATCTTGGAATGAAAAAATTAATTTAACTAATATAATAGATGAAAGAGAGTTTATTGTTAAACATTTTATTGATTCATTAACAATTTTGGATTATATACAAGAAAATTCCAAAATAATAGATATAGGATGTGGGGCGGGTTTTCCAGGAATTCCATTAAAAATTGCTAAAAAAAATATAAATGAAACATTGATTGATTCTGCTAATAAAAAAGTAAAGGTTGTTCAAGATTCCATAGAAAAGTTAAAGTTAGAAAACATAGAAGCTTTACATGTTAGAGCAGAAGATTTGGCTAGAAACAAAAAATATAGAGAACAATTTGATTATAGTACAACAAGAGCTGTATCTAATTTATCAACAATTACAGAATATATGCTTCCATTCTTAAAAATAGGCGGAAAAGCAATTTGTATGAAAGGGCCAAACTATAAAGAAGAATTAGAAAATAGTAAAAAAGCAATTAATGTTCTAGGTGGAACAATAGAAAAAATAAAAAATATTAAACTGGACGATAATATGGAAAGAAATATTATTATTATAAAGAAAATTAAAAGCACTCCTAATCAGTATCCTAGGGAAAATGGAAAGCCTTTAAAGAGCCCAATACAATAAAAATATAAAAAATATTGAAAAGAATAATTTAAAAAAATTATTCTTTTTTTATTATAAATACATTGACATATTAGATAAATTTTTATATTATATTTAGGTAAAAAGGAGTGATATACTTGGGAAAAATAGTAGCAATAGCAAATCAAAAAGGCGGTGTGGGAAAGACTACAACCGCAGTTAATGTAAGTGCTATAGTAGCAAAAAAAGGAAGAAAAGTAATGCTAATAGATGCAGATCCTCAAGGAAATGCTACAAGTGGTTTAGGAATTGAAAAAGAATTTGAAGAGACGTTATATGATGTATTAGTTAATCAAGTTAACATAAAACAAACCCTACAAGATACTTGCTTAAAAAATTTAAAAGTAAGTCCGTCAAATATGGATTTAGCTGGAGCTGAAGTAGAATTGGTTTCAGTGATGTCTAGAGAACATAGGTTAAAGGACATGCTTGATGAAGTAAAGGATGAGTTTGATTATATTTTTATAGATTGTCCTCCATCATTAGGCTTAATAACCTTAAATGCTTTTACTGCAGCGGATTCCGTTCTAATACCAGTACAATGTGAATACTTTGCATTAGAAGGTCTTGGACAGCTATTAAATACAATTGCTTTAGTAAAAAAACATCTTAATAAAACATTAGAAATTGAAGGAGCTGTTCTTACCATGTATGATATGAGAACAAATCTTTCAAATCAAGTAGTAAGAGAGGTTAAAAGATATTTTGGAGATTCTGTATTTAGAACAGTAATACCTAGAAATATAAAGCTAAGCGAGGCTCCTAGCTTTGGAATGCCAATAAGTTTATATGATCCAAAATCTAAAGGTGCTAAATGTTATGAAAAATTGGCTAGAGAATTTATTAAAAAAAATGAAATTATTCAAGAGGTAGAAGAGAAAGGAGAATAATAATATGGCTACGAAAAAAACAGGATTAGGAAAAGGATTGGATGCTTTGTTTGGAAATCCTATCCAAGAAACTACAGAAGAAAACCAAAATTTAGTTAAAAGTTTGAAAATAATAGATATAGAGCCAAATGTAAATCAAGCTAGAAAAGTTTTTGATGATGAGGCTTTAGAAGAATTATCTGAATCTATAAAAAGTTATGGTGTAATACAACCAATAATTGTTTCTAAAAAAGAAAATCACTATGAGATTATTGCTGGAGAAAGAAGATGGAGAGCATCTAAAAAAGCTGGACTTACTGAGATACCAGCAATTATAAGAGATGATGATAAGAGAAAAAATCAAGAAATTTCACTAATAGAAAACATACAAAGGGAAGACTTAAATCCAATAGAAAAAGCAAAAGGAATAAAAATATTAATGGAAGAATATGATTTAACTCAACAAAAAGTTGCAGATATTTTGGGAAAAAGTAGAAGTGGTATAGCTAATACAGTAAGATTATTAAATTTAGATGAAAGAGTTATAAATTTAGCATTAGAGGGAAAGCTAACAGAAGGACATTGCAAAACATTATTATCAATTGAAGATAATGATAAACAATATGATATGGCTTTATACATGATAGAAACAGGTTCTTCAGTAAGAGAAGCAGAGAAGAAAATGAAAACAAGAAAAAAAATGAAAAAGAAGAATGCAGAATATGAGCCAATTTACAGAGATATAGAAAATTCTTTTCAACAATTTTTTGGAACAAAGGTAAAATTAGATGCGGGAACTAAGAAAGGAAAAATAATTATACAATATGCTTCAAATGATGAGTTAGAAAGAATTTTAGATTTAATAAGATAGGACGTGAAACAATGAATAATATATTAGAAATCGTTCAAACAGAAAATTTTATGATAATTAGCTTTTTTATAAATATTCTTCTAATAACATTAGTAAGTATATTAACTTTTATAGTAATAAAAAATAATAAAGATTATATTAAATTCATGAAGAAAGTAGGAAATGGAAATAATATAGATGAAATGTTAAAAACATATATACAAGATGTAAAGGAAATAAAAAAAGATAATTCAGAAATTAAGGCTTATTATACTAAATTGGATAGTGATATATCATCTTGCATTCAAAAAGCTGGGATTCTTCGATATAATGCATTTAGAGATGTGGGGGGAGATCTAAGTTTCGCAATGGCATTATTGGATAGAGAAGATAATGGAATAGTATTAAATGGAATATATGGTTCAGAATCATCAAATATATATGCAAAACCGATAAAAAATGGAGTATCAACATATCAATTATCAGATGAAGAAAAATATGCTATAGATCTTGCAAAACAAGGAAAAAAATTTAGTAATAAAGAAAAAAGATAATATAGATATTTTAGAAAAGTTAGATTTAATCTCAATAAAACATGTATGAACTTATAAAATATTGAAAAAATAAAATATTTTATAAGTTCAGTTTTATATAAAATAAAATTTAGCAAAAAAGTAAAAAAAATCCTATTGACAGAAATATCAAAAGATGTTAATATATATAATGTTCGAAGAAAAAACACTTCTAAAATGGAGAGGTGGTCGAGTTGGTTTATGGCAGCAGTCTTGAAAATTGCCGTAGGTTTGTAGCCTACCGTGGGTTCGAATCCCACCCTCTCCGCCAAATATAAAATTACAATAGTGAATAATGAATAAGTTTAAATCATAAATAAAATATTTGTATTGTTCATTATTCACTATTAATTATTAATTAACCATGGAGATTTACCCAAGTGGTTGAAGGGGACGGTTTGCTAAACCGTTAGGGTTGCGTAAGTGGCCGCGAGGGTTCAAATCCCTCAATCTCCGCCAAAATAATATAAGGTATTTTTTATTACTTTATATTATTTTTTTTATTTCAAAAGTTCTAATTCCTGAAGAATATGGTGCAATGTCATATTGTTGGAAATAAATAATAATTGCATTTTTAGTTAAGTAGAAACTATTTGGATTAAATGAATTTATTACTAAACAACAAGCATCATTAAAATATATTTCTGGATTGTTAGATATTTGTAGAATTATTTCTTTTAAGATATCTAATATAAAGTAAGGATTTTTTGGAAACAAACTATAAAGATTAATTAGATTATTTTTTAACATATTCCAATTTTGAGAAGTTCGTGTTGTAATTCCATGAGCTCCACCAGTATATAAATATTCATCAAAATATAAGCTAACAATATTATTATAATTTAATGTAATATTATAAGTCAAAAATATTTCATAAATCATAATAGGGTAACCATTTTCTTTATTATAATTATATAGTTCCTTTGCATCATTAAATAATTCAGTTTCTGATTTTTTTTGTAGTTCTAATGCTTTATTTTTATTGTATAGATTAAATTTTGTAATTGAAGGATATTTATAATTTGATATAATTTGAGGATACTCAATATGATATTTTAATATTGTTTCATTGTCATATTTTAAATCTTTTTCTAAGATATTTTTTTTTATTTCAAACATAAAAAAACTCCTTTTTTTATATACTATTAAATATATTAATAATATGTTAAAAGTTTTAATAAAAAATAAAAAAGAAATTAATTAATTTAATAAAATAAAAACAAATCAATTAAATATAAAATAAAAGATAAAATATTAAATAAGTATTTATAGAACAAAAATAAATTAATAAAAATATAAATAATAAATAAAAATAATAAAAT
>JBJFFD010000012.1:0-15618 GCA_051891335.1 Candidatus Scatovivens sp.
TGGTGTGAGAGGTCGAAACTTCTCGGTCACGAGAAATTTCTCCTACTCGATTTTTTATGCATTTACTTTTTATATTTTTTCAGTTATAATATTAATATAGTATATGTACTCATAGCTCAGTAGGATAGAGCGACTGCCTCCTAAGTAAAGGGTGGTAAAAAAGTGTTAAATAAAAAAGCCGTGAAAGTGGCTTGAAATACGTTTCTGTAACTCAGTTGGATAGAGTAACCGCCTCCTAAGCGGTAAGTCGGCGGTTCAATTCCGCCCAGGAACACCATTTTATACAATATTAAGTCTTGAAGTCTTTGGATTTCAAGACTTTTTCTAATTTTAAAAGTGTCATAAAGTATCACAAAATATCATAGAGTGTTTTATTATTTGTCACTTATTTCGTCACTCGTACATATGACTTAATCGTCTTATATAATGGGACTTTGCGAGTGTGCTAGTGTAATTTATGTCACTGATTTTGAAAAAATTGTATGAAAGGAACTAAAATAATGGAAAATGAAATAATGAATTTGAGATTTAACCTTACACCAAAGATACAAAGTTTAATAATAGAAATGCTTGTTAACAAGCAAATGCTAGAAGAGGGAAGAGTAGAAGCGGACAAAATAAAACTTTTGCAGAAGCACCAAGAAGATTTGAAGAAAGAATTTACCAGAGAGTTTAGAAGAAGCAACGTCAAAGAGATTAAGAAATTCAATGAACTGATAGGAAAGTAAAAAAATAAAGAGGAATAAGCAATTTGCCTATTCCTTTTTGGTTATTATACCATATTGTGACCTCACATTTATTCCATTTAGCCCACGAGTATTACATACAAAGCTGTCCATTAGTAGTTTCCTTTTTAGTCTGGCATAGAATTCTTTATCATCAAGCAAATTTACAAACTCTAAAAGTAAGCAATAGTATAACATAGTACCTATATAGTTAAGGGAAGCGGAAGAAATAATAAAACATTAAGCAGTAGCATATAATTAGAAGCGAAATTCGCTTGTTTTAAGCTTTGAAAAATTTTGAGTAGAGTAATTTGTCATTGAAAAAATAGATGGCTTAAAATAGAAATAAAGCTAGGTTATTTACGAGAAGCGGGGAGTAGGTTTAGTAAAATGTAGAAAAAATATTGGTAAAAAAGTAATGAGCAGATAAATAAAATTCGTTTATCCTATTTACAAAAAATGTACGAAAATGATATACTTATATTGGGAAATAGTAGTTGAAGTTTAACCCGAATAAGAGATAGATTATGGAGAAAATAATTATGAATAGAGAAGAAGAGGTAGAAGTTGATTTTGTTTATAAATATGGAAATACAATAGATGGTGCAGTAAAATTATTAGAAGAATATAAATCAAGAGGCGAGTCTGTATATATTAACTTTAATGGACAAAGATTATATTCTTGTGATGTAACATTAGATAGTGCATATATGCAAGTAACAGGAATGACAAAAGCAGAGGACGAAGAAATAAGAAAAGAATATATTCAAGCAAAAACTAAAGAAGAAAAAGAAGCTATTCTAGCAAAAAGAAAAGGTATAATAAAGGGTCATCAAGAAGAGGCGAAGAAGAATGCGGTAGAAGTTGATTTTGTTTATAAATATGGAAATACAATAGATGGTGCAGTAAAATTATTAGAAGAATATAAATCAAGAGGCGAGTCTGTATATATTAACTTTAATGGACAAAGATTATATTCTTGTGATGTAACATTAGATAGTGCATATATGCAAGTAACAGGAATGACAAAAGCAGAGGACGAAGAAATAAGAAAAGAATATATTCAAGCAAAAACTAAAGAAGAAAAAGAAGCTATTCTAGCAAAAAGAAAAAGTATAATAAAGGGTCATCAAGAAGAGACAAAACAAAATGCCACAGGTAGTCAAGATTTGTTAGGAAGTGCAATTGAAGCAACAGAAGAAACAACAAAAACAAGTACTATTAACGGACAAGCACAAGGCATTAAAGACGTAAGCAAAGGAAAAGATGAAAAAGTAGAAGAAACGGAGATAGTGGAATAAATGGGATTATCAATTAACACAAGACAAGCATATTCAGAGATAGATGAATTTTTAGGATTACTAAGTATTGACCAAAGAAATATGATACCTCAAAAGTTGAGAGAATTGTTTAGTCGAGAAAAAGATAAAGAGTATATAAAGGGAATTGACCCAACGGTTCCGATAAAAGAGCAGAACCTAAAAGAAGAAACATTAGGACTAATTGCTTTACTTAATTTGGAATATTGGTGTCAAGATGAACTAGAAAGAGAACGACTAAAAATGGTATATGGCAAAAATGAAAAAGAATACCAAGAAATTTTACAAGAAAAGTTCAATCCAGATAAGATATTTAAGAAAAAAGAAACTATTGTAGAAGAAGAGAAAGAACAAGTACAATGTTTGCAAATGGTTGAGTACAAAGAACCTTTGTTTAAAAGAATACTAAATAAAATTTTGCAAATTTTTAAAATAAAATAGTTTTGCTAAAAAAATAAGAGTGTTCATACATTGAATCGTATAAATACTCTTTTCATATATATAAAATAGCTCTATAAAGCAAAATGCGCTAACATAAAATTTGGTATGCCAAACAAATACATAGATCTCAAAATGCTTAAAGGAGATAAAGTAATTAATAAGTTTACATTGCTTCTATTAAAGGCTAATAGAATAGAATTTATATAGGAGGCAGATGTTTTCGTCGCCAACTTCATTTTGCAACTGTCTAGAAAATTGTAAATTTTTAAACACAAAATAAATAAAAAAATTTTACTTTTATTTAATATATGTTATAATAACAAATATAAATTAATTACAAAATAAAGGAATATTATGAAAGAAAAATTTATGAAAGAGGCTCTTAAGGAGGCTAAAAAAGCTTATGAAAAAGATGAGATTCCTGTTGGAGCTGTAATAGTTAAAGACAATAGAATAATATCACGAGCACATAATTTAAAAGAAATAAAAAACAATTCAATATGTCATGCAGAAATTTTAGCAATAGAGAAAGCTTGTAAAAAATTAAATTCATGGAGATTGTTAGATTGTGAAATGTATGTTACACTAGAGCCATGCTCAATGTGCGCTGGTGCACTAATTAATTCTAGAATAAAAAAAATATATATTGGAACAAACGATGATAAAACTGGTGCGTGTGGTTCAAAATTAAATTTATTAGAAGATTTTGAATTTAATCATAAAGTAGAAATAGAAAAATATATATTAAAGGACGAGTGCGAAAAAATTTTAAAAGAATTTTTTAAAAATTTAAGAAAGAGGAAAAAAAATATTGGAGAAAGAAGCAGTAATTAAAAAAATTATATTTGTATCAGCGATTTTAATTATTATAACTTTAACAATTTTTTCTATTATTAAATATCAAGTTGAAGGGGAGAAAACTCTTCCTTATGAGATAGAAAAAATATTAATAACAAGTAATATTGAAGGAGATGTAATAGAAGGTACAGATGATTTATGGGCAATAAATATATCTCAACCTAATGATATATACATATATATTAATCAAAAAGAAGAAACAAAAATAGCAATATCAAGTATTTTAATAGATAATTTTAAAATAAATAATGCACCACAAAAGGGAACAATAAAAATATTAAGACCTACAGGAGAATTAAAAAATTTGTACAAATATAGCGAACAAGACTATATGGATAGTAGCATAGAATACATTGGTGGTAATATAGATGATTTAAAAAAACTTCAAATAAATAATGGCGGAGGAATTCTAGGTTTTAGAGTAAAATTAGAAAATTTGGGAGAATATATATCTAATGAGGATACAGAGATTGTTTATGATGGTACTTTATTAACTAAGGCTGGAGTAACAATAGATCAAATAAAAAATAATATTAGTTTTGATTTAACAATTAAAACAAGTGATAATATATCTTATAAAACTACAGTATCTTTAGATTTACCTGTTGGAAATATTTTAGAAGAGGGATCTTCAAGTATAGAAATTTATAATCTAAATAATTTAGTTTTTAAAAGAGTATAATATATTTTAAATAAAAGTATTGAAATTTTGTATAAATCAATATATAATCCTTAAGAGATTAAGAAAGTATAACTTGAACCAAGAGCTTTTCTTAAGGAAGGTATGATTCAATAAAAAGCTATGAATCTCGTCAGGTTCGGAAGAAAGCAGCGATAAGTAGTGTATTTATGTGGAGCATGCCTTCCTTAAGAAAAGCTTTTAAAAATGAAAAGAGGTGGTAAAATGTCATATACTGCTTTATATAGAAAATTTAGACCATTAAATTTTAGAGATATGGTTGGTCAAGAGCATATTACGAAAACGTTAAAAAACCAAATAATGTCAGATCGAGTTGGACATGCATATCTTTTTACAGGAGGAAGAGGAACAGGAAAAACAACAACTGCAAAGATTCTAGCAAGAGCTGTTAATTGTTTAAAACCAATTGACGGAGAACCATGTAACGAGTGCGAAATTTGCAAGGAAATTTTAAATGGCTCATTAACAGATGTAGTAGAAATGGATGCTGCTTCAAATAATAGTGTTGAAGATATAAGAGCAATTAGGGAAGAAGTTAATTTTTTGCCAACAAAAGCAAAATATAGAGTATATATAATTGATGAGGTTCATATGCTTTCAACAGGAGCTTTTAATGCTCTTCTAAAAACATTAGAAGAACCACCAGAGCATGTAAAATTTTTATTAGCCACTACAGAACCTCAGAAGCTGCCAGCAACAATTCTTTCTCGTTGCCAGAGATTTGATTATAAAAAAATATCTGATGAAGATATTATTAAAAGATTAAAAATAATTTGTTCAAAAGATAAAATAAATATAACAGATGGAGCATTAAAAATAATAGCAACATTATCAGAAGGTGCAATGAGGGATGCTATAAGTATTTTGGAAAGATGTGCACAAGAAAATATCGAAAAAATAGATGAAACTGAAGTTAAAGATTTAGTTGGAATTCCAAGCTTAGAATATATCAACAAAATAACTTTGGCAATTTTTAATAAAGATGAAACTGAAGCTTTAAATGTTCTTGAAGAAGTCATAAATCAAGGAAAAGATTTATATAATTTTTTATGGGAAATTATAAAATATATAAAAGATATTCTAATATTTAAGACAACAAAAAATCTATCAATATATAGTGAATCTGAATTGGCAATTATTGAAGAATTGAGTAATAAAACTGACAAAGAAGAAATTCTAGAATTAATTTATGAATTGTCAGATTTAGAAAATGATATAAAATTTTCATCTCATAAAACAATAATGTTCCAAACTGGAATAATAAAAGCATGCAGAAAATGTAATGGAACTATTAGAGAAAATAATTTAAACATAGAAAATAATCTAGAAAAAAGAATAGCTAAATTAGAAGAAATATTAGCTACAAAAACTGAAAAAAAAGAAAAAAATTTTATAGACAAATTTAGAGAAGAATACAAAAAAGAGGAAGAATTTGCTCAAGAAGAAAAAAAAACACAAATAAAGAAAGAATCTAAGAAAAATTTAGAAGCTTCACAAATGTGGAAAAATGTTCTAGAAACATTAAAGAAAACAGGGAAGTTTAGACTATATACTTGTTTAGCTAATACTGTTGTAAGCAAAAATGGTGATATGATTTTAGAAATAAATTTTCCAAATGGTATGACTAGCTTCAATAAACAAATATTAGATGATGCAAATAATAGAAATGATCTAATAAAAGTTATTATGGACATTACTGGAGAAGAAATGCATATAAAATATGGAGAAAACAACAAATTAGAAACTGAAAAGAATACTAATAAAAATCCTATTGAAGAATTAGGAATAGATATAAATATTATAGATTAAAGGAGGATATAAAAATGGCAAAAAGAGGAGGATTCCCAGGAGGAATGGGAGGATTTGGAGGAATGAATCTAAATCAATTGATGAAAGAAGCTAAAAAAATGCAATCTGAAATGGAAAAAACTCAAGAAGAAATAACCTCAAAAGAGTTTGAAGCAACCGCTGGAGGAGGAGCAATTAAAGCTGTAGTAGGCGGAGATAAAATAATAAAATCAATTAAGATAGATAAAGAAGTTGTAGATCCTGAGGATGTAGAAATGTTAGAAGATTTAATTTTAACATGTTTGAATGAGGCTTTAAGAAAAGTTGACGCAGAACAGATGAGTCAAATGGGAAAATTTAATATACCAGGATTAATGTAGGAGAAATGAAATGGGTTATTATTCACCATCAATAGAAAAGTTAGTAGAAAGTTTTGAAAAATTACCAAGTATAGGACATAAAACGGCTCAAAGGCTAGCATTTTATATGTTAGATTTGAGTGATGAAGAAATAAAAGAATTTATAGATTCAATAACAAATGCAAAAAAGAATTTAAAATATTGCTCAAATTGTTTTAATATAACAGATACAGACCCATGTTTAATATGTAACAATCCAAAAAGAGATAGTAGTATAATTTGCGTTGTCGAAGATGTAAGAGATGTTATTGCCATGGAAAGAACACACGAATTTAATGGTGTTTACCATGTATTACATGGCTCAATATCTCCAATGAATGGAATAGGACCAAATGATATAAAAATAAAGGAATTAATGAGTAGAATTGGACAAAATGAAATAAAAGAAATAATATTAGCAACTAATCCAAGAGTAGAAGGGGAGGCAACTGCAATGTATATTTCGAAACTTGTGAAACCATTTGGAATAAAAACCACAAGAATTGCAAGAGGTATTCCTATAGGTGGGGATCTGGAATATACTGATGAAATAACATTAACAAAAGCACTAGAAGGAAGAAATGAAATATAAAAGATTGAAATTTATGTAAAGATATGATATTATACTAAAACAAAGTAAGGGTAATATCCCGTGGTCAATTACTTAAAAAAATAATTTTAAAAAGTAGGTGCATAATATGTTTGGCAAAAGATTCATTACAATAAAGGTTTCAGGGTTGTCTGAAGAATTACTAGAGATGCTTGCTTCAGAAATAACAGAAGAAAGTGCTTTAGATGTCCTTTCAACAAGCAAATTTCCCATGGTAAGGTCGACTGTTGCAGCAAATATCTACACAAGTAAAAAAACAAGAAAAAAACTTATGAAGGATAAACATCCAGATGTTGTAGCAGCAGCAGAGTTTGCAGAAGAAAACCTTGACGAAGAAAGTGATGAAGATTATGCTTACGAAAATTCTTTTGATGAAGATTCAGAAGAATTAGAACCGGAGGATCTTTGGTGAAAAAATACGATTATTCTATTTTTAGAATAATCGTATTTTTTTATATAATAGGAAAGTTAGTTGAACTTCCTATTATATAAAGGCTTCGCCAATTTTATACACAAATTTTATTACATAAAATTTGGCACATGCGAACAAATACGTGGACTTTAAAAATGTTTAAATAATATAAAATGTTTAAGAAGTCCACTTTTGTTCGCTAAATTTTTAATTTAGCAATTTAATAATAAAATTTTACAAATATCCTTGGTAGAATTTGGGTTAGCTAATTTTTTTGTATTTTCAGACATTTCTAAAAATATTTCAGGATTTCTATAAAGATTTTTTAATGTTCTAGCTATATTGTCCCCCTTTTTTATCCAAATAGCAGTATTATATTTTTCTAAAAATTCTGCATTTTCTTCTTCTTGTCCAGGAATTGGATTAATTATTATAATAGGAAGGTTTGAAACTAAAGATTCTGTTATTGTTAATCCGCCAGGTTTAGTTACTACAAAATCAGCGATATGCATAAGCTCTGGTATTTTATTAGTAAATTCTAATAATTTAACTCTATCAGAAGAATTTGTTGCTTCTATTAAGTCCTTGAATCTTTTTTTCATTCTTTGATTTTTGCCTGAAATTGCAATAACTTGAGTATCTTTAAATAGTCTAATAATAGCTTTTAGAGTCATAAAAGTTGTATTTCTTCCTAGTCCAAATTCTCCACCAGCAAAAAATAAAACAGTCTTTTTTTCTGGAGAAAGTCCAAACTCTGAATAAGTTTGAACATCATTAAAATTTTCAGAAAACCTTGAAGAAACTGGTATTCCTGTTACAAAAATTTTTTCAGCATTTATGTTTTTGGAAATCATATCCTTTTTCATGTCTGGATTAGAAACAAAAAAGAAATCTATATATTCAGGTAAATACAACCACTGATTATGAATTTTATAGTCTGTAAGAATTGTCGCAATTTTGCAGTCTATTTTGCCTCTTTTTCTTAATATTGCGCACATTTGGCTACTAAATGGATGTGTTGACACAATTAAATCCGGATTAAATTCTTGAATTAATTGTTTTATTTTATGTGACAAAATTTTATTTGTTGTAGTAGTAATTTTGGCTAATGCTCCATCTTGAGACCTATTATAAAAAAGTTCCCACATAAAAGGAAATTTTTTTGCCATTTCTTTATAAGCTTCTGTAGATAATTTATTTAAGTATTTATTAATATATTCTATACAATCTACCATTTCTATTATTAAATCTGGATTTTCATTTTTTAAAAATTCGGATATTGATTTGGCTGCAGATAAATGTCCTCCACCATAAGAGCCATAAAAAATTAAAACTTTATTCATGCAAGTCTCCTTTTAATTTTATATAAAGTAAGTATATCACTAAAATAATATAAAATAAATATAAGTATGTATATTTTTAGTAAATATGGAAAAAATTATATAAATAAAATATTAATTTTTAAGAGGAGATTAATAAAATATGAAAAATTTTTTCAAAAGAAATTATAAAAGTATAATAATAGTTTTGCTGTTAATATTAACAATAATTACTGGATACTATTCTTATAAATTAAAAGAAAAGTATGAAAATTCCCTAAATAATGATTATAATGAATCATTTGGCGAAGCTGTTAATTGTATAAATAATGTTGAAAATTTTTTAGCAAAAGCAATGCTTTCTAAAAGTTCCAATATAGCTGTAGAAAATTTAACTCAAATATGGAAAGAAGCTAATTTGGCAATGGTATATTTATCTAGAATTCCTTTTGATTCTGAAAACCAATCTCAAACAATAAAATTTTTAAATCAAGTAAGCGATTATTCATATGCCTTGTCCAGAAAAAATACAAATAAAGAGGATCTTACAGATGAAGATTTCAAAAATCTTGAAGAACTTAATAAATATTGTTTAGAATTAGAAAATACATTAAATCAACTTGAAGAGGAATTATATTCAGGACAAATAAGCTGGGATAGTTTAAATACAGCAGGTAAAGGATTAAATTTTGCACAGGAAGTTGATAATGTATCTGTGTTTTCAAGTATAGAAAATAATTTTAATGAATATGAAGGTCTGATTTATGATGGAGCATATTCAGAACATATTAGTCATATGGAAAAAAAAGGATTAACAGGAGAAGATATAACTGAAGAACAAGCTAAAGAAAAAATTGGTAGCTTTTTTAATGATGAAATAGAAAATATAACAAGTAATGGATTTATTGAAAATGCAGATATTCCAGTTTATGATTTTACAGTAAAAGTAAAAAATCATGAAAAAGAATATGGAATTGAGATTTCTAAAAAAGGTGGTTGGATTGTTGCTCTTCAAAATGATAGAAATGTAGAAGAAGAAAAAATTGGTATTCAAGATGCAAATCAAATAGGAAAAGAATTTTTGAATAAAATTGGATTTTCTAACATGAAAGAAACTTATTATACAAATCTTGAAAACATACTTACAGTAAATTATGCTTATGTTCAAGATGATATTGTAATATATCCAGATTTAATAAAAGTAAAAATTGCTCTAGATAATGGAGAAGTACTAGGATGTGAAACTTCAGGATACTTAAATGCACATTATAAAAGAGAAATAAAAAAAGCAAAAATAACAATTGAAGAGGCTAGACAAAAATTAAATGATAAATTAAATATAATTTCTGAAAGCACAGCAATAATTCCAACTGAATGGAAAACAGAAAAATTATGTTATGAATTTAAAGGTACTGTTTCAAACAAAGAATTTTTAGTATATATTAATGTTGAAACAGGAGAAGAAGAAGATATATTAGTAATATTAGAAACAGAAGGTGGGACATTAACAATTTAAAAAAAGTTGAAAAATAGAAGAAAATAGTGTAATATAATACTGGATAAAATTTTATCCAGTATTTAACGTTTTTTTTAATTTTGAATAAATTATTAATAAAAATAGAAAGGTGAAAAAATTGCAAGTAAAAATAAAAAAATGGAATATAAATTATGAAGAAATAGGAGAAGGAAATCCGATTATAATGCTACATGGATGGCTTACAGACTTAGAAAGTATGAGACCACTAGCAGCTAATTTATCTAAAAAATTTAAAATATATTTAGTTGATGTTGTAGGATTTGGAAAAAGTGATTTGCCAGAAGAACCATTAACATCAGATGACTTTGGAGATTTTTTAAAAGAATTCATGGAAAAATTGAATATACAAAATCCGATATTAATAGGTCATTCTAATGGTGGAAGAATAATAATAAATGCGGTTGGCAGAAAAATAATTTCTCCTAAAAAAATAGTATTAATAGATAGTGCAGGATTAAAACCAAAAAGGAAATTAACATATTATATAAAAGTTGGATTTTTTAAAACTGGTAAAATAATTTTAAATTTATTACCTAACACAGAATCAGCAAAAAATCTGAGAAAAAAATTAAGAGGAAAAGTTGGATCTAGTGATTATAAATCTTCGCCAACAGTATTAAAGGATACAATGAAAATAATATTAAATGAAGATCAAAGACCATTATTAAAAAATATTAATGTTCCTACACTTTTAATTTGGGGAGGATTAGATACAGCAACCCCAATATCTGATGCAAAAGAAATAGAAAAAAGCATACCAAATTGTGGATTGGTTGAATATCCATATGGAACTCATTTTTCTTATTTGGAGAATATAGAAAATTGTAAATTAGTTTTAGATGAATTTTTTAAAAATGATATTTAAGGAGATTTTAATGGAAATTTTTTTGTTAAATTTTAATTTTTTAATATTTTTTATTTTTTGTTATAAAAAAATAAGACATGGATTACATATTTTACAATTAGAGAATTATTATAATGATAGATATATAAAATGGATAAAAGATAATAATAAAAATATATTTAAAACAAAAGAGGTTATATTATTAATTATAACAATAATAATAACGTTCATAAAAAAAGAATTAGGGTTAGTTCTAAACCTATTAGTTTTAGTAACATTAGCGATAATTTTTAAAAAGAAAAAAGAAAAAAAACCTTTTGTTACAACCAGTAGAATAAAAAGAATGTATATAACGCTATTTGTTATATTTATAACTATTGTGTTTATAGGAAATTCTATTGATTCTAAATTTGCTTTAATATTAATTAATACAATAATTGAAATAGCTTATATTTTTGTATATATTGTAAATATCATTAATAAACCGATTGAAAAATTAATTAGACTTAAATTTATTTTAAAAGCTAAAGAAAAATTAAAAGAAAATAACAACTTAAAAATAGTTGGAATAACGGGAAGTTATGGAAAAACTAGTACAAAATATATTGTTGAAACAATACTTTCAAAGAAATATCATACTTTGATGACTCCAGAAAGTTACAATACAACAATGGGAGTTGTAAGAACAATAAATGAAGAATTGCGCCCAACACATAATTTGTTTATTTGTGAAATGGGAGCAAAATATGTAGGTGATATAAAAGAAATTTGTGATATTGTAAAACCAAATTATGGAATATTGACAGCAATAGGCCCACAACATTTGGATACATTTAAATCCATAGAAAATGTATCAAAAACGAAATTAGAATTAATAAATTCTCTACCTAATGATGGAATTGCTTTTGTAAACTGGGAGGACGAAAATATAAAAAAAGCAGAACTATCTAAAAATATTGTTAAATATGGTTTGAGCAAAAAAGCAGATTATTATGCAGATAATATAGAAATAACTTCAAAAGGTTCTAGTTTTGAAGTAGTAACTCCTAATAAAGAAAAAATTTATATTAAAACAAAACTTTTAGGAAAATTAAACATATTAAATATAGTTTGTGGTGTAGCTATTGCAGATAAATTGGGATTATCTGCAGAACAAATAAAATCTGGTGTAAAAATGATAAGACCTGTAGAACATAGATTAGAATTAAAACAAAACTCAAATGGAAGTATAATTATTGATGACGCGTATAACTCAAACATAAAAGGTGCAAAAGCTGCCGTAGATGTTTTGTCAGAATTTAAAGATAAAAAGAGAATTTTAATAACACCAGGAATAGTAGAATTAGGAGATAAACAATATGAGCTAAATAAAGACTTTGGAAAATATGCAACAAAGGGATGCGATTTTGTAATATTAGTTGGTGAAAAACAAGCAATTCCACTAAAAGATGGATTAAAAGAAGCAAAATATTCAGAAGAAAAAATATATATTGCAAAGAATTTAGATGACGGATTAAATAAAATGAGAGAAATGCTAGATGAAAATACAGTAGTTTTATTAGAAAACGATTTGCCAGATAATTATTTATAAAGAAAGTGTTTGAAAAATTAAAGCTGGCTTTATGCCTAAAAGAGAAAGGGGATTAATTATGATTAAATTGGGTATATTTTTTGGAGGAAAGTCTGTAGAGCATGAAATTTCTGTTATAACTATGAGCCAAGCAATTGCAAGTATTGATGAAAGCAAATATGAAATTGTTCCAATATATATATCAAAACAAGGAGTAATGTATACAGGTGATGATTTGTTAGACTTATATCAGTATAAAGATATAGATGTTTTATTAAAAAGAAGTTATAAAGTAGCTGTAGTAAACAATGGAAAAAGAGTTGAAGTTATAAGAATACCTGCACCTATTGTTGGAAAAAGAGTATTAAATACTATAGATGTTGCTTTTCCTATAATACATGGAACAAATGGAGAAGATGGAACAATTGCTGCTTTTATAAATTTATTAGGAATACCTTGTGTTGGACCAGATATTTTGTCATCTAGTATTGGAATGGATAAAATTATTATGAAAAAAGTAATGAAGGAATCTGGTTTACCTGTAGTAGATTATGTTTCATTTTACAGTATGGAATATAATAAAGATGAAGATAAATTTATAAACGAAATAGAAGAAAAAATAAATTATCCTGTTATTGTTAAGCCTGCTAATTTGGGTTCAAGTGTTGGAATAAAAAAAGCAAAAAATAAACAAGAATTAACAGAGGCAATTGATTTCGCTATGGAGTTTTCAGATAGAATTTTAGTAGAAAAAGCAATTGAAAACTTAAAAGAAATTAACTGTTCAGTAATTGGGGATATTGCTGAAACAGAAGCTTCTGTATGCGAAGAACCTTGTTTTGAAGATGATATTTTAAGTTACACAGATAAATATATGGCAGGTGGAAAAACAAATTCTAAAGGAATAAAAGGAATGCTTCAAAAATCTGGCGGAAAAGGCATGGCTGTATCAAACAAAAAACTACCAGCAGATATTAGTGATGAAAAAAGAGAAGAAATACAAAAGCTAGCAAAAGAAACATTTAAAGTGTTGGGATGTTCTGGTGTTTCAAGGGTAGATTTTTTGATTGATAAAGATACTGATACTACATATGTTAATGAAATAAATACAATACCAGGAGCATTATCGTATTATTTATGGGAAGCTAGTGGAAAAACATTTACCCAAGAATTAGATGAAGTAATAGACATTGCTATAAGAAAACATGAAGAAAAAGAAAAACTAACTGTTTCTTATGATCAGAATATTTTAGCAATGCAAGGCCCAAAAATGGGCAGTAAAGGAAAAATGAAAGGCGTTTAATAATGTAGGGGCAGGTCTTGTGTCTGCCCTTAAATATCGATTAAATAACGTAGGGGGGAAGATTTCGCACTAATTTGAAACAGTTTCTTTGCGGGCGATTAAAATCGCCCCTACAAATCAGAAACCGATTAATAAATTTTGCGAGTTAGATTTCAAACCTAAAACAAATTTAAAACATTTTTATTAATTATTTATTTTTCTTAAACAATTTAATTTCCAATAAATTTTTTTGTTCTATTCTTGGTAATAACAAGCCCATTAAAATCCATTTATATGGTGCAACATTAGTAACACTACTATTAAATAATGCCTGAACGAAATAAGCAAAAAGAGCTATAAAAAATATTTTTGTTAAATCTGATTTTCCAAATTCACTATCTTTTTTTAATATTTTTCTAAATGGGAAATAACAGCAATAAAATGCAAAAACTAAATAATTTATTCCGGAAGGAATTCCTTGTGTTACAAGAGTATGTATATATTCATTATGTCCTTTATTTTGAGACCATCCAAAACTTTCAGGGTAAATTTCAAATGAATATCTATAATTGTCAAAACCAACACCGGTTAAAGGATAGTATTTTAATGAATTTAATCCAACTTTCCAAATAGTTCCTCTTTTTGTTCCAAAGTTTTCAAAGTTAGAATTTAATTCTTTTTTTGTTGAAAAGAAATCGTCCATTAATTGACCAGATAAAAGTCCAATAACTAAAAAACAAATAAAGAAACTTATAGATAATAATATAAATTTTTTTATATGTTTTTTAAATAGTAATAAATTTTTTCCTTTTTTATATATAAAAAATTCAATAAATAAAATTCCAAAAATAACAGAAAAGACTCCAACCCAAGCTATACGTGTATAAGTAAAAAAAGTACTAATACAAGCTAGAATAGAAATAATAAAATATATAATAGAGTCTTTTTTATCCTTTTCATAAATGAATTTCGTTCCAGAAATTGCAGTAAAAACAATACCTAAAGCAGCATAATAATTACAATGTTCAGTAAGTCCAAAAGCCATATGCTTTTCAGTATGCCAATTAGAGTCAAAAAGTGATGATATAGGCCACATACTAAAGTTTTGTAAAAATGCTATCATTGATTCAAAAATTCCTAAAATCAAAAATGTATTAAATATTTTTTTTCTATTGTTTTCGTCAGATATTAGAGTAGATATAAAAAATAAAGAAAAATAACCAAGAACCTGAAATGGAGTTTCTGAATAAGCATATTCTCCCAATATAGATTTTTTTAAGTTCTTTGAAAATATTATTGAAATTATACAAAAAAACATTGAAACAATAACAAAAAAATCACTTAAAACAAATCTATTATTAACATTAGATTTATTATGTAATAATATTATTGAATAACAAATAATTATACATGTATAAATTAATCCTATACAAGTTAAAAGCTCTTCTTGATAAAAAAATTTTCTTTTCAAAAATATGCCAATAAACTCTGCGATAGGAAAAGAAATCATAGATAAAATTATTAATACAGTAAAAACTTTTTTATTTAAAATATTTTCCATTTTTCAATATTAACTCCAAACGAATATAAGTAATTATATTAATTATATAAAAAAATAATAATTTGTCAATTAAAAACAAATTTAATTTATGAATCAAAACTAGTTGGCTTACTTAATGCAAGTTATATAATTGATTTTATAAAATATGAAAATTAGAAAAAGAAACAATATTTTTATGTATAAAATTGACAAAAATTACATATGAGTTAAATTATCTGGGGAAAAAATAAGATAATTTTTGAAAAAAATAAAAA
>JBJFFD010000013.1:0-15150 GCA_051891335.1 Candidatus Scatovivens sp.
CGGTGGTGTGAGAGGTCGAAACTTCTCGGTCACGAGAAATTTCTCCTACTCGATTATTAATAGTTAAGTATTTAATATATATGATATTTGCAAAACAACTAAAAGGATAAAGGGTATAATAAACAAAATAATAATCTTATAATATCCTTAAATACTTATATTTTTTGTTTTTCTTTTTTATTAACAATATTTTCAATTTCAATAGCTTTTTTCTTTTTAGAAGTTGCATTTAAATTATCTTTAGCAATTGTCATTAAAAGTTTTAATCGATTTGTCTGGTTGCTCTTACTTGCTCCAGGATCATAGTCTATAGGAGAAATATTTGCATAAGGGTATTTTTCTCTTATTGATTTTATAACACCTTTTCCTACAACATGATTTGGTAAACAAGCAAAAGGCTGAACACAAACAACATTTGGAATATCATGTTGAATATATTCTATCATTTCAGCTGTTAAAAACCATCCTTCACCAGTCTGATTTCCTACAGACAAAATATCTTTAACCTTATCTTCTAAACTAGAAACATCACAAGGAAGCAAGTAATTTTTATTTGATTTCTTTAATGCTTCACGAGGAGTTTTCTCTAATATTTCAATAAGTCTAAGAGCAATACTAAATATTTGAGATTTTGACTTATCTTTATTTAGTAAATCTCTAAAAGCTAATTTATTTGCAGCTACATATTTAATAAATCCCATGAAATCAGGAAGAACAACTTCAGCACCTTCTTCTTCTAAAGTATCTGCTATGTAATTATTTCCGAAAGGATGGTACTTTATGAGAATTTCTCCTACAATGCCAACTTTTGGTTTTACTATAGAGGTATTAAGTTCAATTTTTTCAAAATCTTTCACCATTGAGAATATACTTTTTTTGAACTCTTTGTAATTTGAAGTAATAGCTAAAGTTTTACATTTTTTTAGCCATTTATCAAAAACTTTTTGAGTTTCACCACTATGTATTTCATAAGCTTTATTTTTATGATACATACGCTGAAGTAAGTCCCCATAAATAACACATTTTAGTAAACGTTCTATCATTTTTGGAGTTATTTTAAATCCAGATTTCTTTTCCAAACCAACAAAATTAAAGGATATTACAGGAACATTTGGAAAACCAGCATCGATTAAAGCCTTTCTTATAAATCCAATATAGTTTGTAGCTCTGCATCCACCACCAGTTTGTGACATCACCAAAGCGGTTTTATTTACATCATATTTTCCTGATTGAAGTGCTTCTATCATCTGTCCTGTTGTTAATATTGCAGGATAGCAAGCATCATTATTTACATATCTAAGACCAGTTTCTACTGTATTTTCAGAACAACTTCTTAAAAGTTCAACATTGTATCCTAATGAGATTAATATTGATTCAAATAACTCAAAATGTATTGGAGCCATTTGAGGAATTAATATTTTATAATCATTTTTCATATCCTGAGTAAATGTAACTTTTTTAATACCATAATCTCCGAGATTAGATTTTTTAAGTTCTTCTTTTTGGCGAATTCTTTTATTCATGCTTGCTAATAAAGAACGAATTCTTATTCTAATAGCACCTAAATTGTTTATTTCATCAATTTTTATTAATGTGTACATATTATCATAGCTTTTAAGAATTTCTTCTACTTGATCGGTTGTAACGGCATCAACCCCACAACCAAAAGAGTTTAATTGTATTAATTCTAAATTATCATGTTGACCAACAAAATCAGCAGTTGCATATAATCTAGAATGAAACATCCATTGATCAACAACCCTTAAAGGTCTTTTTGGAACAATTTTATCTGATACACTATCCTCTGATAATACACATAAACCTAAACTTGTTATTAAAGTATCAATACCATGATTAATTTCAGGGTCTACATGATAAGGTCTTCCAGATAAAACAATTCCACGAAGATTATTTTTATTCATATAGTCTAATACTTCTTGACCTTTGTTGTGCACATCTTGTCTAAAAGTTTGATATTCTTTTTCTGCTAATTTTGCTGCTAGAGTCAATTCTTTTTTAGTAAACTTAAATTTTTTAAAACAATCTAATTCATATATAACTTTTACTAAATCTTTTAAATCATTTAATGGTAAAAAAGGATTTAAAAATGTTATATCATCTTTTTTTAATTCTTCTATATTATTTTTGACAACTTCAGAATAAGAAATTACAATAGGACAGTTGTAATTGTTATCCGCATCTTTAAACTCTTTCCTAGAAAAAGGTATACATGGATAGAAAATAGTTTTTATACCACTTTCTAATAAGCTCATTATATGTCCATGAACAAGTTTTGCTGGATAGCAAACAGATTCAGAAGGCATAGATTCAATTCCTTTTTCATAAGTTTGTCTAGTGCTTTTTTCAGAAATAATTACTCTAAAACCTAAAGAAGTAAAAAATGTAAACCAAAAAGGATAATCCTCATACATATTTAAAACTCTAGGAATACCAATAACTCCTCTAGGTGCGTCTTCTAATTCTAAAGGCTTATAGTTAAACAACCTTTCATACTTATATTTATATAGATTTGGAAGAGAAGTATTTTCTGAAATTTTTCCATTTCCTTTTTCACATCTATTTCCTGAAATAAAAGTTTTATTATTTCCAAACTTATTTACAGTAAGTTGGCAATTATTTTCACAACCCTTACATCTAGTATGAGATATTTTTATATTTAATGAGTCTAATTCATCATTTTTTAATATAGTAGAATAATATTCCATATCTAAATTTGAATTGTATTGCTCAAGAGCCAAAAGGGCAATTCCATAAGCCCCCATAAGTCCTGAGATATCTGGCCTTATTACATTTCTACCGACAATTAATTCGAAACTACGAAGAACAGCATCATTATAAAAAGTTCCACCTTGAACAACAATATTTTTTCCAAGAGTTTTAACATCTCTAACTTTCATTACTTTTTGTATTGCATTTTTAACAACTGAATATGATAGACCACTAGATATATCACCAACAGAAAAACCTTCTTTTTGAGCTTGTTTTATTTTTGAATTCATAAATACTGTACACCTAGAACCTAAGTCAACAGGTGATTTTGATTTTATTGCTTCATCAACAAATTCAGAAATAGTTAGACCTAAACTTTCTGCAAATGTTTGAATAAAAGATCCACAACCAGAAGAACATGCTTCATTAAGCATTATGTTTTCAATATTGTTATCTTTTAATTTAATATACTTCATATCTTGTCCACCAATATCAATTATGCTATTAACATTGGGTAAAAATTTCTTAGCAGAAGTATAATGAGCGATAGTTTCTATTTCGTTTAAGTCTACATTTAAAGCTGTTTGAATTAGTTTTTCACCATATCCAGTAACACCACTAAAACGTATCTTAGCAGTAGATGGAATTACAGAATATAGTTTTTTCAGCATAGAAATAACACTTTTTAAAGGATTTCCATGATTACTTTCATATAAAGAATAAAGTAGAGCTCCTTCATTATCAATTAAAACTAACTTTGTTGTTGTTGACCCTGCGTCTATACCAATAAAGCAATCTCCAGAAAAGTCTTCTAAACTTTTTCTTTTAACTTTAGCTTTTTCATGTCTTTTTTTAAATTTTTCATATTCTTCTTCTGAATTAAAAAGGGCAGGTAAAGGTTTACTTTCTGTATAATTTGTATTTTTAAAATTCTCTAATTTTTCACTTAATTCTTTAGAAGCTATTACGTTATTGTTTAAAGAGTCTAAAGCTGCTCCGTTTAGCAACAAATAAATGTGCATCAGTTGGTAAAATCACTTCATCATCCTTTAAATTTAAAGTTTCAATAAATCTTTTTCTAAGTTCTGATAGATAATTTAAAGGACCACCCAAAAATGCAACATTTCCTCTAATAGGTCTTCCACAAGCAAGACCGCTGATTGTTTGATTAACTACAGCTTGAAATATAGAAACAGCAATATCTTCTTTTGCAGCACCTTCGTTTAACAAGGGCTGAATATCTGTTTTAGCAAAAACTCCACAACGAGAAGCAATTGGATATATATTTGAATAGTTTTTAGCAAGCTCATTTAATCCCGCAGTATCAGTATTTAATAAAGAAGCCATTTGGTCAAGGAAAGCTCCTGTACCACCAGCACATGTACCATTCATTCGTTGCTCAATAAATTTATCAAAATATATTATTTTTGCATCTTCTCCACCCAACTCAATTACAACATCGGTTTGAGGAATATAAGTTTCTACAGATTTTTTACAAGCAATAACTTCCTGAATAAATGGTATGTTTAACAATTTAGAAATCTCTAGAGCTCCTGAACCAGTGAAGGTTATTGTAAAAGAATAATCTGGAAAATCAGATAATAATTTATATAATATTTTATAAATTGTATTTTTAGTATCAGAAAAATGTCTTGTATATGTGTTATAAATTACATTTAAATCTTCATCCAATACTACAATCTTTACAGTTGTTGAACCAACATCCAAACCAACATGTAATAAATTTTTCATATAAAACACTCCTTAAAATTATATAGTAAAATCGACAAAATTTTACATATATTATAGCTAAATATACATCAAAAACGAATTAATGTCAATGAATAAAAGTGGAAAGTCAAGCATAGGATTAGAAAAAAAGGAGGAAAGGATATATGAAGAAAAAAATTATAATTATTATATGTGTAATTGCAGTTTTAATAGTAGGTATAGTTTTTTATTTTAACAGAAATGGAAATGTTGAAGAATATATACCAGAAGAAGAAATTTCAGAAGAAGATTCTAAAATGACAACAATAATATTATATTTTCAAAATAAAGAAACTAAAGAATTAGAGACAGAAATTAGAAATATAAGTTCAAAAGATTTATTGTTAGAACCATATAAAAACATATTGCAATTATTAATGGAAGGTCCACAGAATGAAAATTTAGAAAAAACTATTCCAGAGGGAGTAATTCTAAACAGTGTTAGCATAGAAAACTACTGTTTAAAAATAGATTTTTCTAGACAATTTATAGAAAACTGCTCTGAAGATGAAAAAATAAGAAAAAATATTATAGAATCTATTAATAACACATTAACTCAGTTAAATGAAGTATCATCAATAAAAATATTAATAGATGGTATAGAAAATTTGGGATTTCCAAATAGTGAAATAAAGTTTTAATATAATAAACAAAAACAATATTGTTATTTATGTAAATTTGTATTATAATAATTAAGAATTGGTATAGGAGTATTTTATGAAATTAGAAGAAAATGAAAGAATTGATGATTTAGAATATGAAGGTTTAAAAATAATACAAAATTCAGAATGGTTCTGCTTTGGTATAGATAGCATATTATTATCAGATTTTGCTAAAGAAATAAAAAACAAATCAAAAGTATTAGATATAGGAACTGGGACAGGAATAATTTCTATTCTATTGTCTAAAAAAAGTAAAGCAGAAAAAATATATGGAATAGAAGTTCAAAAAGATGTTGCTGAAATGGCAAAAAGAAGTATAAAGTTTAATAAGCTAGAAAATAAAATTGAAATTATACATGATAATATAAAAAATATAAATAAATATTTAGAAAATAACACTATTGATGCAATAGTAACAAATCCACCATATAAGAAAGAATTAACGGGAAAAATAAATATAAACAAAAATAAATTAATATCTAGACATGAGGTAGAATGTACATTAGAAGACATTATAAAAATAAGTTATAAATTATTAAAACCAAAAGGCGAATTTTATATGGTACATAGAACAGATCGACTTTCTGAAATAATTTTCAAATTAAAAAAATATAGATTGGAACCAAAACAGATAAGATTTGTATACTCAGACTTACAAAAAGAATCAAAAATGGTATTAATAAAAGCAGTAAAAGATGGGAAAGAATTTATGAAAGTTGATAAGCCATTAATAGTATATAATAATAAAGGACAATATACAGATGAAATACTAAAAATATATAATAAAGAGGTAGAAAAATAAAATGAGTGGAAAACTATATTTAATTGCAACTCCTATTGGAAATTTAGAAGATATAACAATAAGGGCTTTAAAAACTTTAGAGGAAGTTGATTTAATAGCAGCAGAAGATACTAGGCATACATTAAAATTGTTAAATCATTTTAATATTTCCAAACCATTAATTAGTTACTATAAACAAATGGAAAATACTAAATCAGAAATTCTTATAAAAAAGTTACTAGAAGGAAAAAATATTGGACTTGTTAGTGATGCTGGTACACCAGGAATATCTGACCCTGGAGAAGTTATTGTAAAAGAAGCAATAAAAAATAATATTGAAATAATACCAATACCAGGGGCTTGTGCTCTTGTTAATGCATTAATAGCATCAGGAATAAACACAAAATGCTTTAAATTTATAGGATTTTTACCAGTAAACAAAAATGAAAAGAAAACGATTTTGCAAGAAATAAAATATGAGGTAAATACTTTAATATTTTATGAAGCACCACATAAATTAAAAAATACTTTGTCCACAATTTATGAAGAACTTGGGGATAGAGAATGCTGTTTAGCAAAAGAGATAACAAAAATACATGAAGAATTCATTAGAGGAAAAATATCAAAAATTTTAGAAAATATTGAAGAACCTAAAGGTGAATTTGTTATTATTATTGAAGGAAATAACAAAACCAAAAATGAAATTGAAACAGAAAACCTAAATAAAAAGACTTTAGAAGAACATTATAAATTTTATGAAAAAGAAGGATTAGATAAAAAAGAAATTATTAAAAAAATAGCAAAAGATAGAAACGTATCTAAGAACGAAATATATAAAAAATTTTTAGAATATTAAAGTTATAAAATCCCCATAATTAGCATATTTATTAATCAGAAATAAGAGGTAGATATGTTAAATAAGATATGGGGAATATTTATTATTATAGCAATAAGCTATGGATTTTTTTCAGGAAATATTGAATATGTTAATAATTCCTTATTTGAATCTATTCAAACAACAACTAATTTTGTTATTACATTAGCTGGAAATATTTGCTTTTGGACTGGAATAATGAAAATCGTTAGTAATACAAGTATTTTATCAAAAATAAAAAAAATTATTAATCCTTTAATACATTGTATATTTCCTGAGATTTCAAAAGACACAGAATGTTATAATAATATATCAATGAATATGGTATCAAACATAATAGGACTAGGTAATGCTGCAACACCATGTGGATTAAAAGCAATGGAAGAGCTACAAAAAGAAAATAAAAATAAAGATAAATTATCAAATTCTATGATAAAATTTATGCTAATAAATACTGCTTCAATACAATTAATACCAACAACAATAATAGCAATAAGAACAAGTTTGGGCTCTCAGAAACCAAGTAGTATAATTTTTGGAATATGGTTTGCGAGTTTTATGAGCTTTATATCTATAATTATTATTTCTAAAATATATATAAGGTTTTTTAGAAAATGAAAATATTAGAATACTTTAGTAATTATGCTATTTTAATATTTCTTTTAATAACAATAATAATAGGATTAAAAGAAAAAAAGAATATTTTTGATTTATTTATAAAAGGAGCAGAAGAAGGAGCAAAAATAGCATTAAAATTATTTCCAACATTATTAGGGTTAATGGTAGCTGTATCAATGTTAAGCAATTCTAAGGTTTTAGAATCGCTTACAAATATTCTTTCTCCAATTTTTAAAATTATAGGGATAAATCCAGAACTTACGCCATTAATAGTATTAAGACCGATATCTGGAAGCACGACAACAGCAATTGCGACAGAGCTTATGAAAAAATTTGGACCAGATGGAGAAATTGGGTTAATTGCTTCAACAATAATGGGAGCAACAGAAACAACAATATTTGTTGCTGCACTTTATAGCTCTGCAGTTAAAATTAAAGATGCTAAAGAAGTTATTGCAATAGGACTAATAGCAGATTTTATTGGAATAATGGCATCAATATTTGCATATAATATTGGAATTTTAAATTGACATTAATAAATGTATGGGTTATAAAATTATTGTTATTATGAAAGACTAAAAAAACTATTGCACAATATTATAAAAAATTGATTAAATTAAAAAATATTTTAGTGGCTAAATGAAGGTTTGTAACTTTGATATACGTATATTTGAAGTTAGATAGGAGAGTGATAAATACAAAAAATATAAATAAATTTAGGAGGTGAATAAAATTAGAATTTTATCTTTAATAATTTTATATTATTTAATAAAAAAAATAATTCAAGAAATTTATTTCTATCAAATAAAAAAAAGAATTAGTGACAACTAATTCTTCTAACAAAGTTCTATTAATTTACTATTAACATCTCTACTAGCCACTTCAACAGTAATTTTGCTAGTATCAATATTATTATTATGTAGTTCTGAGATAACAGATTGATATGCAAGTTCTGGAATATTATTTTCTTTACTTAAATGTCCTAAAAATACAGTTTCTAAATTATAATTATACAAATAACTTATAGTTTTTCCAGCAACTGAATTTGGAAGATGTCCGTTTGGACCAGCAATTCTTCTTTTTAAATTGAAGGGATATTTTGAACAATTAAGTAATTCTGGTTCATAATTAGATTCTAATAAAAGAAAATTGCTATACTTAAGATTTTCTAATACATAATCATTCATATGACCAATATCTGTTGCAATTGTCAATTTTTTTCTATTATTATAAATACTAAAGCCACAAGGATTTGCAGCATCATGAGGAATAGAAAATGGTTTTACACAAATATCTCCTATTTTAAAATCTTCGTCGATTCTGAAATATTTAAAATTACCTAAATTAACATCTTTTAAAGTGTGAGCAGTTTCAATGTTTGCATAAATTGGTATATTATATCTCTTTGTTATAGTTCCTAAGGCTTTGGTATGGTCTGAGTGTTCATGTGTTATTAAAATTCCATCTAAAGCATCTACACTTAAGCCAAAGTTTTTTAAAGATTCGTTAATCTTTTTTAGACTAACACCACAGTCTATTAAAATTTTAGCATTATCTGATTCAACAAATAAGCAGTTACCAGAACTGCCACTAAACAAACTACAAAAATTAAACATATCTTTTCCTTCTATTCTACAACTCTTTCTATTTTAGCGCCTAACTTTCTAAATTTTTCTTCAATATTCTCGTAACCACGGTCGATATGTGTTAGATTGTATATTTCGGTTTTTCCATTTGCAGCGATACCTGCTATTATTAGAGCAGCGCCAGCTCTCAAATCAGTTGCATAAACAGGTGAACCATATAGTTCATCTACTCCTTCAAAAATAGCTGATTTTCCATTACATGTAACATTAGCTCCCATTTTCCTTAACTCGTCAGCATATTGAAATCTAGATTCCCAAATACTTTCATTTATTATACTAGTTCCATTAGAAAGAGATAATACTACTCCCATTTGCGGTTGTAGATCTGTTGGAAAACCAGGGTATGGCAAAGTTTTAATATTAGCTTTTGAAGTTCTCTTATCACACCAAACTCTTAAGTGATCTCCATTTGCATCAACATTTCCACCTATCTCTAAAATTTTAGCAGTAACTGATTCTAAATGTTTTGTAATACAATTTTTAATTGTAATATCTCCACGAGAAGCGACAGCAGCAAGCATAAAAGTACCAGCTTCTATCTGGTCAGGAACCACTGAATATGTAGCATTTCCTTTTAATTCTTTTACGCCATTTACTTTTATTATATCAGTTCCAGCCCCACGAATATCAGCACCCATAGTATTTAAAAAATTAGCAACATCAACGATATGAGGTTCTTTGGCTGCATTATCTATAATAGTAACTCCTTCAGACAATACAGCTGCTAGCATTGCATTTATTGTTGCACCAACAGAAACAACATCTAAATATATTGAATTGCCTACTAATTTATCTGATTTTGCAATTATATTTCCTTTATTAACTTCAACATTAGCACCCAAAGCTTCAAAAGCTTTAATGTGTTGGTCAATCGGTCTTGAACCTAAATTGCATCCACCAGGAAGCCCGATTTCAGCATGACCACATCTGCCAAGTAATGCACCAATTAAATAATAAGAAGCTCTAAACTTTCTTGTTATGTCCATAGGAGCAACAAAAGATTTTATATTTCTTGAGTCAACAGTTATTTCATGTTCAGAATTCCATTTGATTTTAACTCCCAATTCCTCTAAGATGCTACAATATAATTTGACATCACTAATATTAGGCAAATTTTCTATTGTACAAATTCCATTAATTAAAATTGTTGCAGGAATGATTGCAACGGCAGCATTTTTAGCTCCGCTTATAGTTACTTCACCAGTTAAAGGAGTCTTTCCAGTTATAACTAATTTTTCCAAAATATATACCCCCAATATTTCTAATCATTAATAATAAATTTAGAGGTAAGCATTACCTCGCATTAGAAATATAACATAAAAGAAAAATTTTTACAATATATTTTTTTCATTTAAAAATTCTATTAATTTAAATTTTAGTTTATACACTCCATTTGTTGAAGAGACAACACTAAATTCTTCTTCAGAAATATTACTTTTCAAATTTTCTTCTGACTCTTCATCAATTATTCCGGAAGATACATCTGTGAAACAAAGAGGTGGAAATAAACTGCACCACCAATTCTGACCATCAGCATTTCCAATTTTTATTTTCAAACCATCATAATATCCTGCAGGAAACGAAATATTTCCATAATGTTTAGTTGGAAAATAAAAGTTACCGATTTCTATAGTTACAGGGTAATTCAATCCCTTATCTTTTATAGTATTTTCAGCTATAAGTTTTAAATCTTCTAAATTATTATTTGCAATTTCTATAAAATCATTTTTCGATTTACAATTATCGCAAGTTTTTTCCAAATAAGAAATAATATTGTCACGAACTTGCAATTTTAGACTTTGATCTGCATCAGAATCACTATTTGCTATAATATGAAGTCTGAAAATATTGCACTCAAGGTTTTTAGACACATTTGATGCATAAGAAAAAATCGAAAATAATAAAAATATTAATAATAAAAAAAGTATTAAAATAAATCTTTTAAAAATCTTCATAAGACTTCCTTTCATTTGTTTTTCTAAAAATTAGATATAAAGTTTTTTATTTCTATATAAATAATTATTAACCAAAAAATCTAAAATATACATGTCGAAAAAGAAAGCGTGAAATCATTTGAAGATTGCTTATATCAATGATAATATAAAGAAAAGTAAATATAGAAGTAAAGATTTTAAAAATAATTAATATTCTGCTTTATAAAACTTAATTAAATATAAATTTGTTCTTAAATTTATATTGATTAATAATGAATAACAGTTTTTTAAACAAATTTACTTCTTTAATCTTTAAAGAAAGGAAAGATATATATGTATAACAAATTAAATAAAGCATGTGCATTTTATGCAAGTTATGAACACCTTGTTACAATGTTAATATCATACATATATGGAACAAAAAATAATGAAAAAGAAATAGTAACTATTTTTGAAAAAGATTTAAAAGATATCTCTGATAAAATATTAAAAAATATGAAAATAAATACAAAAGAATATAAGAAGATTAATTGGAATAAAACAAACATTAATGATTTGAATATAAAATTGAATAAGAAGCTAGAGGATAAGATAATAATTGTATGTGGAGATAATAAATTTATAAGAAATGTAAATATGATTCTTGAAAACTTTGACGAAAATTTTGAATTAATAAATTGTTTTAGTATATTTAAAAATGAAAAAAAAATCCAAGAGATAATAAAGGACTATTCTAAAGTATTAACAACTCAAGGAATAGAAGAAATTAAAAAAATAATAACCTGTAATATATGATAAATATATTTAACAAGTAATATAATTAGCAAAAGCATTAAAATAGCAACGTCTAATATCCTTCTATTGACTAAAGTGATAAAATGATATAATATATTAAAAAATATAAACATAAATTATAATATATTGTTTTATTTTCGGGTTCTAAAATATAATGGAAGGAGCTTTTTAAATGAAAACTAAAATACCAGAAAATTTAAAGAAAAAATTAAAAGAGTATAATCAAGAACATTTATTGTTATATTATGATAGATTAACAGACAAACAAAAAGAAGAATTAATAGAACAAATAAAAAATATTGATTTTGATTTGATGAAGGAACTTTACGAAGGAACAACAAAACCTTTAGATTTATCAGATGTGGTAGTTGAACCAATAGAACATGTAGATAAATGTAAGCTAACTTTGGCAGAAAGAGAAATGTACGAACAAAAGGGAATAGAAGCAATAAAAGAAAATAAATTTGCTGTTGTTACAATGGCAGGAGGTCAAGGTACAAGACTAGGACACAGCGGACCAAAAGGAACTTTTGATTTGGGATTAGAATCTCATAAATCAATATTTGAAATTTTATGCGATACAATGAAAGAAGCATTAGAAAAGTATGAAACAGTAATTCCTTGGTACATAATGACTAGTAGAGAAAATAATGATGCAACTGAAAAATTTTTTGAAGAGCATAATTATTTTGGATATCCAAAGGATGCAGTAAAATTTTTCCAACAAGGTGAATTACCGATGATAGATGTCAATGGAAAAATATTGTTAGATGAAAATGGAATGGTAAAAGAAGCCTCTAATGGTCATGGTGGAACTTTAGAGTCAATGGACAAAAGAAAAGTTATTGAAGAACTAGAAAAAATGGGAGTAGAATGGGTATTTATAAGTGGAGTTGATAATGTTTTAGCAAAGCTAGTTGATCCATTGTTAATAGGAATGTCAATACATAATAAAGTTCTTGGAGCTGTTAAATCTGTTGAAAAGACTGATCCAAAGGAAAGAGTTGGAGTATTTTGTAGAAAGAATAAAAAGGTTGGAGTAGTTGAATATACAGAGATTTCTGAAGAAATGGCAAATATGAGAGACGACTATGGATCTTTAGTATATGGAGATTTAAATGCGGTTTTCCACTTATATAATATAAAGGCATTAGAAAAAGTTGCTACATTAAAATTGCCTTATCATACCGCTTTTAAAAAGGCAAAATATATAGATGAAAATGGAAAATTGGTAATTCCAGAAAAACCAAATGCTTATAAATTTGAAATGTTTATATTTGATTCTTTTGAAATGCTAGATGATGTTTTAGTATTAAGAGTTAAAAGAGAAGAAGAATTTGCACCTGTAAAAAATGCAGAAGGCTCTGATAGCCCTGAAACTGCAAGGAAATTATATAAAGACTATTTTGATAAAGTTAAATATATGAGTAAATATGAAAAGTGGTGCACAGATACAATTTTTGATGAAGATACAAGGAAAGAGTTACAACAAATATCTGGAAAAGATTCAGAAATAAAAGATAGATTTTATAAAGATTTAGAATTTGGAACTGCTGGATTGAGGGGAATAATTGGTAATGGAACTAACAGAATGAATATATATACAGTAACCAAAGCAACTCAAGGATTAGCTAATTATATAATAAAACAAGGAAAAGAAGATAAAGGTGTTGTAATTGGATATGACTCAAGAAATATGTCAAAAGAATTTAGCGAGCAAACTGCACTATGTTTAAATGCAAATGGAATTAAAACATATATTTTTGATGGAATACGTCCAGTACCAGAATTATCTTTTGCAGTAAGACAACTAGGAACAGTTGCTGGAATAATGATAACAGCAAGTCATAACCCACCAGAATATAATGGATATAAAGTATATTGGGAAGATGGAGCACAAATAGTCTTTCCTCAAGATAAAGAAATTATAGAAGAAGTAAATAAAGTGGAAGATTATAGTGCTGTTAAAAGAATAACTAAAGAAGAAGCACAGAAAAGAAGATTATATAATGTTATAGGAAATGCTCTAGACAATTTATATATAAGAGAAATAAAAAAACAAGTTTTAAATCCTGAAATAATAAAACAAGTACAAAAAGATTTAAAAATTGTATATACTCCATTGCATGGAACAGGAAATATCCCAGTACAAAGAGTATTAAAAGAATTGGGATTTGAAAATGTATTTGTAGTTCCAGAGCAGGAACTACCTAATGGAAGTTTTCCAACAGTAGATTATCCTAATCCAGAAGATATAAAAGCATTTAATTTAGCATTAAAATTGGCAAATCAGGTGGATGCAGATATAATTTTAGCAACAGACCCAGATGCTGATAGATTGGGAGTATTAGCAAAGGATTCTAAAACTGGAGAATATAAAAGCTTTACAGGAAATATGTCTGGACTGTTAATAGCAGAATATATATTAAGTCAAAAACAAGAAAAAAATATTTTGCCTAAAAATGGTGCATTAATAACAACAATAGTATCTTCTAATTTAGCAAGGGCAATTGCTAAAGCATATAATATAGATTTTATTGAAGTTCTAACAGGATTTAAATATATTGGAGAGCAAATAAGAAATTTTGAAAAGAATAAAGATAAAGAATATGTATTTGGATTTGAAGAAAGCTATGGTTGTTTAGTAGGAACTCATGCAAGAGACAAGGACGCTGTTGCAGCAGTAATGATGCTATGCGAAGCTGCAGCGTATTATAAAAAACAAGGAATAACATTATGGGATCAAATGATTAATATATTTGAAAAATATGGATATTATAAAGAAGATATAATAACAGTAACTCTAAAAGGTGCAGATGGTGCAGAAAAAATGAAAGAATTATTAGAAAAAATTAGAAGCAACCCGCCAAAAGAGTTAGGAGGATATAAAGTAACTCAAATACGTGATTATTTAACGGGAAATATTGTTGATGTAAAAACTGGAAAAGAAAGTAAAACAAGTCTTCCAAAATCAAATGTATTATATTATGATTTAGAAGGAGATAGCTGGTGTTGCGTAAGACCTTCTGGAACAGAACCAAAAGTGAAGTTTTATATGGGAGTAAGAGGAACATCTTTAGAAGATGCTAAACAAAGAATTGATAAAATAAAAGAATCTATGAATAAATTAGATTAATTTAGCAAAAAATATAAAAAACACTAAAAAAATAGTTAAAAATCTAAAAAAGTATTGACAGAACAAAAAAAATAGTGTAATATATAAAAGCAGTTTACATGAAAGGCTGCTTTTATATATTTAATTTTGGGCTATTAGCTCAGGTGGTAGAGCACTTGACTTTTAATCAAGTTGTCCCGCGTTCGAGTCGCGGATAGCTCACCA
>JBJFFD010000014.1:0-14788 GCA_051891335.1 Candidatus Scatovivens sp.
TGGTGTGAGAGGTCGAAACTTCTCGGTCACGAGAAATTTCTCCTACTCGATTTTTGCAGTTCTATGCGGACTATCTAATCACACAATTGAAATTTACACATATGGATTGACGTCTACGGCGACACATTTACACAATTTTAAAGATATTACATGTATAGAAATAATAAATAGATTGTAGGGGGCGAGCCTTGTGTTCTTCAGTATGAGCTTATTTCCTTAATAAAAATGAAACAAAAATGTAAAAGTATTGAAATTGACAAAAAATACCATATAAATATAATTATATTGTTATAAATGATATAAGGAGGATTTTATGTTTAAAAATAAAATAATAAAAATATTAATAATAATTTCTATTTTATTAGTATTATTTTTACAAAATACTATTTCTTATGCAGAGATGATAACCCTTAAAGATATTGTTGATAAATTTAATTCTTCAGATTTCGTTTCTAAAATGAAAAAAGAAGGTTATGAAATGCAAGCAAGTATTGAGGAAAATAATATAAAAATATATTATAAAGACAAAGAAGAAAATGAAGAATATAGTTTTATATATCCAGTATTAGAAAATATTATATCTGTAGAAATTGAATTTAAAAATCATATAGATTTTATGAATGTAAATTGCTTTTTAGAAATACTTGATTGTGCTGAACAACTGCATGGATATAAACCAGGAGAAGTAAATGAAACACTTAATTCAGAAGAAACTAAAAACTATACTTTAGAAAACGAAGGCTATGAAATAAAACAAAAATCAGATTCTATGATAAGTATAAAATTTGACTTTACAAAAAAAATACCGTTAATTGATTTTTCGAATGTATATTTTGAAGTTTCTGATATAGAAAAAGATAAAGATAGTATAATTGATGAAAATTGTAGTATTAATCGTACTAAAGGTAATATATTTTTCGGAAAAGTTGGGAATAAGATTATAATAGCAGAAAAATATAAACTTACGGAAAGATCTTATAAATCAGCAATATCAATACTAAAGGTGATGTTTGATAATGACGAAATAATTGATTATTTTAAAAATGAATATAATAGTATTTCCATTGGAGATAAAAAATTTGATGGATTTGATATAAGGATAAACAATGATTTAAGTGAATTTGAAAAAAAAGCGGTTTCTGTATATTTGCGGAGATGAATATGAATATATGATAATCTCTATAGACATAGATGCATTTAATCCTATTGCCGAGGGAGTAATTACAATTACTCCTGACTCAAATTATTCTTTAAATACTTCTAAAAATCTTAATAATAATTTAGTAAAATATCCATATGCAGGAATAGAAACTAATCCAATAGTACCAATTTTATTAATTCTTATTATATTTTTGGCAACATTTTTGCTAACTATTATTGTGAAAATGAAAAAAATAAGTAAATAAAGTGTTGGTATTAAATGGAAAAAAAGTTAATAATACTATTATGTTTCTTAACTGCAATTCTTATAGTAATATTTATTTATACAATAACTAAGGAACCTGAATATGATAAAAAATTATACAATGATATTTATTCAGAATATAGCAAATTATTTGAAGAAAGAATAGATGAAACAATTGATAGTGAAATAGAGAATAATGAAGAAGATGAAAATATAATATATCTTGAACAAAATGCTTTTGGAGAAGAATATAGAGTTATTGGGAAAATAGGTATACCTAAAATAAATGTATATAGCCCAGTAATATATGAAACAACAGAAGAACTAATGAAAATAGCTCCAACAAAATTATGTGGACCTAATCCAAATGAAATTGGTAATTTATGTATAATAGGACATAATTATAGAAATGATCAATTTTTCAGCAATCTTTCAAAGTTAGAAATTGATGATGAAATAGTTATAATAAATAATAAACATGTTTCTTTAAAATATAGAGTATATGATAAATATGAAGTTTTAGAAACAGATTTGAATCCTATCAATCAAGATACTAATGGAAAAAAAGAATTAACACTTATTACTTGTACGAAACAAAAAAAATATAGGCTAATAGTTAAGTGTAGAGAGTTATAATATATATTTTGACATAAAAAACCTTTTGTGATAAAATGCAAAAGGTTTCTTTTTTTATTTAAAAGAACAAATAAATAAATAAAACATAATATATAAAAAAGGTAGGTAATATTTATGAAATTTGATAATATAGAAGAGAATGTTATAACAGTAATAATGGCTGCAGGAAAAGGTACTAGAATGAAATCTGAAAAATCTAAATTAGTGCAAAAAATTTATGATAAAGAATTAGTAAAAAGAGTTGCAGAGGTGGCTAAAAAAATAGGCTCTGATCAAATAATTGCTGTTGTTGGACATTTAAGAGAACAAGTTAAAGAAGTCCTAGGAGATACAGTAGATTATGCTTACCAAGAAGAACTTTTAGGTACTGGTCATGCAGTTATGCAAGCTGAAAATTATTTAAAAGGAAAAGAAGGAAAGGTTTTAATTCTTTATGGAGATGTTCCTATAATAAGACCAGAAACTTTAAAAAATTTGATTAAAAAAAGCATTGAGAATAAAGAATATGCTACATTACTTACAGCTATATATGATAATCCAACAGGATATGGAAGAATAATTCGTGATGTTGGTGGAAATATTAAAGGAATTGTTGAAGAAAAAGATGCAGATGAAATGCAAAAGGAAATTAAAGAAATTAATTCAGGAATATATGTATTTGACATAAAAGAATTACTTTTAGCTTTAAAGAAGATAAAACCCAATAATGCTCAAGGAGAATATTATTTAACAGATGTTATTAAAATTATGAATGATAAAGGATTAAAAACAGGAGCTGTTATAGTAGAAGACAATACAGAAATTTTAGGTGTGAATGATAGAACACAATTGGAATTATTGACAAGAGTTTTAAGAATGAGAATAAACTCAGAGCATATGAAGAATGGTGTTACAATAGAAGATGCAAATTCTACTTATATATACGATGATGTTGAAATTGGAAGAGATACTGTTATTCATCCCAATACAACAATAAAAGGAAACGTTAAAATTGGTTCTAATTGCGAGATAGGACCTAACAGCTATATAAGAGAAGGTTGCGAAATTTCTAAAAAAGTAAAAATAGGAAGTTTTGTGGAAATAAAGAAAACAAAAGTTGGAGAAGGTAGCAAGATTCCTCATTTAAGTTATATTGGTGATTGCGAAATAGGAAAGAATACAAATATAGGATGTGGAACTATAACTTGTAATTATGATGGAAAAGAAAAACATAAAACTAAAATAGGAAATAATTGCTTTATAGGATCAAATGTAAATTTAGTTGCACCAGTAAAAATTGAAGATAATTCTGTAGTTGCTGCAGGATCTACAATAACAGAAAATGTTCCAAAGGATAGTTTATCTATAGCAAGACAAAGACAAATAAATAAAGAAAATTATTATAAAAATAATAAATAGTTATAATATAAAGAGTAATAGTATGAAAGTATATAATATAGATTTAAAATATGTAAGGACAGGATAACCTGTCCTTTTATTATTGTTGTTCACCTGGCATTATATAATCAACTATTCCATAAACTAAAGCACCAATAATTGCAGCGATCCATGAAATAGAGTATCCAGCAACAAAATACTGTGTTAAATAAAGTGTAATTACAGCTAATATAAATCCTACAAATCCTTTTCCAAAAGCACTAGTATGAAGACCTGTAAATTTAACTATTAAATAGTCCATTATAGATAAAACTATTGTAGCTAAAGCTAAAGACCAAATGTTATTTATAGAAAATCCAGGAGTGAAAAAAGCTGTAATTCCTAGTATAATTGCGGCAACTATAAATCTGCCGACTATTTGCCCAACAGTACCTAAAGTACTATTAGATTGTGTGTTTGTATTATTTTCCATTTTATGCCTCCTTGATTTTTATATTTAATTAATTAATAATTAAATACAAGTATATTTTGATAAAAAAATGCGAAAAATATACATACAAAATAATAGAAAAGAGGAAATTAATGGTACTTATTTTTGTTAGAACAATAATTATTTATATATTTGTTTTAATTGTTATGAGAGGAATGGGCAAAAGGCAAATTGGTCAAATGCAACCTTTTGAACTTGTTATAGCAATGATGATTGCAGATTTGGCAGCAACTCCAATGGCAGAAATAGGAATACCTTTAACATATGGATTAATTCCAATATTGGGACTATTAGTTATGCATATATTAATATCAATAATAAATTTAAAAAGTATAAAGTTTAGAGAACTTATTTGTGGCAAGCCAAGAATATTAATATATAGAGGTAAAATAGATCAAGAAGCTTTAAAACAAGAAAATTTTACTATAAATGAATTACAAGAAAGATTAAGAAATAATAATATTAGTAACATCGGAGATGTTGAATATGCAATATTGGAAACAAGTGGACAAGTAACAGTTGTGCAAAAACCTGAAAAGAAAAATGTTACTCCAGAGGATTTAGGAATAAATGTTGAATATGAAGGAATCTCTTATGATTTAGTTATAGATGGAAAGATAATGTATGATAATCTTAAAATCTTAAATAAAGATTATAGATGGTTAGAAAAACAGGTTAAAAAATTTAAAATGAAACCTGAAGAAGCTTTAATAGTAACAATTGATGGAAAAAATCAAATATTTTGCCAGAAAAAGGATGGAAAATAATGAAAATGTTTAAACAAACTATAATAATTATTATTGTTATAGTATTTGTAATATTATTAGATATTATAACTAATAATATTACCAAAAAATCAATTGAAAATATTAGTAAAAAATTAGATGAGATAGAAGATTATATAGAATCAGATTCAAAAAAATCAAATGAAGAAGCAAAAAAAATAAATGATGATTGGAAAAAGTTAGAAGATAAATTATCATTTTATTTGGAACATGACGAACTTGAGAAAGTGAGTATCAATATAAACTTATTAAAAAAACAAATTCAAATAGAAGAATTTGAAGATGCAAAGGAAAGCATAACAGAAGTAAAATATTTATTAAAACATATTGAAGAAAAACAAAAACTAAAAGTTAAAAATATTTTTTAAAAAATGTTAATGTGCATACTAAAATTAAAAAAAGTAGAGCTTGTGTAGGGATCGACGCCATTATTGAACTGTACTTTAAAGAAATTGCTAAAATAAATTCAATAAAATAAAAAAGCATATTCCAATAAATAATCGGTTGACAAAAAATATAAAGCATACTAAAATAGGAATGATTTTATAAAAATATAAATATTAACATTTTTCATAAAAGTAATTGAAAAAAATAAATAAATGTAATATAATCGTAACAGAATTGTAATAAAGAGAGGTTGGTGCTAATGTTTGGGCAAGATATAGGAATAGATTTAGGAACAGCTACAGTAATTGCTTATGTTAAAGGAAAAGGTATTGTACTTAGAGAACCTTCTGTAGTTGCAGTAAATAATGCTACAAAAGAAGTTTTAGCTGTTGGACATGAAGCTAGACGTATGTTGGGGAGAACTCCAGGAAATATTGTAGCTACAAGACCATTAAGAGATGGCGTTATTTCTGATTATACTGTGACAGAAAAGATGCTTAAATATTTTATAAGTAAAATCGGAGGAAGATTTCTTTTTGCTCCAAGAATAATGATTTGTATACCTTCTCAAGTTACAGAGGTAGAAAAAAAAGCTGTTATTGATGCAGCTTCTAATGCAGGAGCAAGAAAAGTTTATTTAATAGAAGAACCAATCGCAGCAGCAATTGGTGCTGGAATAGATATATCTAAACCTTGTGGAAACATGATTGTTGATATTGGTGGAGGGACTACTGATATAGCTGTTATTTCATTAGGAGGATCAGTAGTAAGTACTTCTATTAAGGTTGCTGGAGATAAGTTTGATGAATATATAATTAAATATATAAAAAGAAGGCATAATGTAATAATTGGAGATAGAACTGCTGAAGAACTAAAAATTAATATTGGGTGTGTGTATCCAAAATTTCAAGATATGGAGATGGATATAAGAGGAAGAGATTTATCAACAGGACTTCCTAAAACAATTACTATTTATTCTAGCGAAATGATGGAAGCACTAGAAGAACCAGCTATGATGATAATTGATGCTGTTCATTCTGTTTTAGAAAAAACACCGCCAGAATTAGCAGCAGATATAAGTGATAAAGGAATATATATGACAGGTGGAGGTTGTTTGATTGATGGACTAGATAAGCTTTTACAAGAAAAAACCGGAATTAATGTGATGATTGCAGAAGATGCAGTTTCTTGTGTTGCTTTAGGTACTGGAAAAGCTTTAGATAACCTAGATAGTATGGATAGAATGAGAAAGTAGTAACAATTTTGTTACTACTTTCGGTCATTCGACAGTAAATGACATTATTTGTTAAATTACATATGATAAAATAAAGAAAAAACAAATGAGGTGATTTATATGAGAATATGGAATGGATTAGTTGCAAATAATGTAGTTGAATATAATAACAAAAGATATTTAGTTACTAGATTATATAAAAAAGGTGAAGAAAAACTTGCGGATTTACATTCACCTTCGGAAGATATAGAAGGAGTTAGTATATTTGAATGTAAAAAACTAGAAAGTTAGTGAAAATTTTAAAAATTTAAAAAATTATCTTGACAGAATGCTTAACGTAGTTTATAATTAACTTCGTTAAGCATTATTGCTTATGCGCCATTAGCTCAGTTGGTCAGAGCAACCGGCTCATAACCGGTGGGTCCAAGGTTCGAATCCTTGATGGCGCACCATTTTTTTACAAAAAAACTATGAAAAGGACACGGTAAATAAAGTTATTTTTATAGAGAACTAAACAATTTGGTGGAAGTTTAGAAAAAATTATTATTTATTATCACCTTTGAGTTGCTATTTTGAAATAAAAGTAAAAATAGTCGTATAGCTTGCGTTAAAAGTAATTTAAGTGAGAAATTAAAATTTCTAATTTAGGTGGTACCGCGGAATATAACCTCTTTCGTCCTATGGATGAAAGAGGTTTTGTGTTTTAGAAAGGAGATTATTATGGAAGAAAAAAAAGACTATGGGTCAACTTTAAACTTACCAAAGACAGATTTCCCAATGAGGGGAAATTTACCTGAAAATGAACCTAAAATATTAGATTCAATATTTGAAAATGGGTTATATGAGAAAATTTTAAAAAAGAATGAAGGTAAAAAATCATTTGTTTTACATGATGGACCACCATATGCAAACGGCGAAATTCATATTGGGCATGCTTTAAATAAAATTTTAAAGGATACAATAGTTAGATATAAAAATTTGCAAGGATTTTATACTCCATTTATACCAGGATATGATACTCATGGTATGCCTACAGAAAAAAAGGCTATAGAAAAATTGGGATTGAAAAGAGAAGAAATTCCGGTTGCAGAATTTAGAGATACATGTAAATCATTTAATGAAGATTACATAGAAAAACAAACAGAAGGATTTAAAAGATTAGGAGTTTTAGGAGATTGGGACAATCCATATATAACATATGATAAAAAAGTAGAAGCTAGACAGATTGGTGTATTCGGAAAAATGTTTGAAAAAGGATATATCTATAAAGGACTAAAACCTGTTTATTGGTGCACAGATTGTGAAACTGCATTAGCTGAAGCTGAAATAGAATATAAAGATGTAAATTCTAATACTGCTTATGTTAAATTTCCAGTAAAAAATTCTAAAGGATTATTTGATGAAAAAAATGCTTATGTAGTAATATGGACAACAACTCCTTGGACTTTGCCGGGAAATAGTATGATTGCTGTTGGAGAAGACTTTAAGTATGCAGTTATAGAAACTAATAATGAAAAGTTAATCTTTGCTAAAGAACTTGTTGAAACTGTAATGAAAATCGCTGAAATAGAAGATTATAAAATAATTAAAGAAATAGATGGAAAAGACTTAGAAGGAGTTATCTGTAAACACCCATTTTTGGATAGAGAATCTAAAGTTGTAACTGGTAGTGAAGATACTGTTAATGTAGAACTTGGAACAGGAACAGGATGTGTACATTGTGCTCCAAGTTATGGTAAAGAAGATTATCTATTAGGACTAAAAAAGGGTGGAGATATAATTGTTTTAGTAGATAGTAAAGGTGTTCAAAGAGGAGAAGGCGCTGGACCTTTTAAGGATATGTACTATGCAAAATCTGATAAAGAAATAATAAAATGGTTAGATGAACACAATTTGTTATTAGCAAGTCAAGTAGTTAATCACTCATATCCACATTGCTGGAGATGTAAAAAACCTGTAATATTTAGGGCTACAAGTCAATGGTTTGCTTCTGTTGATGGATTTAGAAAAGAAACTCTAAAAGCAATTAAAGATGTTAAATGGTATCCTGCTTGGGGAGAAGAAAGAATTACTAGAATGGTTGAAGAAAGAAATGATTGGTGCATTTCTCGTCAAAGAACTTGGGGAGTACCAATACCAGTATTCTATTGCAAAGAATGTGAAAAAGAATATATTACAAAAGAATCTATAGAAAAAGTTCAAAAAATATTTGCAGATAAAGGTTCAAATTCATGGTATACAATGAATGAAAAAGAATTAATGCCAGATAATGCAAAATGCTCTTGTGGTTGCACAGGTTTTGTTAAGGGAACAGACATAATGGACGTTTGGTTTGATTCTGGATCAACACATGAATCTGTATGTGAAGAAAGAGGATTACCACCAATTGACTTATATTTAGAAGGAAGTGACCAATATAGAGGATGGTTCCAATCATCATTACTAACTTCTATTGCAACAAAAGGTAAAGCACCGTATAAACAAGTTGTAACACATGGATATACAATTGATGAACAAGGCAGAAAAATGTCTAAATCTATTGGAAACGTTATACCACCTCAAAAAATAATAAATGAATCAGGTGCTGATGTATTAAGACTTTGGGTATTATCATCAGACTATACGTCAGATGTTAGTATTTCAAATAATATTATAAAACAAGTAACAGAAGTTTATAGAAAAATAAGAAATACTGCAAGATTTATATTAGGAAATATTAATGATTTTAATGTAAATGAACCAGTAGAATATGATGATTTATTAGAAATAGATAAATGGGCATTAGCAAGATTAAATAGATTAATAAGAAGTTGCACTAAAGCTTATGATAATTATGACTTCCATTCAGCATATAGAGAAGTAAATCAATTTTGTGTTGTAGATATGAGTTCATTTTATTTAGATATTATAAAGGATAGATTATATACATCAAAAGCCAATTCATTAGAAAGAAGAGCTGCGCAAACTACGATGTATGAAATTATATCTGCATTAGTTAGAATACTTGCTCCTATGACTTGTTATACTGCAGAAGAAATTTGGAAATATATGCCACACAGGAACAATGAAAACAGTGAGAGCGTAATGCTTGAATATTATCCAAAGGTAAATCCTAAATATGAAAATACTCAATTAGAATTAAAATGGAAAAAATTAATAAATGTAAAAGATGAGGTAAGCAAGCAATTAGAACTTGCAAGAGCAAAAAAAGAGATTGGCCTTGCACTAGAAGCAAAAGTAATACTATATTCAGAAGGACAAGAATATGAATTCTTAAAACAAAATGAGGATATATTAAAAGATATATTTATAGTATCAGCAGTAGAAGTCGTTGAAAACAGAAGAAATAAAGATGAAGAGGTTGAATTAGGAATAAAAATAGAAAAAGCCCCAGGCCAAAAATGTGAAAGATGTTGGACATATTCAGAAACAGTTGGAGAAGATAAAGACAATCCTACAATATGTAAAAAATGTAGTGAAAACTTAAAAGAATAAAAATAGGAAGTTCGAATAACTTTCAGACTATAAAAATACTTTAGGAGTTGATTTAATTATCAACTCCTAAAAAATAATAATATTAATTTTTTTATAATATTGAAACACAATTTGTTTTAATATATAATTAAATAAATTTAGAGGAAGGGAATTTTAATCATGGCAAAAAGATTTCAAAAGATAAATACTATCAAAATAAGATTACTAAGTTTAAGTATTATAAGTTTATTATTATTTATAATTATAATATATTTATCGCTAAATATATTTAAAACCAGAAAAATGATAAATGCTCAAACTGTTCAAACACTTTCTTTGCAAAAAGTTTTAGAGGAAGAACCCGAAGAAAACTTAATGCAAAATATTATTACAGATTCTATAAAGGTTCAGATTGGTGAACAAGAAGAAGAGAAAAAGGTAATTGTTGGAGATAAAGAAATAGAAATACCTAAAGTTGAAGTTGCAAAGGTAAATGATAAAGAAGATATTCAAAATAAAGTTTCAGATAGTTCTACATCATCTGCTACAGCTGAGAAGATTACTGCAGAAGAGGCTAAAGAAAAATTTGAAAATAGTGGAACTTCTATAGGAATAGATGTTTCAAAATGGCAAGGATATATTGATTGGAAAAAGGTTAAAGACAGTGGCATTGAATTTGCTATGATCAGAATCGGATATAGAGGTTCTACAGTAGGTAAAATAGTTATGGATCCGTATTTTGTTCAAAATATTAAAGGAGCTATTTCTAATGGTATTTATGTTGGAATTTATTTCTTTTCTATGGCAACAACTGAGGAAGAAGCCATACAAGAGGCTGCATGGACTGTAGATATAATAAAAAAATATAAAATAACTTATCCTGTTGCTTATGATTTTGAAAGCTTCGGACAAGATAGGGTAGCAGGAGTTTCTAGGGAACAAATGAATAATAATGCGGTAGCATTTTTAAATTATATAAGTTCTAGTGGATATCAACCAATGATGTATGGAAGCAAAAATGCATTAAATACAAGATGGTCAATGGAAAGATTTAGTAATTTTAAAGTTTGGCTTGCTCATTACACTCAAAATACAGATTATTCTGGAAGATATAATATGTGGCAATATACAAGTAGTGGAAGTGTTGATGGAATAAACGGAAATGTAGATATGAATATAGCATATTTTAGATATTCTGATAAAAAAGAAGAAATAAAGGATGAACCTATTTGGGATACAAATGATTAAAATTTAATGTTTTTTTAATAAAAGTGATATAAAATCCTCTTAATAATTAATATAATTAATTTTTAATTTAAGAAAGGATAAAAAATGAGAGCACTAATAATTGAAGATGACAAAATTCTTTCTAGAACGATAGAACAATGTATTTGTAAACAATTTGATGTTGATAGAGCTTTTGATGGTGAAGAAGGAATAATGTATGCAAAACAAGATATATATGATGTAATAATTTTAGATTTAATGTTGCCAATATATAATGGATATGATGTTCTCAAAAAAATAAGAAATGATAAAATTTTTACTCCTGTTTTAATATTAACAGCAAAAGATGGATTGGATGATAAATTAAAAGGGTTTAAATTAGGAGCAGATGATTATTTGTCAAAGCCATTTCAAAGAGAAGAACTTATAGCAAGATTAGAAGCAATAGTTAGAAGAGCAACTGGAACGTACAATGAGAATAAATTAGAATTTAAAGAATTAGTATTAGATTTAAATAATAGAACAGCAAATTTTAAAGGAGAAGAAATTATATTACAAGGAAAACAGTTTGATATATTAGAATATCTAATAAACTCAAAGAACACAATAATAACAAAAGACCAAATATTTGATAAAATATGGGGCTTTAACTCCGAGACTACAACAAATGTTGTTGAAGTATATGCAAGTGGTTTAAGAAAAGTATTGAAAAAAATTGGATATGACAAATATATAAAAACTATCAGAGGTGTAGGATACATGATATCTGAAAACTAATTAATATTGAATTGAAATGATGAGAAATGTAAAATGAACGAAGAACAACTATTAAAAAAACAATTATTTAAACATATGAAGCTAAGTATAATTACATTTGCAATTATACTTAGCTTATTTGGAATTTTTATATTTGCACTTATAAGTAAAATGACATATTATTCATTAGATTCAGAATTATTAGAAGCTGCAAAATTATTTCAAAATACCAAAATAGAAGTTTCTAATAGTTTTTTTGAAATGCAAGAATATAAGCAAAATATAGATATTTATAATATTTTTAGCAGTATAAGAGATTATACGTTATCAAAAAGAAATAATAACCCAAGAATAATATGCATAATTAGAGATGAAAATCTAAATGTATTAAATAAAAGTGACTTGGGAAAAAATTATAATAATTATTTAAATGAGATAGATTTTGATAAAGACTATTTAAATAAAATATATAAATTAGATATAAGTCATCAGTACAATTATAGAGCAATAAACATAAAATTGGATTCTTCTGAAACAGAGGGGATACGATATATACAACTTATGATAAATGCGGATAGTGAAAATAATTTGTTAAAAAATTATTTTGCAATAATAATGTATGCGGTATTATTTGGGATTTTAATATCTATAATTGCAAGTTATTTATTATCTAAGAGTACATTAATACCAGTAGCAGAAACAATAAAAAAACAAACTGAGTTTGTAGAAAATGTGTCACATGAATTAAGAACTCCTCTTACTATAATACAAGCAAAACAAGAATTATTACTTCAAGAACCCAATAGTAAAATTATTGATAATATAGAAGATATAGCATTAACTTTAGAAGAAACTAAAAGACTAGGAAAAATGACTAAAGACTTAATGCTGCTTTCAAGAGCGGATTCAAAAAGAATGGAGATTAATAAAGAAGAAATAAATATTGATGAATTTTTAGAAAACTTGGCTAATTCCTTTAGAGAAATTATAGAAATGCAAAATAAAAAATTAGAATTAGATTTAAACTATAAAAGTTATATAGACATAGATAGTAATAAAATATATCAAGTTATAGTTATATTATTAGATAATGCTATAAAGTATACAGAAGAAAATGATACAATTAAAATAAAAACTTATTTAAAAGATAATAAATGTACTATTGAGGTATCAGATACAGGAATAGGAATAAGTGATGAAGGAATAAATCATATTTTTGATAGATTTTATAGAGAAGACAAGGCTAGAAATAGAGAAACTGGTGGAAGCGGATTAGGACTTTCTATAGCTAATTCAATAATAAGAGCACATAAAGGAACAATAAAAGCTTTTCATAATAACCCAAAAGGAAGCGTGTTTGTAATAAAAATTCCAAGATAGCGTTAATGTTCAGACTAAAATTAAAAAAAGTAAAGTTTGGTCTGAATATTAACAAGATAGCAATAAAAAGGTATAGTTCCTATTGACTAAAAAATAAATTATAAATAAAATAATATATAGTATAATTAAAATGTTAAAGGAATAAAAAAATGTACCAAATAATTATATTAATAGTAATTGCCATTATAATAAGCTTTATAATTATTTTATATTTAGTAGAAAATCAAAAATATAAAGTAAATGAAAGTAGTATAATAGAAAAAGAAGCAAAAGAATTATATGTAAAAGACTATCCAAATACTGATATCAAAGATTTAGAAAGACAAATTAGAATTGTAGCAGAAAGACTTGTTGATTTTAAAGATTCAAATAGATATACAGGAAGACTTGTACAGAAAGCTAAAGGAGACTATAAGATAAAGAAAATTAAAAAATTATTATTAGATGATATAAAGATAATTAATTATAAAAATAAAAATTTAAAAGCAAGAGTTAGATTTAAGGATTTGAATTCAGAGTACTTTTTTATTATGAAAATGAAAACAGTATATTCTGGAAGAATTTTCTTAAGAAGTTATAAAATATTGAAAAATAGTATAAATATAAAAGAAAAGGAAAGAATATTTTGAAAATTCTTTTCTTTTTTTATAAGATACTATGAAATTTAAATTTTTATAAAGTAAACCAAAATAAAAATATTTAATAATATTTTTTGTAGAAGTATATAAAATAAAATATAGTGAATAATATATTTGGAAGGAATTTCAAATAAGGAGAAATTATATTATGATATATAAATTTACAAAAAGTGGAGAAAGGGTAATAGAAATATCTAGTGATATTGCAATAAAATTAGGACATAATTACATAGGAACAGAGCATTTATTATATGGATTAGCTAAAGAAAAAAATGGTATAGCAAGCAAAGTACTAGAAAAACAAAATATAAACGATAAAAATATATTAGAAAAAATAGAAGATATTATTGGAAAAAATGATTCTATAAAATCTTATAGTGTAGGATTTACTCCTAGATTAAAAAAAGTAATAGAAAATTCATTTAATGAGGCAAAAAAACTTGCTTCAGATTATATAGGAACAGAGCATTTATTAATAGGAATAATTAAAGAAAATGATAGTATTGCTGGAAGAATTCTGTTCGAACTTGGGATAGATATAAATAGACTATATAAAGAATTAGTTAAAATATTAAATGATATAGAAAAAGAAGATTATATAAGTACAACAAATAATCTTAAAGATAATATGTCGCAAAACTTAAAACAATTTGGAACCGACTTAACTCGGAAGGGCTAAGAGTGGTAAATTAGATCCAGTAATCGGAAGAAATGAAGAAACAGAAAGAGTAATAGAAATTTTGTCAAGAAGAATGAAAAACAATCCTTGTTTAATAGGAGAACCTGGAGTGGGAAAAACTGCTGTCGTAGAGGGATTAGCGCAAAGAATAGTAGATAATAATGTTCCTGAGATTTTGAAAAATAAGCAAGTTGTTACTCTAGATATAAGTTCAATGGTAGCAGGAGCAAAATATAGAGGAGATTTTGAAGATAGAATAAAAAAAGTTTTAAATGAAGTAAAAAAATCTAAAGAAATAATTTTATTTATAGATGAAATTC
>JBJFFD010000015.1:0-44762 GCA_051891335.1 Candidatus Scatovivens sp.
GAATTTAATTTTAGCATAATAAAAAGCCATTGTCAATGGCTTTTTATAACTTTTTAAATTTTTTTAAATTAGGATTTTTTTACTACTTTTTGCTTACTCTATTTTTTCCAAATATGAAGTGCTATATTAAATAAATCTTTTCATAAATTTTGTATCTAGCACTTTATTGTATTACAACTTTTTATTTATTTCTTCATGTCTTTTTATTTTATTAGTTGTTGTTTTTATTAACGGTTCTGTAGTAATTTCTATCTCATTTATATATTTATATACAGGCATAGTTTTATTAATTAATTTTATTTCATTTTTTATAATATCATATACTTCATCTTTTGTCTTTTCTTTAAGAAGTTCATTTTCTTTAGAATATACCAATCTAGCAAATAATTTTATATCTCCATCTTGCGTATTTTTTCCATAAACAAAGCTTTCTTCTATATACTCTGACTGGTTTATTAATTTTTCTACTTCTTCTGGATAAACATTTTTACCATTTTTTAATACGATAACATCTTTTTTTCTTCCAGCAATATATAATTGACCTTTTTTATCTAAATAACCTAAATCGCCAGTGTACAACCAACCATCTTTTAATGTTTTGTTAGTTGCTTCTTCATTTTCATAATATCCTAACATTATGTTTGGTCCTTTTACTAAGATTTCACCTATTCCCTCTTTATTTGGGTTGTCAATTTTTAATTCTATATTATATAAAGGATATCCTGTACTTTTTATTTTATTATGATATTTGTCACTTTCACAAGCTATAACTGGACTACTTTCTGTTAATCCATATCCTTGCATCATATCAATTCCTATTGTTCCAAAAAATTTTATTATTTTTTTATTTGAAGATGCTGAGCCATAAATAATTACTCTTAAATATCCGCCTAAATTATCTATAATGCTTTTAAATACTTTTCTTCTTATATCTATTTTAAATTTATATAACAAATTAGTTATAAAAGATAAAATTTTAAAAGCAATATATTTATGCTGTCTTTTCATTTCTCTTATTATTTTTTTATAAATTAGTTCTAACACAGCAGGTACACAAACAAGCCCTCTAATTTCATATTCTTTCATATTTTTTGCAATACTTTTTATACTATCAGCAAAATATATTGAAAATCCTGTATAAAAGCAAAATAAAAAACTAGCTGTACATGCTAATGTATGATGCAATGGCAAAAACATAAGAACATTATCATTTTCTCTTGCTTTTATCAAAGTTGTCATTGCTGTAATATTAGAACATATGTTATATTGAGAAAGCATTACTGCTTTACTGTTTGAAGTTGTTCCAGAAGTAAATAGTAATATTGACATATCATCTTTATTAATTTTTACTTTTTCATAACTATTATTTCCTTCAGATAATAGTTTTTTTCCATTATTTATTATTTGGTTGTAGGAATATATTTCGTCTTCATCTTTTTCATAATCTAAACAAATACAATATTTTAAATTATCATTTTTTTTATAAATTTCTTTAATAATATCTAAAAACTTAATATCAAAAATTACTGCTTCTGCTTTACTTCTTTTTATCAAACTTTCTAACTCTAATTTTGGTAATCCAACATCTAAAGGAACAACAACATTTCCAGATGTAGTTATTGCTAAATAACTAACACACCATTCATATCTATTTGGAGAAATTATTGCTATTCTTTTTTTGTTTGCTAATCCAATATTTAAAAAAGACGTACCTAAAGCTTCAACATCCTCTTTATACTCAATATAAGATTTAGTTTGAACTATCATTTTTTTATTTTTAAAAGTAAATGCAGTTTTATTTCTATATTTATTAACACATTTTTTTATTAGTTCCTTGTAATCGTAAACTTTGTCTTCATTATATATTTTGTTTTTACCTAATTCTAAAACTTCTTCCATATTATAAAATCTCTTTCATTATTTTTTATACATTTTATCATTATATACTTTTTTTTTCAATAATTCTTTTATTTTTCCTAGCATATTATGCAAAGAGTAAAATCATTCTTATTATTCATGAATTATATTAACATTTAATATTTAAATTACTAAATCTCTTTTTAATCTTTGATCTTTTATACTTCCTGTTCCAACAAACTCTTTATTATAGTAGATTCTATATATTCCATCTGGCAAATTGATTTTTAATACATTTCCATTTAAGAAAAGCTTTAATTTATCTTTTTCAATATCAATTTCATAATTCGTTTCATAATTTTTATAATATTCTTCTATAGTAATTATTTTTTTTTCTTTATTTTCTATTCCTTCTAATTCTTCCAAAGTAATTGTATCTTTTATGTCGAATTTATTTACTTGCGTTCTTATTAATTCTTTCATGTATCCTACTGTACCTAACGATTTTGAAATATCTTCGCATAAAGTTCTTATGTAAGTTCCTTTTGAGCATTTTACTTTTATTTTTATTTCAAAATTTATTTTATCTACTTCTATAAGTTCAATATCATATATGTTTATTTTTCTTTTTTCTCTTTCTATTTCTATTCCTTCTCTAGCATATTCATATAATTTTTTTCCATTTACTTTTATTGCAGAATACATTGGTGGCTGTTGATAAAATTCTCCTTCAAATGTTTTTATAACATTATTTATATTATTATTTTCAAAAATAACTTTATCAACCTCTTTTTTTTCTACAATCTCTCCTTCTAAATCTCCAGTATTTGTTTTTTCTCCCAATTTTATTGTTGCTAAATATTCTTTATCATGTTCTATTAAATACTTAGATAATTTTGTAGCTTTTCCTAACAAAACTGGCAGAACCCCTTTTGCAAGTGGATCTAGAGTTCCAGTATGTCCGAGCTTTACTTTGATTAAATATTTTTTTCACACATGATACAACATCTTGAGATGTAAATCCTGTTTCTTTATTAATTAAAATTATTCCATCCATAATAAATTCCTACCTAAAATATTTGGGCGAGATTTTCTCGCCCACAATATTATATATGTTTTTTTGTTTCTGTAATTATTTTTTTCTTAGCTTCTTCTAAAGTAGTAGCCATATTACACGCTGCAGCTCTAATATGACCGCCTCCTCCAAACATCATACAAATTTCTGAAACGTCTGCATAACTATTAGACCTTAGTGATATTTTAAAATCATCTTCTCTTTCATATATAAAAATTGAAACTTCTACACCTTTTATTTTTTTACCTATTTCGACTATCCCATCTAAGTCTCCTACTTTTGTTCCAATTTTCTTTTTATCTTCATTAGTTATGTAAGTAAAAGTAATTTTACCTTCTTCAAAAAATTCCATTCTTTGCATAGCTAATTTTTCAGCTTCAAATCTTTCTTTTGTCATGACCATTAAAACTTGATTATATATTTTAGACACATTTATTCCATTTGATAATGCAAAACTTGCAAAGTCAAATGAATCTGTCGATATATTTGTATTTCTAAATCCACCTGTATCAGTTATTATTCCAGTTAATAAGCAAGTAATAATATCTTTTGTTTTTTCTACGTTCATATAATCAAAAACTGTTGACAAAATCTGGCAACATGCAGGTGAAACTGGATTTACAAAATTATAATCTGCAAACATAGTATTTTTAGTGTGATGATCAAATTGAATTTTTACTTTAGAATTTTCAAAATATTCAAGATAAATACTATTTATTCTTTTAATATCTGCACAATCAACTGCTATTGCTACATCATATTCTTTTTTTTCTGGAAAATTCTTTATAAGTTCAGTTCCTGGTAAAAAAGAAAAATTTTCAGGATATTCTTTTATAACTAAATCTACATCTTTACCCATATTTTTTAAAGCTAACATCATTGATAAACTTGATCCTATTGCATCTCCATCAGGATTCTCATGTGATAAAACTAAAAAACTATCTGCTTTATTTATTTCTTCTAATATATCATCTACTGTCATAATAAAATATTTTCCTTTCATTTTTTATCATTTAATACTTTTTTTATTAATTCATCTATTTTAGCACCATATTCAATTGTATCATCAAATTCAAATACTAGCTCTGGTGTATATCTCATATTTAATTTTTTTGCAACCTCTGTCCTTATATATCCACTAGATTTTTTTAGTATTCTTAAAGATTCTTTTTTATTTTTTTCGTTTATTATGCTTATATAAACTCTTGCATATTTTAAATCTGGAGTTGTTTTTACTTTTGTAACACTAATTAATCCAGTTAAATTTGGATCTTTAATATCAAAAGTAATAATGTGACTTATTTCTTTTTTCAACTCTTCATTTACTCTATCAAGCCTATTGTTTACATTTTGATTTTTCATACATTCTCCTTATAAATTATTCTTCTTTTTGTTTACAATCATGAGTTTTTCATTAATTTTTAACTTGCTCCATAACATATACTTCTAAAGTATCTCCTTCTTTTATATCATTGTAATTTTCTATTTGAAGTCCACACTCATATCCTGTTGCTACTTCTTTAACATCATCTTTAAACCTTTTTAAAGAAATTAATTTTCCATCATGTAATACTATATTATCCCTTATTACTCTTATTCCAGCATTTCTAGATAATTTTCCATTTAGAACATAAGCTCCTGCTATAGTTCCTACATTTGATACTTTAAATGTTTGTCTTACTTCTGCATTTCCAATTATTACCTCTTTATAGACAGGATCTAACATACCTTTCATAGCAGCTTCTACATCATTTATAGCATCATATATTACTGAATAAGTTTTTATTTCTACATTTTCTGATTCAGCCATAGTCTTAGCAAGTAATTCTGCTCTTACATTAAATGCAATAATTATAGCTTGAGAAACCTTTGCCAAAGTAACATCTGACTCTGTAACTCCACCAACATTTGAATGTATAACTTTCACCTTAACTTCATCGTTAGATAATTTTTCTAGTGATTGTTTTAATGCTTCAACAGAACCTTGAACATCTGCTTTTACTATTAAATTTAATTGTTTTAAATTTTCATTTTCTATCTTAGTAAATAAATCATCTAATGTTACTACTGTATTAATATTTAAAGATTTTTCCCTTTCTTCACGCTGTCTTTTTTCTATTAAGTGTTTAGCTGTTTTTTCATCTTTAACCTCATAGAATATATCACCTGATTGTGGAACAGAATGTAAACCACTTATTTCAACTGGAGTAGAAGGGCCTGCTGATTTAACTATTTTTCCTTTATCGTTTCTCATATTTCTTATTCTACCTATAGTAGATCCAACAATTATTGTATCTCCAACATCCAATTTTCCTCTTTGAACTAACATAGTAGCAATAGGACCTTTATTTTTATCAAGTCTTGCTTCTATTACAGTTCCTTTCGCCTGTTTATTTGGATTAGCCTTTAATTCTAGCATATCAGCTTGCAATAACACCATTTCTAACAAGTTCTCAATTCCTTCTCTTTTTCTTGCAGATATTGGAACGAATATAGTATTTCCACCCCATTCTTCTGGTACTAATTCATATTGCATTAATTCTTGTTGTACTTTTGAAAAATTAGCATCTGGTAGATCCATTTTATTAACAGCTACTATTATTGGTATTTCAGCTGCTTTAGCGTGATTTATAGCTTCTATTGTTTGTGGCATTACACCATCATTTGCGGCAACAACTAATATTGCTATATCAGTTATCTGAGCGCCCCTTGCTCTCATACTTGTAAAAGCCTCATGTCCTGGCGTATCCAAAAATGTTATTTCTCTATCATTAATTTTTACTTGATATGCACCAATATGCTGTGTTATTCCTCCTGATTCTCCTTCTATCACATTTGTACTTCTTATTGCATCTAATAAAGAAGTTTTACCATGATCTACGTGTCCCATAACAACAATAACTGGTGGTCTTGGTTTTAAATCTTCGGCTTTATCTTCGCTATCATCTAATAATTTATCTTCATCAGTTACAATATTTTTCTTTATTGCTGTTATTCCATATTCTTGAGCAATTAAAAATGCTGTGTCAAAATCTATTTCATTATTAATTGTAGCTAATATACCATAAGAAAGTAATTTTTTAATTACATCTCCACTAGTTATTTTCATTTCAGCTGCTAAGTCTTTTACATTTATTGTTTCAGGAATTGTTATTTCTGTTAGTTTAAATATTTTTTGTTTTGTTCTATTTTCTTGTTTTTGTTTTACTTTTTTTCCTCTTCTACCTCTTTCAGTACTTAAATCATAGTAATCTAACATTTCTCCTTCATTAAACATGTTAGATAATTGATTTTGCTTTTTTAAGTTGTTTAATTTATCATTACTAAAATCTTGATTTCCTGCTCTTCTATTAATTTTTTTTGTTTTTTGTTCATCTGTTCTATTTTGTTTTTGTTTTTCTCTAGTTTTATTAGAATACTCTCTTACATTTTCTTTTTCAGGTATATCTATTTCCATTATATTTTTTATTTTTTTATCAATACCTTTTTCATCTAAACCTTTTTTAAATCCATTATTATAGTTACTTTTTCTTTCTGTATTTCTTGCAGAATTTTGATTTTTATTAAATTCTCTATTATTTTTATAATTATTATTTTTATTTTGAAAATTATTTCTATTTGAACTAATTGTATTATTAGTAATAGGTTTATTATTTTCGTTTTTTATAACTTCTTCTTTTTTTACAACTGGTTCTTTAGTTTGTTTTATTTCTTCTTTTTTAATATTATCTTTTACATTTTCTTCTTTAATATTCTTTTCTTTATCTTTTTTACCTAAACCAAATAATTCATTAACAGTCATAGGTTTACTTGGTTTTTCTCTATATACAATATTATAATCTCTTTTTCTATTATTTTGAATAAAACCTACATTATTATTTCTGGATTGTTCTTTTTTCTTTCTTTCTTCCTCGTTTCTTCTTTCTATCTCTTCATCACTTATAATTACTGCTCTTCTTATTATGACTGGTTCTTCTTTTTTTACTTCTTTCTTATTTTCTTTTTTATTATCCATATAACCTTTTTTTATTTCTCCTTTTAAGATTTTTTCTATTTTCATCGTTTCTTCTTCTGTTAAAGCACTTAAATGACTCTTAGCAGTAATATTATTTTTTTTGGCAATTTCTAATAATACACTATTTTCTACACCTAATTTTTTTGCTAATTCATATATCTTAGTTTTCCCCAAAATCTTCACCTCCAGAAATTTTATTTAATATAGCATCAGCTAATTTAATATCTGTTATTCCAATAATAGCTCTATTATTTTTTCCTATTGCTTTACTGTTTTCTTCTATTGTTCCAAATTCTATTATAGGTATTTTATTTTTATGACATTCATCATTTATATTTTTTTTTGTTCTATCAGAAGTATCTTTGGCTATTATTATAAGTTTTATTTTTCTCTTTTTAATATTTTCAAGAACTATATCATTTCCAGACACAAGCTTTCCTGCTTTTGCCGATATTCCCAACAGTCCTAAAGTTTTATTTATCAATAATTACACCTCTTATATTTTCATAGATTTGTCCGTCTAAGTTCATTTCAAAAATTTTATCAATCTTTTTTGTTTTAATTGCTTTATTTAAGCATTCTTCTTTTTTACAAATATATGCTCCTCTACCATTTTTCTTTCCAGTTAAATCAATTTCAATTTTTCTTTCAGGAGTTCTAACAATTCTTAAAAGATCACGTTTTTCTTTTTTTTCGTTACATACTATACATCTTCTTGTTGGTTGTTTTTTCATTTTTAAAAATCACTTCCTTGTTTTCTAAAAATCTATTCTTCTACTTCCCCATCATTCTGGTTCATTTTTTCAATCAATTCTCTTATTTGTGATTCTGATTTTATGTCTATTTTCCAATTTGTTAATTTTGCGGCTAGTCTAGCATTTTGTCCAGATTTTCCTATTGCTAATGATAATTGATCATCTGGAACTATTACTTGAGCAAATTTTTCATCTTCTTTTACATCAACAGCTAGTACAGATGCAGGTAATAATGCTGATGCAATATATATAGCAGGATCGCTATTCCACTCTATAACATCAATTTTTTCTCCATTTAGTTCATTTATTATATTTTGTATTCTTACACCTTTTTGTCCAACACAAGAGCCTACAGGATCAATATTTTCATTTTTTGAGTATACAGCTATTTTACTTCTATATCCTGGATCTCTAGAAACACTTTTTATTTCTATTAATCCCTCATATATCTCGGGAATTTCAAATTCAAATAGTTTTCTAACAAAATCAGGATTAGCTCTTGAAACTGTTACCTGAGGATTTCCTTTCACTCCTCTATCTACTTGTAATACGTATCCTCTTATTTTATCATTTACTTTATATTTTTCTGTAGGTATTTGCTCTTTTTGTGGCATAATTCCTTCTAATTTTCCTAAATCCATTACAACGATTCCAGAATCTGCTTTTTGAATTATTCCTGTAACAATTTCACCTTTCTTATCATTAAATTCTGTATAAACTATATTTCTTTCAGCCTCTCTTATTTTTTGTACCATTATTTGTTTTGCAGTTTGAGCAGCTATTCTACCAAAATCTTTTGGTATTATTTCTTGCTTTATTGTTTCTCCTATTTGAGATTTTTTATTTATTTTATTAGCCTCTTCTAAAGAAATTTCTAATAAATCATTTTCTACTTTTTCTACAACAGTTTTTATAGAATATACATGTATAGTTCCTTTTTCTGAGTCTATATTTACTTCTACATTATCTGCTGAATCAAAGTTTCTTTTGTATGCTGTAACTAGTGCTGCTTCTAATGATTCTATTAAATACTCTTTGCTTATTCCTTTCTCTTTTTCTAAATCTTCCATTGCTTGAATTAAATCTTTCATTTCTGATTGCTTCATTTTTATCCTCCTTACCAATTAAATATAGTCTTTGCTAAAGCTATATTTTTTTTATCTATTTTTATTTTATTTTCTTCTGTCTCAATAATTAAAAATTCATTATTATATTCTCTTAAAAATCCCTCTATTTCTTTTTTTCCATTTTCTGCCTTGTTATATAGTTTAACTATTATTTTTTTATCTATACTATCAATAAAATGCTTTTCTTTCCTTAAATTTCTTTCAATACCAGGAGAAGAAACTTCTAAGAAATATTGTTCTTTAATATAATCTGCTTTATCTAATTTTGAATTTATTTGATTACTTACTTTTTCACAATCATCTATTGATATGCCTTTTTCAGAATCTATTATTATTCGTAAATAAAAATCTTTTGCCTCTTTTTCAAATATTACATCATAGATTTCATATCCCAAATTATTAATATCTTCTTTTAGCAACTCTTCAACCTTATCTTCAATATTTTTATTTGCCAATATTTAAATCTCCTTAATTTTTATTTATAATTTTTTAACTACAACATAAAAGTTAAGAGTGAGATTGGTTCTCACTCTTATGCTTTTCTTTATGATGTATATAGTATAACACCATTATACTTATAAATGCAAGCTTTTTTTATAAAATAAATGAAATTTCTTGAAATATTATGTTAATTGTGGTATAATTTCATAGTATATGGAGGTATCAAATGAATTTTAATGATTATAATTTTAATTTTCTTATGGATAGGTCAGAGTTTCGTTTAAGAAAAAAGCCTAATGAACCATTATATATAAAACAGTATCTATCTAAATTATATAACTATGTCAAAAAAATAAAAGATAATAATCCTGATATTTCTTTAGAAGAGATTCAAGAAATTTTTTATAAAGATTATATAGAAATTTTAGATACAATTTTTAATAACGGCTATACTTTAGACTATTCTATGGCTTACGAATCATGTCTATATCTTTCCAATAATAAGAATATATTTTATAAGTTACTAAAAGAGTATAATAACAATCCAAAAGATATTCCAGACGAATATTCTACTGATTTTAATAGTAATTTGAAATATTTTATATCACAACTAAAAAATGATTATGATAAATTCTTAAATTCTGATGATTTTAAAACACCGCAACTTATAAAATTACGAGATAAATTACTAGATACTTCTATAACAAATACTGAAAAAAATAAAATCTGTAATCATATACTATCACAGTTATCTTTTTCTACAAAGCAGCATTTAAAGAAGTTCATTGACTGTACCAAAAATGGCGAAGTAGCGTATTTAAAATATGAGCTAAAAAATGTAGAAGAAGATTTACAAGAAAATTTAATCCAATCAATTTCTTCAATAGGCAAACAATTAGAAAAACTAGGTTTTTTGGAAACTTATCCAAAATTACAAGAAAACTCTTATAAAAATTTACTTGGAATATATAATTTTGCTCATCCAATTAATTCTTCTAAAAATAATACTGGTTTGATACAATTAGCAAATCCCAGCTATTTATCTGGTCTTTCATTAGATACTTTACTTGCTTTAAATAATTTCTGGTGTAATCGTTTTATAAAAGAAGCAGATACATATTTTGAAAGTATTTATTCTATGGAGCAACTAGATTTATTGCCTGATATGCTAGATGGTAGCTTTAATATTAACCAAGTTTCTGAAGACGATTTAAAAAACATATTTTTAAAGATGAACTTTTTTTACCAACCTATGCGTTCTTATTGGGAATATGCTTCACAGCCTAGCTCTGATAAAGTAGAAAAGTATCAATTAAAAGATAAAAACTATTATTTTCTTTCTAATAATGAATTAATAGAAAGTATGGAAAAAAATACAGGTGATCAATACAATGAATATTTTAAAAAACTTTTACCAAATTCAGATTTAAAGAATGATTTAGATTTATATTGGAAATTATTCACACCTATTGTTAATGGATATAGTTTCAAAGACAGTTCTATATTATCAACATTAGCATTATCTGAAAGTTTAAATTTATCTTCTAATTATGGAATTGTTTTAGATGAAAATACTCTTTATAATACTAGTCCAAATATGCCTTTAAATTTTTGGATAGATTTTAAAGGATTAAATTTTCCATTAAGAGAACATATTCCAGCAAATACCTTGCGAAATTTCCTAGTTCAATATAAAGGTGATTGCATGGTTCCTTTGTATATGGATTCTGAAGCATTTTCTGGAATTCCATCTCATATATTATTTCCTTTTAATAAACAGCAAATAAGTTTTATTAAAAGTGAGAAAAAAGATAATTTTGAAAAATATTCTGGTAATAGAAAAGCTTTGAGATTTTTAAAACATTCTGCTTTTCTAATAAATCCAAAATCTCTTAAAAAAAATAACGAAAAATTATTTTTTAATTTAGAAGATTATCAATTATATAAAAATGACAAAAATGGTAAATATATAAAAATAGATCATAGACCTTTCGATAATAATGAAGTACCAATTTTTTAATTAATAGTTAAAAGTGTAGATTTTTAATATATTTAAAAAATCTACACTTTTTATATACATCATATATATCTTTTACATTTAATAGTTTCACTTAATAATTTTTCAAAATTTTCTCCATCTTCTGTTCTTCCTACAATTTCTCCATAATGTGTTGGTACAACAATTTTAGGCTTAATTGTATTTGCTAAAGAAGCAGCTTCTTTAAAATTCATTGTATATATTCCTCCAATTGGTAAAAATGCAACATCGCATTTTACTTTTTTGTTTTCTTCTGTTATATCAGTATCTCCGGCAATATAATATTTCACATTATTCAGTTCAATTATATATCCAACCCATAAGTTTTCTTTTGGATGAAAATTTTTATCTGTATTATAAGAGTTAATAGTATTAAAATATATATCATCAATGGAATATTCTGAATTAGGCTCAACTACTAATATATTTTCTCTATAAAATCCCAGTTTCATTACTTTTGTTATGATATCTTCTGGAATTACTATTTTTGTATTTTCTTTTTTTATTTTCATAATATCTTCTTCTGAAAAATGGTCGTAATGAGAATGTGTACAAAAAATTATATCTGCATCATTGGTATTCTCTTTAATTTTAAATGGGTCAATATAAATTATTTTTTTTCTTTTTATTTTTATGCTACTATGACATAATAATTCTATATTTTCTAACATTATATTCTCTCCTTTATTCCACAATCATGTTTTCCCTATCTGGCCCTGTTCCAATAAATTTAATTGGGACTTCTACTAATTCTTCTATTCTATTCAAATATTTTTTTGCATTTTCTGGAAGTTCATCTCTTGATCTCACTTTAGACAAATCTCCAAAATTTCCTTCAAATTCTTCATATATTGGTTTACACCTTGAAATATATTCTTCATTTGTAGAATATCTTGTTGTAATTTTTCCATCAACTTCATAAGCAATACATAATTTTATTTTATCTAATTTTCCTATTGTATCTAGATGATTTATTGCTAATCCTGTTATTCCGTTAACCATAACAGAATAATTAAGTGCAACAGCATCCAACCATCCACATCTTCTTGGTCTTTTTGTTGTCGTTCCATATTCATGACCTAAATCACGTATTTTATCTCCTATTTCATTGCATTGTTCTGTAATATATGGTCCTTCTCCAACTCTTGATGAATAGGCTTTAAGAACTCCATAAACTTCTCCAATGTCTCTGGCTGATATTCCTGAGCCTGAGCAAATTCCTCCTATAGTCGGATTAGATGAAGTTACAAAAGGATAACTTCCAAAATCTATATCTAATAAGGTTGCTTGTGCCCCTTCACACAAAATTTTTTCTCCTTTTCTTAATAATTCATGTAATAAATTTACAGTATCAGTAACATATGGTTTTAAATATTCAGCATAATACCTATATTCATCTATTATCTTATCTTCATCTAAAGCTTCTTTATTATACAAAGACAGAAATTCATTTTTTCTTTGTATATTATTTCTTGCTAATTTTTCAAAATTATTCGAAATTAAGTCCTCCATTCTAATTCCGCTTCTTTCATATTTGTCACAATATGAAGGTCCTATTCCTCTTGCAGTAGTTCCAATTTTATTGTCTCCTCTTAAGCTCTCTAAAAGTTTATCCATTTCAATATGATATGGCATTATAACATGAGCTTTATCACTTATGTATAAATTATCAACATCAATTCCATTTTCTTTCAGCATCTTTATTTCTTCTATTAAAACCTTTGGATCTATAACAACACCATTTCCAATTATAGCTTTTGTCCCACTATTTAATATTCCTGATGGTATTAAATGAAAAGCGTATTTTTTTCCATTTACATTAATTGTATGTCCTGCGTTGTTTCCACCAGTACATCTTACTGATACATTGGCTTTTCCTGAAAGATAATCAATTATTTTTCCTTTTCCTTCGTCTCCAAAAAAAGTTCCTAAAACTACATCTACTTTTGACATAAACACAATTCTCCTTCCAATTTTATAATTTAAAAAGATAGTACTATAAAGCACTATCTTTTTTATTTATAGCTATAATAAGAGAAGCTTCTTTTTTAGCCCTTATAATTTCTAATTTTTTAGTATATTTCAGATATAATAAGTTCATAATAACCTCTCCCAAATAATTATATTTTCTTATTTAACAAATGTCAATATTATCTTTTCCTTTTTCTTCTATTCCATACAATAATACCTGTTATTATAATTAGTATAGGTATTACAAAAATTATTAATTTTACTATATTGTCTTGAGTTTGGGTTGGTGCATATGTTGATGTATTCATTTCTTTTCTTATTGTTAAGTTGTCTGTTCTGTTTGTTAAATATGCAATTGAATTAAGCATAAAATCTTTATTATTTCCAATATAACTGATAGGATATGTTGTATTAATTACACTGATAATACTATCAGTTATAAAGTTTCCATTTCCTATTACTAGTATTTTTGATTTTGTATTATTTTCTTCTTCTGATTCAGAATCTATAGTTTTTGTTGCAACTACTGCCAAATCAACACTTTGTTTTTCTGCTGTTGAAATTGCTGTTGATATATTTGAAGAAACATCTGTTATATAGTAAGAATTTTCGCTTGAAGTTAATACAGTTTCATACTCTACACCTAAGTCTTCTGCTGTTTCATCATCTGCTTTTTCTACTTTTTGAGCGTAAGCAAACAATAAATATCCTCCATCAGAATATATCTCTGATGTTATTTCACTGTAACTTGAAATACTTGGCATTATTATATTAGGGTATCCAGATACTGATGATGAACTATTTGCTTCACATACATATCCATTTATAATTTGTAATCCATAGTAATCCAATATTTTTTGTACGTTAGGATATTCTTTACCATTTTCCTCTGTATCTTTTGTAAAAACTATATTTCCACCTTTATTTATATAGTCTAAAATCATATTTGTTTCATTTTCTAGAAAATCTGTTGTTGGTGATAATATTAATAAAACATTACAATCTTCTGGTATTTTATCTACATTTAATAGATTTAAGCTTGAATATTCATATGCTTCATTTTTTAAATATGTTGTTAAAACGCCTAATTCTTTTTCTGTATATTCTCCATGGCCTGACAAAATGTATGCTTTTGGTTTATCCTTTACTGTTAAATTTAATATTGCATTAGTTATTGACTGTTCTGTTAAGTCAACTTCTTGTCCAGTTGTATAATCATAGCTATTAAAATCAGAGCCTCCATCTAATAAAGTAGAAGTCTCTCCAACTTCAACTATTACAATTGAATATCCATTTTCTAAGTCATATTCTTCAACTTTATTTTTATTAGATTCTTCTGTTAATATTTCATATGTTATATGTTCATTTTCTCTACAATACTGCTTTATTAAATCAACCACAGAACTATCTTCTGAATATCCATAAGCATAAATTTTAACATCTGTTTCTATATTTTTAATTTCCTTCTTTGAAGCTTCTGTTAATGAATATACCTTATTTTCAGTTACATCTATTTGAACTAAATCTATACTTTGAATCCATAAATTTAATGCTATAAAAGCTGCTATTAAGATTAAAACTATTAAAAAAGTAGTTGGCTTACTTCTTAACCATTTTTTCTTTATTTTTAAAGTAATTGGTTCTTTTAACTTTTTACTCATAATTATACAATCTCCTTTATTTTACACTTTTTCTTCTTTGTAATACTATTATTGTTAATAATATAAACAATACTGAGAAACTTACAAAAGCTACAATTTCGTCTAAAGCTATAATTCCACTTGGAAATTTATCAAACATATTTATTAAAGAAAAAGTAGTAAATATTTCATTAACGCTTGGCAAAAACCACATAGCTATAAAAACACCTATAGTTAGTACACTTGCTACTATTTGATTTTCTGTAATACTAGAAGCAAACATTCCAAAAGAAATATATGCTGCACTTAGCAAAAAGAATCCTAGCAATGTAGTAATTGATACTAAAAAAGAAGGATTACCAAAATACTTTAGGATAAAATAATAAATGAAAGTTAATAATTCTGTTATTAACATTATAAACAATGCTGCAAAAAATTTTCCTAAAACAACTGAAGTTAAGCTTCTTGGTGAGGTTAATATAAGTTGTTCCGTACCATTTTTTCTTTCTTCTGAAAACATTCTCATTGTTAATACTGGAGTTATAAATGTTAAAATTGTTGCGCCATTATAAAATAAATATTCAAAGTTTGTTACTTTATATTGATATATTGTAACATAAAAAAACAAGCTGAACATTAATAAAAATAATCCTATAAAAATATATCCTATTGGTGTCAACAAATAACTTTTTATTTCTTTTTTAATTATTGCTATCATTATTATTTTCCTCCTTTTCTTTTTTATCTTTTTTTTGTTTTTTACTCTCTTTATTCTCTTTCTTCTTTTCTTTCTTTTCTTGTTTTTTTTGCTTTTTTTCTTCCTCTTCCTTCTTCATTTCTTCTAATTCTTTTTTTAATTCTATTTCTTCAATTTGAGAAGCTGTTAAATCTGGTCTTTTATCAATAATTTTTATAAAAGCATCTTCTAAAGATTTTTCTTCCTTTTTCATTTCTAATATTGTTATATTATTCTTACTACAACTTCCAAATAATTCTTTTCTTATATCAATATCTTCATTTTTTACAAATTCAATTTTATAGGTCTTACTATTGTCATTATTATCACTAATTAAATTAATTTGATTAATATTAGGTATCTCTTTTCCTATTTTTTCAAACTTATCTTCAAAATCTTCAATAGTTACTATTATTTCTTGTTTTTCCTCTGTTGAAGTTTCTAAGTTTTCAGGAGTATCAATTGCAACAATCTCTCCTTTATCTATTATTATTACCTTTTCACAAATTTGAGCAACTTCTGGAAGTATATGTGAACTTAAAATTACAGTATGATCTTTTCTTAAAGATTTTATTAATTCCCTTATTTCAACAACTTGTTTAGGATCTAGTCCAACTGTAGGTTCATCTAGAATAAGTATTTTTGGATTTCCAACTAAAGCACCAGCTAAACTAACTCTTTGTTTATATCCTCTTGATAAGTTTCTTGTAAGTTTATTTTCTACCTGTTTTAATCCTGTGTCTTCTATAGCTTTATTAACAGCTTCTTTTTTTTGAGACTTAGATATTGTTTTCAAATCTGCCATATAAGATATAAATTCTTTTACTGTTAAATCTGTATACAAAGGAACTCCTTCTGGCATATAGCCTATTAGAGATTTAACATTTTTAGGTTTTTTTTCAATATCAAATCCATCAATTTCAATAGAGCCTTCTGTTGGTTCTATAAATCCTGTAAGCATATTCATTGTAGTAGTTTTTCCAGCCCCATTACGGCCTAAGAAGCCAATAATTTCTCCATCTTCAATTGAAAAACTTATATTTCTTACAGCATAAAAGTTTCCATACTTCTTAGTTACATTTTTTACTTCTATCAAAGTTTTTTCCTCCTTATAAATTTATATTTTAAATTTTATATTTATAACCTTAAAATAAGATTAAAATAACTTATTTTAAGGCAGCTATTAATGCTTTTATTTTTATTCCCTGATTAGAAAACATTTCTTCATGTTCAGTTATTATATTTTTATCAAATATGTTTTTTAGATGCAAATCGTAAGTAATGTCTTCTATATCAAATCCACATTGTTTAAAATATTCTAGACTTTCCATAAACAAACCATCATTGTCGGTTTTAAAATATATCTTTGAATTTTTATTAAGAATTTTTTTGTAATTTTCAAGTTGTCTTGGATGGGTTAGCCTTCTTTTTTTATGTTTTTCTCTTGGCCATGGATTACAGAAATTTATATATATGCCTTCTATTTTGTCATTCTCATCAAATACATCTAGTATTCTTTCCGCATTTGCTCTTATTAATAGTAAGTTTTTAGGATTTCCATTATATTTATTTTCTATATTTCTTTTAGATAATCCTAACATTGCTTCAACCATATCTATTGCTATAAAATTTTTATCTTTGTTATTAAAAGCCAAATTTGATATAAACAATCCCTTTCCACATCCTATTTCTAAATATAACGGTTGTTCTTTTTCAAATTTGTTATTCCATTTTCCTTTAAATATTCCAGGTTTATCTATATAAAATACAGCTTCTTCTAATTCTTTTTCTGCCCATTTTTTTCTTCTTATCCTCATTCAAATATTATTTCCTTTCTTCTAAAAAATGTTTTACCTTGCAATTTTTCTATCTTGTGGAGTATATGTATCTCTTGAAATTTTTTCTTTTTTTATGACTGTTCCATTTTTTCTATATACCTTGTAGGAATCTACTATGCATCCATTACTTCCTGATTGAATTATAGTTCCAGATTTATATCCAGAATCACTTATATATTTGGTCGAATAATTTATTGTTCTTATATATTCAGTTTCTATTTTTATATCATATTCATCCTCACCTAGCAATCCATAAACAGAAACTTTAGCCACACCTCCAGATACTGAACTTACAATTTTTATTGGATAATTTCTGGAATTTTTAAATTTAAAATCTGTTGACCCCCAAGCAACCGTAGCATCTTTACCTGCAGGTACATATGAAGTTGTAAACATATGATTTCTTCTGCTAATAATATCAAGATTTGATTGTACTACTGCATTATATAATGTACTTACAATTTGACAAATTCCACCTCCAATATCATTTGTCACTTGTCCATCGGCATATATTGCCGCCTCCTTATAACCAGCTTCCTCTGTTCTTTTTCCTACTGTTTTATTAAAAGAAAATGTTTCTCCAGGCATTATAACAACACCATTAATTTTATCTGAAGCCAATTTTAAATTTGTACTTCTATTTTTATTACTTGCTACATAATTTGTACTAAATTCTGAAATCAAGTTTGGAAATGCATCTAACCCTATATCATTTATTGTTACTTCTGGTACAGTCATATTTAATTTTATTATATATTCTTCTTTTTCTTCAGAATTAATTAATGCTTGAGCTTCTTCAACATTAAAATCAACTCCTACAACATGAGTATAAACTGCATATGGTTCTTTTGTATAATAAGCATTCTTAGTTTCTCTGTAAATTTCATTATGTATTTTTTGCAAATCTATTTTTTCTGGATATTCAACATAAGTTGGTATTTCAATAATTTGATTATTATAACTTATTGTCTGAAGAGCTTCTAATATATCATTTTTTAGTCTTTCCTTATATATTCCGGCTCCATTTTTTCCGCTAGTTATTATAAGTTTATTATCTTCTGTATAATAACTACTTTGTTCTAGTTGATCTGGAAGATTAGCTTGAATATTTTCAATATATTTCTCAAGTTCAACCTGATTGTATTCAAGTACTGGATCAATATTTATTTTTGTAAATAAAACAGAAAATATTTGTTTAACATCTTTAAAAATATTTTTACTTCTACCAATGTTATAGGCGTACTCTACTGCTGAATCTACATTAAAATTAGCATTAATTTGTTCTATCCCAACAAAATATTCATTATTTTTATATTCTAAAATAATATGATCATTCATTACCTCATTTAAATAGTTATCAACATTTGCTTTTGCTTCATCTTTAGTAAGGCCAGAAACATTAACTCCTTTTATATAAATTCCTGATTGAATCGTATTATTTTTTAAATGAATATAATAGAAAACAATTAAACTAGCTATACTTATTCCTATAAATATAGCTAGTATTATTATATAAATATAAATTAATTTATTTTTTCTTAAATTCATATCTATTTTAATTTTTTCCTTTTCTTAATATCAGGTTATCTAAACTGCTCTTATTATTGGTTAACTATTAATTGTTTGACAATTTTGAAGCTACTGGGCCATTATCTCCATCATCACTGTCATCTTTTGTCAATATAAATCCAGTTGATATAGGTCTTGTTTTATGTGCTCCTGTACTATCTATTGGATCATTAACAATCATATTTCTTACAACTAGAACGCTTGATGTACCGCCATCTAAATTTGCTGCATTATATGCTCCATATCTTTGCATAATCTCTATCAAATCATCCATATCAGCACCTAATTTTCCAGCTTGTCTTCCATCTAGTACTAATAATAAAACTATACCATCTTTTCTTTGTCCAATTACTGTTCTTGGTGCTTCTCCCCATCCTCCATTGCCTAATACTTTTGAAGGAGTACCGTTTACAATTAGAAATGGGCCAAAAGTAACTGCATCTCTTATTCCTAATGCTTTTGCTTTTGATAATGAGCATTTCTCTAATACTAATTTATCATCTTGAGTAAATCCAATTATTCCTCCTGAGCCTCCATAAGAAGATGTTGTAACATATTTTCCCGATGTAACTGTTATTCCTAATGGAACACCACCTGTACTATTAAAATTAGGATCATTAAATCCTCCTCCATTAATAGCTAATAAAGCATCATTATCTTGAGCCATCTTTGTAAGATATTGACCAGAGCTTCCCAATTTAGCTGTAGCAACTGTTTTTATTCTTGATGGGTCATATACTGCTACCAAATATCCAGAATAACCTTTTCCAGTGATTTCTATTATTTTATAATCATTATTCTTTTCATCTCTTTCAAGAATTTGTCTTTCATATTCATTTTCATATGTTTTAGTTTTTCCATATGTAATATTTATTAAATCTGCATCAGTCGAATCTCCATTTTCGACAATTTTATTTTTATTTAATATATCATTAATAACATTATCATCAAAAAACCATGTTGCAAAGTATTGATGTGTCATTGTTGTCATAGCAGTTGTTACCAACCAATTTCTAAAACCAGCCCAAGGTCCATATAATAAAACTAAAACAGTTATTATTCCAATTGTTCCCAGATTAAACATTATTGTAAAAAATATTCTTAATTTTGACTTTTTCTTATTCTTTTTTTTGTATGTTTTATTATTTTTCCTTTTTTCTTGTATTTTCTTAAGTTCTTCTCTTTCTTCTAATATTTCTTTATCTATTCTAGTAGTTCTCATATTATTCCCTTCTTTATTCTATTGTACTTTTATAATTTTAACTTATTTTTTTTGCTTTGTCTATAATATTATATAAATTTTATTAATTTAAAAGTTAATGTTCAGATTCACCATTATTAATCTGCTCCAAATAGTTTATATAAGAACAAAAAAGGAACATTCAAAAAGTGTTCCTTTAATTTAATTAAATTATTATATTTCAGAACATAAAGATATAAATTTTAATCTGCATAATTCAAAATTTTCACTATTTACTGAAGTTTTATATTCTTGAATTAATATATATACTTTATTTATGTTGTACGAATTTTCTTCTATATAAGAATTATTTCCTATCATTTCATTATATTTATTTTCTGCATTAATAACTTCATTTTTTGCACTTCCCCAATCTCCATTTATTGCATAATTAAAACTACTTAAAACAAAAGCTTTTAACTCTTTTTTCATTATTGTGTTCTTGTCTTCTTCATAAATTTCTAAATATTTTGGAATAGTTTGATATAGATTATTTAATTCACTCATTAATTTTGTTTCATTTTTTTCACTTATTGCCATTAAAATATTATTTGTATAAACACTTATATCATCAATCTTTTCATTAGCTAGATTTAAATTAGATAAATCCAACATTATATTATCTAACTCCATATTTATTTTTTCTGCATCTTCTAATATTTTTTTCCAATCTAAGGTATTATCAGGACTTAAATAATCATCTTTCTCAAGTTTTAAAATAATTTGAAATATTTTTTCCTCAAAATATCCTAGTTCTTTACTTGTTTTTTCGGTTATCTTTTCTGGAGATTCATTATTTTTACATCCTGTTAGAAATATCGATAATAATATTATTATAAATATTAAAATTAATCTTTTTTTATTCATCATTATTTCCTCTTCATAATCTTATAACTTTAAATAATTAAATATATATTTTTTAATTATTTTTACCATTTTGCACTTTTCTATTCCTTTTTTTTCAAGTATATTTTTTTTATATTATTTTATAATAAATTTATAATTGATTTTGAATTTCATGGGGGAAGTTATGAGCTTTAGTGTAAATATTTATAGTAATAAAAAAGGCGAAATAAGAAGATTCCTAGAAGAATTCTATTCAAAAAAATTAATTTTAGACAATGAATTATCTTGGAATAAAGATTTTGATTCTCCTTTTGATATAATAGATTTAATAAGTTGTTTTATTGATAACAAAGATAGCTTTGAATTAAATATATGGATTTCTTTAGATAAAAATGTATTTATTGCTATAACCGAAAATAATATAAATGAACTGATAAAATATATATATGAAAGATATCCTTATTAAATAATTTTCTTAATTGTCTAATACTTTATATCATAGGAGACTTAAGAAATTTTTCCTGTAAAAAAAAAAGATAAATCTTACTTATTTGTAATATTTATCCTTTTTATTAAATTTTTATTCATTTTCATTTTTTTCAATGTCTTTTATTTCAATAACTTCCGCTTCTTTTGCTTTATCTGTTGGTTCTTCTTTTATCTCTACTTTTTCTTGTTTTGGTTGTTTAGCTCCACACTTATTACAAAATTCTGATTCTCTAGATATTTCAGCATTACAAGACACACATTTTTTTATATTTTTTATAGATAATATTTGATTTTCCATTCTAACTATTTCTTCTTTTAATGCTGTAATTTCTTCACATTTCTCCTTTAATTTATCGCATTTTTCTCCACCTTCAAATTCATTATATACACATTCTCCAATTTTAAGATAAATTTCTTCAATTTTACTTTTACTTTCATTTATTTTATTTCTAAGTTTTAATTCCTCCGAAATTTTCGTTGTTTTTTCTTTTGTTATCTGATATGTTTCATTAGCCTTTTTACCTAATTTGTTTAAAAAATCCATTTTAATTCCTCCTTTTATAATTTATTCAAATATTGTTGTCCTTGACATTAATTGATTAACTGCTTCTTTCACATTAAGATTATTATATAACACATTATAAACACTTTCAACTATTGGCATTTCTACATTATATTTTTCTTTTAGTTTATATGCTACTTCTATATTATCAATACTTTCTATAGTCATCCCTATCTCTTTTTTGGTTTCTTCTATAGACAAACCTTTTCCTACTAATTGACCAGCTCTTCTATTTCTGCTATGCATGCTTCCGCATGTAACAATTAAGTCACCTAATCCAGTTAGTCCATAAAATGTGCTTTCTCTTGCTCCAATAGCCATTCCTAATCTTTTTATTTCAGCAAGTCCTCTTGTTAATAATGCTGCATAAGTATTATCTCCATATCCTAAAGATATTATTATTCCAGCACAGAAAGCTATAATATTCTTCAAAGTTCCACCTAATTCTACTCCTTTTACATCATCTGTAGCATATATTTTCATACTATTACTTCTAAATAAATTAATTATTTCTTCATTTACATCTTTATATTCTGAAGCAACTACTATTGCAGTAGGTATATCAACACAAACTTCTTCGGCATGACTAGGTCCAGATAAAGCAGCATATTTTATATCTGGTATTTCTTGTTTCACTACATCTCCTAGTGATAATAAAGTATCTTTTTCAAAACCTTTTGAACACATAACTATTATCTGTTTTCTATCAACATATTTTTTATATTGTTTTATTGTTTCTCTTGCAAATTTTGATGGAGTTACATGTAATATAATATCTGATCCAATTATAACATTTTCAAAATCACTATAACACTTTATTTTATTTGGAATAACTATGTTAGGTAAATATCTTGATTTTCTTTGTTCATTAATTTCTTTTTTTTCATTTTCGTCAAATGACCATATATTTATATTATTTCCTCTTTTAGCCAAATATATTCCTAATGCTATTCCCCAACTTCCACTACCAATTATTGCAATATTTTTCATTTTTTTCTCCTATATTTTTATTAATTATTTACTTGTTTTTTTGAAAGATAGTCTATTTTCTTCTCCTTTTACTATTCTTGATATATTATTCCTATGGTTAAATAATACAAGTCCTGCAAGCAAAATCCCAAACATTATATAATTTCCATCTGAAATATATCCATCTGAAATAAATATTGTTAATATAGCAAAAAGTACTGCAGCTGATATAGATCCTAAAGAAACCATTCTTGTTACTGCAATTATTGCTAACGCAAATATTAAACATATCAAACCAATTTTCCAATTTATTACTAATATAATTCCTAAACTTGTTGCTACTCCTTTTCCACCTTTAAACCCAAAGAAAATTGGATATGTATGTCCTATAGCCACTTCTATAGCTCCTATCTGACATGCTAGGGCTACATTTGATTTTGCAATTTTTGAAATTAATATTGAAATAAAAATCGTTATAACTCCTTTTAAAATATCACAAATTAAAGTAATTATAGCAGCTTTTTTTCCTACAGTTCTTAAAACATTTGTTGAACCAGCATTTTTACTACCTTTTTCTCTTACATCAAATCCAGCAATCTTTTTACTGATTAATACAGAAAAATTAACACTTCCAATTAAATATCCAATTAATGCTATTATTATATAAGATATCATATTCCATCTCCTTCTATGAAAATAATTATCATTTTTATTATTCTTTTTCTCCTTTTTCTCTTATTATTAATCTTATAGGAGTTCCTTTTAATCCAAAATTGTTTCTAAAACAGTTTATTAAATATCTCTGATACGAAAAATGAAATAATTCTTTATTATTAACGAATATTACAAATGTTGGAGGTTTACTTGTTGCTTGAGTTCCATAGTATATTTTTAATCTCTTTCCTTTATCTGAAGGTGGTTGCACTATTGATATAGCCTCATTTATAACTTCATTAACAACAGACGTGCTTAACCTTAATGCATTTTGACTTGCAACTGAATTTATAAGTTCAAACAATTTATTCACTCTTTGACCTGTTTTTGCTGATATGAAAATTATAGGTGCATAAGTTGCATAAGAAATTTTATTATATACTTCTTTTTTATATTTTTCTGTTGTCCAATTATCCTTTTCTACTTCATCCCATTTATTTACAACGATTATAATTCCCTTTCCAGCCTCATGAGCTTCTCCTAATATTTTTGCATCTTGATCAGTAACTCCCTCTGTTGCATCTATTAAAACTAAACAAACATCAGATCTTTCTATCGCAAATAAAGTTCTCATTATGCTAAATTTTTCAATTGATTCATTTACTTTATTCTTTTTTCTTATACCAGCTGTATCAATAAATATATATTTTCCATGTTCATTTTCAAATTCAGAATCTATTGCATCTCTAGTTGTTCCAGCTATATTGCTTACAATAGCTCTTTGTTCATTTAATATTTTATTTACTAAAGAAGATTTACCTACATTAGGTTTTCCAATAATAGCTACCTTTATAATATCATCTTCATCTTCTTTTTCATCTTTTTTAGGGAAATGTTCATAAACTGCATCTAATACATCTCCTATACCTAGTGCATTTGCTGCAGAAACTGCAAATGGTTCTCCTATACCTAAATTGTAAAATTCATATATTTCAGGAGGAGGTTCACCAATATTATCTGCTTTATTACATACAAGAATAATTGGCTTTTTACTTTTTTTTAGCATCATAGCAATATCTTTATCTATGCTAGTTACTCCTAATTTTATGTCTGTCATAAATATTATAACATCAGCAATATTTATAGCAATATTTGCTTGTTCTCTCATTTGAGAAACAATTATATCATCTGATTCTGGTTCAATTCCTCCTGTATCAATTAAAGTAAAACTTCTATCTCTCCATGTTGCTTCTCCATAAATTCTATCTCTTGTAACTCCAGGAGTATCTTCTACAATAGAAATTCTCTTTCCTATTACATAATTAAAAAATCTAGATTTTCCCACATTCGGTTTACCTACTATTGCAACTATTGGTTTTGCCATTTTTCCATTCCTTTCCAAATTAATGTTTTTTCCATACATAAACACAAAATAGTACTAAACTTATAATTGAAATAAAATAAGATATATTCATTAATTTAGTTCCTTTATATACTATTTCCACTGTTGCTTCCGTTTTTTCATCTATACTAAATCCTAAAAATCCATTTTCTGTTTCATAATTGTCTATTTCTATTCCGTCAACAGTAACCTGATAACCTGGATAATAAATGTATGGAGCTTCATATTCTGTTTTTTCTAAATTATTAACTTTAAATAATAATCCTTTATTTGTTTTTTCTTCCTTTTCTATTATTGATTTGCCTGACAAGACATAAACTTTATCCTCTCTTGTAGCCAAATAAAACTTATCTTTATTAGCATTTTTTGTAAGATATTCTCCCTTTGCAATACCTGCTACAATTTCATTTTCTTTTCCAGATACTACTCCTTGATTGATATCTTCAATATTAATTATTTTTTCATCAAGATATTTTATATAAGGAGTAAAAGCTATAATATATACAAGTAAAATAATAATTATTATAAAAACATCTTTTAAATTAAATTTTTTTATAACTATATAAGCATTTATGCTACAAACTATGCTTAAGAAGAAAGTTGAAAACTCTAGCATTCTCCATGGAAATTGAATTATTGAAAATGAGTTTGGTAAATATTTCCATGGGAAATACTTTGTAGACATAAATAAACTTAAAATAGCAAATACTAAAAATAATATATATTCTTTTCTATTTGTTTCTAAATTTCTTAATGACATTATTGAAAATGCCAATAATATCAAACATGGTCCTACTTCAAAAACAAAAACATCTGTATTCAAAGTAACAAACAAATTGCTTAAACTTAGTCCCCTAGATGCAGTAGTTTCTGAAGATGACATAAACCCTTCTTCATAAGCACTATAACTTGCTGAAAACCTAGCTTCCAATAATGGCATCCAAAAGAAACTAGTTATTAACAAAATAAAGAATACATTTATTAATAAGTCTCTAATAACCTTTGTTTTTCTCAATTCTCTTATATTAATTATTAGATATATAAATGCAAATATTGCTGTTATTATTGTCGATAAATTATGAGTTAAAATTAGACCTATTGCTCCTATTGATAAATAATAATTATTATCTGTTGTATTAAATAAATTATACAATCCTAAAAAAACTAATGGTATAAAAACAAATGAAGCAAATTCGCCAAGTGCATTTCTAATATATAAATCTGTTATATGATATGGAGCTAAAACATAAATTGCAGAAGACAATAAAGCCACATTCCTATTATTGGTCATAGAATAAACTAATTTATACATCGTTATTCCAGATAAAAACAATAATAAATATACAAATATTTTATATGCAATTACAAAATTTCTAAATACTAATTCTAATAATATTATTCCGTATGTAGTAAGTGGTCCATAAAACAAGTTCCAACTATAACCAAAATTATTCGTAAAACTCGTTATGATTTTGAAATTACCATCTTTAATTGATTTTAAAGTTCCATAAGCTCTAGATATATGCTGAATACCGTCATCACAATATATATCTAATCTATTATTTAATAATGGTATACTTATAATACTAACAATAATAAATATTATCAAAAAATCTATTATATTTCTTTTTTTTAATATTTCATTTATCTTATTTTTCAAAACTTTTCACCTGAATTTTTATATAGTATATATAATAATGTAATATTTGTTATTAAATTATATCATTTAAAAATTATTATATCAAGAAAAATAAAAAAAATAGAAATTCACGGGTCGACACGAGGCCGACCCCTACACTTTTTAATAAAAATATAAATATTTCCAAATGATAATTTAATTGAGATTAAAAAAATTTGCTAATAATCTATAATTTAATTAATTTGAATATTGGCGAAGCCTTTATATAATAGGGAGTCCAACGAGCTTTCCTATTATATAAAAAAAGCACTCTTATAATTTAAGAATGCAATTTTAATTTTTATTTTTTATCTTCTTTTTTTGCTACTACTTCTTTTCCATCATAGTATCCACAATTAGAACAAATTGTATGTGGTCTAACTGGTTCATGGCAATGTGAACATGTAGCTAAATTTTCAACCTCTTTCTTCCAAGTAGATCTCTTTTTTCCTGTTCTTGCTTTTGACCATCTTCTTTTTGGTTGTGCCATTTTTATTCCCTCCCCTTTTAAGATATCTATATATCTAAAGAACAAAAGTAGACTTATTAAACATTTTTCAAAGCCATATATTTGTTCTGCGTTCCAAATTTTATTGAATAAAATTTGTGTATCAATGAGTAAAAACTTTATATTATAAATATTTTTTTTAATAATATAACATAAAAATTTATTATTTTTTCAAAGATACTTAAATAGTATACATTTATTTTATATTTTTGTCAATATTTTTAGCTTAAAAATCCATTTATTATAACTTCTTCAGATTGTTTTTCTGTTAGCCCTAACGTCATAAGTTTTACAACTTGTTCTCCGGCTATTTTTCCAATTGCTGCTTCATGTATTAAGTTAGCTTCTATATTGTTTGCAACAATTTCTGGAACTGATTTTACAGAAGAATTATCCATTATTATTGCATCACATTCAACATGTCCAAAACATTTAGAATTTCCATAAACTTTTGAATAAAATTGCTGTATAGAGCTTTCAGTAGCAACAGATCTAGATGTTACTTTTGTACTTGAATTCTCACCATTCAGATACACTTCAAATTCTGTTTTTGCAAGTTGCACTCCATGTGTCATAATTTTTTCATTTATCACTAAATTGGTGTTTGATTCTAGTTTTCCTATAGTTTTTCTTACTGTAGAATCTACTCCTTTTATTTGTGTTGTTTCCATTTCTAAGCAACTTCCATTTTTTAAATAAACCTCTGTAACAGGATTTAATATTCTTTTTCCATTACCTTTCCCTTCACCATAATGTTTTTCTATATATTTAACTTTAGCACCTTCTTCTAAAAAAAATCTATGAATACCATTGTGCTCAGAGTCATGGTTTTCATCATTATGTATTCCACAACCAGCAACTATTACAACATTTGAATTTTTTCCTATAAAAAAGTCGTTATATACAATATCTTTTATTCCGCTTTTAGTTATTATAACAGGTATATCTATAAATTCCATTTTAGAATTTTCTTTTACAAAAATATCTATTCCATCTTTATCTTTTTTTGTCTTAATTTCAACATTCTCTGTATTTCTTCTTTCTACTCCTTGTCCATTTTTTCTTATGTTATATGCACCTTTATGAGTTAAATCTTCACCAACAATATTATGCAAAAGACTTAAATCTTCTTTTTCTGTTTTATTCATTATCTAACTCCTTTCTTTTATAACAAACCTTTGATGAACTTAAGACTTCATCCATTATATCTTCTTTTTTTCCTATTTGCTCTATTTTTCCTTGATTCATTATAATTACTTGGTCTGCTATATTTAGAATTCTTTCTTGATGAGATATTATTAGTGTTGACCCTTTTGTATTTTCTCTTATTTTTTCAAAAACTTTTATTAGGTTTTTAAAGCTCCATAAATCGATTCCAGCTTCAGGTTCATCAAATATTGTTAATTTTGTATTTCTTACGGCAACTGTTGCTATTTCTATTCTTTTTAATTCTCCACCGGACAAGGAATCATTTACTTCTCTATCAATATATTCTTTTGCACATAATCCAACACTTGATAAAACTTCACATGCGTCAGCTTTTTTCACATCATTATTTGCTGATAATTTTATCAAATCATATACAGTTAATCCTTTAAATTTCACAGGTTGCTGAAAAGCAAAGCTTATTCCTATTTTGGCTCTTTCATCTATTGAATAATTAGTTATGTCTTTTCCTTCAAAAATTATTTTACCTGAATCTGGTTTTTCAATTCCCATAATAATTTTTGCCAATGTTGATTTACCAGACCCGTTTGGCCCAGTTATTGCTATAAATTTATTTGAATCTATACTTAAATTTATATTATCTAATATTTTTTTATTATCTCTTTCGAAACATATATTTTTTAATTCTAACATAATATATTTCCTCCTTAAAGCAATAATATAATAGCACATATAAAAAATATATTCAATATTTTTGTTTGTGCGTCTAAAAATTTCACAAACTTAAAATTATGTACAAAAAAAAATCCTTTCGGATTTTCTTTTTATATACCATATTTTTTATTAAATCTTTCAGCTCTTCCTCCAGTAGTATTTTGTTTTAAGTTTCCTGTCCAACGAGGATGACATTTTGAACAAATATCTACTTTCATTTCTGGCTTTGTTGAGTTTGTTTCTATTACATTTCCACATGCACATACTATCTTTGCTTCAGTATAATTTGGATGTATTCCTTCTTTCATGTGATTCACCTCTTTCTCAAATTTATTTACAATATCTTTTATATAATAACATATTAATTTTTATTTTGCAATATATTTTTCTAATTTATTACAACTGTAACCTTATTCACTTGTATAGAATTTTCCTTCTTATTTGTTTTATCAACAATTTCATTACTGTTTATCGTTGTATCTTCTTTTTTATTGAAAATTTCAGAAAGACTAGAACCGCCAATTACACTTTTTAACTCATTAACAAGATTTGTTCTATATACTAATTTCGATGTTAAATTGAATAATATTGCTATAATACATATAAATAATAACAATTTCTTCCATATCTTTGCTAACATATATTTCTACCTTTCTTATAAAAAATCTATATATATTATACTTTCATCTTTTTTATTTGTCAATATTATAAGGTATTTTGTTTGTTAACCCAGTTATATTAAATATTTATTTTTTTAAATTTCTTCCTTGTCTTTTAATGTCACTATTATACTTAATAGCCATATTACAAGCAATCGAATTTATTACTGCATTTTACATAGTTCATTTAGTGCCTTTGCATATATCTTTGTTGATAATAATAGATTATCTATTTTTACAAACTCATTTACTTGATGACACATATCCTTATCTCCTGGCATATTCATTCCAAATGATACACAATTTTCAAAAGCTCTTGCATATGTTCCGCCACCAATTGCAATTGGTTCATAATTACCATTTACTTCTTCATTAAAAATTCTTGTTAGAGTTTTTACTATATAACTATCTTTATCAATATATAATGCATCTTGTTTTTTTAGAAATTCTGTTTTTACATCAGATAAATTTTCATAATATTTTTTAATCTTATCAAACGAAGTCTTTACTGGAACTCTTAAATTTAAAAATAAATTTAATTTCTCATTATCATAACAGATTTTAGCAATATTAGATGTTAATTCACCAGATTCATCTTTAGTAGATTTTCCTCCTAAATATTCAGGAGAATGAGTTTCAAAAAATCCTATATTTTTCAACTTATTTATATAATTATTCATAGGTAAACTAAGTAAAAGATTTGTTATCGCATTATCCCCATTTTCTGGATGAGCAGCATGAGAAGCTATTCCAAAAGCTTCTATTTTATAAATTTTATCTTTTATTTTTGAAATTTTAATTTTATCATTTTGATTTACTTTACTAATATAATCTCCTGTAGAATCTTCAATTGTCAAACTACAGTATTTAGGGACAACATTTATAGCATTATTTCTATCATTAAATTCAATAATTTTAACATATTCAGGCAAATCAAATTTAGACATAACTTTTAAAGATAAAATCATCTTTTCTGCATATATACATGGAAAATCAGCATCTGGACTAAATGATATACTTGGCCACTCTTCTTTTTCTTTATAATGTTCAATACATTTCCAATCTACTTCTTCATTTAATCCAAGTATCAACCTTACTCTTTTATTTAATTTATAATTTTCGTTTAAAATTTTCATTGCATATAATGCTGACACTACAGGTCCTTTATCATCAATTGCTCCTCTTGCAAAAAGTTTTCCATCTTCTATAGTAGGTTCAAATGGTGGGAAATGCCATCCATCATTTATATTGGCTGGTACTACATCTAAATGACCTATTATTCCAATTAGCTCTTTTCCTTCTCCACATTCTATATATCCACAATATCCATCTATATTTTTTGTTTTAAATCCGAATTTATTTCCTAAATTTAAAATATATTCCAAAGCATTATTGCACTCTTTTCCAAATGGATAGCCAGTATCTTCTTTAGAAACACTATTAAACTTACATAATTCTTTTAAAGAATTTATAATATTTTCTTTTTCTAATTCTATACTTTTTTCAAACATAAAAACTCCTTAATGATTATTTTTTAAGGCTCTATTAATTCTCATTTGAGCATCTTTTTTAGCAATTTCTTCTCTTTTATCATATAGCTTTTTTCCTTTTCCTATTCCTATTTCTACTTTTACTTTATTTCCAGAAAAATATAAACAAATAGGCACTAAACTCATTCCTTTTTGTTTTATCATTTCAGATAACTTCATTATTTCTCTTTTATGTAATAATAATTTTCTATCTCTTAACGGGTCTTTATTAAATATATTTCCGTGCTCATATGGACTAATATTCATACCATATATATATGCTTCACCTTTTTTTATATTCACATAAGTATCTTTTATATTTACTTTTCCATTCCTAATTGATTTTATTTCTGTACCGCTTAATACTATTCCTGCTTCTATTGTATCAGTTATAGAATAATTATGCCTCGCTGTAGGATTTTTAGCTATTATTCTTTCCATATAGTTTTCCCTTCTAGATTTTATTTTAATTATATGTAGAGGCAGACAAGAAATCATCTGCCTCTACATAGATATTAATTCATATATTTAATATTTATGCTTTTCCATTTGAGCAAAATACATTATTAATTTTATGAGAAACTGTATCTTTTATTAAATCTCTTGCAGCTCCTAAATATTTTCTTGGATCAAACACAGATGGATCTTGATTAAATATTTCTCTAACTTTTCCAGTCATTGCTAATCTCAAGTCAGTATCTACATTTATTTTAGAAACTCCTGATTTTCCTGCTTCTTTTAACATTTCATCTGGGCATCCTTTTGCTCCTGGTATATTTCCGCCATTTTCATTACACATCTCAACTAATTCAGGAATTACTGTTGATGCACCATGTAGAACTATTGGTGTATTTGGTAATTTTTCTTTTACCTTTTGCAAAATATCAAATCTTAATTTTGCTTCTCCCTTGAATTTATATGCTCCATGACTTGTTCCTATTGCTATAGCTAAAGAATCAACTCCTGTTCTTTCAACAAATTCTTTAGCTTGCTCAGGATCTGTATATCTTGCATCATCGGCAGATACATTTACATCATCTTCAATACCTGCTAGTTTACCAAGCTCAGCTTCAACTACAACTCCTTTAGAATGTGCATAATCAACTACTTTTTTTGTTATTTCTACATTTTCTTCAAATTCATATTTTGATCCATCAATCATAACAGATGTAAATCCTGCATCGATACATTTTTTACAAGTTTCGAAATCTGGTCCATGATCTAAGTGTAAAGCTATTGGTATATCTGTAGTTTCCACCGCAGCTTCTACCATTTTAATTAAATATTCCATTCTAGCATATTTAATAGCACTAGATGAAACTTGCAATATAACAGGTGATTTTGCTTCATTTGCAGCATCTGTTATTGCTTGAATAAATTCCATATTATTTATATTAAATGCTCCTATTGCAAAATGTTCCTTCATTGATTTTTCAAACATTTCTTTTGTTGTTACTAATGGCATAAAACAATTCCTCCTTTATTTTTATCTTTTTTCATTTTATTTCTTTTTCTTTTTTTTGTCAATTATATTTAATTTTTACAGTATTTTTTTTATAATTTTTATAATAATATTATTATAAACTTTTTTAGGAGGTTTTATTATGGAAGGAAATCAAAAAATAAATTGTACAGTTTACAGTTGCGCTTTTCAAAATAAAGATACTTGCACTTGTTCTTTAAACGATATTACTGTAAAAGCTTGTCCAAATTGTAATGCTCAAACTCCCGAAGAATCTATGTGTGGTTCTTATAGATGTAAAAATTAAATAATGGGCAATTTATTTGCCCATTTATCTATATTTATCATAAAATTTATCACCAATAAATTCATAATCAAGTTTTTGCATTCTAGATTTCAAATCCTCAATTTGTTTTTCCTTATCTTTTATATCTTTTGAAACTTTGTAATATGTTCCATATACTTGTTCTACATTATCTATTAATATTCCTCCATTTGAGTCTATTATCTTTAAATTTAGTTTTGCATATCCAAAATTATTTACATTTATCTTTTCTGGAAAGTTTCCACATACATATAACCCATACCTTGCTAAAGAAGTATCTACAAAATCAAACTCTTCATCAATTACTTGTTGATATTCTTTATTTATCAAAACAAATTTACCGTTTGTATTTCGAATTATATATCTTTCGTCAATTCCAATAAATATATCCTTATATATTGATGATACTATTTCTTCATATTCATTTATAAAATAAATTGTTTTATCATTATAGTTTCTTATTAAAAGTGTTTTGTCAACTATTTCTAAGATTTGTGCCTTTCCTTTCATATTAGTCTTTTTTCCATAGCTGTTAAACCATCCTTGTTCTCTAGTACTTACACTATAAAATGGTAAATCTCCATTACTATATAAATATAAGAAATTCTCATCATATGATAGATTATCACATTCTAATTGAATTTTATTTTTTTCATCATCCTTTTTAACTAAGTAATAAGTATCTTTTAATCCCATATTAGATTGAATTACAATAATATCATATTCACTATTATAGTCATATTTATATGTGTATTCTGTTGACTTTTCATCATATACTTTTGCCTTATTCATATTGCTTTTTATTGGTTCTATTTCATATTGCATATCACCTGTTTGTTTTAATGTATTTTTGTAAAAATCTTCCAGTTCTTTAATTTTAGCTTCATAATCGTCATTAGAAGATTCACTAACATAAGATTTAACTATCCTTTTATTTTTCATTATTATATATGATTTTCCATCTTTACAAACTAAAGCTATATCAAAATTTTTATTATACATATTTATTTTTATAAAAGGGCTTGCAAAATCATATTCAAAATCAATTACTATTTCACCTTTTTGATTAATATATCCATATTTTCCATTTACTTTAAATCCTATATATACATCTTGGGTATCTAATTCAGTTATATATTTAAAAAATGTATCTGAATAACTCATTTCATCTTTATTTTGCTTTTTGTACATATATTGTCCTATATACGTATATAAAAAACTTGAAACTATTAAAACAAATATAGCAACAAATATTAATAATATTACAGATAAAGCCAATGTACTATCTAACTCTATAAGATTTTCCTTCATTATTTTTTTTATTATAATTATTCCACCTATTATTGGAAATATTGCTATTATAAATTTAGGTAATATAAAATAACTTAAAGAAAATAATGTTATTTTATATCCAGATTTAAATCCAGATTCCATTTTATTATTGTAAAATGCTATAAAATTAATAATTGATATTATTATTAATAAAATTTTTATTGATATCGAAATTACATTGGTAACTTGATTTTCTTGCACAGTTAAATCAGATATATCTTGAGGAACATATATTTGAAAAACTATTATCAGTATTCCAAACAATATATTCATTATTCCCATGCTTAAATTTACATATTTACCTCTCATATTACTCCTATTAACAGTAGATTCTACTGATATAATTTATTCTCTTGTATATATTTCAAAACATCTTCTTTTATAAATTCTGCAGTGCACTTATTTTCTTTTATATCATTCCTTAATTTACTTGAACTGACATTGTTAAATTCATTTGTTTCAATAAGGATTACATTCTTATTATTATGTACTTTTCCATCTCTTTCAAATACAATGAATTTATAATTTTTAAATTCATTAGAAGATTTCCAGTTTTTCATTTGTAAAAAATTATCATAACCCATAATAAAATATTTCTCACAGTTATATTCTTCATCTATTTTTTTAAAAGTATCTATTGCATAAGTAATTTCTTTTTGATTAAACTGCATATCTGAAACTTGAAATTTTTCTTCTGTTCCTATAGCTAGTTTTAGCATTTCATATCTATCTTTTATATCGAGTAAATGGTCCTTTGGATAGCAATTTCCCATTGGTATAAATATTAGTTTATCTAGCTTAACAATATTCACTGCTTTTTTAGCTAATTCAACATGAGCTATGGTTGGAGGATTGAAGCATCCGCCAAAAAAACCAATCTTCATTTCAAAATATCATTCCTTCCTCAAAACTCAAGTTTAGTATACAATTATCTGCTCAAAATTAATTTTATTTAAACTATTTATTTAAGTATTTTTTAACTTCATCGTATATTTCATTATGTATATCTTCTATTGTTCTTATTTCATTGTTTTTTACACATTTTATTTCATGCCAATTATATTTTTTAGCTACATCGCATGCAGCATTATAACTATCTATCAAATGGTTTTTATTTTTCTCGTGAATATCCTTTTTAGAATCATGAGAAAATTTATTTTCTCTATTTTTCATAAGTTCAATAGATTTTTCAACAGGCATATTTAAGAAAAATACTTTAGTAGGAACTGGAAGGCCATATAAATTAAACTCTAAATCACATAACCAATTTAAAAATTTTTCTCTTTCATTTTTATCATTAATTTTTCCAGCTTGGTGTACCATATTTGCAGTAGTATACCTATCAGCCAATATTATTCCACCATTATTATAATATTGTTCGTAACCTTTTTTAAAGGTTGCATATCTATCAACAGCATAAAAAGTAGAAGCTATATATGCATTTACAGATTTAGGGTTATCTCCAAATTCTCCAGATAAATACATTTTTACAAGAGCAGAAGAATCACTTTCATAATTTGGAAATGAAACTGTTTTATATTCTATCTTTTCTTCATCAAATTTTTTCTTTAATTGTTCAAATTGTGTTTGTTTCCCACTTCCATCAGTTCCATCTATTACAAATAATTTTCCCATTTAAACTATATTCCTTTCATAGAATTTCTTATATACTCTATTTCTTCATCTCTTTCTAATCTAACAAATAATGGTTCTCCTTTTTCTATTATTTTTGTTTCTGGTTTTATAATATTATAGTCATATAAATTATCCCAGTTTGCATTTTTTTCATCAATACCTAATTGTTCTAAAATCTTTTTTGATGAATCTGGAATATATGGACTTGCCATTATTGCAATTTTTCTTAAAGATTCAGCTAAGTTAAACATTACAGATTTTAATTCTTCTACTCTTTCTTCCTTAGCTAGAATCCAAGGCTTTGTTTCATCAATATATTTATTTGTTCTTGCAATATATTTCCATAATTCTTGTATTGCATTACTAATATGAAATATATCCATATTTTCTTCTACTTTGCAAATTTGTTCTTTTGCAAATTCTCTTAAACTCTCATCGAATTCAGTTTTCTTTGTGATGTCTGTAGGAATAATTCCATCAAAATATTTATTTATCATTCCTGCTGTTCTATTTAAAAGGTTTCCTAAATCATTTGCCAAATCTGAATTAAATCTATCAACAAAATCTTCAGGAGTAAACATTGAATCTTGAGAAAAATTTAATAAACGCAATAAATAATATTTCGTTGCATCTAGTCCATATCTTTCAATTAATGTTTCTGGATATATAACATTTCCCACAGATTTAGACATCTTTCCATCTTTCATTACAATCCAACTATGTGCATATATTTTTTTAGGCAATTCTAAACCCAAAGCATGTAGAAAAATCGGCCAATAAATGCCATGAAATCGAATTATTTCTTTTCCAACAACATGTAAATCAGCTGGCCAATATTTTTTAAATAATGTATCATTATCTGACATATATCCAAGAGCTGTAATATAATTTGTTAAGGCGTCAAGCCAAACATATAAAACATGTTTTGGATTATCTGGCATTTGAATTCCCCAATCAAACGTACAACGAGTAATACATAAATCTTCTAATCCCGGGTCTATAAAATTTTTAAATATTTCATTTTTTCTAGATTCTGGAACTATAAAATCTGGATTTTTTGAATAAAATTCTTTAAGCCATCCTTCATACTTTTTCATGTTGAAAAAATATGCTTCTTCCTTCATTTTTTTTACTTCTCTACCGCAATCAGGGCACTTTCCATCTATTAATTGGCTTTCTGTAAAATAGTTTTCACAAGGCATACAATACCAACCTTCATATTCACCTTTATAAATGTCTCCATTATCAATAAATTTTTTTACTATTTTTTGAACAGCTTTACAATGTTTTTCATCAGTTGTTCTAATAAATCCATCATATTTAATATCCATTAAATCCCATAATTTCAATGCTTTATCTGCCATATCATCAACATGTTCTTGAGGAGTTAATCCTCTTTTTTCTGCAACTGTTTGAATTTTTTGTCCATGTTCATCCAAACCAGTTAATAAATACGTATCAAAACCTCTTGCCTCTTTATATCTTTTTATACAATCAACTAATGTTTCGCAATAAGCTGTTCCTATATGAAATTTTCCACTTGGATAATAAATTGGTGTTGTTATATAAAATGTTTTTTTACTTTCCATAAATAATCCTCTCTTTGTAATATTTATAGTTCATCCCAAAACCAAGACAAGCTATTATCATAACTTTTTAAATTTTTCTTTCTTGCATTTATATCATCAATCCATAAAAATGATATAAATGATAGAAATAGAAATATTAAATCAAAAGCTATAGAAATGTATTTTGTTTTCATTAATGTATCATCTGTTATTTTTAAAGTTGAATGTAAAATTAATAATACTATCATATATATCGTTAAAATTATAGGAAAAATAGTTTTTTCTGATTTCCTACTTAAAAATATAATACCTGATATTATTAATGTATATACCAAAATAATAATTGGATTTGCAGTATTAAAAATTATATTCATTTTTATCTCTCCTTTTCTTTTGTTATTTTTATTAATGAGGTCGTCCAAAACTTCCTGGATATCCGCCATTATTAGGTCCTCTAACTAATTCGTCGTCATCTCCATTTTCTGAAGTTTCTGGTTCTATATCTTCTTTTTCAGTTTGATCCATAGCTTTTTCTTTTACTTCCATAGGTGGAACTATTCCATATTGTGCACAAGTCTTATACATTTCCATTTCAATACTATCAACAATTTGGCATTTTTGCTCAATTCCTCCAGGAAATTCAATTTTAAAATCAACCATATCATCTGGGGTTATTTCCATAATTCTTTTTAATTCAGCACTGAGTTCTTTTAGTCTTGCTATAACTTCTTCTTTTTGAGTTTGATTTATATCATTTGGTTCGCCTTTTGCCAAAAATTCTTTTGTAGTTCCATCAGCTAATGTTACTTTTGCTGTTGTCTCTTCATCTGAAACTTCTCTTACTACACCTGATGTATATGGAACTTTTGACATATTTTTTTGAATTTGATCATTATATCTATCTCCATATAAAACTCTATCTCCTTGTTGTAATACAAAAACAGGTTTAATACTTCCTTTTAACTGATATACTGTTATAGGCTCTCCCTTTTCTTTTAATTGATGATTTTGTAATTGGTCTGTTAAAGTATATGGAATAAGAATCGTTAATTTTTTCGAAGAATTTTGCTCTAAAAAATCCTCCATTTTTTTTCCTCCATCTTTTTCTTTTGAAATTTCGTCTAATTCTTCAAAAGTTTCTTTCCTTCCATCTTCTTCATCTTCTAATAATTCCTTATTATCTATCTTGTCTTTTATTCCTTTTTCTTCTTCTTTTGGAGGTATTTCTGTTTCATGTCCTTCAATTACTTTTTCAGTTTTATCAACAATATCTTTTCCAGAATCTAAATCCATTTCTGCCAACTGTTCTAAAGATTTAGGTTTTAATTCTTGTCTTACTTTTTGTTGTTCTTGAAAATCAACTACTTTTGAAGAAATATATCCATCTATATTAAATTTCTCTAATTTAGAATTAAAATAATCCTCATTTATCTCGAATTTTCCATCTACAATTTCTCCAACATCTTTTCCTTCTATATCAACAACAATTTGTTTTGGTTTTTCCTCATCTCCTATTTCAATAACAAAATATTTTGGTTTTATCAAATCTTTATCATCAGAATTTTTTTCATCTACTACTTTTTCTTTTTCGTCAATTTCTGAATTATTTTCATTTTCTACATTTATAGAATTATTAGCAAACTCTTCTATTGTTTCAGCCTTTTCAAATGTTTTTACATCTTCTTCTGGGGCATTTTCTATTAAGTCTCTCAAAGATTCTCCTATTTCTATTACAGTTTCTCTATCTTTTTGGATTGATTCATTTATAAATTCATCAAGAGTTTTAACTTTACTAGTATCACTCACGTTTATAACAGGTTCTTCTATTTCAACTTTAATAGTTTCTCCATTTATCAATTGTTCTAGTATCTCCTCATCTTGTTCAGAGCCCTTATACATAGCTCTAATTTGTTTTTCTATTTGCTTTTTTCTTTCTTCTTGAACTAATTTTACAGTAGATGAGTTTCTTTTAGCATTTAATAAAGCCCCTGTTTTATATACATCGCTCAAACTATCCATTTTGTTCCCTCCTATTTTAATTTATTTTCTATCAGATTTGCTAAATTTTCTGCTTTTTTAGTTATGTATTCTAAATTTTCTCCTTCAATCATAACTCTAATTTTAGGTTCTGTTCCGGAAGGTCTTATTAAAATTCTTCCATTTTCTGCAAATTCCTTTTCTAATTTTTCAATCTCATTTTTAATTTCTTTATCATTTTCATAATCATTCTTTTTATCTGAATTTACTATTGCATTTATCAGTACTTGCGGATATATTTTAATTATATTTGAAAGTTCAGATGCTTTTTTCTTTGATTCTAATAGTATTTTTATAAGCATTAAAGATGTTAGTATTCCATCTCCTGTTGGATTATAATCTAACATTATTATATGCCCAGATTGTTCTCCCCCAAGATTATATCCATTTTTAATCATCTCTTCTAAAACATATCTATCTCCCACTTTTGTTTGTTTTAAGTCAATTTCATTTTCTTTGCAATATTTTTTCATTCCCAAGTTACTCATTACAGTGCAAACTAGTGAATTTTTGTTTAATTTATTATTATCTTTTAAGTATTTAGATATTATAGCCATTATAATATCTCCATCTATAATATTTCCATTTTCATCAATTGCTAAACATCTATCTCCATCCCCATCATAAGCAATTCCTAAATTTAATTTTTCTTTTTTTACAAGTTTTTGTATTGCTTCTAAATGAGTTGATCCACAGTTATCATTTATATTAATACCATTTGGAGAATTATTAATAATTTTATAATTAATACCCAACTTTTTAAATACTTTTTCAGCGACTTTATATGTAGCTCCATTTGCAGTGTCAATTCCCACACAAAAATTTTCGGTATCTAACTTTTCTAAATCCAATTTAAAAATCCCAACAAATAAATCTATATAATCATATATATAATCTTCTTTTATCTCATAAGTTCCTATTTTATCTTTAACTGCTGTTAAAGTGGATAGTTTATCAGAATCCATTATTTCTTCTATTTCTTCTTCTAGCTCATCAGGAATTTTCATTCCTTTATTACTAAAATATTTTACCCCATTAAACTCAAATGTATTATGAGAAGCAGAAATAACCACTCCTGCATCTGCTTTTAATTTTTTTGTAAGATATGCAACAGCAGGTGTAGGTATTACTCCAAGCATCTTAACATTTGCTCCATAGCTTAAGAATCCAGAAATCATTGCACTTTCTATTAATGTACCTGATAATCTTGTATCTCTTCCTATTAAAATTGTAGGTGCATGATGATTATGTTTTGACAATACATAAGCTCCCGCTTTAGCCACTCTAAAAACTAAATCTGGAGTTAATTCAGTATTTGCTATTCTCCTTATACCATCAGTTCCAAAATATCTTCTCACTTCAAAAACCTCCTTATAATATAGTTTATTATATCTATATAATATAAAAAATTCAATATTTTGTTTTAAAAATATTGAATTTAGCTATATTATTTTTTAAAGTTTTCTTCTAGCATATTATTAGTATTTATCTTTTCTTTATTTTTTATATTTATAATTTTTTTTGTAAATATATTTTGTTTTTCAGTTTCATTTAGTATAACTCCTAATAAGTTTCCATTAACTGAACATATATCATTTTTCACTTTCAAAAAATCTTCTGCTTTAGTTGCATATTTATCGACAACTATTATGGTATTGTTTGCCTTTTCACTTAAAATAAGTGTGTTTGGTGTATTTAAAATTTTATTAGAATCGATTATAATAAAATCATAATAGAATTTTAATTGTTTTATGAACTCATCAAATCTATCAGAAACCAAACAATTAGTAATATTTTCTTTTACATCTCCTGCTGTTATGACATTTAAATTCTTTATGTCTGTTTCTTGTATAAAATTGTTTAGAGTCTCTTTTATTTCTTGTCCCCTTCCATTTATTCCAGTCAAATAATTTGAAAGTCCTAATGAATTTGGAACTTTAAAAATTTTATTTAGTTTAGGATAATCAAAATTTGTATCCACTATAATTACTTTTTTTCCAAACATAGCCAAAACTGTTCCTATATTTGAAGCAACATAAGTTTTTCCCTCTCCTTTATTAACACTAGTTATTAATAAAACATTTTCATCTACTGCATTTACTTTGTTTAGTATCTTAGTTACAATTATTTTAAATATATTTGAATTTTTAGATTTAAAATCAAATATAGTTGTTAGATCATTTTCAATAGAATTCCCTTCTTTTTTCATTATTTCAAGAGAATCTATTAATTCCACATCAAAATCTTTTTTTATTTGATCAGTATTTTTTATTCTCGTATCAAAAATATAAATTACAAAAACAGTACCAAATGATATAAAAATTGAAATTGCCAAGCATATCAATAATTTATTATTTGTATTAGATGTTTTAATACAAGATTCATCTGCAAAATTTATAATATCAATATTTATGTTATTTAATTGTTCTATCTCACCAATTTTCTCTTTTAACACCTCTACTATACTATTAGCAACATCTATTGATTTCTGTTTATCTTTATCTGTTACATTAATATTTATTACATTATTTGTATTATTGGATACATTTACACTTTCTTTATTTGGTTTATAATCTATTTTATTGTTTATTTCATTCATCATTGTATCACTCTTAATTAAATATATCATAGCATTTGAAATTCCAGTTATATTAGACTCTTTTTCTTCATTTGATTCTTTTTCAGAAATTATTAATGTAGTTGTAGTTATATATTTTTCTTCTTCATTTAAAGTTAAATAAATTCCACTTATTATAAAACATATTAAAATAAGCAAAATTATTAAAATTTTTCTTTTCCAAAATTCTTTAATTAATAATTTTAAATCAATTTCCTCCATAATTAATTTCATTCCTTCCTAAAGATACACTCTTTTCTTTTATAATATAAAAAGACACAACTTAATTATTGCATCTTTTGTAACAAATATTCATTTTTTTGTAGTATAACAGATTTTAATTAATTTTTCAACATTTTGCTATATATTTATTTTAAAAATATAAAATTTTTTATTTGAGTAAAATTTTCATGCTTAGTTTCAACTAATTAAACTAAAAAACATTGAAATTATTAATATTTTTAAAAACAAAAAAGAGAATAGTAAATAAAGCTATTCTCTAAATACACTTTGTTATATTTATGTTAAAAACTATACATTATAATCTCTTATTTTCTTATATGCATATATTGCTGAAGCTACAAATGCTATAAATATAAATACAATTGAAGAATTACTTCCCGTATATGGTAATCCAGTAGTTGTATTTGTTTTATTTGTAGAGTTGTTATAAGAGCTCACACTATTATTTTTAGCTGTATTATTAGATGTCGTCAAGTTATTAACTGAACTATTATTTGCAGCTTGTTCAGTTTGATTATTAGTTGCTGTATTATTATTTGGAGAAGTTATTGTTATAGAAGAAGCTCCAGTTCCGTTTGTACTTGTTCCAGATGTGTTTGATGCATCTATTGTTACAATATTAGTTGCAAATACATTTGAATTTAACAAACAAACTAAAAATAATACTGTTATAATAATTATTGATAATATTTTTTTCTTAGACATTTTTTATCTCTCCCTTATTATTATTGTTATATCTCATTTAATTATTCATCTATTTATAGTATAAATCTAAATCTTAATTAATGCAAGTATTTTTTTATTACATTTTTATTACATTTGTTTTTTAAACATTAAATTTAAATAATGCTATGTCTCCATCTTGCATTATATATTCTTTTCCTTCTTGTCTTACTAATCCTTTTTCTCTGGCTTTTAGCATTTGTCCATCGCATTGCATTAAATCATCAAAAGAAACAATCTCTGCCTTTATAAATCCCCTTTCTATATCTGAGTGTATTTTTCCTGCTGCTTGAGGTGCTTTTGTTCCTTTTTTTATTGTCCAAGCTCTAACTTCTGGTTCTCCAGCAGTTAAAAAAGACATTAATCCTAATAAATCATAACTTGCTCTTATTAGTTTATCCAATCCTGATTCCTTTAACCCAAACATTTGAAGCATTTCTTCTTTTTCTGTTTCTTCCAATCCTGATAATTCCTCTTCTATTTTTATGCATAAAGGAATCACTTCAGCTTTTTCTGTTTTAGCAAATTCTTTTACTTTTTTATATTCTTCATTATTTTCTACATTATTTAAATCATTTTCAGAAATATTAGTTACATATAAAATTGGTTTTAATGTTAGTAAAAAACATTCTTTTAAAACTTCTTTTTCTTCCTCTGTCAAAGAAATTGTTCTTGCTGATTTTCCTTCATTTAAAACATTTTTCACTTTTTCTAATGTATCTATTTCAAACTGATATTTTTTGTCTGCCTTTAATAGTTTTTTTGTTCTTTCTAGTTTTTTATCAATAGCTTCTAAATCAGAAAAGATTAATTCCATATTGATTGTTTCAATATCTCTTAATGAATCTATATTTCCATCAACATGAGTTATATTAGAGTCTTGAAAACATCTAACAACTTCTATAATACTATCTACTTCCCTTATATGAGATAAAAATTTATTTCCAAGTCCTTCTCCTTTACTGGCTCCTTTTACAAGTCCCGCTATATCAACAAATTCAACTATCGCAGGTGTAATTTTTTGTGGATTATATATTTTGGCTAACTCATCTAATCTCTCATCTGGTACAGCTACAACTCCAACATTTGGTTCTATAGTACAAAACGGATAATTTGCACATTCTGCTCCAGCTTTTGTTATACTATTAAATAATGTACTTTTTCCAACATTTGGTAATCCTACTATTCCTATTTTCATTTTTTCTCCAATCTAAAAATAATTTTAAAATCAACTATATAAATTTTAACATAAGCTCTTAAAAAGTGTCAATCTTAATAATGGAAAATGTATGAGTTTTTTAAACTGGGGATTTCCCAAATTTTCAACACTTAACAATATTT
>JBJFFD010000016.1:0-13444 GCA_051891335.1 Candidatus Scatovivens sp.
ATTTTGCACACACTTTTGCACACACTTAAGTTCAATTATCTCTGCTGAAATTTAATTATATCAAATACTAATAAAAAAGAACTACAACAAAAAAAGTGTAGTTCCTTATTAATTTAGAGCGTGTAAATTTACTCTTCAGGAGGCTCATAAGTAAATTTATACCATACAGCTGTACGATAAATAAGAAAATTTGCCAACCTAGGTTCATATTTATCATGTTCACATATGATACCTTCACTTTCAGCAATTTCACGAATAGCTTTCATAGTCTCATTAATGTATTTTACTTTTTTAAAGACTAATCTTCTATAAAAAATATCATCTTCAAGTTTAAAATACACATGCCCTGTACCTTGTGTGTCATTACTGTTATTGCAAATACCAACAATGATATTTAAAGGTTTATTTACGCTATATTTACGAATAAATACTTTTTTTAATGCCTCCCATACATAGTTAGAATCTTTTTTTATTCTTTCTGCCATTTCTGCTTGTTGCTCTTCAAAGGGTGGTTGTTTTATACGGTAATCCCGTACCTTTTGGTCCAATTCGTTTTTCAACATAGTCTTCACTCCTTATATAATTTTAGTAAAATACTAACACACAAAATATATCACGTTTACATAATTTTGTCAAGCAATCTATTCTTTCTTAAACATAATTTTTTTAAAAACATTAGTATCATATTTATTTAATAATTGAATCTGTTTAATATAGCAAGTTGTATTGACTTTATCTTGATTTCATGCTATTGTTATTATATACCTATTTATTGGTAGATTTCGTTTTATAGATTTCTGCCCAAGCATAATGCTTGATTATTATACATTTAGATAATATCGAGCATTGAGGGCTCGATATCTATAAGAAATTCCACCAATGTTGGAATTCTTTTTTTGTATAACAATATAAATAGAGACTAAAAGAAAGGAGTCCCAGCAATATGAACAAGTTTGAAATTGGTCCCGGAAGTGGTGGATGTTAAAAATCAAAACAGAGAAATAGCTTATTTCTCTGTTTGTTTTTTATTTTAAATTATTTAAAAATATTGGTATTAGTAGATTATATGATTTGCTTATTTTTTTTAATTATTTAGTATTATTAAAAAAAATATATAATTATTGAAAGTTTGCACCAGCATTGAAACATGCTATATTTCAATAAAAATCAACCTCTTTCAATAGTTCTTGATAATTCTTCTATAAAATCTTTATTTGTAAATATTTCTTCATCATATTCATAACCAAAAATCTCTTCAAAATTATCTATACTTTTCTTTTCATTTCTATTATCAATAGCATATTTTATTGCTACTCTTATTTGCGATGCTGTAAAAGATTCATTTGTTTTTGCAAGTTCTATATAAATATTATTCATAATAATAAAATCTGATTGTTTTTGTATCATTTGAATTGCTTTTAAAATAAATATTGTTCCACTATGATTTGGACGCAAACCTAATCTTCTAATTGTATTATAAATTTTTATATTATTACTTGCTTTATTTTTTACAATAAAATCTTCCATTTACACCACCTTTTCATATACATTTTTTATCTCTAATTACAGTATATTATATTTATGTTAACATAACAAATCGGTCGTTTGTGCTTATTACGTACATAAATTAATATTTTTTTACTATTTTTTCTTATAAAACGTGTAAAATTCAAGATTTTTTTATAAAAATATATTATAAAATCATTAAAAAACAAAATTTGTGCTTGTTACGCACATCATTTTAAAAATAAAAAACACGGGGGTAAAACCAATGAAATTCCCGTGTTTTTTTGCTTTAACTCTAATGTTTAAAGCTATAATTAATCTAAACTATTGCAGTTAGTTTAAATTAATTATTTAAATTATAAATTAAATCTATATAAATTTCAATTACTTTTTAAATAATTAAGGGGAAATTACTTCCCCTATGAGTCACAAATGACTATTTCACACCAGGTGTTCCCCCTCCTACTAAAATTTTCATTGGTTTTACCTCTTATATGGATTCTATCAAGTATACATCAATATAACATATAACGAGATAAAACCGAGGGTCTATTTCGTATATATAAATCCAGGCAACTGCAATGCCTGAATCAAAATTGATCATCAAGCATTGCTTGTGGAATGGATTTATTAATTAAGGTCTAAAGAGCCATTCGTATAACTATATTTAGTTATTTTTATTATACCACATTTTTTCTAAAAAATCAATTTTTATTAGAGCCTGTAGTCATTGATTGATTTTTTCTTTTAAAAATGTTATAATTATATTGTAATATTTATTAAAGGAGAACTATTATGTCAGAATTTAATAAAATAGAATTTGGAAATAAATTAAAAGCAGCAAGACAAAAAAATGGATTATCTCTTGAATATGTTGCTAAAATGGTAGGAAAAACACATTCTACTATTATTAGATATGAAAAAGGTGAAATTATTCCAGATGCAGAAATGGTAAGTAAACTATGCAAAGTATTAGATATTTATAGTGGTGATTTATACAAAGACTCTTCTATCAATCTAATAAATGTAGAAAACAGTAACAATCCTTTTAAAGTTGATAAATTATATTTATACTATAAAGGTTTTATTGGTAAAAACAAAATTGGCAAATTCAAACTTGTTATTGATATAAATAGCAAAAATGATTTTGTTGAAGTAAAAATATCTGATTATAAGACTAAAAAACCAATTTTAATTGGAAATATGTTAGCTGATGATAATATTGTTTCAATTAGAACTGAAAATTATAAACCTAATTACCCTAGACTCGAAACAAATCAAATAATAATTAATATTTCAGAAGGAACTAATGGAATTTTATTAGGAACAATGCACTGTACTAATGGAAACTATGTTCCTAATATGAAAAAATGTTTAATTTCAAAAAAAGATTTAATATTTACTGATATTATGTTAGAAATGTTAAAATGCACAAACGAAGAAAAAGAAAACTTTTCAAAAAATGATATTTGGCTAGCTGATATAGAACAATTACAAAATTTTGAATGTGAAGAATAACTAATACTCTTCTATTCCCTCAAGATTAAAAATCTTGGGGGAATTTTTATTTTCTCGATTATAGTTTCTAAAAATCTTTGTATTTCTTTAATCTAAAGCATTTTAAAGTTTTTATATCTTTATTTTTTCTTCTTTTTTCTACAATTTTATTCAATTTTTTTCAATTTTCTTCCTTTTACGCATAAGCCTCCCAAAATACAGTATCATGAAATCAGTTCGAACAAACAATGATTTCCGGAAATCAAAATAATTTATTTGAAAGGAGAAATTTTATGAATTATTTTGATTCAAAAATTACTATTGAAATAGTTTCTTTAGATGATGTTAATATTCAAAAAGAACTTGAAAGAAAATCTTACGAAAAATATTTAAGTGATGAATCTATCGATAGAAATTATTGTAAAAAACAAAAGAAAAAGCACTCAAAAAAGAATGGTGGTGGTTTCTATGAATAACAATCTTGTTCTTGGTATTTATAAAGAAGTTGGAAAAAAACCTGAATTTAAAAAAATTACAAATAACTTTAAAGAGTTTGAAAAATTACTTGGTGGAAATTTTGAAAGTATTCAATATCAAGATTTTATTATTCTATATAGAAAAAACAACTATAATTTAACACCTAATATATGGATTAATAATGATTCTTTAAAACTAGGAAGAACAATTAGAGGAAACATTTTTGTACTTAATAAAGATAAAAATGGTAAATTTAAATCTTTAAATGATAAGCAACTTTCAAATTGTACAAAAGTACTTATAGAAAAAAGTTTTAATTATAAGAATCAATCTTATAGAAAAAATAAATTTTCAAAAAATACACAAATAACAAATGCTAACCCTAAATTAAATAATCAAGAAGAAACCTTACATATGATACTAGGTATTCTAGCTATAATTTTAAAATATATAAAAAATAATACTTAAATTTTGAAAGGAGAAAAAGATATGCAAGAAACAAATAATCAAATACAAAGAATCGAAGAATTAAGAGATATAAACTCTTCTGAATTAAGCAAAGAATTAATAATAAATTTAAATAATAAACTAACTGATAAAGATTTAATAATAATTACTTCTATAAGCAAATTAAAAAATCCTTTTAAAATGCTTAGTGTGGAAACAGTTATGAAAGATTTAAATATATGCAAAACAATAGCATATAGACTATTTAAAAGAGATGATTTTCCATCAATAAATATTGGAAAAAACAATCAAGTAATGTTACTTCCCTATTTAATTTGGAAAATGAAAAAAAGAGATTAGGTGGTGATTTTATGAGTTTAGGAAAAACTACAAGAAATCAAGAGGGTTCAATTTATTATGATAAAAATAGAAATAAATGGAGATGTATATTTAAAACTATCAATCCCCAAACTTCTGAAATAACTAGAAAAACCAAAATATTTCCAACAGAAAAAGAAGCTAGAGACTTCTTCTCTACCCTACAATATCAAAAAGGAAATGTTCTTTATGCTCAAAATAATGGTATACCTCTTAATTTATTAATAAGAGGAATTTTAGAAAGAAAGTTTGATACTGGCATTGTTTCAGAAAGAACCTATTTAAGAACACTTCAAACAATTCTCAGTATGGAAAAATGCGATTTAATTAAAAAGAATATTGATGAAATTACAAGTGATGAATTGCAAATGTATTTAAATTCATTAAAAAATTACAGTCCCTCTTCTATTAATAAATTTATAGACCAATTAAACCAAGCTTTTAAATTAGCAATGAACAAAGGTTATATTATAAAAAATCCAATGTTTGATATTATAAAACCTAAAAGCAATAAAAAACCTAAAGAAATAAAAGCTCTGCAACTTGAAGAACAACAAATATTAACAAAATATTTGTTAGACTCCCCTATTGAACTCGAACCTTATAAAAATGTATTTCTAATTCAAATGTTTATGGGACTTCGTATTGGAGAAGCTTTAGCACTTAAAACATCTGACATTGATTTAAACAAAAAAATATTAACTGTAAATAAAACTCTAACACGAGATAAAAATAATAATGTAATTATGGGAGATTCTACAAAAACTTATGCCGGAGAAAGAGAAATTCCAATACCAGAATTTTTAATAGAACCACTTATGTATCAAATTGTATTATCTCAAAATAATAAAAATAATTTATTATTCGTAGATAAAAAAGGTGAGTATATGATAACTAACAATGCTAATAGAATACTTCAATCAATAGCTCAAAAATTAGGAATTTATAATATATCAACCCACTCTTTAAGACATACTTATGGTACAAGATGTATTGAAGCTGGTATGCGACCTGTTGCTCTTCAAAGATTAATGGGACATACAGATGTTGCTATTACATTAAATACATATACAACAATATTTAATAGATACAAAGAACAAGAACTTGAAAAAGTAAATAATTACTATATTACTAATTCAATATTGTCATCTTCCCCACTTTTAAATGATACTTCTAATAATAAAGATAACCAAGAATTAGAATAGCCCTAGATGAATATATGAGAAACCTTAATAGGTTTCTCGTATGAATAAATTATTATAATTTATTCATTTATAAAAATTATTTTTATTAAAAATGATTTTTATAAACAAGATATTTAAGATTATTCAAAATTATTCAGCTGAATATATTAAATAATTTTAAATAATCTTGAAATGGGTTTATTAAGGGAAATTTGTTCCCTTAATCATGCGGAGGAATTTATTCCTCTAGTATGTTATAGCAATAATTTTTTATAGCTTATTTTGAATATTCAAGAAGAAATTAGAAATATAGTAATTCTTTGAAGATTTGCTTTAATAAAAGGCAGGTGATTTATATAAGTTATGCAATAATTAGAAATGAAAAATATACATTAAATCAACTAAATGTAATTTACAGACACAACGAAAGAAAAAATACAAACTATTCTAATAAAGACATTATTAAAGAAAACGGAAAAAATAATTATTCAATAAAACAATGTAATACTACCTATGAAAAAGCATTTAGAAATATAAAAGAAAAATACAACTTGAAAGGCAAAATTAAAAATACCTCAAATGTAGCATGTGAATATTTAATAACTGCAAGCCCTGAATTTTTTGAAACATTATCAGAAAATGAAATTAAAAGATATTTTGAATCTGCTTATAAATTTGTTTGTAGCTTTAAAAATTTAGGAGAAGAATATATTTTATCAAGCAAAGTTCATCTTGATGAATCTACTCCCCACCTCCACTTAATTTATCTTCCTGTTGTTCACACATTAGATAACAAAAGTGGAGAAAATATTGAAAAACTATGTTGTACTGATTTTTGGAAAGGAAAAAACAGTTATAAAATTTTACAAGATAATTTTTATAATTATATGACTAAATGTGGGTTCGATTTAGAACGCGGAGACACAAAAGATAATAAACATATTAAAATTGAAGATTTAAAGAAAATTACTAATTTTGAAATGCAAAAATATGAAAAGGAAATGATTAATCTTGAACAAGAATTTAATATTGAAGATACCGAAGAACTAAAAAAAGAATACAAAAGAATAATTAAAAAGTTTAATACTTTAGCAAATCAATATACAAAAATAAAAACTATTACTAATAGTGCTATTTATAAACAAGAACTATTGCAACAAGAAAATAATTCAATAAAACTAGAAAATGAAGAACTACAAAAAGAAAATAATTACTTAAGAAATTTTTTAGAAAAAACTTATGAATATGTAAGCATATTATTTGATTTTCCAAAAGATAGATTAAAAAGATTAGTAAAAGATTTTATTCATAAAGTAAAGGAGTGATTGTATGAAAAATAAAAAATCAATTAGAGAATTATATCGTTTAATACAAGAAGATTTTAGCAAAGAAATTGTAAAAACTGATAAATACAAAAAAGTTTCAGAAAAATCTTGTGACTTATATAACCAAGTAAAAAATGCAATAACTGATGAAGAATATAATTTATTTGTAGATTTCGTTGACAGTTACACTGACCAAATGGTAATCGAAATTGAAGAATATTTTGTAAAAGGCTTTTCAATGGCAAATAAATTTAGAGATGATGCGTTAAGTAGATAGTATATTAAAAAAGCATTCCAATGGAATGCTTTTTTAGTTTATTTATTTTTTTTAAAATAGAAATATTCATAATTTTTACTATTTGGTTTTTTCTGCATTTTATCTATATCAAAAATATATGATTCTAACTCTTCATCCTCGCACTCACTTTTTTCTATTAGAATTTTATTATTTGATAATGGCATTATCCACTCAATTCCATCCGTCAGAATTTGCTTTTTTCCATCCTCTGTTTGCATTGTTAATTTATTATTTCTATCAATATATATATACATGTCATTATATCTTACTATATTAGTTTTACCAAGATAACCAGAATACCACTCTCTTGTTACTATTTCTTTATGCGTTTGATTTTCTAAATCATATTCTTTATATATATAGTAAGGTGTTTCTTTTAGTCCATCCAATTCATATATTAATTTATTGTCCTCAAAATATATCAGTTCCGAATTTTCGGATATATTTTTCACTTCTTTTGTTATTAAATTCATTTCACACAAAGTTTTTTCTTCATTTGTATAATATAACATATCAGTTTGGTTATTTATATAAAATCCTCGAGTACTTTCAACAACTTTTTCAATTTTCTTTTTTTCTATATCTAAACAAAATAGTACACCCAAATCACTATAATATAAATTTCCGTTATAATACTCTAACTCACTCAAATAAGGATAACTTTCTTCAGGTAAATATATCTCTTGAAGTTTTATATCATTATTTAAATCTATCATATAGAAACCATTATATATATCATCTTCATAATAATAAAAATATAATTTATTTTCATAATAATCATAAGCTCCAGAATTAAATTCCATTATAGGTATTTCATTATTATCTTTTTTATTTATTGCAACTAATGTATTTTTCTCATATGTTTCTTTTGTTATTCCGGTCTTACAAGCAAATCCATAGATTTCATCCATGTTTATTTTATCTTTAATTATCACTTTATCATTTATAAATTCAGTTTGAGCCTTCCATATTTTTTCTTCAAATTCATTAGTTGTTTTATCTTTTTCATCTACTATTGCTTCTAATTCACTAATTTTATCTTGCAACTTATTTTTTTCTAAATTTGAGTTATAGAAAAATAATACTATTAATACTAGCAATATAACTATTACAAATAAACATATTCCTACTGCTACATTGCCTGCTTTTATTTTTTTATCTTCCATATTCAGTTTCCTTTCTTCGTATAAATAATAATTAAAAAGCAATTTTATATTACTTTATTAAATTAAAACTATATAATAAATGACTTTCTATGTTAACTGTTTTACATGTTTGATATTCCATAGAGTTATATGCATATAAAATTCTAATTCTAACCAATTTTTGTTTACCTCCTATGTCAAAAAAGCAATAACAATCTACATCCTCAGAATAATCCATTTCTCTTTCCCATACATAATCCTCATTTTTATAAAATTCTTTAATTATGGATGGTTCAGTAAAACCTTTCTCTTTACAAAAAATTTCTACCTCTTCCTGAGTACATTCAATAGGCTTATATACTATAAATAACATATCGGAAGAAACTACTTTATCTCCATTTTCACCCACTCCTACTAAATTTTTTCCCACAGCAGAACCTGATATTCTAACTTCTTCTACTCCATCATTCATTTTTTGAACCTTCCATCCCGATGGATATTCAAAAACAAATTCTTCCATTGTATAGTTATTCCATTTCATTGTAGATGCATAATTATTTACATTTTCTACTTTTTTAGTTGTATCTATATAGCACTTTAAATTACTTGAAATAGAATAGTCTTTATCTGGCAATTCCAATCTATCTAATATTTTTTTAGATATTATTTTATAATTCTTTTCTTTTAGCTTATTAACTCTACTTTCTTTTTCTTTTATTGTGTTTTCTAATTCACTAATCTTATTTTGCAGCCTATTTTTTTCTAAATTTGAATTATAGAAAAATAATACTATTAATACTAATAATATAGCTATTACAAATAAACATATTCCAATAGCTATGCTTCCTGCTTTTACTTTCTTTTCTTCCATATCAAAATCTCCTTTTATTTTTTCTCTTGTATATTAGACGGTATATTTTTTATTTTGATTCTATTTTATAAAAATTTTATTATAACCATAACAATTAATATATAACAAATGTTAAAATAGCAGTTATCAAGTTTGCTAATAATGTATAACTCAAAATTTTTGATTTATCTATATCTTTCAAAAATTTTGTATATATTAGATATTCAGCTATAAATACTAATATTTCTAAAATTACAAAATTTGATATATATGTTAATGGAATATTTATTAATAATATTTGTAATAAAATATTAGTTATTACATTAGCAATAAAAATAACTTTTATATTTTTAAATTTCATAAGTAATGCAATAATTATTTCTATAATTATTGTTAATATTAACGGAATTAATATAGCTTTTAAACTAGTCAAAATATTTCCTCTCTCAGATATCTTCATATTATTAACATCTATAGTTATCTCACTTTGAAAATCAGTTCTATGAATTACATCCGTAACTCTAATCTCTCCATTGTCCAGTACAATTACAACTTTATAAGTTTCAGGAGTTCCATAATAACTAAAATAATGTTCATGTTTACTATTTCCACTACAATCAGCAAATAATAGATATGGATTCCATCTTGTTCCTTCAGATATCCACCCATCAAAATTAATATCATGTAAAATTTTTAATTGTTCTACTGTAATTGTTCGTAAAGAATTATAATCTTCACTGTATTGTTCTCCTTCATTACCATTATAATTTAATGGTTTAGAATAATACTTTCCCGTTTCATCAAAAACAAGTATGTCAATCAAATAGTTTTGTGTTTTCATATTTTTTAAATTTATTGTTATTGATGGTTTAATTCCCATATCAGCATTACTTGAATAATTTAATCCTATAAAACAAACTATCCCTATTATTAAACTGCAAATTATAAAAATTCTATATTTTTTCAACTTATTTTTCCCTTTCTTTTGTATAAAATTTATATAAATATTTTATATCATTATTTATAATTATTCAACATTATTTACTCTTCAGCACCCATTTTGCACACATCATTTTTTCAAACTTGCCCAACTGTAGTAATATAGGCATTTTTTCTCTGTTCATCTGCACCAAAAAGAGATGAATTTTTAAAAATTCATCTCTTTTTATTTTAATATACTAAAAAATAAGTACTACGGATCAGATAGTACTTATTTTTTTATTATATTTCAATAACCGTACAACATTCATGAACAAGTAATTCATAGTAGGTTCCAGGTGAGTCATATTGTGAAAATCCGATTTCAACAAGCTTTTTTGTATCGTAGTTAACTAACAATACTTTTGTACCGACCTTTTCTTTCGTCAATTCTCTAACCTGGTCATAAAGCTCTTTTGTGATTGAAAATGTTTTATCACAACCTTTGGTTTCCCCATCACGATATGAACCTGTTTCGGGTAATACCCTTAACGCACCGCACCTTTCATCTTCTCTGTATCGATTGAGAAGATCTATCAATCCTTTAAAATCACTTGCAACAAAATGATAATTGTTTTCCCAGAATTCACGAATAATTCTTAAAAATTCAAACTTATCACCATTTGCTTGCCCGAATAATGGTTTGAATTTCTCATCATCCTTTTCAAGGTCTTTTTCTAAAACCACTTCTCCATATCTTGAATAAGTGTTCCAGATTCCTTCCATCCTTGACCGGAAATGTGTCCATCCCCACCAAGCCTCATGTTCAATTTGAGTCATTGCGGAATCCTCCTTTAATTTTTGTTGGACTTGCTTATCCTGATCCAATAAGCACAAACAAAAGCTTATTAGCTATGTCTAAAGTGTATTTTATCACATTTTTATATTAATTGCAAACGATATAATTGATTTAGTATGCCATTTTTTAAGAACGAAAGCTGCATGATTAAAATTCTTTAACATTTTAGAGAACTTTTCATGCCTCGTCTTTGTTCGCCCGCGAAAATTTATTCAGAAATTTTCTGCGAAATGTTGGCGAAGCCTTTATATAATAGGAATTGCAGAGCAATTTCCTATTATATAAAAAAAGAGAGAGCCATATTCTCTCTTCAAATTACTGATTTTCTTCTGTTATTTCTCTGTCTTTTCCTCGATTATACTGTAATTTGTAGTCACAATGAAACGCACGTCTTCATAGCACTGCATTTCTACTTTATCTTCCGAAGAAATAAAATATTTAACAGTACTATTAAACTTTTCAACTATCTCTACACCAGACATTCCCCGTCTATCCCATATAATTATAGTAGCATTAATGGAATCGTTCTTAATAATCTGATAGTAGGATGCCTCTGTTATACCTATTGAAAAGAATACCTGATGTATCAAAGAATGAATTGCGTTGGTTGTTACAGTTTTCATATTATGCACTCCTTTTTTCATGTACTAGGTTATATGGCAACCTTTTAGAGTATATTAACTCTTGGCCTAATTATTATAGCATTTTTTTATGTTAATTACAAATTCTTTTTTAGTTCTTCTATTACTACTTTAATCTTTAGAACCATTTAGATAGCCTGCAAATAATTTTAAATTCACGCATTTTAATATATGATTTCTCATCGTACAACATATTTTTTATGTCATCAAAATATTTATATAATATTTCTGATTCCTCAATACTATTTTCTATCTCTTGAAATTTTCTCCAAACATCCCATTTTTCTTTACCATAAAGAATATTAAATGTTTCCGCTTTATCCATTGAATTATCTCCTACTTTTCTTCTATTAAACACAAAATTATAATTTATAGGGATAAAATTTATTGAAAATGTTGTAGGGGTCGACGCCTCTGTCGACCCGCAAGCAATGCGTTTTTTACGGGCGGACACGGAGTTCCGCCCCTACAAATTCCCTTATATAAATTACTTATTATGAATAATTTTATAATATTATTTATAATTATTAAACATCATTTACCATTTTTGCACAATACATTTCTAGCAAACCTGCTTATTTGTGATAAAAGCGAGGATTTTGTTTTATTTATCTGCACCAAAAAAAGATGAATTTTTATATATTTTCCCTCTGGAATTTTTTCCCATTTTAAATTTATTCATTTATTGTGTATCCTGTTGTGTCTGGTTTAATAATATCTGTATCTTTAACAACATCAAATTCATATTTATAATCTGTAGTTCTATTATTTTGATTATCTATCATTTTTATTGCTAGTCCAGTATTTACATCAATAAACTTTTCTGTATTTCCATCTCTAATTAAATAACATTTTTTTCCATTAAGTTCTATCTTATCAATACTGGTAGTAATTGCTATGAATAAATTTTCTAATATATTTTCACCAGTAAAGTAAACTGGATTTATTGTTACATCTCCTTTGTTATTTAAGGTTTTTGTTGTTCCATCATCTATTAAAATTATTCTTTCTTTCTCTGACTTATAAAGTATTATACTTCTATTATCGTTTCCTTCTGAATATAAATTCATTGTTCCATAAGTAATACCATCTTTGTTATATGATTCTAAAATATTCATTTGTCCATTTGAATATGTTTCTGTTTTTGTATAGTAATTAGTTTGATTTATCATATTATTTGCTTTGTTTGATAATTTCATAAGTATAAATGTTTTTCTTCCTACTATTATCACAAACAATACCATTATAATTATCAATACATTTCTTAATAATTTGAATTTTTTATTAAATTTTTTAATGTATTTAACTTCTCGACTATCTCTTTTTGAAAAATTAAGTTTTAAATCTTTTTGCATATTTTCATATATTTTTTTACATTCTTCACATTCATTTAAGTGTTCTTCAATATATTTATTTGTCTCATCATTTGTAAGTTTCTCAATATAATTTGGTAATAAATCTTGAACGATTTTACAATCTCTTTTCTCCTTCATATTAATCAACCTCCTTTAACTTATTCTTTCCACGGTAAAATGTTACTCTAGCCCAATTCTCTGTTTTATTCAAAATAATTCCAATCTCCTTAAAGCTTAATTCTCCAGTTATTCTTAGATACATTACTTCTCTAGTCTTGTCATCTAGGAATTGCATTTTTTTATACAATAAAATTTTTTCATCATTTGAAACAATTTGTTCTTCTATTGTATCTAATGCTTGCATATTTAATAAATCATTTTCTTTTGTATTTACGATTTTCTTATTTTTTCTGCATTCATCATACCATAAATTTTTAGCTATTTGACACAACCATACTGACATTTTGCATTCGCCTTTGTATGTATCTATTTTCTTTACTGCTTTATAAAAAGTTTCTTGTGTAAGTTCTTCAGAAATATCATTATTATGAGTTAAACAGAATA
>JBJFFD010000017.1:0-43701 GCA_051891335.1 Candidatus Scatovivens sp.
CATACCCTTCTGCTCCAAACATTTGTCTAAATGCAAGACGTCCTATACGTCCAAATCCATTAATAGCAACTTTTACTGACATATTATATTTCCTCCAATTCTGATACTTCCTGTATCACAAAATATTTAGTTTTAAAAACTACTAATATAATATAACAAAATAAAATACTTTTCAAGTATTTTGTTTTGTTTTATATATTGTTTTTATTAATGTTCAAACCTAATTTTTAATTGTAGATAAAATGTATGGGTCGCTTTCGTGTCAACCTATGCAATTTTATTTAATTATTAAATTGTAATTATCATTTCCATTTTTTTGAAAATTATTAGTAATGTTTATTATTATAAATTAATTATTTATAAAATTTAAAATTGAAACGAAAAAAAGGCAATCTATTGATTGCCTTGATTTACACAAATCTTATTTATTCTTTTTTCCAAATGTAATTTCTTGAAATAAGAAATCATGAATTGGTTTAAAGTTAACTTCTTGGAATAAAAAGTCATGTAATTCAGAAAAATTAACTTCTTGAAACAAAAAGTCATGAACATCTGATAAAACTTTTTCCTCTTTTGGTGTTAATTCTAATACAACAGGAGCCATTAAATCAATTTCTTGAAATAAAAAGTTCTTTACTTTACCCCAAACTCCGATTTCTCTAGGCAAATTAGCTCTTTCCTGCTCGTTTAAATTATATTCTCTCATATATTACTTCCTCCTTGGTAACAAAATAATTAAATATCACTTTATTTATACTATATAATCATTTTAAAATCAATACTTTTTAGGTTTATTTATATTTTAATTTCATTTCATATTTGTTACAATTAAATTACATCTTCTATATTATTTTTTACAAAATAGATTAATATTTATATTTTAGTAGCAAGTGGGGACCTGTTTAGAAAATGTTATGAACTTATAGTGAATTACATTTTCTTATACTGGGGAGCTACGATAAATATAAATATTAATCTATTTTAAAAATTAAAACTACTTTAATATTCCTATTAATTCTAATCCTTCACGATTTACTATATTAACATCTAAAATTTTATTTACTAAATTTTCTTTTGATTTAACTTTCACTAATAAAAAATTATCTGTATGTCCTTGATACATTCCATCTTTTTCTTCTTCAAATAAAACACTTACTTTTTTTCCAATATATTTTTCTAAATATTCTTTTTCATTGATATCAGATAATTCTAATAAAATATTACTTCTTTTTTCTTTTATATCTGACGATACTTTGTCAAGCATTTTTGAAGCAACAGTTCCTTCTCTTTCAGAATACTTAAATACATGCATTTTATAGAATTTTATCTTTTTTAAAAATTCGTATGTACTATTAAATTCTTTCTCTGTTTCGCCAGGAAAACCAACTATTATATCAGTAGTTAAGATAACATCCTTGAATAGTTTTCTTATATTATTTACAATTACTTCAAACTCTTCTGCAGTATATTTTCTATTCATTCTCTTTAAGGTGTCTGTGCATCCACTTTGAAGTGATAAATGGAAATGATGTACTAATTTAGGTATTTTAGATATTCTTATTAAATTTTCATCAGAAAATAATTTTGGTTCTATTGATCCAATTCTTATTCTTTCAATACCTTTTATATTATTAATTTCTGAAAGTAAATCAATCAAATCATATTTAACATTAAAATCTTTTCCATATGATGCAACATGAATTCCTGTTATTACAACTTCTTTTATTCCATTATCTGCAATTTTAGTTATCTCACTTATAATATTTTCTGGTTTTCTGCTCATCACTCTTCCTCTAGCATATGGAATTATGCAATATGAGCAAAACATATCACATCCGTCTTGAACTTTAATAACAGCTCTATTTTTTTCTGTATATGTTACATCCCCAAAATCATTATAAATATCATTTTTGCAATTGTCTTTAATTTTACTCTTATTTATGAGCTCCTCTACTCTTTCTACTATATTTATTTTATTGTCATTATCTAAACATAAAGAAATTTCAGGAATTCTTTCTAACTTTTCTCTTCCCACTTTAACATAGCAACCCACAGCGACAACTATCGCATTTGGATTATTTTTTTTTGCGTGTCTTAAAAATTGTCTTGATTTTCTATCTGCTATATTAGTAACTGTACAAGTATTTATTATATATATATCTGCAATATCTTCAAAATCTACTATTTCATATCCTTTTTCTTGAAATTTTTGAATCATTCCATTTGTTTCATATTGATTTACTTTACAACCTAATGTATAAAAGGCTACTTTCATTAATTTCTCCATTCTTTTCATTAATATTTTTTATTATATATTATTTTCATCTATTTTACAACAAAAAGAACAAAAGGGGCATGATTAAAATTCTTAGACCTTTTAACAAATTTACATGCCCCGTATTTGTTCGTCCGCCAAAATTGCTTTGCAATTTTGTGTGGAATGCTTTTATTGTATAGAAAAATCTTTGATTTTTCCTATACAAGAACAAAAGGGGCATGATTAAAATTCTTTAACATTTTAGAGAACTTTTCATGCCGCGTCTTTGTTCGCCCGCGAAAATTTCTTCAGAAATTTTCTGTGGAATGTTAGCGAAGCCTTTATATAATAGGAATTGCAGAGCAATTTCTTATTATATGAAAGGAGCGTGGCAGGAGAAAACTCCACCACGCTTTTGAGCTATGTTGTTATTTCTTAAGACTCCTTAAAGCCTCAATAATTTCCTCAAGAGGATATTCGTTAAGAAGGCTCAGCATTGCCAAATCATAATCACCTTCGTGGAAGTAATCCTCCCAACTCAGTGACATTTCATTGGCAGTCTGTTCTTCATCGTTCATTTCTGTTTCATGCACAACGTTTCCAATAAAATCCTTTCGAATTTCAAGGATGCTTTTTTTCATGTCTTTTTCCTTGATCTCATTGCGGTACCCCTGTTCCCAAAGGCGCCACTCGTGAAAATACGAACCAGGCTTTCCTCTGTAAGGATTCTGGGCATATGAGGTTCCTACATTACGGCGTCTGTTTTTTTCTTTTGCAGTATTCTTACGCCTTTTGGCTCTCTTGTTTTTGGGTGAAACTCTTGTCGTTTTATAAATGCAGTCAAGGTGCATGAGGTATTCAATATCCTCATAATATTCAAAACCTTCATAATCGTCCATCTCTTCATAATCTTCTCCTGCTTTAGGTTCAAAAATTTTGAAGAGAGCCTCCTCAGTTGTCATATCAATGTTAAAGATTTTGTCCATCATGTATCATCCTTTCATAAAGCGCGCTCAGCAAAGGCTAAGCTAAATCATTTGGTAACATAATCATTATAAACTAATTTACATAAAATGTCAATATAGTTGAATTATTTTTTAATTTATTTTCAAAATTGAAAAAAACTTACATAATAGGAAGTTCAACAAGCTTTTCCATTATAGAACAAAAGCGGTATGATCAAAATTCTTTAACATTTTAGAGAACTTTTCATACCGCGTCTTTGTTCGCCCGCGAAAATTTCTGAAGAAATTTTCTGTGGAATGTTGGCGAAGCCTTTATATAATAGGAATTGCAGAGCAATTTCCTATTATATAAAAAGAAGTAGTTAAAATTAATATTCTAACTACCTATCTTTATCTATTATTCAGCTTTATTTTCTGCTGTTTCATCTACAGTTTCTTTTTTCTCTTCTACTACTGGTGCTTCTTGAACTACTTCTGTTACTTCTTCTACGGCTTCTGTTTCTCCAGGAACTACTTCTTCCTTTATAACAATTTCTTTATTCTCAATTCTAGCACCAACTTTTTCTTTAGTTTTAGCTGCCTTACCTATTCTATCTCTTAAATAGTTTAGTTTAGCTCTTCTAGCTTTACCTACTCTTATTAGTTCAACTTTTTCAATTCTTGGTGAATGAACTAAAAATGTTTTTTCTACACCTACACCATAAGATATTCTTCTTACTGTGAAAGTTTCGTTTACTCCTCCACCTTGTTTTTTAATTATTATTCCTTCGAATACTTGAATTCTTTCTTTATTTCCTTCTTTAATCCTAACATGAACTCTTACTGTATTTCCAACTCTTAATTCAGGAATTTTATTTTTTAATTGTTCATGTTCAATTGATTTTAATATATCCATCATTATCCTCCTTCTTTAAATTTTCTAGATATTCTTTATCTTCTTTAGTTAAATCTACTTTTTCAAGTAGTTCAGGTCTATTTTTATATGTAAGTTCTAAAGATTTATTTCTTCTCCACCTTTTTATATTTTTATGATGTCCGGATAATAGAACTTCTGGAACTTTCATATTTTCAAATAATTCTGGTTTTGTATACTGTGGATACTCTAATAATCCATTTGAGAATGATTCATCATTTATAGATTCATTATTCAAAACTCCTTCTACATATCTTGAAACACTATCTATTAACACCATTGCTGGAATCTCTCCACCTGTTAATACATAATCTCCAATAGAAATTTCTTCAGGAGCAATTTTGTCTATAACCCTTTGATCAATCCCTTCATAATGTCCACATAATAATATCAGATGTTCTTCTTTTGCTAAGCTTTCTACTTTATCTTGGCAAAGAGTTTTACCTTTAGGTGATAAATATATTACTTTAGCTTTATTGGTAACAACTGATTTATAAGCATCATATACAACATCTGGTTTTATTAGCATTCCTGCTCCTCCACCATATATCGTATCATCAACTTTTTTATGCTTATCTTTAGAATAGTCTCGGATATCTACTAAATTTATTTGTATTTTATTGTTTTTTGTTGCTCTTCCAATTATACTCTCCTCCAAGGGTTTAAACATTTCTGGAAAAAGAGTTAAAACATCAAATTTCATAAATTAAAGCCCTTTAATTAAATTTACTATTATCTTTTTATTGTCTAAATTTATTTCTTTTATAACATCCTTAGTTCCTGGCAATAATTTTGTAATGCCAAGCTCATTTTTTACAACATAAACATCATTACTTTTTGTTGAAAAAATATCATCTACTTTTCCTAAGTAATTATTGCTTTTTTCTTCAAATACATCTAAACCTATTAAATCAGATATATAGTAAACTCCTTCTGGTAATTCTTCTAACTGACTTTTTTTAACGTAAACATATTTATTTCTTAATTTTTCAGCTTCATCAATATTATCTATATTTTCTAATTTTAAAATAACTTGATTTTTATTATAAGTTACTTTTTGTATTTTTAGAGATTTTAAATCATTATTTTCCTTAATATAAATCTCATCTATTTTTTCAAATCTTTTACTATCACTAGAGAAAGAGTTTACTTTTACTTCTCCTTTTAAACCTCTAGTATTAACAATTTGACCAATTTCTAAAATATCTTTCATATAATTTTACCTTTAATCAAGAAATTCTATATTAACTTTTTTATTTTCTTTTGTTGCAATAGATTTCATAACAGTTCTAATAGCTTTTGCCATTTTCCCTTGTTTTCCTATAACTTTACCCATATCTTCTTTAGCAACTTTTACTTCATACGAAATAAATTTAGAATTATCTTTTTCAGTAATAGATACTTTTTCAGTATTATCTACTAAATTTTTGATTACTATTTCTAGTACTTGTTTCATATAACTATTCTCCTTTTATCTTAAGCTTTTTCTATTAAAGCTTTTACTGTATCTGTTGGTTTTGCACCATTTTTTATCCAAGTAGCAACTTTTTCTTTATCTAACTTTATTGTAGATGGATTAGTCATAGGATCATAAGTTCCTATTTGCTCTATTATTCTTCCATCTCTTGGAGATCTAGAATCAGCTACAACAATGTGATAGAATGGAGCTTTTTTCTTTCCAACTCTTTGTAATCTTATTTTTACCATAAAATTCACCTCCTAATTTTTTTATAATTGTATAATAAAATTATAAATATAATTTTTATAATATTATTTCAAATCCTTAAATTCCGGCATCTTTTCTAAGTTTTCTAGATTTAAGCCCTTCATCATTTTTTTCATTTTTCCACCTGATGTCATTTGTTTCATTAGTTTTTGGGTAGCTTCAAAAGTCTTCATAAATTTGTTCAATTCTGTTACAGTAGTTCCACTACCTTTTGCAATTCTTAGTCTTCTACTTCCATTTAAAATTTTAGGATCTCTTCTTTCTTCTATAGTCATTGAATTTATCATTGCTTCAATCCTAGTGAATTCTTTATCATCTATCTTAACATCTTTTAATTTACCAATTCCTAACATTTTAAGTATTGAAGACATTGAACCCATTTTTTTCATCTGTTTTAACTGTATTAAATAATCCTCTAAATCGAATTTATTTTTTCTAATACTTTTTTCTAACTTTTCAGCTTGTTCTAAATCAAAACTTTCTTCAGCTTTTTCAATTATTGAAAGTACATCTCCCATTCCTAATATTCTAGATGCCATTCTATCTGGATAAAATGTTTCAATGTCATTTAATTTTTCTCCAGTAGCAATATATTTTATAGGACTTCCTGTTACTTTTTTAACTGATAAAGCTGCACCACCTCTTGTATCACCATCTAGTTTGGTTAATACTATTCCATCAATTCCTAATTCTTTATTAAATGTATCAGCAATGTTTACTGCATCTTGACCTGTCATAGAGTCTACTACTAGCATTATCTCATGTGGCTTTATTGTTTTCTTTAAGTCTTTTAGTTCTTGCATTAATTCTTCATCAATTTGAAGTCTTCCTGCTGTATCTATTATTATTACATCATTTAATTTAGAAATCGCTGTAGATATTGCTTGTTTTGCTATTAGATTTACATCTTTTGTATTTTCATTAGAAAACACTGGGATATCTAATTGTTTTCCAACGACTTGTAATTGTTTAATAGCAGCAGGTCTATAAACATCGCAAGCTACTAATATAGGTTTTTTACCTTGTTTTCTTATTAAGTTTGCAAGTTTACCTGCTGTTGTTGTTTTTCCAGAACCTTGAAGTCCAACTAACATTATTATTGTTGGAGGGTTTGGAGTAAAATTTATTCTACTTTCTGTTCCTCCCAATAATTCTATCAGTTCATCTTTTACTATTTTTATAACTTGTTGTCCTGGTGTTAATGATTTAAGAACATCTTGGCCTAAAGCTTTTTCTTCCACAGTTTTTACAAATTCTTTAACAATTTTATAGTTTACATCAGCTTCAAGTAAAGCAAGTTTAACTTCTCTTGTAACTTCTTTTAAGTCACTTTCAGTTATACGAGCTTTTCCTCTTAATTTTCTTGTTATTTCTTGTAATCTAGAAGATAATCCTTCAAAAGCCATAGCCATTCAATTCCTTTCTTAAACTATACTAAACAATTTAATTTGTTTTTAACATCCTCAAGAACTTTTGCTATTTCTTTATCTGAATCTTTTGAATTAATCTTAGAAATTTCTGATAATATTATAGCAATTTGTTCTTCTTGTATTGAATTTTTTTTCATGATTCCTAACTTTTCTTCGTATTCGAAAAGCTTTTTTTCTCCCTTCTTCAAATTATCTCTAACAGCTTGCCTTGTTATTTGATTGTTCTCTGCTATTTCTGATAAAGATAAATCATTATTGTAGTAGTCATCTAATAGGTTTTTTTGTTTTTTCGTAAGTAGGTTTCCATATATTTCTAATAATATACTTATCTTAACATTATTTTCCATTTGACTACTCCTTTTTTGTAATGCTATTATACTTTACACTATTTTTGAGCATTTGTCAAGAAAAATTTGAGTTTTTTACATAAATTTAGAGGCGATTAAAATCGCCCCTAAATTTATTTTATTATCCATTGTTCAGAACTATTATTTGTATATTGGAAAGTTGCAACTGATATAGGTTCGTATCCTTCTCCATAAGTATCACTAATATCAACAAGCATCGGTTCAGAAATCTCAAGAGACTCATTTGGATCATTGCTATTAAAATCAATTCTAAAATAATCAGCATCATACATTGAACTCTTATAATCATTATTCTTCCAATTTTTTATAAATTCGTATCTTCTCGTAATCCCTTTTTCTAAATCAAAATTTACATTTCCTTCAGTATAATTATCATTTAATCCAAACATAGACCATTCAACTAAAGGGAAAAATATCTGTGTAGTTGCTTTAGTTGTTTTCTGATTAAATTTTCCCATGTAACTAGCATAGTACATATGATTTTTATTATATCCTTTTATGTTATCATATCCTAAGCAATCTTCTCTAGCAGTAGAATTTCCATATAATATAGCATTACTTCTTTCTCCCAATAAATTTTCTACTTTCACTTTTTCTATTTTTTTTGTTTTTTGATTAGACATATTTCCTTTAGGATCTATTAAAAAATATCGAAAAGTTTTATTGCCACTCAAATCTTTATCGTCAAAGTTAATTGTTTGTTCATTGTTTGCAGTTTCTGTATATTTCCAATTTTCTCCATAATCTATGCTATATACTAATTTGCACTTATCAGGTATTCCACTTATAGTGAAACTTATTCCTTCTGTAGAACTATTTACAGTTCTTATTGTTGTCAGATTAGTTAATTGTTCATTTTCTGGTATCCATTTGCCATTTTCCCACTTAGCTGTTACCCATACACCTGATTTATTTATAAAATCTGTGTTAGATAAATATCCAGGTTTTTTAATGTTTTCATCTTTTGGTATCCATACTTTAACGATATGAGTAGTACCATTAATATAGGTTTCTTTTTGATTAATTTCAAATTTTTTTCCTTTATTATTACTGTTAATCTCATTATTACTAATTACTACTGTTGCATATTTTTTAGGATTATTTCCACTATAATCATACCACTCATTTATATCACTACAAGTATCTTCTGAATATACAATTCCTTCCGTTTCTGATACTGCTATAAATGGTATCATATTATCTTCTAAAACTGGTGGTTCATGCAATTTTATAAATGTATATTCTTCACCATTACTATAATATCCTTCAAAAAAGTCTTCTGCTGTAAATTTATAATCTCCATCTTGTTTTATTTTTATATATACCTCATTTGTGCCCAAACCAGTAATTTCTTCAAATAAGTTCTTTGCACTCTCAACTGTAGTTAATTTAGTTTCATCATCAGTTTCAGCGATACTGGCAGCTTCTTCTCTTTTTTCATAATATATCTGTTTTATTTTTGTTTCTACACCTTTTAATGTGCTTATTTTTATTTTCTGATAGTTTTTAGTTTTTTCTACTACTTCAATTTTTAAAGTTCCTCCTGAATTATCTGTCTTAAATTCAATTATTTGTTCCTCTTCATTTAATTCATATAAACAATAAATATCTACTGAATCCCCACCTTTTTTGTCTATATTAAGTGGAGTTTCTGAAAATACGTATCTTTTTTGAAAATTTATTATAAAGTTATCAGAAATATCTATGTTTTTCACTCCAAGTATGTCTTCTACTTCAGCTTTACTTAAATAATAATATTGTTTTTGAACATGTCCTTCATCATAAGCAATTCCATAATGGTTAGCTATACTTTTAGACACATCATTTTGTGCTTTATTATTTTCTTCATAATATCCTTCCCACCATCTCAATTCACTTTCATAGCTATATTCTTTAACTTTTTGAGCTTTTTTTAATTTTTTAGTATCTTCATCATCTCCTACAGAATAATTTTCTTCTATTATTTGATATATGTTTTCATAATTGTTTATATTGCTAAAAGTCTGATTTTTAATAAACTCAACGATGGTATCTGATGAATTTGCATTTTTGTATTGTATAAATAATTCTAAGAAATCTTCTTCATATATAGGTCCAATAACTGTATTACTTGAATTTTTTAATTGGGAATTATTTAATTCATTTTTGTTTTTTTCATAAGTATTTTCATATTCTTCATAAAATTCGTCTACTGCGCTTTGTATTGCTTGCATTTGAGCTTTATATTTTTGAATTTGTATTAATTTTAGCGAGTTTGCTCCTGTATATATAGCCAAAGTAGACATTATTATAATTAAAACTATTATTACTACTAATGCAATTAAGGTAACACCTTTATTGTTTTTCATAAAAACCTCCAATTTTTTTCATTGGTAATTAATTATTATTTTCTGAATAGTATTGTGTTAGCAATTGTTGCAAATATGCTTGATAATCAAAAGCTTCATGTATTTCTGGTTCTCCATAATCTACTCCATTTGTTTCAACAGTTGCTTTTATTATAACTGGCATTGTAGCAAATTTTTCTATAGAAGATGTTTCTGTATCTTCTGCGTTTTCATCTTTAGAAGCTTTATCTAAATTATAAATATTTTCTACAATATCCATTCCCTCTATAACTCTTCCAAATCCTGCATACATTCCATTTAAGTTTCTTGCATCTTCTGTAAGTATTGTAAATTGAGAGCTTCCTGAATTAAAGCTTTCTTCTTTTAACGTTCCTATAACTTGTGTATAGTCTGCTCTTACTAAAGATACTACTCCTTTTTCGTGTTTTAGAGTATTTTCTTCAAATCCATTTGCTACAAATTCACCATTTATTTCATATTCATAGTCATTATCTTCTGATATATCTTCTTTTATTGTTGATAATTTAGGATAGCTTATTTCTCCTTCAGCATTTCTTCCTACATATACAGAAATATCATCTGTACCATAAAATACTTTTCCATCATAATATCCTTTTTCAACTAATCTTATTATATTTTTTACAGTATTTGGTGCATATTCTGGATATAATTCTATTTTTACATTTCCATAGTTTTCAATTTCTAAATTTACTACTGGATTTTTTACTTCTTGTGTTAATGCTCTTACATATTGAGCTATTAAAGCACAACAAATTACTATTAATATAACAGCAATTACAATTAATATACCCTTTTTAACTTTATCTTTCATTTATTTTCCTCCTTATGAGCAAGCACAGACAAACTCACATATTTTCATTTAATCAAAAATAAACCAGTCTGTTCCTACATTTTATTAAATTAATTTTAAATACTTCATAGCATCTATTATATTATTTGCTCCTATTATATCTAATTTAAATTTTTCTTTCAATATTTTTTTATTACTTTCTGGTATTATGCAAGTTTTATAACCAAGTTTTTCTGCTTCTTTAATTCTTTTTTCTATCATATTTACATTTCTTAATTCACCAGTAAGCCCCACTTCTCCAATAACTATAGTTTCTTTATCTATACTTATATTTTTTAGACTAGAAACAACAGCCAAAATTATTCCTAAGTCTAGTGCGGGTTCATTTACTTTTATTCCACCTACAATATTTAAATATACATCTTGAGTTCCTAAAGGAAGTTTTGTCTTTTTTTCTAAAACTGCCATTAATAGTGTAAGTCTATTATAATCTATTCCTATTGCATTTCTTCTTGGCAAACCAAAAACGCTTTGTGTAACTAATGCTTGTAATTCTAACATTATAGGTCTAGTTCCTTCTTGGCTTGCAACAATTACAGAGCCATTAACTGCTTCTTGTCTATCTGTTATTAATACTGAGGAAGGATTTTTAACCTCTTTTAATCCCTCGTTTACCATTTCAAACATACCTATTTCGTTAGTAGAGCCAAATCTATTTTTAACAGTTCTTAGAATTCTATAAGAAAAATATCTTTCTCCTTCTAAATATAAAACTGTGTCTACCATATGTTCTAATACTCTTGGTCCTGCTATATTCCCATCCTTAGTTACATGTCCAATTATAATAGTTGTTATTTGTTTTTGCTTGCTTATTTTCATGACTCTTGCTGTTATTTCTCTCACCTGACTAACGCTTCCTGCTGCTGAAGTTATTTCATCGGAATACATTGTTTGTATTGAATCTATTATTATAAACTTAGGCTGAATATTATCTATAACATTTTCAACATTATCTATATCAGTTTCAGATAGGAACAATAAATTATCATTTTTAATATTTAATCTATCTGCTCTTATTTTTACTTGTTCTGCTGATTCTTCTCCTGATACATATAAAATTGTTCCATCCACTTTAATCTTATCACATATTTGTAATATCAAAGTAGATTTTCCTATGCCGGGCTCTCCACCTAATAAAGTTAGTGAAGAATTTACAAATCCTCCTCCTAATACCCTATCTAATTCTTCTATGTCAGTCTTTATTCTTTGTGATGTTTTTTTCTCTACTTCAGCTAGTTTTACTGGTTTTGGTAAGTCTTTAATTTTTTCTTTTGTGCTACTTTTTATTTGAACTTTTTCTTCAAAAAAGCAATTCCATTCATTGCATGCAGGACACTTTCCTAACCATTTGCTTGACTCATATCCACAATTATTGCACACATATACAGTAGCATTTTTTTTTGCCATATTTTTTCCTTTCTATTTATTAATATTATTTATAATATTTTTACATTAATTTATAATAAAATTACAAATTATATTATTCCTAAATTTCTTAATTTTTCTAATACAATTACAAACATTGCATGGCTCCATGTTAAACCAATTACCCATTCAGGTTTCATTTTTTGGTTATTTACTTGTTCTCCTAAAAATCCATTTTCACTTGCTGAGTCTACTACAAATTTAAAATTTTTTAAAGCTTCTTTATATTGACTATTTTCTATACAATAATTAGCCATCCACAAATTAGCTATTGGCCATGGATTATAACCTCCCATATATCCATCACCTTCATATCTTATATACCCTCCTGTATATGTTCTTAATGTCATATTAACCTTTTCTATTGTATTTTCAATAAATTTTTCTTTAGCTTTAAACATCTCAAAAGGTGTTACAATTCCTAATATACTTATATCAATTTTTTTGTCATTATTATTTCTTACAAATGTATTTTTTTCTTTATCATAAAAGTTCTTTAAGCAATAATCTTTTAATTCAACATTGATTTTTTCTAAATTTAATAATTGTTTCCTTATTGCTTCTAGTTTTAGCCTATTGTTTTCAAACAGTTCTTTAACTTCATTATATATTTTTATCATAGCTTCAAATGCTGCAAAAATACTTGCTAATGAATATAATGAAATTCCTTCAAATTCCTCCCATAAATCATAACTTTGTTTAAATTTTATATTATCCTCTAAAATTTCATTAATGTATTTTTCTAAATAATTTATAGCATTCTCACATATTTTTAATGTATCTTTTAAGAATTTTTTGTCTTTAGTAACTTTATAATGTTCATAAATCCCATATATTACACTTGCTGTTTCATCTATTTGATATCCCCAACTTGGAGCAAATCTTCCATCTGTATAAAATCTTTGCTCCCACATTCCATTTTTGCTTTGAGTTTTTTTACAAAATACTTTGTAAAATTTCTCTGTTTCTTGTTTCATTCCAACAATATCCAATGCTTTTGTGATAAAAACTGCATCTCTTGTCCAACAATAAGAATATCTGCCACATTTCTCTTTACCTTCATCAACTTCAACTCCTGCAGATATTCCACCTGTTTCTTTATTGGTCAATAATTCAAACAATAATATACTTCTTATATATATTTGTTTTAGTTTAAAATCTAGTTTAGATTCTTGTATATTTAATAAATCATGTGAATCTATAAACTTCCTCCAATACTTTTTAGTATCACTAAAAGTTTTTTTCATATCTATTTTTCTTATTCTCTCAATTTCATTATCTAATTCATTTAATAGTCCAATTGAAGCATTATCATTAATATATATATATATATTAATTTCTCTTTCTTCTCCAGGTTTTAAAATTTCTAGATTATAGCTGATACTTGAATCCGGAGAAAGTCCAACATAGTCTTTTCCTTCAATAATTCCTGTCATGAAATTATTTTTTGAATTATTTACTTGATAAGAACTTAATTTTTCTTTAGAAAATATACATACTGAATAGTCATGGTTATACTGAATTAAGCAATCATTTTTAATATATCCACAGCTGTCATTATTAATATTTGACAATACTTTTGAATATATTAAAAAATTTAAATTTATATCTATATTGCTTTGGTTAATAAATTTATAATTTTTAACTAAAACATTTTCTTTTATGGGAACAAAATCTGTTTGAATTATGTTTAAATTAAAATATGTATTTAAAATTTCAGTTTTTAAAATATTTGTGTTTTCAATATACTCTTGATTATAAACATTGTTTATATCATCATGCAAATATATTAAAGCTGAATCATTAACTTTAACTCCCATATATATTTCTTCTATAAACTGTTTATAGTCAGTTGTTGGATAGAATAATCTTAGTAACTCACCTTTATTTGAAAAACTTACTTTTAAATTTTTATTTCCTATTATTGCATCATTATGGTATTTTGGTTTCATTCTTTTACCTTTCCTTTAAGCGGACACAAAATCAGCCCCTACAATATTTTTATTTTTTGTATGAGTAAATGTCCACATTCGCCTATTTGTACTTATTTTTTACTTGGTCGATGTTTACATCGACCCCTAAATACAGCACTAATAATTTAATCTATTAATTTTCTTATTTGTTCTTCTATATTTTGTAATCTTAAACTTAAAACTTTTATATCTTCATTTTCAGTAATATTATTAGATTTTACATCTTTCTCTATATAATTTATATCTTCTTTTAATTTTAATATATTACCAATTAATTCTAATCTTAATTTTTCAGTTAAAGTATTTCTTCTGCTTTCTTCTGCATTTAGTAATACAGGTGTATCTTCTGTAATATCATATATTTCACCATAATTTGGTATTGTTACAGGAATTTTTGCTGTTTCCTCTATTTTATCTTTAAGTACTTCTTGTCCTTCTTCTTCTCCATGAACTAAAAATATATGTTTTGGAGGATTATGAAAAGAATATACAAAATTTAATAGCCATTCTTGATCTGCATGGCCAGAATATCCTTCAATGTACTCAACTCTTGCATTAACAGCAATTTCTTCTCCAAATATTTTTACAGATTTTGCGCCATCAACAATTGTTCTTCCTAAAGTACCTGGTGCTTGGTATCCTACAAATAATATTGTACTAGTAGGTTTCCACAAATTATGTTTTAAGTGATGTTTTATTCTTCCAACTTCACACATGCCACTAGCAGAAATAATTATACAAGGTTCATCACTTTCATTTAGCATTCTAGATTCCTCAACGGTTTTAGTAAATTGTAATCCAGGAAATTCCAGTGGATTGTCCCCTTGTTCCATTCTTTGCTTTATTTCTTCTTCAAATAATTCCGTATTTTTATTAAAAACTTCTGTTGCTGATATTGCTAGTGGACTATCTACATATACAGGAGAATTCATCAAGGTTTTATATTTTTTTAGGAATTTTTCATCATCTAAATGCTCTTCTTTTAATTTATTTATTTCATATAATATTTCTTGAGTTCTTCCTACTGCAAAAGATGGTATAACAACAGTCCCTTTATTATCTAAAGTTTCTGAAACTATATCTAAAAACATTTTTGCTTTATCATCATTTCTTACATGTAACCTATTTCCATATGTAGACTCCATTATTACATAATCTGCATTACTAATCATAGTTGGAGCATCTAGTAAAGGCAAATCATTATTTCCTAAATCACCTGTAAAAACAGCTTTTTTAGTTTTTCCATTTTCTGTTGCCCAAATTTCTATTATACTTGACCCCAACATATGTCCGGCATCATTAAAGCGAACTCTTAAAGAATCATTTATTTCTATAATTTCATCATATTCTACTCTTTTAAATAATTCTAATGATTTTATAGCTTCTTCTGCTGTATAAAGTGGAGGAAGTGCAGGTTTTCCTTCTCTTATTCTTTTTCTATTTTTCCATTCAATTTCTACTTCTTGAATATGTCCACTATCTGGTAGCATTATCTCACATAAATCACATGTTGCTTTTGTGGCTATTATTGGATTTCTATATCCTTCATTATATAGTTTTGGTATTCTACCAGAATGATCAATATGTGCATGTGTTAACAAAACAAAATCTATTTCACTAACATTATATAAAAACGGATCTGTGTTTTCTAACTCTCCTGTAGCTTTTCCTTGATACATTCCACAATCAACTAAAAATTTTTTTCCAGCGGCTTCTACTAAAAAATTAGATCCTGTTACAGTTTTTGTAGCCCCTAAAAATGTTATTTTCATAAAACCTCCTTATATAAACAAACTTACTAATTTATTTTTTCTTATTTCTAAATCTTGCTTTTTTCCACTATATTTAATATTAAATTGTTTTTCAAATATTTCTTTATCATATACTTCTACTTTTATGTTTTCTTTTTCATAATCAAATTTAACTTTTATTTGTTCTAGTTCAATTATTTTAGTATTTAATATATTTTTTATTATTTCAAAATTTAGATTTATATCCATACTAAATATTCTCAAAATTGCATTTTTACAAGAAAGCGTTATAACCTTCTTTTCTAAACTTTCTATCTCAGAATTTAAAATGTTATTATCTTTTACCATAACGCCTTCGCTTATAAAAATATTTTTATAATATCTAATTTGATATATTATATCAATTAAGGAATCATTTATGGTAGCTTTATTTACTCTATGTCTTAATAATTTTATAAACTCTTTTTGTAATTCAATAACAGAATCTTCTAAGCCTTTTTCCTCAATAACTACTCTATTATATAATTCTAATTTCTCTTTTAATTTTAAGTAATTCTTTGGAATTAATAAATTAGACATCTGCTTTATTTTTTCTACAAATTGGGTTCTATCTTTTTCTAGAATTTGTTTAAAATGTTTAATATTTTTAATTTTTTTATTATCGTCTAAAGTTTTATTCTTTTTATTAAATTCTTTTATTAAAACATTTTCGTCATTTAATATAATGTCTATCTTTTCTACCGCTTTTGTTAGCTTAAGTTTATTGCTTTTTACATATTCTAGATATTTTTCTTTGCTTGAAATTTCTTTAAATTCTTTAACTTTTGCATTAATTTTTTTCATAAATGAATCATTATTTTTTTCAAGAAGATATATAACTCTACATATCCAAAAAAAATATTGTGTGTCTTTAGTCTTTTGTATTATATTCTCTATAAAGTCTATTTTTGAAGAATTATAATTCATCCATTGGTCTAAAAATTTTACTCCAAATATCATTAATAAATTTTGATAAATTAAATTATAAATATAATTATTATACTTATTATCAGTATTCCAAGACCATCCATTAAAATCTGTTAATACTTCTAAATTGTTTTTATTATATCCAAAAACTAACATATTCTGAATTCCATTTTTAAAAGCAAAATCGTTATTTATATAAAAATATTTTGGTTTTAAATCAGAAATAGCATAAAGCATTGCCATTTCTGTTGGGTAAGTTAATATATTTCCATTTTTTTCATTTGTTAAAGCCAAAGTTAAATTTTTTTCTAATATTTTAGCATCTTCACTATTTGGTTCCGCTATTTTTATATAATTAGCATAATCTCTTATTGTTTCAATAATTTCTAAAATAAATTCTTCTTTGCTCTTTCTAATTTTTTTTACAGAATAATAATCACTGTAGGAATTTTCAATTTTATAAATCATACTTAAAAGCAAGTTTTTAACATTTGAAGAAAAATACTTATTTTCCAATATTTTTTCTAGTAAAGTATTATATTCATTTACTTTAGAAAAAATCTTCATAAAAACCTCCTTTTTATATTAATTAATTATTCTTGATTATTTGTTGGTTCTTGCATCATGTTTAATTCTTCCCATCTTTCTTTACTCATTAAAACTTTTCTAGGTTTACTTCCTTCATATCCAGATATTATTCCTCTTGCCTCCATTTGGTCTATTATCCTTCCAGCTCTAGCATAACCTACTTTGAATTTTCTTTGAATGAAAGATGTTGAAGCTTGACCTATTTCTATCACACTTTGTATTGCATCATTCAAGTATTCATCTGCATCATCTTCATCTTCTTCGGAGTCTTTTTGTGCGTCTGATTTATTAGCATTTTCAATTGATTCTATAATATCTTCATTATATTTAACTTCTCCATTAGATTTTAAGAAATCAACTATCTTTTCTACTTCTTTATCTGAAACAAAAGCGCCTTGAACTCTTACTGGTTTTGAAGCTCCTATAGGATAAAATAGCATATCTCCTTTTCCTAATAATTTTTCAGCACCTGCCATATCTAATATTGTTCTTGAATCTATTTGAGAAGATACAGCAAATGCAATTCTTGAAGGAACATTTGCTTTTATAATTCCTGTGATAACATCTACAGATGGTCTTTGTGTTGCTATTACTAAATGCATACCTGCAGCTCTTGCCTTTTGTGCTAATCTACAAATAGCATCTTCTACATCTTTTGCAGCTACCATCATTAAATCAGCAAGCTCGTCTATTATTATTACAATTTGAGGCATTTTTCCTTCGAGTTGTTCATTTTCTAAAGTTTCGTTATATCCTTTTAAGTCTCTTACTCCTTTTTCGGCAAACATTCTATATCTATTTTCCATTTCTTGTACTGCCCAAGATAATGCACCAGCAGCTTTTCTTGGGTCTGTAACTACTGGAATTAAAAGATGTGGTATGCCATTATAGACAGATAATTCTACAACTTTTGGATCAATCATAACCATTTTTACTTCGCTTGGTTTAGATTTATATATTATACTTGTTATTAATGTATTTATACATACAGATTTACCAGAGCCTGTAGACCCTGCAATTAACACGTGTGGCATCTTAGAAATATCTGCTATTACAGCTTCTCCCGCAACATTTTTTCCTAAAGCCATCGATAATTTTGATTTGGCGTCTTCAAATTCTACAGTTTCTATAATATCTCTTAAATGTACAATCTCTTTTTCTTTGTTTGGTATTTCTATTCCAACAGCTTGTTTACCAGGTATTGGAGCCTCTATTCTTATGCTTTCTGCAGCAAGATTTAAAGCTATATCGTCAGAAAGTTTTGCTATTTTGCTTACTCTAACTCCTTCTGCAGGTTTTAATTCATATCTAGTAATTGCTGGTCCTACAGAAACATTCTCTACCTTTGCAGAAACTCCAAAACTATATAATGTTTTTTGAAGTTTAGTTGCAGTATCTGTTAATATTTTCTTTCCACCCTTCATAGTTTTACCTTTTGACTGTTGCATTAATTCTACAGGTGGAAATTCATAGTTTTCATCTTCAACCATTATTGTATTATGATCTAATTGTAATACTTCTTTTATTCTACTTTCCTTTTTTTCCTCTTCTTGTTTAAATAGATTGCTTTCTATTTCATTAGGATTTATTTGTTCTTTCGATTCTGATATTTCTTCTTGTTTTTTGCTAAATATAGATTTTCCTCTTGCTTTATCAACTGTAACATCATTGTTATTTAAATTTATAGTTATTTGATCTTCTGTAATTGACTCTGGTTCATTTTCCTGTTTCATTCTCGTTCTTCTACTATGTATATTGCTTTCATCTTCTCGTATTTTATTTTTTCTTCTTTCTTCTCTTCTTATTCTTAGCGTCTCTAATTCTTCTTCTCTTTCTTCTCTCATTTCATCTATTTTATCAGAAATATTTAAGAAAATTTCTGATGGTCTTATTCCGAATGTGAATACTAATAATGCTGCTGCTGCTCCACCTGATAATATTGCTGCTCCAAACATGCCTAATAATTTAATTAATGGATATGCTATAACAGCACCTATCGTTCCACCACCAATTGATTTTTCTCCTAAAGTGTATGCAACTTCCAAAGCATCACTAAACTTTGAGTTTTCAACATTTAACGCACCTTTAGAAACTTGATATATTGTAAGTATTGATGCTATGCATCCTAAGAATATCACATACTGAATAATTTTAGATAATAAATAGCTTTTTTCTTCTCTAGTTACAGCAATTGCCATAGCTAAAAAACCTATTGGAATAATATATTTTATTGGTCCAACAATTCCACCTAGTATTGGACTTAATATATTTCCTATAGTTCCTTTTTCTCCATATATAATGACAAACAATAATATACTTATAACAATCATAAATATAAATGCTAAATCTATATCTAAGTTTTTATTCTTTTTTGTACTTTTTTTTCTAGTTTTTTTTCTTCCCAACTTTTCCCCCTACTTAAAAAAATATCCAATACTTTAACTGAAAATAGAACTATCTTTTAATGTTCTATATCGCTTTATATAGGATACTTTTCTTATGTTTATTTTAATTCTTTTCTATTATTTTGAATTGTTTCTAAAGCATTTTGTATAGATTCCTCAACATTGGAAACTGTTTTTCCTAAGTCAGTTATAGTCTTTTCTATATTTTCTAAAATACTATCAGCATAATTTGAAGTATCTTTTGATACCTCTCTATATATTTCATTTGCTGTAGCAATAATTTCTGTTTTCTTTTCATAAGCTTTTTTTGTTATTTCATGTTCATCTATCATAGAAATAATTCTATTTTCAGCTTCTTTTACAATATCATCTGCATCTTTCTGAGCTTCTGCTATTATTCTTTCTCTTTCTTCTTTTATCCATTTTGCTTGTTTTAATTCATCTGGCAACTTTAATCTTATTTCTTTTATAATGTCTAAAATTTCATTTTTATTTATTAATACTTTGTCTGTAAATGGTAATGACTTGCTTTTTTCTAAAATATCTTCTAAAGTTTCTAACAGTGTGAAGATTTCCATTTTTTATCTTTCCTTTCTTAAAGTATAAATTTAGTTACTCTATTCTTTTTGTCTCAAAAATATAATATCTACTCTTCCATATTTTCTAATATCATATACTTCTATTTTTCCATTATTAATTTGTTTTAATATTCTCTCTTTTTCATCTGTTTCTATTACTATTATTCCATCTTTTTTTATCAATTTATTTTTTATAATTAGATTAACAGATTTTTTTATATATTCTGTTTTATATGGAGGATCAAGAAAAATTATGTCAAAATCTTTCTTTTCTTTTTCAAGAATTGATAACGCTATTTCAAAATCTTTATTAATAATGTATACATTTTCTTCGTTTTGGGTCTTAAAAACATTTTCCTTTATTACTTTTATAGCTTTATATGACTTATCACAAATAACTGCATATTTTGCACCTCTACTTAAAGCTTCTAAAGCTAAAGCTCCACTACCTGAGAATAAGTCAAGCACATAGCTATTTTCTAAATATGGTAATAAAATATTAAATAAAGACTCTTTTACTCTATCTAATGTAGGTCTTGTAATTTCATTTCCATCTAATGTATTTAATTTTGTCCCTTTATTTTTTCCTGCTATAATTCTCATAAAGATAATCCTCTTATTATTACATATTTATATTTTATTCCAAATATTCTATAAGTCAATATTATTAACGCAAATGTAATACATAATTAATTTTTTTGTAATAAAAGTATAGGTCGATATTTATATCGACCTATACTTTTATTACAAAAAAAGAATAAGATATACTTATTCTTTATCATCATTTACATCTTTTAATAATTCCAATTGAGATATTAATAAAGCTTCCATTCTTGCTTTATAAGCATTAAACTGTTTTTTTGTATCTTCCATTTTTATTCTCAACTCAAATTCTTGTTTAGCAAGTTCATTAACAGAATCTTTAACATTACTTTCAGCATCTTTAATTATTTGATCTGCTTTTTGTTGTGCAATTTTCTTTATATCTTCAGAAGCTTTTTGTGCCATTATTAAAGTATCCTGTAAAGTGTGTTCAACATTTTTATAATGTTCCAATTCCTTTTTAGAACTTTCAATTTGTTCTTTATATTCTAAATTTTCTTTATATATTTTTTCATAATCAGCACTTAATTGGTCTAAGAAGTCATCAACTTCTTCAACATTATAACCTTTTAAAGCTTTTTGAAATCTTATATTTTCTATGTCTAACGGTGTTAGCATATTTACTTCCTCCTAAATTTTATAATGTCATTTATTTCCTAAATTTTCTTTATATAATCTTTCATAATCTTTAACTAGTTGGTCTAAAAAATAATCAACATCTTTAACATTATATCCATTAAAAGATTTTCTAAATTTTACATTTTCAATATCTTGTGGGGTTAGCATAATTAACCTCCTAGAAAATTATTTTATCCAAGAAGCTGAAAATTTGCTTTCTATTTTTTCTTTTGTTATTTCATTTACGATATCATAATTAAAAGGAGCAACAACAAATATAGAATTAGAAACTTTTTCCATATGTCCATCTATAGCTTTTGTAGCACCACTTACTACATCAACAATTCTTCTTGCAACATCTTTACTTACATATTCTAAATTTATAACTACAGCATTTTTTTGTTTTAATTCTACTATTATTTCATCAACTTGATCAAAATTTGTTGGTTTAGAAATTTTCATTTTAATTTGTTGTTGTGGCATAGTAACAACTTTATTTTTTCTTTTAAATAGACTTAATGTTTCTCCTGTACTTTCATTATCATCTTCATCATAATCATAATCTACTTGATTATACTCTTCATTATAATCTTGAGCCTCACTCTCTTCATTTTCTCCCCATAAGTAATTCATGATTTTCTTGATTGCAGGTACTGACATTTTTAAACCTCCTAAAATTTTCATTCGTATTTTTCATACACTAAGTATCTAACTTTTCCATGGTTTTGTCAAGCTTTTTATTAATTGTTATTTAAAAATAATATTTTTGTAATTTATATGTAACATTTTTCTATTTAATGTAACAATATTTCGTCATATAACTTTATTTTTTTCATATTTTTTATTTCTTCTGCACTATATCCTAAATTTTTTAATTCTTCATTGTCGTAATTTGTAACTATTGAATATATATCATTTTGTCTTAGCACTTTAACTAAAATTTCTTCAGTATAATTTGCTTTTTTCCTTTCAACATATGATAAATCATCTTTTTCAATAAGTGCATTATTGCTTACTTTCCACCCTGAAAATTGCCACCATATTATATCAAACGATAATTTTCTATATTCTATAAGGTTTTCAACTCCATCTTTTATTTTAAGCACTAATATTCTATTATTTTCCTCTTCTATTATTTTTATTATTTGAGCATTAACTTCATTTGAATTCGAAAATCTTATTTTAACAGAATCTCCTTCTTTAGCCTCCATAGCATTTTCAGTATTAATAGAACAGGCTATATAACAATAAAAGTTGTTTATAATCTTTCCTTCTTCATTGCTTTGAGGAATTATTGCACCAACATTTATATCAAAACTATTTAGTAATTCACTATTTAAATATGACAAATCATTTACAGTTAATATGTTTTCAAGTCCATCTACTCTATATGAAACAATTCCTGCTTCTTTAGCTTCTATATTTATAGCATTTTGATTAAGTTTATCTTTCAAAGAATTTCTTTCATCTATTAATTGTTTAATGTAAGAGCCAGCTGTACTCTGTTCTCCTGCTATTTGCGACTTTTTTGTCATATAATTTTCTATTTGTTTTTTATATTCTATTATTTTTTCAACTTCATTTTGTCTATAAAGTTCATTTATATTTTTTTCTATTTGCTTGTCTAAGTTAGATATATCGCTTTTTGTCAAGATTGTTGCATCATTATTTGCCATTGCTTCATTAATTTGCTTATCTAGTGTATTTATTCTTTGTGTTAATTCTTCTTCTCCATTTGAATAATACCTAAAAACAGTTTCTCCTTTTGCAGCTCTTTCTCCTTCCGATTTTATTTGAACCATTCCATTCTTATATTCTTCTCCCCTTAGTACATATTCATCTCTTAAAATATATCCTGTTGCAGATTCTTCATATGATAGAGTACCATCTTCTACTATAAATGTATCGGTAGGCAATTTTAATAAATACTTACAATTAATAGTAAAATATATTAAAAAAACTGTTAAAATTATTATTGATATGAATTTAATAACACTAATCTTTCTATTTTTCAATTATAACTCCTCTAAGATTATTTGTATATTTTTATCATTTCCATTTTCAGCATCTATCCAAATAGTTTGTTTATTTTTTTTAAACCAAGTTAATTGTCTTTTCGCATATCTTCTCGTTTCCATTTTTATTTTTTCGACCATTTCTTCATACGAAATAGTATTTTCTAAATATAGCAATACTTCTTTATATCCCAAAGCTTGCATTGCAGTAGGATATTTTTTATATTTTGATTTTATATTTTTTACCTCATCAACTAATCCTTTTTCAAGCATTAAGTCAACTCGTTTATTTATTCTATCATATAATTTCTGTCTATCCATGTTAATTGTAAATACTTTATATTCATATTTAGGTTCTTGTTTTCTAGACTCTTTTTCTTGCTGAGTTTTATTTTTTCCTGTTTGCTTATATATTTCTAAAATTCTTATTATTCTTTTTTTATCATTTCTACTAATATTTTTTATTGCTTCTTCATCTATCTGTTTAGCTTTCAAATATAAAGTTTCTAATCCTTCTGGTGTAGATGCTATTTCCATAAGCTCTTTTCTATATTTCTCATCAAATTTCATATCAGGATAATTTATAGAATAAATTAATGAATCTATGTATAATCCAGTCCCACCAACAACAATAGGATTTTTTCCTTTTGCTAGTATTTCTTCTATTTTTTTTTCTGCATCCTTTTTAAAATCAGATACACTATACCTTTCTTCAGGAGAAATACAATCTATTAAATAATGTTTTATTCCTTGCATTTCTTCTTTAGTAACCTTAGCAGTACCTATATCCATATCTTTATATATTTGCATTGAATCACATGATATTATTTCTCCATTAATTTTTTTTGCCAGTTCTATTGATAAGGAAGTTTTTCCCGATGCAGTTGGTCCAGCTATTACTATAACTTTTGGTTTCATTAGGTTATCAGTCCTTTCTTAACGTTATATAATTTTATCTCCTACTAAACTTTCTTTCAATATCATTTTTTGACATTTTTATAGCAGTTGGTCTTCCATGTGGACAAGAAAATGGATTTGGTAATTTTAATAATTGATTCATTAAATTATCTACTTCTTTTTCATCTAATTTCATTTTTGCTTTAACAGCTGATTTACAAGCTATTGTTGCAATAAACTTATCTTCTTTTTCTTGTGTAGCTGTTACTGCAACTGAATCTATTTCATCTAATATATCTAAAAATAATTGTTTTGTATTTAGTTTCTCGCACATACTTGGAACTTCTGTAAGTTTTATTGTATTTTCACCAAACTCTTCAAAATCAAATCCTGCTTTTCTAAACATTTCAATATTTTCTTTTGCTATCGCCATTTCTTTATTTGTTAATGTTACAATATCAGGTAATAATAAAATCTGTGAATCCTTATTTGAATCACTATAATAATTAGCTTTTACTTTTTCATACATAATCCTTTCATGAGCAGCATGTTGATCTATTATATACATTTCATCTTTAATTTCTATAATTATATATGTTGAAAATACTATCCCAATAAATTTATATTGTTTTTCAGGTACATAAGTTTCCTCTTTTTCAAACACATTTATATTTTCAACTTTTGGATATTCAAAGTCTTTAGAAATATCTATTTTTTCTTTTTCTTCCTCTTTCATTTTTCTTACTTCTGCTAATTCCACACCAAAAGTCTTCTTGTACATAGTTTGAAAATCTGAATTAGAAGAAGTATTATTTTCTATTGCTTTTCTAACTTCAGCTGTATCTATAATCTGTGTATTATTAGAATTGAATCTGTCTTTTAATATCGCGCTTGATACATCTTCTGATTGTAGTATTTTAGAAGCATCAATATTATCAATTTTTTTTTCCTTTTTTATTGTCATATCAGAAACAATACTGTTTTTTAGTTCCTCATCAACATTTTCATTTATTGGCTTTGTTGTACTAGAAATAACAGTGTTTTCTATTTTTGTTTGTTTTGTTTCTTCTTTTTCTTTTATTATATTATTAAGTATTTCCTCATCAGATTGTATCTTTAATTCTGGTTGTATTCCTATTTGTTTTAATCCATTTCTAAATTCATATATTTCTCTTAAATGGTTATTTTCCAGTTCTTCCTTTGTTTCCTCTTTTTCTTTTTTAAATTTCTCTAATAACTTAACCATTCCATTTTTATTGTTCTCAACTTCCTTTTGTGTATCTAATTCCACTATTTCATTTATTTTAGAGTTTTCTTTTATTTCATTATTTTCCTCATTCTTTTCATTTTCTTCGACATTTGCTACCAATTCAGAATTTCCTAACCCACTCTTTATTGCATGATATATAGCTTTAAATACTTTATTTTCTTCTTCAAATCTAACTTCTAATTTTGCTGGATGCACATTCACATCAACTTTTGAAGGATCCATGTCTATATTTAACATTACTACACCATATTTACCAATTGGAATCATCCCTTTATATGCTTGTTCAGTTGCAGCTGTTAAATTTTTATCTTTTATATATCTACCATTCACAAAAAATATTTGATATGACCTATTAGCTCTAGCAATTTCTGGTTTTCCTACAACTCCTGTGATTTTCATATCCTCATAATCATAATTAATATCTATTGTACCATTGGCAATATCTTTACCATATATGCTATAAATTATATTTTTATAATCTCCATTTCCATTTGTTTGAATAACAGTTTTTCCACTATTTATTAACTTTATTGCAACATTTTTATTTACTAATGCAATTCTAGTCACTACATCTTCTATGTATCCAGCTTCTGTAAAATCTCTTTTTAAAAATTTATATCTTACTGGTGTATTAAAAAATAAATTTCTTACTGTTATTGTTGTTCCTTTTTGACATCCTATCTCAGATTTTTCTAAAACTTTTCCTCCTTCTATGACAATTTTGTGTCCTATATTTGAATTCTCTGTTTTAGAAATCATTTCAACATTTGCAATTGCTGCAACACTAGCTAAAGCTTCTCCTCTAAATCCCATAGATTTAACATTCATTAAATCTTCTGCTTTTCTTATTTTGCTAGTAGCATGTCTTTCGAAAGATATCTCCATATCATCTTCTTCTATACCAGAACCATCATCTGTAATTTTTATTAAAGAAATACCTCCATTTTTTATTTCTATTGTTATATTTTTAGCTCCAGCATCTATTGAATTCTCAACCATTTCTTTAACAACAGAAGCAGGTCTTTCAATAACTTCTCCAGCAGCTATTTTATTTATTGTTAAATCATCTAGAACAACTATTTTTCCCATTTAATTTCCTCCAAGCATTTTTGAAAATATTTTTTTTGATTATATCATTAATATTTATTTTTGTGTATATATTTTTGTAAAATTTTACTGATAACTTGTTATTGTTCATACTAAAATATCCTTTATATTTATTGCAAACGGTTGTAGAGGCAGACCTTGTGTTCAAATGTGAAAAGTGAAGAAAATTTGGTCTGAACATTAACGATATTTTTGATAAGTAAATAATAAAAATTTGTGTACAAATTGGCAAAACCTTTATATAATAGGAATTTTTCTATTATATAAAAATATCGACATAGTAACACAATTAAATATTTTGAATATTATATACCATACAAATGATAAAGAAAATATGCTTAAAAGGAGGTAATACGTATGCCAGAGAACAGAGGATGCGGATGCGGTTTTGGTTTTGGTGATGACTGCTGCTGGATAATTATTCTTTTAATAATTATATTCTGCTGCTGTAATGGAAATAACAGAGGATGCTGTTAATTGCCATTATAATCACGGTATTGGAAAGTATCCAATATATTAATTGGGCGATTTTGTTATCGCCCAATTATTTTTTAATTCATGTTTTCGCTTAATATTTTTTGTTCCTCAATATTTGCCTTTAATGCAACAACACTTTCAGTTGTTAATATCATAGAAGAAACACTTTCAGCATTTTCCAACGCTGTTCTTGTTACTTTTGTTGGATCAACTATTCCATTTTCTTTCATATTAACATATTTTTTATTATAAGCATCAAATCCTATTCCCTTATTACTATTTTTTATTTTTTCTAAAACAACACCACCGTTTAAGCCTGAGTTTTCTGCAATTTGCTTAATTGGTTCTTCAATAGCTTTCATTATTATTTTCATTCCTATTTTCTCTTCAGCATTTTCTGTTTTATTTAAAAGCTTTTCAATTTCTGGTATAGAGTTTATATAAGCCGTTCCTCCTCCTGGTAAAACGCCTTCTTCTATTGCTGCTTTTGTAGCTGATAGTGCATCTTCTATCCTTAATTTTTTTTCTTTCATTTCTGTTTCTGTAGCAGCTCCAACTTGTATTACAGCTACTCCTCCAGTAATTCTAGCTAACCTTTTTCTTAAATCTTCTTTATCATATTCGCTTTGTGTATCTTCTATTTCTTTTTTTATAAAACTTATTCTTGATTTAATTTTTTCTTTTTCTCCAAATCCATCTACTATAATTGTATTCTCTTTTGTAATTTTTATTTTCTTTGCTCTTCCTAATTGATTTAAGTTAGTGTCCTTTAAATCTAGCCCAAAATCTGAAGTTATAACTTCTCCACCTGTTAATATTGCAATATCTTCTAACATTTCTTTTCTTCTATCTCCAAATCCCGGGGCTTTTATTGCAGCAACATTTAAAATTCCTCTTAACTTATTTAATACTAAAGTAGATAATGCTTCTGTTTCGATATCTTCAGAAATTATAAGTAATTTATCCCCATTACTTGTTATCTCTTCCAATACTGGTAATATTTCTTGAATATTACTTATTTTTTTATCAGTAATTAGAATATATGCATCATTCATAATCGCTTCCATTTTATTATCTGTTTGTGTTGCCATATATGGAGATATATATCCTCTATCTATCTGCATTCCTTCTACTATTTCAACATAAGTTTCTGAAGTTTTAGATTCTTCTATTGTTATGACTCCATTTTCAGATACTTTTTCCATTGCATCTGCTATTAAATTACCTATTTGTTCATTATTAGCAGATATACTAGCCACCTTAGCTATTTCTTCTTTTCCATTTACTGGTGAGCTAATCTGTTTTAAGTATTTTATAACTTCATAAGTAGCATTTTTCATTCCTTTTTTTATAGATAAAACATCTGAGCCTGCAGCAATATTTTTTATTCCTTCTTTTATCATAACTTGAGCTAATACTGTAGCTGTTGTTGTTCCATCGCCAGAAATATCATTTGTTTTTGTAGCAACTTCTTTTACAATACTTGCTCCTATGTTTTCAAAAACATCATCCAATTCTATTTCTTTTGCAATAGTTACACCATCATTAGTAATTAATGGTGTTCCAAAATTTTTATCTAAAATAACATTTCTTCCCTTAGGACCTAATGTTACTTTTACAGTATCAGCTAATTTATTTACCCCATCCAATAGTTTTCTTCTAGCTTCTTCACCAGTTTTTATCTCTTTTATCATTAATTTCCTCCTTTATATTAATTATTTTGAAATTCAAATTTAATATTATATATTATTTTTCTATAACAGCTAGAATATCTGAATTATTAACAATTAGATATTCTTTTCCATTATAGCTTATTTCGATTCCAGAATATTTATTAAATATTACTAAATTTCCTTCTTTTAAACCTTCATAGCATTCATCAGTAATCTTTCCAATAGATATTATTTCTGCAGTTTGAACATTTTCTTTAATATTATTTGTAACAATTATTCCACTTTTAGTTTTTTCTTTAGATTCCTTTAATTTTAGCAATACTTTATTAGGAAGTGGTTTTAACATTATAAAAAATTCCTCCTTTTAATTTTTTTATAAAAATCTATTCATATAAATATTTATGTAAAAAACAAAAAAAAAGAACATTTAGTTCTTTTTTTCATATATTTAATTTTATTTTATTCTCTGCTTAACAGCTTCATATATTATTATTCCTGCTGAAACTGAAGCATTTAGAGAAGTTATTTTTCCATGCATAGGAATCTTAACTAAAATATCTGAATTTTCTTTTACTAGCTTACTCATACCAAATCCTTCACTTCCTATTATTATAGCTAAAGCTCCCTTCAAATCTTGATTATAGTAATAAGTTTTTGCTTCTCCGTCTGTACCTATTATCCAAAGTCCCTCTTCTTTTAATTTTCTTATTGTATCATTTAAGTTGTTAACTCTTGCAATTTTCATATAATTTGTTGCTCCTGCAGATACCTTTACTACTGTACTATTTACTGAAGCATTTCTTCTTTTTGGTATTATTATTCCATGCACACCAGCTGTTTCTGCAGTTCTAATTATTGCTCCCAAATTATGTGGATCTTCAATTCCATCTAGTATTATGATAAATGGATCTTCATCCTTACTTTTTGCTAATTCTAAAATATCTTCAACTTCACAGTAATTAAAAGGAGGAATAATTGCAACTACTCCTTGATGATTTTCTGCTAAAGAATCTAATTTTTGTTTATCTGCTTCAACTAAAACAACTTTATTTTCTTTTGCTCTTGCTATTATTTCATTTATCGAACCATGTTTTTCGCCTTTTTCTATAAAAATTTTATTTATATCTTTATTTGATTTTAGTAATTCTAAAACAGAATTTCTTCCATATACAATATCTTCATATTCTTTTTCTTCTAATTCAATATTTTTGTCATTTGTTCTTCTTACTTCTTTTCTTCTATCTGACTGTCTTCTATCAAATTCATTTCTATCTTCGAATCTTCTTCCGTATTTTCTTCTTTCAATTCCTTCTCTTCTATCTTTTATACTATTTTCTTTCTCTTTATTTATTCTAGATTGTCTATTTTTTTTATCTCTATAACTTTGTCTCATATAAAATTCCTTTCTTTTTTACGGGCAAGCAAAGTTTTACCCCCTGCATTAATTTCATTATTCACTAACATCTAAAGATGAATTTATTCATCATCTAATTTAAGGACTGCCAAAAACGCTTCTTGTGGCACTTCTACATTTCCTATTTGTCTCATTTTCTTTTTACCTTTCTTTTGTTTTTCTAGTAGTTTTTTCTTTCTTGTTATATCTCCACCATAACATTTTGCAAGTACATCTTTTCTCATCGCTGATATGGTTTCTCTTGCTATTATTTTCCCACCTACAACAGCTTGTACTGGTATCTCAAATAGTTGTCTTGGTATTTCTTTTTTTAGCTTTTCTGCCATTTTTCTTCCTCTAGTATATGCAGAATCTTTATGAACTATAAAAGACAATGCATCTACAGCTTGATTATTTATGTGTAAATCTAATTTTACTAAATCTGATTTTCTATATTCTTTAAATTCATAATCTACTGATGCATATCCTTTAGTCTTAGATTTTATATTATCAAAAAAGTCATATATAATTTCATTCAATGGTAAATCATATTCTAGAGTAACCCTGGATTCATCTAAATATCTCATATCAATGTAGTTTCCTCTTCTATTTTGGCAAACCTCCATTACATTTCCGACAAATTCTTTTGGTATCATTATTTCAGCCTTCATTACTGGCTCTTCAATATATTTGATTTCTGTTGTTGGAGGAAGTTCTGTAGGATTATATAAATCTATTACTTCTCCACTTGTTTTATAAATTTTATATATAACTGATGGTGATGTTGTAATAAGACCAATATCAAATTCTCGTTCTAATCTTTCAATTATAATTTCTAAGTGTAATAATCCTAAGAAGCCACACCTAAATCCAAATCCAAGAGCAGCAGATGTTTCCGGTTCATAATTTAAAGCTGCATCATTTAATTTTAGTTTTTCTAGAGCATCTTTTAATGGCTCATATTCACTTCCATCCACTGGATAAATACCACAATATACCATTGAATTAGCTTTTTTATACCCTGGCAAAGCTTCATTAGCAGGATTGTTTTTTAATGTTATTGTATCGCCAACATGTAAATCAGAAATTGTTTTTACACTTGCACATATATAACCAACTTCACCAGCTGAAAGTTCGCTTGATGGAAAATACTCTCCAGCCCCAAAATATCCTACTTCTGTTACTGTAAATTCTTTTCCTGTTGCCATAAATAAAATTTCATCATTTACTCTTACTTTTCCATTTTTTATTCTAACATAACTTAGCGCACCTTTATAATTATCATAAAAAGAATCAAATATTAAAGCTTGCAAAGGAAGACTTTCATCTCCTGATGGTGCTGGAATATCTGTAACAATTCGTTCAAGTACTTCTTCAACATTTAATCCAGTTTTTGCAGAAATACAAGGTGCATCCATTGCAGGTATTCCTATAATATCTTCTATTTCTTTTTTTACTTCTTCTGGTCTTGCCATAGGCAAATCAACCTTATTTATAACTGGCAATATCTCTAAATTATCTTCTATTGCTAAATATACATTTGCTAATGTCTGGGCTTCGACTCCTTGTGTACTATCTACTACCAAAATAGCCCCTTCGCATGCAGCTAAACTTCTAGAAACTTCATAATTAAAGTCAACATGTCCAGGAGTATCTATTAGATTAAATTCATAAATATTTCCGTCTTTAGCAGTATAGTTCATTTTTACAGCTTGAGATTTTATTGTAATTCCTCTTTCTTTTTCTATATCCATGTTATCTAAAACTTGAGACTCCATCTCTCTTTTAGTTAAGGTCCCTGTCATCTCTATAATTCTATCTGCCAAAGTTGACTTTCCATGATCTATGTGTGCAATTATACTAAAATTTCTAATATATTTTTGTTTATCTTGCATAATTTATTTCATTCCTCTTTTATATTTCATATATATTCTCACTTAATTCAGTTTGCTTTTCCTTTTTATTTTGTTTTTTATTTGTTTCAAAATTTTCTACTTCAAGCTTATTATTTTCACCAAAACTTTTTCTATTTTTATCTTCAAGTTTTTCTATTTTTAATATTGCTTTTTCTATCATTTCTATAGTTTTTTCATATATCTTTGAAAACATATTGGCTATTTTATTTTGAAATACATATCTTTTGTCTTTACATGTGTTTTGTAAAACTTCTATATAGTCAAGATTAGTCATTTTAAACATTTCTACTTCATTTTCCATATTAGGTATATAAATATTTTCTTTTCTTATTTCTAGTTCTTCATCAGAGATAGTGCTAAATGCTTTACATTCTTTAATTAATATATCATCAATTAGAAATTCAGACTCTTTTTGATTTTTTATATCTATTCTTTTACATTTCCTTTTTTCATTATTACCATTCCAAAATCTAACAGCTGAAATTGGAATATTGTTTTTTTTGTCAAATAAAATATTTAATTTTTTGTTATTATAATTAATTGTGTGGATTTCGTAATTCTTATAATCGAAGTCTTCTTCCGTTTCTTGATCTACAACAATATTTACAGCAAAAAATGTATTTAAATATACTTCATCTTTTTTTGTTTCAGAATTATTAGAAATTAAACTTCTTCTGTATTCATCGGAATACGTTAACTTTTCTAACCTTTTTAAATCAAATTTTTCTTTAATAAAAATTTCTCTTATTTTATTATATTTATCATTATAAAACTTTTTAAAATAATTATCTTTATTATATATTCCTCTTACTTTTTCAAATTCTTTTAAATTGCTCAAATAATCTATTAGTTCTTCTTCATTTTTTATGTTTATTTTCTCAAATTTTTTATTATAACATTCATCCAATATAAAGTTTTGATATTCATTTATTTGCTCCATATCATTCATAATAAAACTATCATTTAGATTTTCTCTCATCTTTATAAAAAAATCTTTTCCATACAATTTGCAAATTTTATTTAAAAATCCCATATCTCCACATAAAGCAAATTTAGCCAAATCATTATTATTTCCTAATATATAATCCATTTGCTCTACTATCGAAACTTGAGGAACATATGCTGTATTTATAGGTAAATTGAATGTCATTCCATTTTCATAACATCTAAAATTATTATTATTATTAGCAATTTTTGAAGCTATACTTTCTGTTGTCCCTTCTATAAATCCAGTTAGCAAGCTTAAACCTTTTTTATTTTTAGGTAATTTATAATCCTGAATTTTATGAATACATTCATGAACAATTGCTGAATTAATTTTGTCAAAATACATTGTATTAAAATGAATGTTTTTTGTTTTATTCATAAAAATTCCCTTTGTATTTTTTAAATTTTTTCTATTAAATTTTGAAAAATAAACAGTTGATTTTGAATTTAAAATATTAAAAATTTCATTTTCAGAAATAATATCATTATACTTTTTACATATTGCACTTGCAACATCTTTATACATATTCTCTTTTTGTTTTTTACTATATTCTCTAACAATACTTATTCCTGATTTTGCATCTAAAAATTCATTATATCTTTTTCCCATTAAAAACTCACCTATATTTTATCTGTTTGAATATTTATTATAAAATTTAATCTATTTATAATTTTTTTATTCTTTATTTGTTTATATTCATTATTTTCTAAGAAACAATATATATTATCTTGCATACTTGAAAATTTATATATTACTTTTCCATCAAGTTTTATTTTCTTAGTAAGAATATATTCTTTATTATTTCTTTTTAATTTTATATTTTCCATATTTATTATTCCCTTCATAATAGCAAAAATTTTTTACCATTAATCTACTTTTAATAAATCAAAATTCATATAATCTGAACTTACTAATTTAAAATAAATGTTTTTTATTTCTCCTTCTATTGCTTCTTTGTGTGAATCAGCATGTAGATGACCATAAAAGCAACTACTAACATTAAAATCTTTCATTGTTTTTATAAAATCCACTTCGCAATTTTCTTTCATAAATGGAGGATAATGCATCATAACTATAATCTTTTTATCTTCTCCAAATCTTTTTATTCCATCTTTTATAGATAATTTTAGTCTTTCATTTTCTCTTTTTAATATTTTTAAATTTTCATTACTTAAAGTTCCTACCCATCCTCTTGTTCCTGCTATTATATTATTTTCTATAAGATAACTATTATTATATAAAAAATTTATATTTTTAAAACCACATTGTTTTATATAATTATTCATTTTATTTAAAGTTGTCCACCAATAATCATGATTTCCCTTTAATAAAATTTTTTTACCTGGTAACTCGTTTAAGTATTCAAAGTCTTTATATGTTTCTTCTAAATAGGTAGCCCATGAAAAATCTCCAGGTATTAAAACAGTATCTTCTGGTTTTACCTTTTCTATCCAATTTTTTTTAATTTTTTCTGCATGATTATCCCAATTATTTCCAAATATATTCATTGGTTTATTTATTGAAAAATACAAATGCAAATCTGCTATAACATAAATAGACATCTTATTTTTCCTTTTCTTTTATTATTTAACTAATTTCAAATTAGGTATAGCATTTAATTTTAAATCAGCTCTTTTACCATTTATAAATTCATAATATCCGTGAGCAAGCTATCATTGCAGCGTTATCAGTACATAGCTTTAATTCTGGATATAAAACTTCTATTTTTTCTTCTTTTGACATATTATCAAACTCTTTTCTTATATATGAATTACTAGAAACACCACCAGCTAAAACTATCCTTTTTATATTATTGTTTTTTACAGCTTTTTTTACATTATTTAAAAGCATTTTTGTAACTGCATTTTCAAAACTTGCACATAAGTCTGCCTTATTTAAATTAGGATTTTTATGATTTAAATTAATAATAGCTGTCTTAATTCCACTAAAACTAAAATCTAAATTATCTATATGCGCTATAGGTAATTCAATATTTGGTTTTCCTTCTTTTGCTAAGTTATCTACTTTAGGTCCTCCAGGATATCCGAAGTCCAACAACTCTTGCAACTTTATCAAAAGCTTCCCCTACTGCATCATCTCTTGTTTTCCCTAATATTTCAAAATTAGTATAATCTTTTACATTTACTAAATGAGTATGTCCTCCAGAAATAATCAAACTCAAAAATGGAGGTTCTAAATTTTTATGTGTTATATAATTAGCGCAAATATGTCCTGCTATATGGTTTACTGGAATTAAAGGTTTCCCTGTCGCAAAACTCAATCCTTTTGCATATGAAACTCCTACTAATAATGCACCTACTAAACCAGGGCCATAAGTAACAGCAATTGCATCTATTTGTTTTAATTCTATATTAGCTTCTTTAAGAGCTTGTTTCATTATTTGATTTATATTTTCCACATGACACCTAGAGGCTATTTCTGGAACAACTCCCCCGTATTTTTCATGTATTTTAATTTGAGTATTTATAACATTAGATAAAACTTCTCTGCCATTTTTTACTATAGCAACAGAAGTTTCATCACAACTAGATTCTATACCCATTATATAAACATCTTCCATATATTACTCCATTTACAACTAAATAAACAAACTAAATATTTTACCTATTAAATAAAATATTCCATTATATACTCCATCAATAACTGGGCTAACAACATAGCTTAACAAGCCTGTAATCCATAATACTATAAATATTAAGTATATTGTTTGCATATTATCATCAATCCAATTTTTCATTTTGTTTGGCATTATTAATCTAAAGATTTTTTCTCCATCTAATGGTGGAAAAGGTATTAAATTAAAAACTCCTAGTCCAATATTAACAACTATTGTTCCATAAATCATTGTTGTTACTATACTTCCTATATTTGTATATATAAAAGAACGTGCAAAAATATTTATTGCATAATAAATTATTGTAAAGAATATAGCTAAAATGAAATTTGTCAATGGTCCAGCAAATGAAACAATTGCTTCACACTTTTCTATAGATTTATTGCTATTAAAATTTCTAGGATTTATTTGAACAGGTTTTCCCCATCCAATATGTGCAAATATTAATAGTATAATTCCAAATGGATCGATATGGCTTCTAGGATCTAAAGTCAGTCTTCCTTGATATCTAGGTGTTGTATCACCTAGTCTGTCTGCAGCATATGCATGTGCAAATTCATGGAAAGTAATTGCAATTATAACTCCTGGTAAAGTTAGACATGTTGTCAAAAGAAAATCAGTTCCAGATCTCATAAAAATATATAGAACTAAAATTATTAAGATTATATATAAAGTTCTTTTATCAAAATTAAATCCAAACATTAAGTATCTCCTTTTTTAATCTATTTTTATTTTTTCTCAAATTCACTATAATAAATACCATTTATTTAGTTTTATTCTATTATATTTATATGCTAATTTTAGAAATTCACTCAATTCTTCTTTCATAGTACTCGTTTTAAATTAATCAAATTTTATTAGTGTTTATATTTTTTCTTTCATAGCAACTAGTATAGCTAACAGATTATTTTTGTCAAAATTAACTAACTTTTTATAATATTTCTACAATTCAAATAATATTTCTAAGTACTTTATTATCAATAGTTTCGAGTTTTAAACCTCTATTATCATTTATTACACGTTATTAAGATAGCGGCTTCATTGTTGGAAATAATATAACATCTCTAATAGATGCACTATCTGTTAATAGCATTACTAGTCTATCTATTCCTATTCCTAATCCACCTGTTGGAGGTAATCCTATTTCTAATGCATTTATATAGTCTTCATCCATGTCTGCTGCCTCTTCATCTCCAGCTTCTTTTGCTTCAACTTGTTTTTTGAATCTTTCATATTGGTCAATTGGATCATTTAATTCTGAAAATGCGTTTCCATATTCTCTTCCACCTATAAATACTTCAAATCTTTCTGTCATTTTCTTATTGTTTGGACATTTTTTAGCAAGTGGTGAAATTTCTACTGGATATTCATATATAAATGTTGGTTGTATTAATGTTTTTTCTACATATTCATCAAAAAACATTGCAATTACATCTCCACGAGTTTTCTTTGTTTCATCAGTAAATGTCATCTTTCTTTCTTCAGCTAGTTTTACAGCTTCTTCATCAGTTTGAATTTCGTTAAAATCTACTCCACATGCTTCTTTTATTGAATCTATCATTGTTATTCTTTTCCATCCTGGAGTTAAATCTATTTCTTGTCCTTGATATGTTACTTTTGTTGTTCCTAATACTTCCTTAGCTGTTTGTGAAAATATTTTTTCAGTAATATTCATCATATCATTATAGTCTTGGTATGATGAATATAGTTCAAGCATTGTAAATTCTGGATTATGTCTTATATCCATTCCTTCATTTCTGAATACTCTTCCTATTTCATACACTTTATTAAATCCACCAACTATTAATCTTTTTAAATTTAACTCTAATGCAATTCTTAAATACATACTTATATCTAATGCATTATGATGAGTTATAAAAGGTCGAGCTGTTGCTCCTCCTGATATTGTATTTAATACAGGAGTTTCGACTTCTAAGTATCCTTCTTCTTCTAATATTTTTCTGATATTACTAATTATTTTACTTCTTATTTCAAATGTCCTTTTTACTTCTGGATTAACTATTAAATCTACATATCTTTGTCTATATCTCAAGTCCGGATCTTTTAATCCATGGAATTTTTCTGGTAAAGGTCTTAAAGCTTTTGACAATAATTTAACTTCTTTTGCATGTACAGATATTTCTTCTGTTCTTGTTTTAAATACAAACCCAGTTATTCCAATTATATCTCCTATATCCCATGATTTAAATTCTTTATAACTTTCTTCACCTAAGTCATTTATACTCACATAACTTTGTATTTTTTCATCACAATCTTGAATTGTACAAAAAGATGCTTTTCCCATTATTCTCTTAGCTATAATTCTTCCTGCAACTGTTACATCTTTTTGTTCAAATTGTTCATAACTTGACTTTATTTCACCAGCTGTGTTTGTCCTATTAAATTTTGTTATTTCAAAAGGATCTTTTCCTTGTTCTTGTAACTCTTTTAATTTATCTCTTCTTACTTGCATTAATTTATTTAAATCCATTTCTTCAACTGGAATGTTTTCATTTTCGTTCATAATAATCCCTCTTTTCTCTATTTTTTAACTATTTTATTATATATCATTTAAATATTATTGTAAACTAATTTTTATATTTTTATTGAATTTTTTAAACGGTCCTAAATATTAAATTAGCCTTAACTAATCTTATTTAGAAGCATATTTAAAATTATTTTTTTCTTCTTATGATCCAATCTTTTTGAACTTTTATAGGTATATCTAAATAAACTTTTTGTTCTGCTTTTCCAGGATTTACTGTATCTATTTTTTCTTCTGTTTCAGAATCCCATAATTGATTTATTTTAAACTTATATGGTTTTAAAACATTTGGAATTAAAACTTCTAAATTATCACCAACATTTAATTTATTTCTTATTTCAATTAATGTCTTTCCGTTCTTTTCTTGACTTATAACTTTACCTCCAAATTCATATTCCTGATTATATTGATGTCCCTCATAATCTTGAAAATCTTTATTATTTCTATCTTCAAAGAAAAAGGAAGTAAGCCCTCTTGTTTTAGTTTTCATCAATTCTTCCAAATATATTTCATAATTATATTGTGTTGGATTTTTAATGTAGTTATCTATTGCTACTCTATAAACGTTTATAACACTTGCTAAATAGTATTCAGTTTTAAGCCTTCCCTCTATTTTTAAGCTATCTATTCCCATGTCAATTATTTCTGGAATATTTTTTATTAAGCATAAATCTTTAGAAGAAAATATATAAGTTCCTTTATTATCATTTTCTACTGGCATTAGATTTCCTGGATTATTAGTTTCTTCTACATAAACATTATAAGCCCATCTACAACTTTGTGAACAGTCTCCTAAATTTGCATTTCTACTAGATAAATATTCACTTAAAAAGCACCTGCCAGAATATCCAAAACATAATGCTCCATGAACAAATATTTCTATTTCTAAATCTTTTGGTTTATTATCCATTATGCTTTTAATTTGTTCCTTATTTAGTTCTCTTCCAAGTACTATTCTTTTGGCTCCATTATTATACCAAAAATTACAAGAATGATAACTTACTGTATTAGCTTGAGTACTAACATGAATAGGTATTTTAGGAGCTACTTTTTTTATTGTTTCTATTACACCACCATCTGAAGCAATAACTCCATCAACTTGTATTTTTTCTAATTCAACAGCTTGCTTTTCAATTTCTTTATAATTTTCATCCCATGCATAAATATTTATTGCAGCATAAACTTTTTTATTTATTGAATGAGCATATTTAACTGTTTTTATTAAATCCTCATCTGTTGCTTCTGCTCTAGTTCTTAAAGACAATTTTGAAGTTCCCATATATACTGCATCAGCTCCATACATAAAAGCAATTTTTGCTTTTTCATATGAACCTGCAGGAGCTAATAATTCTATTTTTTTCATTTTTTATCACCTTATTGAATAATATTTAATGTTAAAATTATAACATTAAATATTATTTTTATCAACATTTGCTTTGTGTACATAATTATGATATAATTTTAGAACTTAATTTAATCTAAGGAGTTTTTATATTTATACATGAACAGAAAAGAAAAAAATGATAATTTAAATATAGTCGAATTTTATGGTTCTAAAGAAAATGTTATTAATAATTATATAAAATATTTAGAATCCATGCTTACTAAAAAGCAACTAGATATTTCTCAGCAGAAGTTAATCTTTGCGTATATTAACAAATTATTAGAATACCAAAAATTATCTGATACATCAACATTAGAATTTAAAGAATTTATTGATTATATTAATGAAGAATATATTTACTTACAAAATAAATATCCACATATACCAATAGAATTTCAAGGACGTATAAAATCATTAATAAGTACAGATTCAAAAATAAAAAAAGATTTAAAATCTAGTTTATTATCAGGAGAACCTTTTGAAGATATCAGCATTAAAGATATATTAGCTTATAGATATATTCTAAATATTCCTGAAAATTTATGCTTAGATCCAAATGAAGCTGTAAAAATTTGTTATGATGTTCTGACTTCACAAATACAATTTAATTTAAGCAAAAATAACATTTTATCTGAAGCAAAACATGTATCATATCCAGATTCTGAACTAATAAAGCAAAAAGCAAAAGATAATAATATATTTATACCATCAAAAGATTTTTCTAATGAATATTCTAAATATATAAAAGATTATATAAAAAGCCCCAAAGATTCTTTATATCAAGCATTACATATCCGTTATATCATGCAATCTGGGATTTATTTTGAGTCACAAATAAAAACACGTCAGATGCATGAATATGCAGAGTTTGGAGGAGCAAGTCATAAATACTATAAACCAAGAAGCACATTTAATATTCATAAAGTACCTCAAGAACTTGGATTTATAAAAAAAGAATCTGGTTATAAAATTGATTTATTAACAATGGATGAATCTATAAAACTATACTATGGCTATGATTTCAAAGATAGATTTGGAGTTAGTTTTAAAGATTTTAGTGAAAAATATACAGAAGAAGAAAAAGTAAACATTTTAAAAGGAAATTTAATTGTTTTAGATAATGGATTACTAATTCCAGAAGAAGCTTCTAATTTTAAAAATATAAAGTTAAAGAAATCTGATGTTAGTTTATCAGAACTACTAAATTTAAGTAAAGATGGGCCAAGTTTCTTATAAGTTTCTATAATCTAATAACAAAAAAGTTCACATACTTTGTTTATGCTTGATAAATTTTATACAATAAAATCCCTGTACAAAATTGGAAAAGCCTTTATATAATAATAATAAGTTTGACGAAATTTCCTCTTATATAAAACAATATATAGGTGCAATATGAGCTCCTATATATTGTTTACTATTTATTTAAATTGTTTATTAAATTTATAAGTTGTTTATAATCTAAAATTTTAAGGTTTAAATCTTCTTCTTTTAACTTATTTTGAACCTCGGAATCAGTATCTTTATCTAAGTTTATTATTGTTATATTCCTAAACAGATTCTTTCTTTTTATATTATAAATTTCTCTTATAAAATATTCTAAATTGTTTTTTGTATTCTCCAATGTTATATATATTTTCATATTATTATTAATTTTTTTGTATGTATACTCATTTATTAAATCTCTTATTAGACTTAATAATCCATATAAAAATATTACCCATCCAAATATTTCTAAAGCTAACATAATAAATTACCTCCTGTTATATATTATGTTAGCCAATTATTTTGGTGAATATTATAATTGATTTAAAAGAGTAGAAAATACTACTACTCCGCAAACAACTCCAAGGCATAATAATGCAGTTAATCCTATCATTGCTTTCATAGCTTTTTGACTAGCTTCTTTTCTTATTTTCGTATCTTTTATTTCTTTTTCATTTAATACTTTTTCCATAGTTAATCCCTCTCTTTTGTAATTTATATTTTTATTATAAATATAATTAAAATATAAATCAATATTTTTCTATAATTTAATGTAAGTTTAAGTTAATGTTCAGACTCATTATTATTAATATACTTATAAGAATTTATATAATAGGAATTGCAGAGCAATTTTCTATTATATAAAAAAAAGAAATGAACCTTAATTCATTTTCTTTTTTTATTATTAAATTTATATTAATTTTAATAAAGCCATTTTTGCATTATCACCTTTTCTAGGTTCCATTTTTAATATTTGAGTATATCCACCTACTCTACCTTCATATTTTGGAGCTATTTCAGTAAATAATTTACCTACAACGTCAACATCTTTAACTTTATTTACTTTTGTCATTATTTTTCTTCTAGCATTTAATCTTGATGGTAAATCTTTTTGTCTTTTTTCAGTAGTTTCTTCTTTAACCACTCTTAAATACTCTTTTCCATTTTTGCTAGTTACTTTTTCTGTAACTTTTCTTCCTTTATTATCTAATTTAGCTTTTTTTATTTTAACTTCAACTTCTTCAAAATTATCTTTTTCTTTTATAGCTAATGCTATAACACTATCTGCCATAGATTTTACTTCTTTTGCTCTTGCTTCTGTTGTAACAACTTTCTCATTTAATAATAAATCTGTTAATATACATTTTAACATTGCTAATCTTTGATCTGTTGGTTTTCCAAGTTTTCTTGTTCCTGCCACTTTATATTTCACCTACCTTTATTAATCTTCTTCTGATGCAAAACCTAATCCTAAATCAATCAATTTATTAGTTACTTCATCTAGTGATTTCTTACCTAGGTTTCTTACCTTCATCATATCTTCTTGAGATTTTTTTGCTAAATCTTCAACTGTTGCTATACCAGCTCTTTTCAAACAGTTATAAGATCTAACTGAAAGTTCCAATTCTTCTATTGGCATTTCTAGAACTTTTTCTTTCTTTGATTCTTCTTTTTCTACCATTACTTGAGTATTTCTAGCTGTTTCAGATAAATCTATAAATAATTCTAAATGTCCAACCATAACTTTTGCAGCTAAACTTAAAGCTTCATATGGTTTTAAACTTCCATCAGTCCAAATTTCTATAGTTAATTTATCATAATCTACCATTTGTCCAACTCTAGTATTTTCAACTGAATAATTTACTTTTTTAACTGGAGTAAATATAGAATCTATAGGTAATACATCTATAGGATTATTATCTTTTTTATTTTTTTCAGCTACATTATATCCTCTACCTCTATTAACAGTCATTTCCATATGAAAATCTGCATCTTCTGACGCTGTAGCAATATGTAATTCTTTATTAAGAATTTCAACACTACCATCTGTTTGAATATCAGCAGCAGTTATCTCTCCAGCTCCTCTATGATCTATTCTTATAATTTTTTCTTCATTATCGAATACCTTTAGTCTAACACTCTTTAAATTAACAATTAACTCAGGAACATCTTCTACAATTCCTTTTACTGTAGAAAACTCATGTACTACGCCATTTATCTTAATACTTGTTATAGCAGCTCCTGGTAATGATGATAATAGAATCCTTCTTAAAGAATTTCCTATTGTCATTCCATAACCACGCTCTAATGGTTCACATATGAATTTTGCATAATTCCTCTTATCGTCTGTTTC
>JBJFFD010000018.1:0-13281 GCA_051891335.1 Candidatus Scatovivens sp.
TCTCCTACTACTAGTGATATTGATACACCAGCTAAGATTAACATTACAATATTAGTTTCTTATGACAAGTTATTTAAATCATCAAATTTATAATAAATTTTTATTTGTTTATTATTATTTATTTCAATTTTATCTATTAAAGAATTTAGTATTTGAATACTAATCTTATCTTCTTTTAAAAAATCATTTAATATATCTTTATAATTTTTAGTTTTTCTATTAAATTCTATATTTTCTAAAATTTTTAATCGATTTTTTTTATTTTCTTTTTCTTTATTTTTTTTATTATAAATTCTTTTAAAATCCTCATCATTAATTATCCCATTTAGCTTGTCTTCATAAATTTTATCTATCTGTGTTTCCAAGACTTTTATAGATTTTAATAATATAGTTCTTTCATTTTTTAAAGTGCTTTTTGAATTAGAGGAAAAAACTCCATTGTTTTTATTTAAATATTCATTACAGTTTTTTCGTATTTGGTTAATTATTTTATTTTCTAATTTTTGATAGTTGATTATATGTGGAGTGCATAATTTTTGTAATGGGGCAGTTGCATAGCTTGTACATCTTAAATATCTGGTATGATTACCTTTATTATCTGCTGTTGTTGTCATCTTTTTACCGCATTCTTTACATACAATAAGACCTTTTAATAAAAAGGGAGTTGACTTAATTCTTGTTTTTTCTTTGCTTTTCATTATTTCTTGAACAGCATAAAACTTTTCCTTTTCAATTATTGCTTCATGTGTATTATTTACAATAATCCAATCTTCCTTTGGCATATCAATTATTTTTTTTAATTTATAATTTATTTTTCTTTTTCTGCATTGAACCATATTTCCAATATACATTTCATTCTTTAAAATTCTTCTTATTACTTCAGGATACCATATGTTAGTTTGCTTTTGCATATTCATTAATTGTGAAGGTGTTTTTACTTTTTTATTTTTAAGAATATAAGATATTTGAAGTGGAGAATTTCCCTCTAAAAATAAATCAAATATTTGACGAATAACTTTAGCAGACTCTTCATTTATCACCAATTTATGCTTATCTTCTCTAGATTTATCAAATCCAAATGGGGCATATCTTCCCATAAATAAACCTTGTTTTGCATTTTTATGTTTTACACTTCTAATCTTTTTTGAAGTATCTTTTGCGTAAAAATCATTCATTACAGCTTTAAAAGGTAAGGTGTCTGCAACACCATTATCTACTTCAGAATCATAATTGTCTAATATTGAAACTACTCTTATATTGTTTTGAGGAAAATATTTTTCTATATATTCGCCAAAACCGAATATAATCTCTACCCAACCTAGAACTGTCTTTTACAATAACCATATTTACTTTTTTATTTTCAATGTCTTTTATCATTCTATGAAAATCTGGTCTGTTAAAATTTGTTCCACTATATCCATCATCAATATATATATCGTAAACATTTAAATCATTTTCTTTTGCATATTTTTCCAATAATTCTTTTTGATTTGTTATGCTTTGACTTTCTTTATTTAAATCATCTGAATTTGACAATCTGCAATACAAAGCACAACTATATTTTGTTTCATTATCTAATACCAATTTTAACCTCCTTGTTTTATATAATAGGAAAGTTTGTTGAACCTTTCTATTATATGAATACTTTGCTAATTTTGCTAAGTAAGTTTACAATTTTTATTTTTAAAAGTCAAAATATCTATTTAATGTAGGGGCGATTTTAATCGCCATTTTCAATAAATGGTTTCTAAAATAAATTAAAAAATATAAAATTAGATAAATCTAGCAAAAAAATATTGAAATAAAAGATAATTATTAGTAAAATAATAAAAGGAAAAGAAGGACAATTTTAGTATAATTAAAAAAGGAAAATTAAAATGGAAATTTTAATGATAATAATGATTTTTTTCTTAGGAACAGTTTTTGGAAGCTTTTTTACATTAGCTGTATATAGAATTCCATTAGGAAAAAACATAACACATGAAAGATCTTTTTGTCCAAATTGTATGCACAAACTAGGATTTAAAGACTTAATACCAGTAGTTAGTTACGTATTTTTAAAAGGAAAGTGCAGATATTGTGGACAAAAAGTAAGACCAAGATATTTAATTTTAGAAATATTATCTGGAATTGTATTTGTCCTTATTTATATTTCATTAAAAATAAATGTTTTAGGAATTACATATTTATATTTAGGGATAAATTTTAATAATACATTAGAAAAATTAATATATTTTTTAGCATTTATTTATTTTTATATAGCAAATGCACTAATAATAGGAATAGATAATGAATATAAACAAATAAATAGTAAAGTATTAAATTTTGGAATAATAACACAAATATTATATATGATATATTTGTGTATATTTGTAAAGAGTGATATATATATAATATACTTAATAACTTTGGTATTTTTAATAATAATAAATATATGTACTATGTTACGTAATAAAAAGCAAAAAGCTAAAAATTATATAATTCAAAATATAATATATTTATTATATATAATATCATTCATAGAAATAAAAAACATAATAATATTAATTCCAATTTGCATGATCACATATTTAATATACAAAATTTATGTAAAAAATAAGGTAAAGAAAGATGAAACTATAAACTCAAATAATAAACAAATTCCAATAGGATTCTGTTTAGGAATATCAGCAATAATAACGACAATATTAATAAATTATATAAATTAATAACAATTTATGTTTATATAAAACTCAAAAATAAAAATAACGTACAATGTGGATTGCCACATACGGAAAGGAAAATATGAAAAGATTAAAAAATAATAAAGGTGTAACAGGAGTAGATATTGCAATATCAGTAACAATGATAGTAATAACATTAGGAGTCGCAATGGCAATATATACAGCATATTCAAACAAAACAAAAGAAGTAAAAAGAAATACAACAGCAACAAACTTAGCAATGAAAGTAATAGAAACAGTAGAAGATGTGGATATTAGCAATGATGCCATACCTGAAAAACCAACTGATGGTAATAATACTACTGAAATTAATATTGATGATTCTAATAAAGTAAAATATGATATTGCCGATATTCCAACTGGATATACAATTAAATTAACTAGAAAAAAAAGCGAAGATGATATTCTTGCAAATCTTGCATTTGAAGTTGATGTAACTGTTACATATAAAGTAAAAGACAAAGAAAAATCCGTAACTTTAAGCACAATAAAAAAATATGATGAAGTAGAAGAAGCAGAAAAACCAGATATGGAGGATACAACAATATATGGTTGTATCCCTGTAAAATATGTAGCAAGTAAAAACGGATATGTAAAAACTAACTATAAAGATGAAGAATGGTATTCAATAAGTTCAAAAATATTTCCAATTGTAGCAAATGCAACTGATAATGATTTCGATAGAAATGGTGTAATACAACTTAGTGAATGTAGTGAAATTTATGTATGGGTACCAAGTTATTGTACAGACTCTAATGGTAAATATAGATTTTGTAGTGCTGATGGAAAAATAATACAATATGTAAAGAATGAAACAACTAATATTGCAACTTATGAGCTATCAGAAATGGCAGTATCAAGTAAAATGGGTGGTTATTGGCAAAAAATAAATTCAGAACAAAAACCTGTGGACGTAGATGGAAATGAGATAACAGATTCTGAGAATGCTTTTTATAAATTAAAAAATAATTTATTTACATGGGAATAAAATGGGTAGATTGCGATATTTAACCCTACAAAATAAAAATATATAATATATAAGACAAGTAAAAACAAGAAATTGTTACCATTTATGAAAAAAATATTTAAAAAAAATGACAAATAATATATAATATTAAGAGAAGTAAATAAACAAAGGAGAAATTTGTAAAAATGGCTGGAAAAAGATCAATTCCATTAGGAATAGAACTAGTAAAAAGAGGCTTAATAAATGAGGCTGATATTAAAACAGCATTAGAATATCAGAAAAATCACACAAAGAAGAAATTAGGAGACATAATTAATATTTTACATTTGTGTGATGAAGATAAATTAATTAAAGCAATGGGAGAAATATTAGGAGAACAGTTTATAAATATAGATAAAGAATCTTTAAATGTAAACATGGTAGAATATATTTCTCTAGATATTGCTAAGGAAAATAGAGCGATACTTTTTGATATTGTTGGAAATAAAGCAAAAGTTTGCTTTGCAGATACTAGTAACCAAAATTCAGTAGATCAGATAAAATCAATTCTTTTACATCGTGGCTTAATAGTAGAAAAATATATGTCTTTTGAAACGAAAATTTTAAAAGTAATTAAGCAGCTTGAAGGAAAAGCATCAGAAAAAATATCTGATTTTGGTTCAGATATTACAGGACTTGTTGATACTATTATTAAATCTGCAATGGAGAAAAGAGCTTCTGATATACATATAGAACCGCTAGAAAATGCTTTAAGAGTAAGATTTAGAATAGATGGTGAATTAGTAACAGTTGCAAATATAGAAAAGAACAAGCAGGCTCAAATAACTGGTAGATTAAAGGCAATTTCAAATATGCATCAAGAAAAACAAGAGTCTCAAGATGGTAGAATCTTATTATATGATGATTACAATATTCGTGTATCTTCACAAAAGAATATATATGGTGAGAAATTCTGTCTAAGATTATTGAAAAAGAATGCGGGTATTAAAAATATATTTGATTTAGGTTTCCCTAATGATGAGAAAATTTTAAAAGCTTGCTTTGATAAAAGAAATAGTATAACTGTAATAGCAGCTCCAACTGGAGAAGGTAAAACAACAACTTTATATAGTGTTATAGACTTTTTAAATAAACCAGAATTAAATATAACAACAGTAGAAGATCCAGTTGAAATTAGACTTCCTGGAATAAATCAAATTGAAATAGATGCTAAAACAACTTTTGCTGGCTCTTTAAGAACTATTTTAAGACAAGATCCAAATATAATTCTAGTAGGAGAAATTCGTGATAATGAAACAGCTGAAATTGCTATGCAAGCTGGACAAACTGGACACTATGTTCTATCAACAATACATACAATAGATGCTATAGAAGTTATAACAAGATTAAGAAAAATGGGAATATCTGATTATGATATATCAAGTACTTTAGCAACATCAGTTTCTCAAAGATTAATAAGAAGACCTTGTGAAAAATGTTGCAAAAAGAGAGAATTTACTCAAGTAGAAAAGGATTTAATGAATAAATTAGTTGAACCTTATGGAAAAAAATATGATTTTAAAGATAAATTTACTTATGATATTGTTGGATGTAAGGAGTGCAATTATACAGGATATTATGGAAGAATTGCAGTATTTGAGATTTGCGAAATAACTGAAAAATTAAGGGAATTAATTTCTGCAGGTGAATCTAGTTTAAAAATTAAAGCTGCTGCCCTAAAAGAAAATTATAGACCATTATTTGTAGATGCATTAGACAAAGTTTATAATGGGCAATTAACACTAGAAGAAGTTAATAATAAATTATTAATATATAATTAAATTGGAAGGAGCAAAAAATGTTATTAATTGAAGAAATAATAGAAGAGGCTTGTCAAAAAGGGGCTTCAGATATTCATTTAGTTTCTGGAATGAAACCTATTATAAGAGTAAAAAGAAGTTTGATACAATTAAGCAATAAAGCAATTTTAACAGAAGATGACTTATGGGCTATATACGATTATGTTGTAAAGGGAAGTGTTTATAAAGATAATTTCTTTAAGGAAAACAGAAGATTAGATAGTTCACTAGTTTGGAAGAATACTCGTTTAAGGGTTAATGTTTCTTTATCTGATGATAAGCCTATACTTACTATGCGTATTATTCCAAATAAACTGCCTAAATTTGAAGATTTAGGATTGCCAGAAATTATAAGAAAAATGTTATATCAACCTCAAGGACTAATTCTGGTTACAGGAAAAACTAACTCTGGTAAATCAACTACTTTAAGTGCTTTAGTAAGTGATATTAATGAAAAGCAAAATAAAAAAATATTAACATTAGAAAATCCTATAGAGTACAAGCATACAAGTAAAAAGTCTTTTATCGTTCAAAAAGAAGTGGGAGCTGGAAAAGATACTTTGACTTTTAGAGAAGGAGTTATGAATGCTCTTAGAGAAGATTGCGATATTTTAGTAATAGGAGAGATTCGTGATAAACAAACAATGGAAGCTGCTATAGATATGGCTGAATCTGGACATTTAGTTATTGGAACATTACATACAAAGTCTTGTGCAGAGACTATAGACAGAATGATAAGCTTTTATGAAGTAAAAGAGCAAACTCAAATAAAAAATTTACTTTCTGGTTTATTAAAAATTGTTGTTTCTCAAAGACTTGTGAAAGGAAAAGATGGCTCTTCTTTAGTTTTAGTTCCAGAGGTAATGATTGTAGATAACATAGTTGCAGCTTGTATTAGAAAAGATAAATTTAGCGTTTCAGAAATTGAAGATGCGATTCAATCTAGTTCTGAAAAAGGCAGTGTAAGTTTAACTACAACACTTGCAAAATTACTTATAGAAGATAAAATAACTATGGAATTAGCTAAATCCCAAGTAGACCCTCAAAACTTGGAAACTTTAAATAGAACTATAATGCAATTAAGTAGAAAAAAGTAATAGGGAGGTAGAAACTAATGCCTAAATTTGAGTATAGAGCTTTAAGTGAGCAAGGACAAATTGTTAAAAATAAAGTCGTTGAAACTAGTAAATCTGCATGCATAAAAAAAATAAAAAGAAATGGAATGACTCCTATAAGTGTTAAGCAAATTGTTGAGGTTAATATTTCAAAAAATAAACAAGATTTAGGACAGAGAAAAAATATAAAAAGTAAAGAACAGCTACAACAAGAAAAAGAATTTAGTCAAATGATAAGCAAAAGAAGAACTCAAAATGATGACTTATCAAAAAAATTAAATAGTGCAGTAAATTTTAATAATGTGCTTAATACTAAAGTTTCTTCGAGAGATATTAGGATTTTTACTCAGGACTTCTACTTATTAAAAAAGGCTAACTTTAATAATATACATGCATTGCAAACTGTTATATCAAGTACAGAAAGCCCTACTTTAAGAACCATATTAGAAGATGTTTTGGCAGGTGTAGAAGCTGGAGAATTTATGTATACAACTTTAGAATATTATTCAAGTGTTTTTCCATATATATATATAAATATGATTAAGGTTGGAGAACTTTCTGGAACACTTGAAGACTCATTAGAACAAGCAATTAAATATTTAGAAGATAAAGATAAGTTAGGAAGAAAAATAAGAAGAATTTTACTGCCAAATATTTTTATGTTTTTTGCACTGATTATTGGAACAATTGTGGCTGTTGTGGTTGGTGTACCAATTGTACAGGATATGTTTGAATCAATGGGAGCGACAGAATCACTTCCAGCAATAACCTTGTGGTTTGCCGGAATATGTACAAAATTACTTAATTATTGGTACATAGATTTATTAGTTATAGGATTAATAGCTGGAGCAATTATCTATTGGATAAATACTCCTTATGGAAGATATAAATTTGATCAATTTAAATATACAATGCCGGTCTTTGGAAAATTGATTTATTCTCTAGATTTTTCAAGATTAATGCAAGGTGTATATCTTAATATGCAAAATGGAATGAGAATTCAAGATGCTTTAGAAGTAAGTAAAAATGTTGTAAAAAATACTGTTATGGTATCAACTGTAGAAGCTGCAATAAATAACATTTATACAGGTGATTCTTGGATTGAGCCTTTTGAAAATTCAAATTTTGCATCACCTATGATGGTGGAAATGTTAAAAATAGGAATGCAAACAGACTTAACAGAGATGCTTGCTAAATTGATTGAATATATAGAAATTGATATAGATAATACATTAGAAAGAATTGTTAAAGTATTACCAGAGTTTTCATATTTATTTGTTGGTATAGTTTTAATATTCTTTACTCTAGTAGTTCTAGTTCCAATTATCCAAATATATATGGGTGGATGGATGTTTGATGCATATGGTGTTTAATAAAAATTTAAGAGCGTTCCTTATATTTTGAGGAACGCTTATTAATTTCATTGAAAGTTTTATAAAAGAAAGTAGGAGGTATTTATGAGAATTGGTATTGATCTTGGAGGAAGCCATATAGGAGTAGGATTAATTTCAGAAGATAAAATTTTGCTTTCAAAAGAAAAAAATTTTAATAGAGAAGATAGAGAAAATTTTAAAGATACTATTATTAAATGCACTAATAATATGATTTCAGAAATTTTAAAGGAGAGAAATATTGATATAAAAGATATAGAGCTTATTGGTATAGCTTCTCCAGGAACTATTTCAAATGGAATAATAGAAAAGGCAGAAAACTTAAAGTTAGAAAATTTTAATTTGTGTGAAATTTTAAAGCAAAAATATAATATTCCAATAATTATTAGAAATGATGCAAAAGCAGCGGGATTGGCTGAAAAGAAATATGGCGCTATGAAAAATTTTGATGATTGTATTTTCTTAAGTATTGGAACGGGAATTGGAGGAGCAGCTTTTATAAACGGAAAACTTTTAGAGCCAAAAAGATTTTCAGGATTTGAATTTGGACATATGATTTTGAATAAAGATGGTAGACTTTGCTCTTGTGGAAAAAAAGGATGCTTTGAGGCTTATGCTTCAATTAGAGCTTTAAAAATGCAAGTAACTAAAGATTTAGATATTGATAGTGATATAACAGGTCAATATTTAAGGGAAAACCTTTTAATAATAGATAATCCTGTTATTAAAGATGATATTGAGATGTTTTTAGAATATTTAAAAACAGGAATTTGCAATTTAATTGATATATTTGAACCAGAAGCTGTTTGCTTAGGTGGAAGTTTTGCTTATTATGAAGGGAATCCTATATTAGATAAACTAATAGATAAAATAAATAATCCAAGTTCAACATTTAATCATAATAGTAAGCCCAAAATTGTTTTGGCAGAATATAAAAATAATGCTGGAATAATAGGTGCAACAATAAAAGATATGGAATAATGTATTTAAAAAATTGATATTAAAAATATGGTAAAGGAGCTTATTTTGAAAAGCTCCTTTATTATGAATGTAAAATTATTCTATTATTTCAAAAGCATAGAACCAATATCGGTTACTGTTCCAGCACCTAAAGTTAAAACTAAATCATTTGGCTTTGAATTTTCTTTTATATATTCAACAATTTTTTCAAAACTACTAATATATATTGCATTTTTTCCTAATTTTATGATTTCGTTTTTTAAATCCTCAGAAGTAATTCCAAATGTATTAATTTCTCTTGCAGCATATATATCTGTGAGAATTATATTATCAAATTCTGATAATGAATTTGCAAATTCATTTAAATGTTCTAAAGTTCTAGAATAAGTATGTGGTTGAAATATTGCCCAAGAAGAATTATATTTTTTATTCTTTATTGCTTCTGCTGTTGCTAATATTTCTGTGGGATGATGAGCATAGTCATCATATACAGATATATTATTAAACTTTCCCTTAAATTCTAGTCTACGAGAAGCCCCAGTAAATTTCTTTAGTGCTGTATATATATACTTTTTATCTATATTATAATAATCACATATACTTATGCATGCTAATGCATTTGAAACATTGTGCTCTCCTGCAACAGATAGTTCAAAATTGCCAAAAAATTCTTTATTTTTATAAACATCAAAAGTAGGAAAACCGTCATTGTTAAAAACAATATTTTTAGAAACAAAGTTACAATTTATATTTTTTATTCCATAAGTAATAAATTTTGCATTTGTATATTTTTCTAATCCTAAACAGTTTTTGTCGTCTCCATTTACTACTAATACTCCATTAGGATCTAATAGTTTTGCAAAATCTTGAAATGCTTTAACTACATTATCGAAAGTTTTATAATAATCTAAATGGTCAGAATCTATATCTAAAACAATTTCTGCATTTGGATTAAATTTTAAAAAGTTACCCATATATTCGCAAGATTCTAAAATAAAATAATCACTATTTCCAACTCTATAATTTCCGTTTATTTCTTTTAAAATTGCACCAACTTCAATACTAGGGTCAAGAGATGCTTCTAAGAAACATACAGATACCATAGAGGTAACTGTTGTTTTACCATGAGTTCCTGCAATGCATATTGACTCTTTGTATAGCTTTGTTAAATATCCTACAAAACTACCTCTGTCAATTAATGGAATCATATTTTCTTTTGCAACAACCATTTCAGGATCATTGTCTTTGATTGCTGCAGAATATACTATTAAATCGGCCTCTTTTACATTTTTTAAATTATGACCTATTGTTGTTTCAATACCATGTTTATTTAATTTATCTGTTAAAGAAGAAGAAACTAAATCAGAACCAGTAACTTTAAATCCCCAGTTTTTTAAAGTCTCTGCTATAGCACTCATACTAATTCCGCCGATTCCGATTAGGTGAATATGTTTATATTTTTTTAAATCATCAATCACAAGATTCAATTTTTATACCTCCTAGATAAATTATAAAAATTATACTATTAAAACAAAATAATTACAATATTTGTATGTATATATTATTGTATTTTTATTTATAAAATATGTGAAAAAATAATATTAAAATCTTTTTAAAAATAATGTAAAAATTAGAAGGAAAAAAAATATTTATGGCGAATATAATAATTGTACATACTAAGTATGTACAAAAACTAGTAGAAAGAGGTGCTTAAAAAATGCAAATAACAGATGTACGTTTAAGAAAAGTAAATTCAGAAAACAGAATGAAAGCTGTTGCTTCTGTAACATTCGATAATGAATTCGTAATTCATGATATAAAAGTTATCGAAAGTCAAAATGGATTATTTATAGCTATGCCAAGTAGAAAAACTCCAAACGGAGATTTCAAAGATATAGCTCATCCAATCAATGCTGAAACTAGAGAAGTAATTCAAAAAGCTATATTAGAAGCTTTTGAAGCTCCAGAAACAGAATCAGCAGAATAATTATAAATAAAAAAAGCATTGTAAAATGCTTTTTTTTGTTAATTAAAGTAACTGTCAAACCGAGATTTACAAAAATCTCGGTTTGTTTAATTGCACAATGTAGGTTGCAATTATACATTTTTCTAGACTTTTTAATATACCTGTGATATAATCTTTATGTCAATAAACGCAATATGCAATATTATAGACAAATAACTTAATATTTTTAGGAGGCTTTCTTATGTCAAAAGAATGTAAACGGGATTTCAAAGTAAATCAAACAGTATATCTGGTTGATTACTGGGGAACATACAACGGTGCTCAAGCTTTTGAAGCACAGGCTGAAATTATTCATGTAGATGAAAAAAACAAAACATTCAACGCTGTTTTATATGGCGATACGTATCAGAGATACAGCTTCGAAGACTATGGTCGTTTGATTTTTGATACTGAAGAAGAAGCTGCTGAAGCAGCAGACAAATTACCCAAACCCAAGTCTGTTGTATACCAAAAAATCGGTAAAAGAGTTTATAAAAAAACAGTTTGTGGTATAGGTGGACACTATGTTGACAATGTTTATGATTTGATAATTCGCTTGAATAAAGGAAAAGATGTCTCTACAAAAGAGATTGGCATTTCTATTTTTTTGAATGAATCAGATGCAAGACAATAAGAAACAAGCAGAAAGGATTTTCCATGACTTTGGAAAATCCTTTCTGCTATTTATATAGATAAGTATAAAAAAACTATATTTTTAGTCTAAAAATAACGAAAGAACAACTAGGAGATGTTGAATAATATTAAATAATGTTATAAAATTATTTATATTAATTTACGGGAGTAAAATGAAAATGAGTGAAAAAAATGAAATTGTAGATATTTATGATGAAAATAGGAATAAGGCTGGTAAAATAATAAATCGTAAGGATAAAAACAAATTAAATGAAAATGAATATACAATAAGTGTTCACTGCTGGATTATAAATTCTAAAAAAGAAATTTTAATAACTCAAAGAAGCATGGATTTAAATCGCGGAGGGATGTGGGAAGATACGCATGGTGGAGTACAGTCAGGTGAAACTAGTATTGAAGCAATGAAAAGAGAGTTAAAAGAAGAATTAGGAATTGATGTTGAAAACAGTGATCTAAAATTGATAAAAACAATGAAAAAAGATAGAACACTAAGAGATTGCTATATTATTTATAAAGATATTTCTTTAGATGCTATTAATTTTAATGATAATGAAGTCATGGACTGTAAATATGTTAATTTAGAAGAATTGAAAGAAATTATAAAAAGTGGTGAATGTACATTTTCTGATTTGTCGCAAACAGTTTTTAATGATATAGATATAAATAGTTTTTAGAAAGGAAAAAATATGGAGATTAAAATTATACATGATGCAAAACAAGCTACTGGATTAGCTGTAATTATAGATGTGTTTAGAGCATTTACAGTTGAACCATATTTAATTAATAATGGGGTAGAAAAATTAATACCTGTTGGAGATAAAGAAATTGCATATAATTTAAAAAAGAAGAATAAAGAGTATGTTTTGATAGGAGAGAGAAAAGGAATAATGTTACCTGGATTTGATTATGGAAATTCTCCTTCACAAATTAAAAATATAGATTTTTCAAAAAAGACTGCTGTACACACAACTAGTTGTGGTACACAAGGAATTGTTAATGCAATAAATGCTAAAGAAATAATAACAGGAAGTTTAGTAAATGCTAGTGCTATTGTAAGATATATTAAACAAAATAAATTTGAAGATATATCAATTGTAAGTATAAGTAAAACCAATAAGCCTGCAAGCCCTGAAGATGAATTATGTGCAAGATATATAAAAAGTATGTTAGAAGATAAACCATTAGAAAACTTGAAAGAGGAGATTGAGAATCTAAAATTTAGTAGTGGAAAAAAATTTTTCGATAGTTATAAAAATGAGATTTTTCCTCAAGAAGATTTTTACCTATGCACAGAAATAAATAAGTTTGACTTTGTTTTAAAAGTAAATAAAGATATAGAAGGAATGCTATATATAGAAAAAATTGAAATATAGACAATGCTCAAAAAATATTAATTTATAGGAATAAAATTTTTTACGGTCGAACACGGGGCCACGCCCCTACTAATGAAAAGATTTAATAAATTTTGTAACGAATTTCAATTTTATACGTCATATAGGTAGAAGGAGGAGAAAAGTTATGCAGGATATTGAAAAAATATACGAAGAATATTTTGAAACAGTAAATAAATATCTATTCTGTTTAACTCATAATAATGATATTTCTGAAGAACTTACACAAGAAACTTT
>JBJFFD010000019.1:0-13209 GCA_051891335.1 Candidatus Scatovivens sp.
AATGTATATGCCCAACATGCATTTTCAAAACAAATTGGTTGAACTCCTTTTACTATTTCATAAGGATTAAATCCTTTTTCTTTACATATATTTAATGCATCTTCGAAATCTTTGATTCCGTACTTTTCCATTACTGGTTTTATTTGATCAATTCTTCTTTCATAGCTTTCAAATGTTACTGCCATGTTATTACCTCCTTTTAGGTTGTGTGATTTTTATTTTTTCAAAATAATTTTAATTTTTAAAACTCTTTAATTATAAACGAATTAAAAACAAGTAGTGCTAGGCAATTTTGCAACAAAACACCGGAGGCGTACGTTGGTACGTTGAGGATTTTTGTTACAAAATTAACAACGCAATGCGAAGTTTTTCATTCGTTTAGTTTTTAATTTTTACGTGGATCAATCTTCTTAACAGCCTCATCAAATCTTCCATATTTTCCAGAAGCTTTTTCTATAGCCTCCATTGGTTCAATTCCAGCTTTTATATTATCCATCATTTTTCCTAAATTAACGTATTTATATCCTATTATTTGGTCATCTTTATCTAAACCAATTTCTACTATGTATCCTTCTGCTAATTCTAAGTATCTTGGTCCTTTTTCTAAACTTGAATATATAGTACCGACTTGGCTTCTGTGTCCTTTTCCTAAATCTTCAAGCCCTGCACCTATTGCCAAACCACCTTCTGAAAATGCAGATTGACTTCTTCCATAAACTATTTGCAAAAATAATTCTCTCATAGCAGTATTTATAGCATCACATACTAAATCTGTATTTAATGCTTCTAATATTGTTTTTCCAACTAATATTTCTCCTGCCATAGCTGCTGAATGTGTCATTCCTGAACATCCAATTGTTTCAACTAATGCTTCTTGAATAATTCCCTCTTTTACATTTAAAGTTAATTTACAAGCTCCTTGTTGAGGTGCACACCATCCAATACCATGTGTAAAACCAGAAATATCTTTTATTTCTTTAGCCTTTATCCATTTTCCTTCTTCAGGAATAGGTGCTGGTCCATGGTCTACTCCTTTTGCTACTTTGCACATATTTTCTACTTCTTGAGAATATATCATAGTTAACCTCCTATTTATTGTTACTTAAAATTTGACCTTATTTATACATTTTTAAGTCAAAAATTATTTTAACACAAATAGTTTTTATATGCAAGAAAATTCAAAATATAATTGGTTTGTTTTATTAATATTCAAACCAAAATTTAAAATACAAAACTAAAGAACTTGAGCAATAATGATTACTCAAGTTCTTTTTGTTTAATATTCTTCGAATTGAGAATTATATAATTCTGCATAAAATCCATTTTTATTCATTAATTCTTCATGGTTTCCCTGTTCAATTATATTTCCTTCATTTATTACTAAAATCAAATCTGCATTTCTTATTGTAGATAATCTATGAGCAATTATAAAAGATGTCCTTCCTTCTGTTAATTTATCCATTGCTTTTTGTACTAACTCTTCTGTTCTAGTATCTACACTACTTGTAGCTTCATCCAATATTAAAAACGGTGCATTTTTTATCATTCCTCTTGCAATTGTAAGTAATTGTTTTTGTCCAGCTGATATGCTATCATTTTCTCCTAGTATATGGTCTAATCCATTAGGCAAAGATTTAACAAATTTATCTATTCCAACCGTTTTACAAGCTTCCATTATTTCTTCATCTGAAACATTTTCTTTATTATATTTAATATTTTCTCTAATTGTTCCTTCAAATAGCCAAGTATCTTGTAATACCATTATAAATAAGTTATGTATATTTTCTCTAGTTAAATCTTTTATAGATACACCATCTATTTTTATATCTCCATCTTTAATATTATAAAACTTCATCAATAGATTAACTAATGTTGTTTTTCCTGCACCTGTTGGTCCTACTATGGCAATTTTATCTCCTGGATTTACATTACAAGAAAAATCTTTTATAACTAATTTATCTTCATCATATCCAAATTTAACATGTTCAAAATTAATATTACCTTTTACCTCATTTATTTTTAACTGTTTTTCAACATTATTTTCTTCTTCCATTTCAGGTTCTTCTAAAAATTCAAAAACCCTTTCTGAAGCTGCTGCTGTCGTTTGCATATTAGTCATACCTTGAGCTATTTGAGAAAGCGGATTAGTGAACAATCTTACATAAATCATAAAAGCAACTATAACTCCAAAGGATATATGTCCATTCATTGTTAATATAGCACCAACAACACATACAGAAACATAACTAAAATTTCCTATAAAATTCATTATTGGTTGCATTAATCCAGATAAAAATTGGCTTTTTCTATTACATTCAAACACTTTTCTATTTAATATATCAAAGTTTTTTTCAGCTTCTTTTAATCCATTATATGCTTTAACAACATTATGACTAGAATAAATTTCTTCAATATGTCCATTTAAGTTTCCTAATTCAACTTGTCTTGCCAAAAAGTATTTTTGTGATTTAGCTAATATTATAAACATCATTATAAATCCAAGCAAAGACGATACAATACCAGTAATAGCTAAAATCCAATTTGTGTAAAACATCATTATTATAGATCCAATAAATAACGCTATACTACCTACTAATGTTCCTAAACTCTGATACATTGACATTCCTATTGTATCTACATCATTTGTTACTCTAGAAAGAATATCTCCGTAACTATGTTTATCAAAATATTTAAGTGGTAATTTATTTATTTTTATAGATATTTTTGTTCTTAATTCTTTAGCGAAGTTATTTGCAACAGTTGCCATTATGAAACTTTGTAAATAATTAAATAATCCACTTATTAAATATATAATAAATAAAAACAATGATATAGATTTAATTTCATCTAAATTTATTCCTGTCATTAATCCTTGAGTTATAGTATCAGTCAAGTCACTTAATTTATTCGGACCTATTATGGAAAAAACTGAACTTAATGCAGCAAGTACTAAAGCAATTATTATAAATGGAATAAATCTTTTTAAATAAAATACTAATTTTTTTATTGCCATTTTAAAATTTTTTGGTTTTTCTGCAACTCTATTTGGTCCAACATTTCTTTTTACTCTTTTTGTTCCTTCGCTATGCATTATCCAACTCCTCCTTTGACAATTGAGAATATGCTATTTGCTTATATACTTCACAATTTTTCAAAAGTTCTTTATGAGTTCCTTCTCCTGCACATTCTCCATTTTCTAAAACTATTATTTTATCTGCATTTATTATTGTTCCAATTCTTTGTGCTACAATAATATTTGTTGCATCTTTGATTTCTTTATTTAATTCTGATCTTAATAAATAATCAGTTTTATAATCTAATGCACTGAAAGAGTCATCAAAAATATAAATCTCTGGATTTCTAGCAATAGCTCTTGCTATTGCCAATCTTTGCTTTTGTCCTCCAGATATATTAGTTCCACCTTGAGAAATATTTGACTCATATTTATCTGGCATTTTTTCAACAAATTCTTTTCCTTGAGCAATTTCTATAGCTTTTTTTATGTTTTCATCTGTTATTTTTTCTTTTCCATTTTCTCCATAAGAAACATTATAATTTACAGAACCATTAAACATTACTGCTTTTTGAGGTACATAACCTATTTTATTATATAAAGTTTCCAATTTATAATCTTTTACATTAATTCCATCTACAAGTATTTCTCCATCTGTAACATCATAAAATCTTAAAATTAAATTTATTAATGTTGTTTTTCCAGCTCCCGTAGAACCTATAAACGCTACCGTCTGACCCTTGGTTGCCTTAAAAGATATGTTTTTTAAGACATATTCGTTTGAATCCGGATATTTAAAAGAAACGTTTTTAAATTCTATTTCTCCTTTTATATTATTTTCAGTATTAACACTGCCATCTTTAATTTTTGATTCTGTATTTAGTACTTCATTTATTCTTTCTGCAGATACACTAGCTCTAGGATACATTATAAATATCATAGCAAGCATTAAAAATGACATTATAACTTGCATTGCATAACTTGAGAAAACAACCATATTGCTAAATATTGAAATTTTATCAGTAATATTAGCAGCATCAATCAAATAAGCACCTATAAAATATATAGATAGTGTTAACAAGTTCATTACTAAATACATCATTGGTGACATTACAGACATTGTTCTTTGATTAAATAACTGTGTATTTGTAAGTTTAGTATTTCCTTCTTCAAATTTTTCCTCTTGATATTGTTCTGCATTAAATGCTCTTACAACTCTTATTCCTGTTAAATTTTCTCTTGTTAATCCATTTATATTATCAATTAATTTTTGTACTATTTTAAATTTAGGCAATACTAATTTCATTAGTATTGCTACAGTCATTATTAATACTAAGACGAAACCTCCTGTTATTGCACTCCATTGCCAATTTTTATTTAGAATTTTACATATAGCCCAAACAGCAGTGATTGGTGCTTTTATCATCATTTGCAATCCCATTGAAATCAACATCTGTATATTGGTAATATCATTTGTAGTTCTTGTTATTAAACTACTTGTAGAAAATTTATTTATTTCCTCCATACTAAAATCTTGTACTTTTTCAAAAACTTTCTTTCTTAAAATCATTGAAAAATTTGCAGATATTAAAGATGCCAAATATCCAACAAAAATTGCAGATATTAAACTTCCTAATGCACAAGAAAGCATATAGCCACCTTGCTTTAAGATTTCTGACATCTGGCTTCCTTCAGTTTTAACTAACATAGTAATTTCAGACATATAATCTGGTAATTTCAAATCAAGCCAGACTTGAAAAACAATAAAAAGTAAACATATTATAATTAATATTACATCTTTTTTATTAAAATTTTTAAATAATCTAAACATTTTAACCTTCTTCCTTTTTATTAATAATTTTACAAAAATTTTTAAATCAATTTTTATATGTGTTTTTTCATACTTTTCAAAAATTTGTTTGTTGTATTTTTCTAATTCGTAAATTATATTATTTCAAAAAAGAATATATTTGTCAATAAAAAAATTGCTATATTTAGCTCAGGCTATTTTTTTTATTTTCTTTTGTTATATAATTGACTTTTAAAATTTTTACTAGTATTATAATTACATAAAGAAAAATATGTTTTTTATATAAATTGGAGGATGTATGAAAAAAATAGCTATTACTATATTCTTATTATTTTTGATAATATTATTATCATTTACATTTAAAATTTATGCAACACAAAACAATGATAATAACACATTACCTAATAATGCAACAGAAGAAACTACTAATAATGTTAGTGAAACAACTAGTTATAATAATGTAACTTATACTCCTCAAACTTCAAATAATTCTCCTTATGTAACAAGTGTTAGTCCAGTTTCCTCTCAATATGAAGCTAACCTTGGATTAAATAACATTTTGAGCATTCTGCTTATATCTATAGGAATATTATTAATTTTATTTAGCATTGCTATTTTAATAAGAATAAAAAAATGAATTGTTTTACTTTATATAAAACAATTCATTTTTTTATTCTTATTAACTTATTAATTATTGATCATTATTTCTATTGTTATTACCTTGCATTGCATAATACCATACTGCTGCCACTATAATTATTGCAACTATTGCTAAAATCATCCAAAGCCATGTAGTTGTATTCATTTGAGTACCATTATTATAATATGCATCTCCTACTGCTGTTCTTGTTGTATTATAGTTTGAACCAACATTTGTATTAGTATTAATATTATTTAATCCATTATTTTGATTTCTATTATTATTTGTGTTAGTACCAGACATTACATCATTAGTTACATTTCCTACAGTATTTCTACTTTTATCTAATGAATTTGTTATTTCATTTTTTAAATCTACTGTATTTGATTCTGCAAAACATATACTACTTAATATGCAAATTATAGCAAAAATAATAGCAGAAAAAATTATTTTTTTCTTCATAATATATAATATTTCCTTTCTTATATATGTTAAACCCACTTATAAAATTATGTTATTAGATTCAACATATAAAAATTTATAGTATGAAAATACTACATTATTATTATCTTTTTTTTAAATCAATTTATGCTAACAAAATTTTGTAATACTTGACTTTTATGATTAAAAAATATAATATTTATTATATTTAAAATGAAAGGAATATAAGATGTCTTTTGATGGTATTGTAGCAAAATCGGTTATAGCAGAATTAAACCATGTATTAATTGGTAGTAAAGTAAATAAGATATATCAACCAAATAAAAACGAAATTTTTCTAAATCTTTACAATAATGGGGAAAATTATTCTCTAAATATTTCTTGCAATCCAGATTTTTGTAGAATGTGTTTAACTAAATTTCATAAAACAAATCCAACTACGGCTCTAAATTTTTGTATGCTACTTAGAAAATACTTAGTTGGAGCAAAAATTATTAGTATTTCAACTTTTGATTTAGAGCGAACTATTCAAATAAAATTTGAATGCTTTAACGAATTAAATGATTTAGTAGAAAGAAACCTTTATATCGAAATCATGAGTAGACAAAGTAATATTGTTTTAACAAATGAGAATAATATTATTATTGATAGTTTAAAACATTTTGACAAATCATTACCCGCTCATATTTTTGAATTTGCAAAAATTTCAAAAGAAAGTTTCGTTACTTTAAATAATTTTGATGATTTTCTAAAAATTGTTAACTCTACTAAAAATCACGATATTATAAGTATTCTAACTAACACTTTTATTGGTTTTAGCAAATCTTCTATATCTTCTTATTTAAATATTTTAAACATAGATAATAAAAATTATTCAGTATTAGATTTAGAAAAGCTATACAATTATTTAAAAGAATTAATTTACAATATCAATTTTGGGAAAATTGAATTAGTAGAAAATAACGGTAATTTTTATATTAATTCAAATACAAATAAAAATTATTTTGAAAACCTAGATATTAATTATAATATCGACAAAATTTATTATTTAAAAGAAGAAGAAACTTCTTTTAAATCTGCTAAAAATAATTTACTTAAAGTAATATTATCAACTTCTAAAAAGGTATCAAAAAAATTAGATAATATAAACAAGAAATTAGATGAATGCAAAAATATGGATTCTTATAGACTTTATGGTGAATTATTAACATCTAATTTATATAGAATAAATGCAAACTTTAATTTAGATAAAATAGAAATTGAAAATTATTATGATAATAATAATTTAATTACAATTCCCTTAGATAAAACTGTTTCTGTTCAAAAAAATATTGAAAAATTTTTCAAAAAATATAATAAATTAAAGAATACTTTAGAAATTGTTGGAAATCAAAAGCAAGAAGTAATACAGGAAATTAATTATATAGAAAGTATTGTTTATTCTCTCGAAAAAGTTAAAAATTTTGATGATTTAAATGATATATATTTAGAAATATCTCAAAGTTCTAATCAAAAAGCAACTAATAATAATAAAGTTACTAAAAAGGTTAATAATTCCCCTTCTTTAGAATGTATCAATATTGATGGTTATAATGTTTATTATGGCAAAAACAATATTCAAAATAGTTATTTAACTTTAAAATTTGCTTCTAAAAAGGATATTTGGTTCCATGTTCAAAAATTGCATGGATCACATGTTGTTTTAAAAGTTAATAATTCTGATGAAGAAATTCCTGAAAATGTAATATTTGAGTGTGCCAAACTCGCAAAAGAAAACAGCAAAGCAGCAACTTCTTTAAATGTTCCTGTAGATTATTGCAAAATAAAATTTGTTAAAAAAGCACCAGGAGGAAAACCTGGAATGGTGCATTATACGAATTACAAAACTATTATTGTAAAATAAAAATTCATGAGAGGTTCTCTCATGAATTTTTATAATTAGTTATTTATTTTTGTTCCTCCCCATTCTACTGCTACAAATCCTTTTCTTTCGGGTGTTTCTAATTTTTGTTCTTTCACTTCTATATATTTGTCTAATTTTTTCCATTCCATCATTACTCTTATTATCGTATCTGGCTTTGGTGTTATTTCTAATGGCATATTTTCTTCTATCTCTTCTTTTGTTTGGAATCTTATATAATTATATTTATTTTTTTCCATTTGTGGTAACCAATATATAATAAATTCTTGTGCTTCTGTTTGACTTAGTCCTAAGATTTCTAGTTTATCTTCTAAGAATTCTATTGTATCTTCTCCTTTTACTACAAATCCTTCTTCTAGTTTTCCATTATATTTTTTGATATTCTTTCCTTCCCAATATAAACTATATAAATTTCTTCCTGTTTTTAAATCTATTAACTCCCCATTTGGTTTTGCTATAACTTTCCATCCTTCTGACGTGTATTTCGGATATGTACATGTTAAATTTTCTTCATTTCCTAACTTTACAACAACTTCTGTCTCTTCTTCTGGGTATAAATATATTATAGGTTTAGCTATAGAATTCGATGTCGAATTATATATATATAATAATAGAAATAATTCTAATATAAGTATTACTGTTGATATTAGAATAAATATAATTTTAATATAGCATTTTTCTTTTTCTTTTTTTATTTCTTTCATCTCATATTTCTCCTCAATAAATTATATTTATACAACTTACTAAGCTTAAATTATTATAATCAAGTTCTATATTATAAACATGTTCTTCGTCTATTTTATTATATAAATCATTTAATTTAGACATATGCTCTATAAGGTATTCTTTTCCTATATAATCTATAATTACGTTTTTTGAACTATCTTGTATGTATTTTAATTCTACTACTTTATCAATTTCATCTTGATATGTATATGTATTTGAAATCAGCTTACAAATCATAGCTTTAACTTGTGCACCTGTTTGAGCTCCTTCATAACTAGTCCATATCGAATTAAGATACTCTTTTTCTTGAGTAGACATATTTTTTATATTATCTGAAGAACAATTATCACGCTTAGATTCCACATATAAAAAAATTACTGGAATAATTATTATAATTATTATAATTGCTTGAATTATTGATAACATTTTATTTATTTTTTTTAATTTTAATAATTCTTTTTCTTTACATTCATCACATATTTCTAATTCTTCATTTATTTCTTTTTTACATTTACAACATTGATTCATTTTTTTCTCCAATTATTAATTATTTATTTCTGTTCCTCTTATAAAGAATAGATTGTACAAAAGTACAATCTATTCTTATGTTTTTATTTATTGATTAATTTTTTTGTGTCTCTTGCTATTACTAATTCTTCATTTGTTGGTATTATATATGCTCTTATTTTTGATTCTGGTTTTGTTATTAGAACTTCCTCTCCTCTAACATTATTTTTTTCTTCATCAATAATTAATCCCATAAACTCTAAATATTTACAAATCTTTTTTCTAACATTAATTTGATTTTCTCCAATTCCTCCTGTAAATACTACTACATCTAATCCTTGCATAGAAACTGCATATTTAGCAATAAATTGTGCTATAGTCTTGGTAAATAGTTCAATTGCAAGTTGGGCTTTAGGTTTATCTTCTTCATAAGATGCAAGTTCTATTTCTCTAAAATCTGGATTTAAACCTGTTATCCCATATAATCCTGATTTTTTATTTAATATTGAATTCATTTCTTTAGGAGTTAAATTTTCTTTTTCCATTATATCAGTTACTATTGATGGATCTAAATCTCCTGACCTTGTTACCATAGCTATTCCACCTAAAGGAGATAATCCCATTGATGTATCAATAGATTCCCCCCCTTTTACTGCTGTTATACTAGCTCCTTGACCTAAATGACAAGTTACAATTTTCAAATCTTCTATTGGTTTATTTTCTAATTTTGCAGCAATATTTGCTACAAATTGATGAGATGTACCATGTGCCCCATATTTTCTTATCCTATATTTTTCATAATACTCATAAGGAATTGGATAAATATAATTTTCAGCTGGCATTGTTTGATGAAAAGCAGTATCAAAAACAACTGCCATTGGTTTCCCTGGCATTTCTTTTTGACAAGCTCTTATTCCAAGAACTGCTGCTGGATTATGCAAAGGAGCAAGAACTGAACATTGTTCTATTTTTTCTATAACATCTTCTGTTACTAATTCTGATTTATTAAACAATTCTCCACCATGAACTATTCTATGGCCTATAGCATCTATTTCTTCTAAAGATTTTATAACACCATATTCTTTACTTAAAAGTTGTTCTAATATTGTATTTAGAGCTTCTTCATGATTTTTTACAGGTTTATTTATAACCCATTTTTTATCAGCTACTTTATGTGTTAAAAAAGCTTCTTCTTCTCCTATTCTTTCAAAATTTCCTTTTGCAATTACACTTTCATCTTCCATATTAATTAATTGATATTTTAAAGATGAACTTCCACAATTAACTACTAAAATTTTCATTTTTACCTCCTAATTTATATAATTATGCTCATACTATTTTTCCTGTGCTTGTACTGCAGTTATGGCAATTACTCCTGCAATATCTTCACTACTACATCCTCTTGATAAATCATTTACAGGTCTTGCTATGCCTTGACACAAGGGGCCATATGCTTCTGCTTTTCCTAATCTCTGCACTAGTTTATATCCTATATTTCCTGCATTTAAGTCTGGAAATATTAAAACATTACAATTTCCAGCCACTTCACTATTTGGAGCCTTACTTTTAGCCACTGAAGGAACTATTGCAGCATCTAATTGTAATTCCCCATCTAATTTTATTTCTGGATAATTTTCTTTAGCTATTTTGGTTGCATCTATTACTTTTTGAGTCAATTCTGATTTTGCACTTCCATATGTTGAATATGAAAGCATCCCAACTTTAGGTTCTTTACCAACCAAATCTTTGTAACTTTTTGCAGATGAAGCAGCTATTTCAGCTAATTGTTCAGCTGTTGGATTTTCATTTAATCCACAATCACCGAAAACAAATACTCCATCTTCTGAATAATCACAATTTGGAACTACCATAACAAAAAAAGCAGATACTAATTTAGTTCCAGGTGCCGTTTTTAATATTTGTAATGCTGGTCTTAGTGTATCTGAAGTTGAGTGTATTGCTCCTGAAATTAGTCCATCAGCTTCATTTAATTTAACCATCATCATCCCAAAATAAACTTCATCTAAAACTAATTTTTCTGCTTCTTCTTCTGTCATTCCTTTTGCTTTTCTTAATTCATATAATTGTTTAGCGTATAAACTTGTTTTCTCACTTGTTTTAGGATTTATAATTTTCGCCTTTGATATGTCTAAATTATTCTCTTTAGCTAAATTATTTATTAAACTTTCATCTCCTATTAAAATTATTTTTGCATAATTTTCATTTAAAGCTATTGAAGCAGCCTTAATAATTCTTATATCAGATGCTTCTGGTAGTACAATTGTTTTTATTTGTTTCTTTGCTTGTTCTTTAATTTTTTCTATAAAAGACATAATAAAAAGACCTCCTATTTTTATAACTATAAAGATTATAACTAAATAGAAGGTCAAAGTCAATTATTAAGATTATTTTTATCCTAATGCATTATCTAAAATCATCATTATAGCAAATCCTACTATAACTCCTATTGTCCCTATACTTGAATATTTTCCTTTTTGTGATTCTGGTATTAACTCCTCTACTATAACAAATATCATTGCTCCTGCTGCAAATGCTAATAAAAATGGTAGCAAATTTCCTATAAAATTTGATAATAAAATTGTTATTATTCCAGCTATAGGTTCAACTATACCTGATAATGTTCCAATCCAAAATGCTTTTGTTCTTTTCATTCCATTTGCTCTTAAAGGCAAAGAAATTGTTGCACCTTCTGGAAAATTTTGTATTGCAATACCAATTGCTAAAGCAAATGCGGCAGCTAATTCTACATTTAATGATGGATTTAATAAAGATGCAAAAACAACTCCAACAGCCATTCCTTCTGGAATATTATGAAGAGTAACAGCAAATACCAACATACTCGTTTTTCTATCTATAGATATTTTATTGTTTAAATCAACTTTTTCAATAAATCTATCTGTCAATTTTAAAAATAATGTACCAGCAATTAATCCTAATGTTGCAGGAATCCAACCAACTTTACCTTGATTTGTTGCCATCTCTATTGATGGAATTAATAAAGACCAAACAGATGCAGCTATCATTACACCAGAAGCAAAACCTAAAAATATTTTTTCTACAATAGGATTTATATTTCTTTTAAAGAAGAATGCCACAGCTGATCCTAGAGTGGTTCCAATGAATGGAATCATTATACCTATGAATATTTTTATATATAAGTCCATTTTTTCACCTGTTTCTTTTATATTATGTCAATATATCATATGAACAAATTTATTTATATGTGAACAAAAGTGGACTTCTTAAACATTTTATCTAATTTAAACATTTGAAAGTCCACGTATTTGTTCTCAGTGTGCCAATTTTACAAAGTAAAATTGTGTACAAAATTGCTGAAAGCTTTCTTGAATATGAAAAATCTTCGATTTTTCATATTCAAGAACAAAAGTGGACTTCTTAAACTTTTTATCTAATTTAAACATTTAAAAATAATTCATATAATTTATTTTTTGGAATACATTTTATTAACGAAATTTCAGAAAGGATGTTAAATATGAAATATAAAATAATATCTTTTTTTATAATATTTATTTTAATTTTACAAAGCGTTTCATTTGGAACAAGTTTGTATGTTTGGTCTAATAATAAAGATGATACAACTGAAGTTAATGCAGAAAGTGCAGATAACTTTTTAAATATAGAATCAGAAAGTGCAATTTTAGTTGAGCAGACAACTCGGTCAGATTCTTTATGAAAAAAACTGCCATGAGCAATTAAGACCAGCTAGTGTTACTAAAATAATGTCTATATTGTTAATTATGGAAGCACTAGATTCTGGTAAAATTTCATTAGAAGATAAAGTACCATGTTCTGAAAATGCTTCATCAATGGGAGGTTCTCAAATATGGTTAGAAGTTCGGAGAAGAACTTACTGTTGATGAAATGTTAAAAGCAATATGTGTTGTATCTGCAAATGATTGCGTTGTAGCAATGGCAGAATTTTTATGCGGTTCTCAAGAAATTTTTGTTCAAAAAATGAACGAAAGAGCAAAAGAACTTGGAATGAATGACACTTGTTTTAAAAATTGTCATGGAATTGACGAAGATGGTCATGTAACGTCCAGCTATGATATAGCCTTAATGTCCAAAGAACTTTTAAATAATCATCCATCTATAACTAAATATACAAC
>JBJFFD010000020.1:0-12676 GCA_051891335.1 Candidatus Scatovivens sp.
ATATACTAATGCATTTCCTAAAGAATATCCCCAACCAACACTTGATGAAGATGTTGCAATAGAAAATTTATATAATCCTGCTAAAAATCCTGTTCCTCCAATTTTACTTGATGCAAATATTTGTATTAACATTGCAGGAAATGTCATAAATGATGATGCAAAAATTACTGGCATAACGCCTGCCATTGCTAATTTTAATGGAATATGTGTATTTTGTCCACCATACATTTTTCTTCCAACAACTTTTTTTGCATATTGAACTGGAATTCTTCTTTCTGCTTCTTGAACAAAAACAACTCCAGCTACAAGTAATATAGCACCAACTATAACCACTATCGAAGTTACAATTCCAACAGTGCTAATTCCACTTTCTGTTACTATCAAATTCCATAATGTTACTAATCCTGAAGGTAATCCAGAAATAATACCAATAAAGATAATCATAGAAACTCCATTTCCAATACCTTTATTTGTCATTTCTTCACCTAGCCACATTAATATTGCTGTACCAGTCATTAATGATAATACTACAATAAATCCTGTCATAAATCCTGGATTTATAAACACTCCTGAATAGCTAGTACTATATGATATATATATACCTAATGCTTCTATAAAAGATAAAACTAAAGCTAATATTTTTGTATATCTATTAATTTTAGCTTTTCCCATTTCTCCACCTTCCTTCATTAGTTTTTCTAATGAAGGAATAACCATTCCCAATAATTGGATAACAATTGAAGAAGTAATATAAGGTGTTACTGACATAGCTAATACTGATAACTTTGAAAATGCCCCACCTGATATTGTATCTATTAAACCTGCTAACGAACCTGTTGCAGACTTCATTTGCTCAGATATAGCAAATGAATCAACTCCAGGAACTACTATATAGCATCCTAATCTAAATATTGCAATTAATAATAAAGTATATAATATTTTTTTTCTAACTTCTGGAGTTTTCCAAGCATTTTTTATTGTTTTAAACAACTAAACCACCTCTATCTTTCCACCAGCTGCTTCAATTTTTTCTGCGGCTGATTTAGTAAATCTAGTTGCTTTAACATTTAAACTCTTTTCTAATTTTCCAGTTCCTAAAACAACGATTCCATCATTTATTTTTCCAATTATACCTTCTGATAATAAAGTTTCAGCTGAAACTTCTTTTGCTTCAGATTTATTTAACATTGTTAATGTTACTTCTGTATAAACTTTAGAATTTATATTTTTGAATCCTCTTTTTGGTAATCTTCTATATAATGGTGTTTGACCTCCTTCGAAACCTCTTCTTACTCCACCACCACTTCTTGCTTTTTGACCTTTTTGTCCTCTAGCAGAAGTTTTACCTAATCCTGAGCCAATTCCTCTACCAACTCTTTTTCTTGTTACTTTCTTTACTCCTGGATGTAGATTTCCTAATTCCATTTTTTTGCACCTCCTCTAGTTTGGTTTAATTATATATTTAAGATAAATATTTTTAAAGTATTTTATTAAAAATATTTTTATAAAATTTCGCTAACTTTTTTACCTCTTTTTTTAGCAACTTGTTCAACAGTACTCATGCTTTTTAAAGCTTCCATTGTAGCATAAACAACATTTCTTGGGTTATTTGTACCAATAACTTTTGTTTTTATATCTCTATATCCTGCAAGTTCAACTACAGATCTTACACTACCACCTGCGATGATACCACTACCTTTTACACCAGGTTTTAGCATAACTTTAGCACTACCAAATTTACCTATAAATTCATGAGGTATACTTGTTCCTACTATAGGCACTGTTATCAAGTTTTTCTTAGCTTCTTCTATTGCCTTTTTTATAGCATCTGGAACTTCAGCAGCTTTTCCATTGCCTACTCCAACATGTCCTTGTTCATCTCCAACAACAACGACTGCACTAAATCTAAAGTTTCTTCCACCTTTAACAACTTTAGCAACTCTATTGATAGCGACAACTTTTTCTTTTAACTCTACTGTTCTTTCTTCCATTGATTTTGTTTTCTCCCTTCTATTTTCTATTAAAATTTCAATCCTGCTTCACGTGCTGCTTCAGCAACTTCTTTAACAACACCATGATATATATATCCACCTCTATCAAAAACAACTTTTTCTATTTTTAATTTTAAAGCTTTTTTTGCTATTAAAGTTCCTACTTCTTTTGCAGCTTCTTTATTGGCTTTTTTTGTTTTTATTTCAGAGTCTAATGTTGATGCAGAAGCAAGTGTTATACCTTTTACATCATCTATTAATTGAACAGATATATTTTTATTACTTCTAAAAACAGCTAATCTAGGGCATTCTTGAGTTCCACTTATCTTATTACGAACTCTTTTATGTCTTCTTACTCTTTCAGCTCTTCTATCTATTTTAGTAATCATTTATTTAACTCCTTTCTAAGTTTTCCTTTAGGGATATATTTAATCCCCCAAACCAAAGGGACTAAATATATCCCTAAAGTTTACGATTTTATTTAATTCGAACTTTAATTTTTTAATATAAATTTTTATTTTTTACCGGCTTTACCTTCTTTACGTCTAATAACTTCTTCAGCATACTTAATACCTTTTCCTCTATAAACCTCAGGTGGTCTTTTTGTTCTTATTACAGCAGCAGTTTGACCAACAAGCTCTTTATCAATACCTCTAACTATTATAGTATTTTGATTTGGTACATCATAAGTAATACCAGCAGGAGCTTCCATTTCTACTGGATGAGAATATCCTAATGTAAGAACTAATTTATTTCCTTGTTTTTGAGCTCTATATCCAACTCCATTTATTTCTAATTTTCTTTCAAATTCTTTTACTGTTCCTTGGATCATGTTATTTATTAAAGTTCTAGTTAAACCATGTAAACTTCTATTTTCTTTTTCGTCATTTATTCTTTCAACTTTAATAACATTTCCATCTAAAGATACTTTTATATTTTTATGTATCTCTCTTGATAATGTTCCTTTAGGTCCTTTTACGGTGATATTTTGATTATCAATTTTTACATCTACACCTTCTGGGACTGTAATAGGTTTATTTCCTATTCTAGACATTTTGAAAATTCCTCCTTCTTTTTTAAATTACCATATATATGCTAATACTTCTCCACCAATACCTAATTCTCTTGCTTTCTTATCTGTCATTATTCCTTTTGAAGTAGATATAAGTGCAATACCTAATCCATTTAAAACTCTTGGCAATTCATCTTTAGATGCATATATTCTTAAACCTGGCTTACTAATTCTTTTTAGGCCTTCGATTACTTTATTTCCATTTTCGTCATATTTTAAAGTAATTCTTAATATTCCTTGAACTCCATCATCTATCTCATCAACAGCTTTTATATAACCTTCTTCTAATAAATTATTAGCAATTGATTTTTTTATTTTTGATGAAGGAACATCTACAGTTTTGAATTTTGCACTATTAGCATTTCTAATTCTTGTTAACATGTCTGCGATTGGATCTGTTATATTCACTTTTCATTCCTCCTTTTTTCTATACATTTATTTTTACCAACTTGCTTTCTTAACTCCAGGAATTTCTCCCTTATGAGCTAATTCTCTAAAGCAAACACGGCATACTCCAAATTTTCTAATATATGCATGTGGTCTTCCACATATTTTGCATCTATTATATTCTCTAGTTTTGTATTTTTGTGGCTTAGCACATTTTACTTTTAATGATTTCTTAGCCATCTTTATCTCCTTTCTTATACTTCACTATATAAAACTAATTAGAAACGAGTATAACTAGGCAACCGAGTAAAAAATCTATTCATATAATTTTTTTAAAATTTAAGATTTTTATACTATGGTTAACAACATTAAACGCTGTTTTTAATTAATTTTTAAAAGGCATTCCTAATAAAGTCAACAATTCTTTTGCTTCTTCATCAGTATTTGCAGTTGTTACAAATATTATATCCATACCTCTTAATTTATCAACTTTATCATATTCTATTTCTGGAAAAATTAATTGTTCTTTTATTCCCATAGAATAATTTCCTCTTCCATCAAAAGAATTTTCTGAAACTCCTCTAAAATCTCTAACTCTTGGTAATGCTACATTAAATAGTTTGTAAGCAAAATCATACATTTTTCCAGCTCTTAATGTTACTTTACAACCTATTTTTGCACCTTCTCTTAATTTAAAAGCAGCTATTGATTTTCTAGCTTTTGTTATAATTGGTTTTTGACCTGTTATTATACTTAAATCGTTCATAGCATTATCTAAAGCTTTAGGATTATCTTTTGTATCTCCTAATCCTATATTTATAACTATTTTTTCTAATTTTGGAACTTCCATAACAGATGAATAATTAAATTTCTTCATTAATGCTGGAACTACTTCATTCTTATATTGTTCTCTAAGTTTTTCCATTTTGGATTATATCCTCCTTTCATACTACTATTTTATTTTTGCAGAACATTTTTTACAAACACGAACTTTTTCGTCTTTCTCTATTAAAAATCCTACTTTTGTTGCTTTTCCACATTTTGGACATACAACAGCAGCTTTGCTTGCGTAAATAGGACATTCAACAGAAAGTATTCCACCTTCTTCTCCTTGTTTTCTTGGTTTTACATGTTTTTTTCTAACATTAACACCTTTAACAAGTATTTTTTGAGTTTTAGGAATTACTTCCATAACTTCTCCTGTTTTACCTTTGTCATTTCCTGATAATATTTGAACTTTATCACCTTTACATATTTTTTTCATTATTCTTTTTCACCTCTTTATTCATGTGATTTTAATTTTATTAAAGAACTTCTGGTGCTAGAGACAAAATTTTTAAATAATTTTTTTCTCTTAATTCTCTAGCTACTGGACCAAATATACGAGTTCCTCTTGGTGTTCCATCTTCACGTATTATTACAGCTGCATTTTCATCAAATTTTACATAAGAACCATCAGGTCTTCTTGCTCCTTTTTTAGTTCTTACAACTACAGCTTTAACCACTTCGCCTTTTTTTACAACTCCACCAGGTGTAGCAGTTTTAACAGAAGCAACTATTATATCTCCTATTTCTGCATATTTTCTATGTGAACCGCCTAAACATCTGATACACATTATTTCTTTTGCACCAGTGTTATCAGCTACTTTTAATCTTGTTTGTTGCTGTACCATTTAGTCTTTCCTCCTTTTTAAAATTTAATTTTCTATTTTATTATAGCTTTTTCTACAATTTCAACAACTCTCCATCTTTTATCTTTAGATAAAGGTCTTGTTTCCATTACTTTTACTTTATCTCCTACTTTACAGTTATTTTCTTCATCATGAGCTTTTACTTTTAAAGTTCTTTCTACAATTTTCTTGTATATTTTATGAGGAACTTTAGTTTTAACAGCAACAACTACTGTCTTATCCATTTTATCAGAAACTACAGTTCCAATCATAGTTTTACGAAGATTTCTTTCTTCCATTTTACGGATTACTCCTTTCTTTTATTTTTTATCATTTAATTCTCTTTGTCTCAATTCTGTTTTTGCTCTTGCTATTTGTCTTCTAACTTCTCTTATTTTTAATGGATTATCCAATCCACTAGTAGCTAAACTAAATCTTAACTTAAATAGTTCTGTTTTTAATTCGCTAATTTCTTTTTCTAAATCTTGTGAAGACATTTCTTTTATTTTATTATTCTTCAACTTGATCACCACCTATTTCAGTTTCTCTTTTTACAAATTTTGTTTGAACAGGTAATTTATGTGAAGCTAATCTAAGTGCTTCTCTTGCTACTTCTTCAGGCACTCCTGAAATTTCAAACATTACTCTTCCTGGTTTAACTACTGCTACCCAATATTCTGGAGCTCCTTTACCTTTACCCATACGAGTTTCAGCTGGTTTCTTTGTTATTGGTTTGTCTGGAAATATTTTTATCCAAACTTTACCACCTCTTTTAATGTAACGAGTCATAGCAACTCTGGCAGCTTCTATTTGGTTTGATTTTATCCATCCAGCAGTTGTAGCTTGTAATCCATACTCTCCTTCATTTACAACATTTCCTCTTGTAGCTCTTCCTCTGTTTCTTCCTTTTTGCATTTTTCTATGCTTTGTTCTTTTTGGCATTAATGGCATTAGTCTCTACCTCCTTCTGTCTCTTTTTTGGCCTTTAAGATTTCACCTTTATATATCCAAACTTTTACACCTATTTTTCCATAAGTTGTATCAGCTTCAGCAAAACCATAATCAATATCAGCTCTTAAAGTTTGAAGTGGAATATTTCCTTCTTTGTAAAATTCAGTTCTAGCCATATCAGCACCGCCTAATCTTCCAGATACAGCTGTTTTTATTCCTAATGCTCCTCCTTTAATAGCTTTTTGCATGCATTGTTTCATTGCTCTTCTAAAAGAAATTCTTCTTTCCAATTGACCTGCAATGTTTTCTGCAACTAGTTGAGCATTTGTATCAATATCTTTTACCTCAACTATATTTAAATTAACTTCTTTTTTAATCATTTTTTCTAATTCAGTTTTTAATGTTTCAGCAATGTTTCCACCTTTACCAATAACTAAACCAGGTTTAGCTGTATAAACATTAACTTTTACAAATTTAGCAGTTCTTTCTATTTCTACTTTTGAAATTCCACTAATAAATAATTTCTTTTTTATATATTTACGAATTTCGTAATCTTCAACTAGGTAATCACTGAAATTCTTTGAATCTGCATACCATTTAGAATTCCAATCTCTTATAACTCCTACTCTAAATCCATTAGGATGCACTTTTTGTCCCATATCGTAAATATCCTCCTTTCTCTATTTACTTTCTCTTAACACTATCGTTATATGACTTGTTCTTTTTCTTATTCTTACTGCAGAACCTTTAGCTGCTGGTCTTATTCTTTTTAATGTAGGTCCTTGGTTTGCATATATTTCAGCAACATAAAGATTTGCTCTATTCATAAAATGATTGTTTTCAGCGTTTGCTATAGCTGATTTTAACAATTTTTCTAGTATTTCTCCTGATGCTTTTGGAGCAAATTTAGCAATTGATAAAGCTTCATCAACTTTTTTACCTCTCATTAAGTCTGCTATAATTTTAACTTTTCTACTTGATATTCTAGCATAACTTAATGTTGCTCTTGCTTCTACTACTTGAGCTTCTTTTTCTTCCACTGTTTTTTCCTCCTTTATATTTTTAAAGTTATATTTAAACTATCTTTACTTTTTTGTAGTCTTATCTCCTGCATGACCTTTAAATGTTCTAGTAGGAGCAAATTCTCCTAATTTATGTCCAATCATTTCTTCAGAAATATAAATCGGAACATGTTTTCTTCCATCATGAACAGCTATTGTATGTCCTACCATTTGAGGATATATTGTAGATGCTCTTGACCATGTTTTTAGTACTTCTTTTTTTCCAGATTCATTCATAGCTTCAATTCTCTTTAATAATTTTGGAGCTACAAAAGGTTTTTTCTTGCTTGATCTTGACATTAAGCTTTCCTCCTTCCATTTTACAAATTATAAATTATTTATAAAATTTTATTTTCTTCTCTTTACTATAAATTTATTGCTCAATTTCTTTTTATTTCTTGTCTTATATCCTAATGCTGGTTTACCCCAAGGTGTTAAAGGTCCCGGTCTACCAATTGGAGCTCTACCTTCTCCACCACCATGAGGGTGATCATTAGGGTTCATAACAGATCCTCTTACAGTAGGTCTTATTCCCATATGTCTTTTTCTTCCTGCTTTACCTAATTTAATATTTTCATGATCAGAATTTCCTATAGTACCTATAGTTGCTCTACATTTTACTGATATTAATCTCATTTCACCAGATGGAAGTCTTACATGTGCATATTTTCCTTCTTTAGCCATTAATTGTGCTTCTTGACCAGCACTTCTTACTAATTTTCCTCCTTGACCTGGATTTAATTCTATATTATGAATCAATGTACCTACTGGAATTGATTCTATAGGCATTGTATTTCCTACTTTAATATCAACATTTTGTCCTGAAATGATTTTATCTCCATCTTTTAATCCTTGTGGTGCTAATATATAACTTTTTGTTCCATCTTCATACTCAATTAAAGCAATATTTGCACTTCTGTTTGGATCATATTCAATACCTATTACTGTTGCAAACATATCATCTTTTTTTCTTTTAAAATCAATTATTCTATATTTTCTTCTATTTCCACCACCTTGATGTCTTACTGTTATTCTTCCATAAGAATTTCTACCTGCATTCTTTTTCTTTTTAGCTAGCAAAGATTTTTCTGGAGTTTTCTTTGTAATTTCTTCGAAAGTAGAAGAAGTCATATTTCTTCTTGATGGTGTGTATGGTTTATAGTGTTTGATTCCCATTTTTACTATCTCCTCTCAATTTCATTAAAAACATTATTCTTTGTATCTACTATTCGTTTCAAAAATGCTCGATGTACCTATGTACGACTCCGATTTTTTCATTCGATTATCTACAAATTACTTGTTTTCGCTGAAATTTTTTCTCTATATTTTATTTACGGAAATTTTCCTGCTCCGCATAAGCAGATATTTTTTATTATCCTAGTTTTATCTAGATATTTTTATACACCTGTAAATTCTTCTATTGAATCTTTGTATTTTTTAGAAACTTTAGTTTCTTTTCCACCTTTTGCTAAATATTTTTTCTCAGTTGGATTTGTGTCTATAGTAACTATTGCTTTTTTCCAATCTGAAGTTTTTCCAACTTGATATCTAACTCTTTTTTCTTTTCCCTTTACAGTCATTGTATTAACATTTAATACTTTAACTCCAAATATTTTTTCTACGGCTTTTTTAATATCAACTTTTGTTGCTTTTTTTGCAACTTTAAAGGTGTACTTTCCTTCTTGTAAATCAGAATTACTTTTTTCTGTTACTATTGGTTTTAGTATAATTTCTTCTGCTAACATCTAAGCATACACCTCCTCTATTTTTTTAACTGTGTCTACTGTTAATACTAAATTAGTATATTTTAGTAGATCAAATATATTTATTGTATCTATAGAAGCTGTTCTAACACCTTCAATATTTCTTGCTGATTTTTGAATATTTTCATTTTTTTCTGGTATTACTATTAAAGATTTTCCTTCAACTTTTAAATTCTTTAAAGTATTTACCATAGATTTTGTTTTAATTTCTTTTAATTCTAATTTATCAACAACAGTTAATTTATTTTCTAATACTTTAGAACTTAATACTGATTTTATAGCTAATCTTTTTTCTTTTTTATTAACTCTATATTTATAAGAACGTGGTTTTGGTCCTAAAGCTATACCACCTTTTATCCATTGTGGAGCTCTTATTGAACCTTGTCTTGCTCTACCTGTTCCTTTTTGTTTCCAAGGCTTTCTTCCTCCGCCTCTTACTTCGCTTCTAGTTTTAGTACTTTGTGTTCCTTGTCTTTGATTAGCTAAATAATTAACAAGTACACTATGTACTAAAGCTTCGTTAGGCTCGATTCCAAATACTTCTTCTTTTAATTCTAAATCGCTAACTTTTTTTCCTTCCATATTATATACGTCTATTTTAGGCATTTACTTTTCCTCCTTCCTATTTAGATGCTTTTACGCTACTGCTTATTTTTAATACGCTATATTTATTTCCTGGTACACTACCTTTTACTAATATAACATTTTTATCTGTATCAACTTTTATTACTTTAAGGTTTTGTATTGTAACAGTATTAACTCCCATATGTCCTGGTAATTTCTTACCTTTAAATACTCTACCTGGTGTTGAAGTTGATCCCATTGAACCTGGTCTTCTATGATACATTGAACCATGTCCCATAGGTCCTCTTGATTGTCCATGACGTTTTATAACACCTTGGAATCCTTTTCCTTTTGTTGTTCCTTGAATATCAACTGAATCTCCTTCTGAAAAAGTATCAACTTTTATTTCATCTCCAGCTTTTATACTAGAAACGTCTTCTAATCTAAATTCTCTTAAATTTTTAACAGCTTTAACTCCAGCCTTAGCAAAATGCCCAGCTTTTGGTTTATTAACTTTCTTTTCCTTAATTTCACCGAATCCAATTTGTACTGCATTATAACCATCTGTTTCTACTGTTTTTACTTGTACTACTGTACATGGTCCAGCTTGAATAACTGTTACTGGAATAACAACCCCATTTTCATCAAATATTTGTGTCATTCCAACTTTCTTTCCTAAAATTGCTTTCATTTTTAAATCTTCCTCCCATCGACTGACTCTTACGGCCAGCATAGTTTTTTAATTTCTATAATTTAATTTCGATATCAACACCTGCTGGTAATTCTAATTTCATTAAATTATCAACTGTTTTTTGTGTTGGATAAAGAATATCAATAACTCTTTTATGTGTTCTCATCTCAAATTGTTCTCTTGAGTCTTTATGTTTGTGTGGAGAACGTAAAATTGTTATTACTTCTTTTTCTGTTGGAAGTGGAATTGGTCCTGAAACCTTTGCTCCTGTTCTTTTAGCAGTATCTACTATTTTTTCAGCAGACTGATCTAAAACAACATAATCATAAGCTTTTAGTCTAATTCTAATTTTGTCACTTCCTACTTTTGTGTTTGATGTTGCCATTTAATTTTCCCTCCTTAAATATTATTTGAATGATTAACGGCAAGTTATCAACGCATCCTGGTGTTTTGTTTTCACCATCTTTAAAATCCAAGTTTATTTAAGTATATTTACTATAAATTACCTGGATAAGTAAATGCTTTTATCAAACTTATCGCCCGGTCTAAGCCAAGACATACTCCATAAGAGTTCCCTCCACTTTAAAGTGTAGCCACATCTTACTTCATCGCTAATCTTACGCAATTGCTATTATACTACGGAAACTTTATCTTTGTCAACCTTTATTTAAAAAAATGTTACATAAATTTAACAATATTTTTTTATTCAATAAAGGGATTGATGCAGAGCATCAACCCCTTTATTATATACATTTATTAATTTAATCTTATTTATTGTTTACCAATAAGCAAATCTACTAATAGATTATTTATATTATTAATTATTATATTCTTTCTATTAGACCACATGACTCTTTTCCTTCTCCACAATATTTGTCGGTTATACATGTTGGTCCTAATCCTTTTCCTATTAACGGAGCTACCTGTTTTACTTGTTTTGCAATTTCCTTTGCAATATTTCTTATTTGCCATTGCGCTTTGTTACAACAACGCATTCTGCAAATCCACTGTACAGTCCTTGCATTCATTGTTGTCATTACATTACACATTTGTGCTCCTATATAGAAATAAATTAAATCTTCTTCTAATATTCCTTCATTATTAAACTCATTAAACATCTCTATATTTTTATTAACTGCTTCTTCAAATTTTTCTCTACCATTTAATTTTATTTTATCCGGAATTATATAATTATTAAAATCCCAAATTGGAGTAAATTCTGGAACTAATAATGAATGCATTCTATGTCTTGTTAAATGTGTTAAAATTGATAAAGAAATTGGAATTTGAAATGTAAAGTTTACTTGTTCTAATTCTCTTCTTTCTTCTTTATGCAATATAACATCCATCATCTTTTCTTTTGCTTTTTCGTCTTTTTGGCTTATATTATTTAAAATTTCTTCTGCTTGATTTTTAGAACATTGATAATGGTACATTATTTCTGATAATAAAACAACATCATCTGCATTTTGAGTATAACTTACAAGTTCTGGCTTATCTAATATTTTTATTTCAGGTCTTTTTTCCATATCTTCTAAATATTTAAAGTAATTTTCTTCTATTATATTTTCATTTTCAATACTCTCTATCAAATATGGAACATATTCTTTAACTATATCTAATAGTTTGTTTCCAAATTCTTTAATTTCAGATATTTTACTTAGAGGTCCTTTTGTAAAAGAAATTATCATTTTTTCTAATTCTCTTCCGTCTAATCCCATTATTATATTAGAGTGGAAGCAATATGGCAAAATAAACCTTGCATCTTCTGTACTTATTCCTCTATCTACTAATTGCGCGTATATATCAAATAAATATTTCATATGTTCCTCATATTTTTCTTTTAGCTTTAGGTTATCTTTATGAATATTTCCTTCTTTGTCTCTAAAATCCGGAATATAAAATCCTGCTGTCCTAAAATCAACTTCTCTTCTAGATTTTATAGTAAAAGATGTTAATCTATTTCCAATGATTATTTGTTCTATTATAGGAGTAACGTCTGCTATGGCAAAAACTAAATAATCATGTTCTATTATAGATTTATGTCCCATTTTTATTATTCTTTTAATCATCTTTAAATTTTTTTCATAATTTTCACAACTATCCAGTACTTCAAATACATTTCCAGGAAATCTTGAAAGCTTTCCTGCAGCAGTAATTTTTTTTATTCTTTTTTCTAGTTCTTCTTTAGTACATCCTCCAATTAACTCTATTTTCATGTTTATTTTTTCCTTTCTTAATATAATAAATTTATTTTACTATATTTATCTATTTTTTTAAAGATATTTTTATTAATCTTGCAATTTTTTATAATCTATAATTTTAATAAAGATTTCATAATAAAAATAAGAGTACTCTGTTTTAAAGGTACTCCTATCTTTTATTAATAATTTTCTCTATTTCCTTCTGGTAGTGCTGGATAATCTAGAACAACTCTTATTTTCATTATATAAGCTATAGTTTTTACAAATTTGCTATTTTTAATTCTTTGCCATAATGAAGGTTTAACTTCAAATCTTGTTTCTT
>JBJFFD010000021.1:0-41113 GCA_051891335.1 Candidatus Scatovivens sp.
GCCGAAGATACTTGCGGGTTACCCTGCTGGGAAAATAGGAAGTTGCCAGGATTTTAATATTCCTCGTTAGCTCAGTTGGTAGAGCGCTCGGCTGTTAACCGATAGGTCGTTGGTTCGAGCCCAACACGAGGAGCCATATAAACGGACGAATTATCTCGTTCGTTTTTTTTCGATCTACGAGAAAAAAGTTTTGAGAAAATTAAATTTGCAATTAACATAAAAATGTGATAATATATTAATGCAAAAATGTGCAAAAATCCTTATTTTTGCAACTGTAGGTCAGACAGTTATTATAAAAAATTTTTAAAGGAGAAAAAGATTATGTCGTATGCTTTTGCAGGAGTTATAAACTCAAAATGGAACGAAGAGGTTGTGGAATATTTAGCATCTAAGTTTAATTCTGTTAATCCTAGGTTTATAGTGTTATCCAAAACAGTTTTTATCAATGCAACTTTAGCTAAATTTGATAATGTAAGTTTTATTATTAATGCACAGAATGATTGTCTCGAATTATCATTCGCAAAAGTTGATACAGATAAGATGGAACCTGTAATCCAAGAAATTCTGAACTGGGATGCGTTTACTAAATATCCATCTCGATTTTATGTGAAAGTTGATAAGGACACATCACGAAGCTTTTTGTTTGAATGTGGAAGACGTCAATGTCAAACACCACAAGCATTTAAAAGACATTTCCATGCATATGAAACTGAAATAATTATACTTGAAAACGAATAGTTGTCGAGAAAAATCAAAATGTAGTCGCTTACTAAAAAGTAAGCGACTATTTTCTTCTTTAATTTATTATAGTTCTAAATCCAATTCCATTTCTCTTGCTCCCTTTAAATAGTTTTAATTTTATTGAATACATATTCCTTAACCATGCTTTCAATCATATTGTTATATCTAGCAATAACAATAAATTCATTTGTTTTAGGTTGGGGATATGTTTGTTTTAAGAGCTTTTCAATGGAAGTTTTATATTTTATTAGTTCTTTTTCTTTTTCATAAAGATAATCCATAAGAGAACAATTTATAGTTAATTCACTATATTTAATAGGTTTATATTCCTTTAAATATTTTTTTAATATAATTCCATATTTACCTAAAGCCATTTTATTTTACCACCTTTCAAACTTGTATCTAATCTCAATATTGATATAAATTCTAATTCGCATATATGTATGTTTCCGGTCTTGGGGAGCCAGACAGACCGGTGAACTTAAGATTTGCTGGTCTTTTATTTTGCTTATTAAAGTCAAGGACTCGAAAAGGAGTCTACCGAGTGCAAGAAATGAAATGCGTTGCACGAAGGTTAAAATAGTGCAAATTACTGTTTTACCTACGCGGTCCTTTTGCGAGCCCATGCAACCAGAAAAAGTTTTTTTAATATTTAAGAGACGAGCGCGAAGAGCAACTGATGTAATCTGATAAGGAATGGAAAATATTTTAAAATTAAACAAATTTTAAGACAAATTCAATAGAAAATGATATAATATTGCTTGAATATAAATAATGATAAATAAGGAAACTTGATTATGCATTGTAGTGCTTCTATGGAACATATGATGCAATTAAGTGAAGAAAGTGAAAATATAGAAATATTAAAAAATTTAGAAACAAAGAAATTATTTAAATTAAAAGAATTAATACCTGTATTGTGGGGAAAGGAAAAATAAATATATAATGAATTTTAGGAAAATAAACATAGAAGAATTTGATAAGTTAAAAAGATTGTTTCCAGGAAATGATGGATTATGGAAAAAGTATAAAAAGCAGAGATTAGATGAATTTGAAAAAAATGAAATTGATGTTTTTGTTATAGAAAATGAAAATAAATTTATTGGAGAACTTACAATAAATTATGTAAGTCATGACTTATTATCAGAAGCAATACAAAACCAAAGAGTATATTTTGAAGCTTTTAGAGTTGATAAAAAATTTCAAGGAAAAGGGTTAGGACAAGAATTAATATATTACTGTATAAATACATTAGCAAATGAAGGGTATACAGAGTTTACAATTGGTTTAGAAGATGATAATGAAGTAGCTAAACATATATATTTTAAATATGGATTTACAGAAGCTATAGATAAAGGACATGGAGATAAGTTTGATCCAAGAGAATATACTTTATATATTAATAGGTTAGATAGAATTGAAAATACATTAAATAAACTAATTAGTAAATTAAAGTTAGGAACTATAACTCAAAAGCCTATTCGTGTATCAGGAGGATTATTAAATAGAATGTATAAAGTTGTAACTTCATCTGGAATATATGCTATAAAACATTTAAATCCTGAAGTTATGAAAAGACCAAATGCTAAGAATAACCATATATTTGCTGAGAAGATAGCTAACCTTGCCAAAGAAAATAATATCCAATGTATTTCAGCTAATAATTATAATGGCCAAGTATTACAAGAAATAGACGGTAATTACTTTTTAATTTTTGATTGGTTTGAAGGTAAATCAATTAAAGATAATGAAATTACTATTGATAAAGTAAAAAAAGTTGCAAAACAATTAGCTAGATTGCATCAAATAGATTTTAGCAGTATACAAAATGATAGCAATTTAGGAAAAGAAATTGTTGAATTTGATTGGAAATATTATATTTCAAAAATAGATGATGCAGAAGTAAAGGATTTATTAGAAAAAAACATTAATTATTTAAATGAACTAGATAAAAAATCAACTAATGCAGCTTTAAAAATTTCAAGTAATAAAGTAATAAGTCATAGAGATTTAGATTTACCAAATATTTTGTGGGATGATAAAGATAATCCTGTTTTAATTGATTGGGAATCATCTGGATTAATTAACCCTTGTGAAGAATTGTTAGAAACAGCATGGGATTGGAGTGGTGGTCAAGATTTTTTTGATAAAGAAAAGTTTGATTGTTTTATCAATACATACAAGTCTAATGGTGGAAATATAAGTGATTTAGAAGATGCAATAATTTCAAATTTTAAAAACAAATCTGGTTGGTTAGAGTATAATTTGAAAAGACTATGTAAGATAGAATGTGTAGATAACGAAGAACAAGAATTGGGAAAAAAAGAAGTAATTAGAGTAATTAATGAAATAATTAAATTTTATGATGTTATGAAAAGTATAAAAATTGAAGATTACAAATAAAATTTTTAATTATTATATCTAGTATAAAATAAAAAAATAAATATATAAAATAGAAAAGGAGAAGTATTATAATGAAGTGAACCCAAATTATTAGACAAAAATAAGTTTAATAATTTGGGTTCATTTTATGTTCAAATATATAAATAATTAACATATATAAAATTAAATCAAAATATTTTATATAAGAAATAAAAAAGTTATTTAGGGTTGACATGTATCATAATATGTTTTACTTTGGTAAAATTTTCTTCAATTGTGTTATGAACTTTTTCTGCAATTTGGTGACCTTCAAAAAGAGAAATATCTTTGTCAGCACTTATCTCCATATCTACATAAATTTTATTTCCAAATATACGAGTGTTTAATAAATCAACACTTAATACACCATTTTGTTTAAGAGAATATTCTCTAATTAAATTTTCCGTTTCTTTATCACATGATGTATCAACCATTTTATCAATTGCATCTTTGAAAATATCGTAAGAAGCTTTTGTAATAAATATGCAAATAATTAAGCTTGCTATGGAATCTAATATAGGAAATCCCATTCTTGCTCCGGCAATTCCAATTAATGCACCTACAGAGGATAGTGAATCACTACGATGATGCCAAGCATCAGCCATTAAAGCTCCTGAATCATATAATTTTGCATAATACTTAGTATACCAGTACATCATTTCTTTTGATATAATAGAAATTATAGCTGCGATTAATGATAAAAGCCCGGGAATTGTCAGATCTTGATAATTATTAGAAAAAATTATTTTAATAGAATCAACTCCTATAAATAAACCTGTTATAAGTAGAATTATTGATAGTATAATAGCTGCAACGCATTCGAATCTTTCATGTCCATAGGGATGATTAATATCAGATGCTTTTGAAGAGATTTTTACACCAATGATTACGATAATACTGCTAAAAGCATCAGAAGCAGAGTGTATACCATCGCTAATCATTGCAGTAGAGTGTGAAAAAATACCAGTTAATATTTTAAATATTGATAATAATGAATTTCCTATTATACTAATCATAGATACCTTAGTTGCTGTTTTTTCAAAATCTTCTTGTAGTTGTTTAGAATTTTCCATAATTTAATCCTCCATATATATAGTATATTCAATTTAATATTAAATGACATTTATGGAAGTTAACAATAATATTGAAAATTTATTAAATTTGTGATATAAGATAAATATAAAATTATTTGTATAATAGGAGGAATCTATATGGCAAATAAAATAAAAGAGTTCTATAAAAACAATAAAAAAACAAGTGTAGCATGGTATTTAGCATTAAGAGCACTTGTAATAATTGTAATGGTATTAAGATTTTTAAGTGGAGATTTTTCTAGTGTGTTTTTATGTATATTAACATTAATATTGTTTACTATACCATATACAATAAACCAAAAGTTTAAAATTGAAATTCCAGATTTATTAGAAATTATAATACTATTATTTATATTTTCAGCCGAAATATTAGGAGAGATTCAAAACTTTTATGGAATTTTTAAGCATTGGGATACAATATTACATACAATAAATGGATTTTTGTGTGCTGCAATAGGTTTTTCTTTAATTGATATATTAAATAATTCAGAAAAATTTCACATTAAATTATCACCGATTTTTGTAGCATTAGTAGCCTTTTGTTTTTCTATGACAATAGGAGTTTTATGGGAATTTTTTGAGTATGGAGCTGATACAATATTTAAATATGATATGCAAAAAGATAGAATTGTACAAACGATTTCAACAGTAGTACTAGAACCTGAAGGAAAGAATATACCAGTAGTAGTTGACAACATAGAAAAAACTGTAGTATATAGTAAAAATGGAGATGATACCATTGAAACAATTATAGATGGTGGGTACTTAGATATAGGAATAAATGATACTATGAAAGATTTAATGGTTAATTTTATAGGGGCAGTTATATTCTCAATTATAGGATATTTTTATATACAAAATAGAGATAAATATAAATTTGCAGAGAATTTTATTCCAATAAAAAAACAAGCTGATTAAAATGAAAACACTAGAAACTTATCTAGTGTTTTTTATTGATTTTTATGAAACCAAAATCTACTTTGATTTGTATTAATAATAGATAGGGGGAAAATATGCAAAAAGAAGAATATATAAAAGAAATAATAGAAAAATATGCAGATATAGTATATAGAATTGCTTTAACAAGGTGTAGAACAATAGAAAATGCAGAAGATATATTTCAAGAAGTTTTTATAAAATTTAGTGAAAAGATGCCAAAGTTTGAAAACGAAGAACATGAAAAGGCTTGGTTTATTAGAGTAACAATTAATTTGACTAAAAATATTAATAATTCTGCATGGAATAAAAAAATAGTAACATTAGATGAAAATATAGAATTTACATCAAAAGAAGAGGAAAATATTTTTTCTATAATTTGCAATTTACCAAAAAACTATAAAACAGTAGTTTATCTATTATATTATGAAGGATACAAAGTAAAAGAAATTTCCAAAATTATGAAAAAAAGCGAAGGAACAATAAAAACTTGGCTTTTTAGGGCAAGACAGATGTTGAAGGAAAAAATAGAAGGAGGTTTTGAAGATGAATAATAAAGAAAACTATAAAAAAGCAATCGAACAAATTCATGCAAGTAGTGAATTAAAAAACAAAACTTTTGAAAAAATTACTCAAAAAAAATCTAAAAAACTTATATACATGAAATATTTATCTGCATGTGCGGTAATTATTATTATATTTTCTATAGTGGGTATATATAGAGATAATGTAAATAATCAGAACAATCAAATTAATATAGCAATAAGCAAAGGAGAAGAAAATAGTACTGAATCAACTGTTTTACCAAGATTTAATAGTATAGAAGAGCTAAAAGATGTTTTAAAACAAGCAAATGATAATATGAAAAATAGTAAAGATATTGTAATTGAAGATGCTATAGCTGAAGAAAAACTTGAATCATCAAATAACAGAAGCGAATCTAACAAAGAACTTTCAGATTATTCTACAACAAATATACAAGTAGAAAATGTTGATGAAGCTGATATTATAAAAACAGATGGGGAGTATATATACTATACAGTACAAAATAAAGTATATATAGTAAAAGCAGAAGAATTAAAAATAATTTCTAAAATAGAAATTAAAGAAGAAAAAGAAAATTTTTATCTAAGAGAAATATATATAAATAAAGATAAATTAATTATATTAGGTAATATGAATGAATATGAACAAGTTACAACAAGATATGAAACTGAAGTAGTCCAAGATTTATCTAGAGTATCTACCATTAATATGGCAGAAGCAATAGTTTATGATATTAAAGATAAAGAAAACCCAAAGCAAATAAGAAAAGTTAGTTTAGATGGATATTATTCAAATTCAAGAATGATTGGAGATAATATATATTTTATAAGTAATAAAATGGCATACTATTATAAAGATATGGAGGATTATGAAATATTACCAGCTTTAAGAGATACAGCAGTAAGTACAGAAATAAAAAGAGCTGATGTAAAAGATATAGTATATTTTGAAGGTTCTGAAAATTATAGTTATATGATAGTTGCAGGATTTAATATTAATAATAATGAAAAAGCAAGTACAGAAATATTTTTTGGTGCAAGTGATATTGTGTATTCGAGTGAGAAAAATTTATATATAGCACAGACGAATTACGGGAATTACTATGATTCTTCCAATATTAAAACAACTATATATAAATTTAATTTAAATAATTCAAAAGTAACCCTGCAATGTAAAGGTGAAATAAAAGGAAATTTAAATAATCAATTTTCAATAGATGAATATGATGGAAAATTAAGAATTTCAACTACATTAGGATTTGGAGATGATTCAACAAACCAACTATATATATTAGATGAAAATTTAAATGAAATAGGAAAAATAGAAAATATGGCAAAAGGAGAAAAAATATATTCAGTAAGATTTATTGGTAAAATTGGATATGTAGTTACATTTAAACAAATGGATCCATTGTTTGTAATAGATTTATCAGAACCATCAAATCCACAAGTAAAAGGAGAATTAAAAATTCCAGGATATAGTTCATATCTGCATCCATATGATGAAACACATATAATAGGAATTGGATACAATACAAAAACTAATTCCAATGGTGGAGTAACAAGTACAAATATGAAAATGTCAATGTTTGATGTATCAGACTTGGAAAATCCTAAAGAAATTTTTAATGTAGATATTGGAAAATCATATACTTATTCAAGTTTATTATATAATCATAAACAATTATTTTATAATAAAAACAAAAATTTAATAGGATTTCCATTATCATATGAAGGTAAAAGTGGTTTTGTAATATATAAAATCGACTTAGAAAATGGATTTGAAAAATATGGAGAAATATTACAAAAAAACAATTATAGAAATAATTTTAATAGAGCAATTTATATTAAAGATATTTTATATACATTATCAGAAACACAAATAAATTCATATAATTTAAATAATTTTGAAAAAATAAGTGAACTAATATTAAATTAATTGACTTTTTTAAAAAATAGTAATATAATAATTACATTGAATTTATATATTTGCAATGATGAAGAGGAAATATATTACAAATTTATTTATAGTGAGTTTAAGAATAGTGGAAACTTAAACAATAATAGATATATTTTGGAGCTTTTGAGCAAAATGAAAATTAAGGTGGATATTTTTAAAATATCAATTAGGGTGGAACCGCGTAAAGACTTACGTCCCTAGCTTATGCTAGGAATGTAAGTCTTTTTTGATTTCCTGGCAAATAAAAAATAAAGGGGGAATTTTTATGGTAGATTCAATGGAAAAAATTGTAAATTTGTGTAAATCAAGAGGATATGTATATCCAGGTTCAGAAATTTATGGTGGTTTAGCAAATTCTTGGGATTATGGACCTTTAGGAGTAGAACTTAAAAACAACGTAAAAAAAGCATGGATGAAAAAAATAATCCAAGAAAATAAATACAATGTAGGACTAGATACAGCAATTTTAATGAATCCAGAAGTTTGGGTGACTACAGGACATGTAGGAGGATTTAGTGATCCATTAATAGATTGTAAAGAGTGTAAAACGAGGCATAGAGCAGATAAATTAATAGAAGAATGGGCAACAAAAAATGGAAAAGATATAATAGCAGATGGCTGGTCTGACGAAGAAACTGTAAAATTTATAAAAGATAATAACATTTTGTGTCCAAACTGTGGAAAACAAAATTTTACAGAAATAAGAAAATTTAATTTAATGTACAAAACATTTCAAGGTGTAACAGAAGATTCAAAATCAGAAATATATTTAAGACCTGAAACAGCTCAAGGTATATTTGTAAATTTCAAAAATGTTTTAAGAACAACTAGAAAAAAATTGCCTATGGGAATTGGACAAGTGGGAAAAGCATTTAGAAATGAAATAACACCAGGTAATTTTATATTTAGAATTAGAGAATTTGAACAAATGGAATTAGAATTTTTCTGCAAACCAGGAACAGATTTACAGTGGCATGAATATTGGAAAAAAAGCTGTAAAAACTTTTTACTAAGTTTAGGAATACATGAAGAAAATTTAAGATTAAGAGATCATAGCAAAGAAGAACTAGTCTTTTATAGTAATGCAACAACAGATATTGAATATAAATTTCCATTTGGATGGGGAGAACTTTGGGGAATTGCAGATAGAACAAATTATGATTTATCAAGACATATGGAAGCTTCAAAAGAAGATATGACATATTTAGATCCAGAAACAAATGAAAAATATGTTCCATATGTAATAGAGCCATCTTTAGGTGTAGATAGAATGGTGTTAACCTTGTTATGTGATGGATATGAAGAACAAGAGATAGCAGAAGGGGATGTTAGAACAGTATTACACTTACATCCTGCAGTAGCACCATTTAAAGTAGCAATATTACCATTATCAAAGAAGTTAAGTGAAAAAGCAGAAGAAATATATGAAAATTTGTCAAAGAAATTTGTATGTGATTATGATGAAACTGGAAGTATAGGAAAAAGATATAGAAGAGAAGATGAAATAGGAACACCATATTGCATAACAGTAGATTTTGAAACAGAAAAAGATGGGTGCGTAACAGTAAGAGATAGAGATACAATGGAGCAAGTAAGAATAAAAATAGAAGAAATAGAAACATTTATAAATGAAAAAATTGAATTTTAGTTACTTGACAGTTGGTTAATATATTTAAAACTGAATATTATGAATATAAAAAAATATCTTTTCAAAATGTTGAAAAGATATTTTTTTATATATATAATTTTATATATGGAATAATGAAAGAAAGGGGATTTACTAGTGAAAAAGAAAAAAATACTAAAAAGTTTAGGAATATTAATAATCTTAGCTTTAGCAATAATAGTAATATTTAGCATAGTAAAGTATAAACAAACTGGAAATCAAACAGTTAGCATAGTAACAAGTGATAAATATTATATAAATGATAAAGTGGAAGCAGTAGTAGAAATTAATTCTAGCAAAATTATAGAAAAGGGAAATATAAAAGTAAAACTACTAGATTCTAATAAAAAAACAGTTAAAAAAACAACTCAGAAGGTTGAAATTGATGACAATGCAATGGCATCAATTAGTATGGAACTTCCAAATAATTTAGAACCGGGTAAATACTATATAGAAATTATTGCTAAAACAAATCTTGGAAAAGATAAAGTGAAAAAAACAATAAATATACAAAATACTAAAGATTCCAATATAACAATTACTTTTGATAAAGGAATTTATAAACCTAATGATGAAGTAAATTATAGAGCTCTTGCAACATATATGGATAATGACAAGCCTATAGAGGAAGATATAAAGGTAAGCATTTTTGATGGTAATGGAAATAGAGTTTATATTAAAGAAGGAAAAACTTCTGATTATGGAATTATTAGTGGTACTTTTAAACTAGCAGAAGAAGTAAATAGTGGAACTTATACATTAAAATTAGAGACAAAAGGGCAAGAGTATACTAAATGTTTTAATGTAAATCCTTATGTTGCACCAAAATATAGTGTGGAGTTAACAACTGACAAAGCAAATTACTTGGTTGGAGAAACTGCAGTAGTAAAAGTAAAAGCACAATATTTTTTTGGAGAAAATGTTAAAAATGCCTCAATTAAGGCAAAAATAAATGAAAATGAGTTTATAGGAAAAACAGATGAAAATGGAGAGTACTCATTTGAGTACAAGGTAGAAAAAACAGGAAAATTTTCAGTATCTGCACAAGTTATAGATGAATCAAATTATATGATAGAAGAAAATACAAGTTTTTCAGTAGGAACAGGAAAATTCGAAATAGAGGTATTACCTATTTATAATAAATTAATAAAAGGAATTAATAATGACATTTATATATTTACAAAAAAAGCAGATGGAACACCTGTAAAAACTTATGCCACTGTTACAATTAACAATATAAAAAGACAAGTTATTACAAACGAAAAAGGAATAGGAAAATTTACATTAACAGCTAATGATTTAGAAAATGTAAAATACTCAAAAGAAAATGAACATTATGATACAGATGGATGGAAAAGTTATGAAATATCAAGTGCAAAAATAAATATATCTGCTAAAGATATGGACGAAAATGTAGAAGAAAAAAGTTTTTCTTTTGAATTAGTGAATGATTATAAAACTGTAATTTCAACAGATAGTGTAAAATATAATACTGGAGACGATATTGAATTAAGAATTAATTCATCAAATGAAAAAGAAAAAATTGTTTATGTATGTAAAAACGACAAAGTCATAAAAATGATAACAACTTCAGAAGAAAAAGTAAAACTAAATTTAGGGGATACGTATGGATTAATTGATATTTATATATTAGATAATTCTAGTACAAACACAAGAGAATATATGTATACTACTACAGATAAAATTAGTGTAAATAATAGAAAAACAATATTTATAAAACCAAATAAATCATTAAATATTAGTGTAGAAACTGATAAAGAAGAATATTCTCCAAAAGACATAATGCGGATTAAGTATTAGTTTATCAGATGAAAATAATACAAGTATAGAAGGAGCTTTATTAGTAAGTATTTTAGATGAGGCAATATTAAGCTTAGCCGATAATGATATTTCTATAGACAATATAAAACTTGCATTATCAGATATAGAATTTACAGAAGATTTGGATGCTGCAACATTATATGCTAACATAATGGATGATTCAGATGAAACAACTTTGATGGGGCTACTACTAAGGCAAGGAGAAAATAATAGAAGTGTTAGTAAAACAATATGTTATTCAGAAATAGATAAATACGATTATGAAGAGGTAATGTGGAGTTCAGGAATATTATTACTTATTTCCTTAACAATAATAGGATGTATAAAAAGTAAGAAAGTCAGAGAATTTTTTACACATTTATTATCAATTGCACTAATATTATTTATCCTAATGATAACAACTTGGGACTATTTTGCTTATGAGATAAATTTAAGTGAATTGGGAACTTTAATTATAAATATAATTATAACACTGATAATATATATATTATTCTTTTATAAAAAAAGAGAATATTTATTTAAATTTACAATACAATATGGAATTTTAGGAGTTTTATTTATTATAGCAGTGTTCTTTACAGATAGATTTGGTGACTATGACAAAGAAACATTATATGCAATAATAATGATTTTAATTATTCCAATAATATTTACAATAGTTCAATTACTTAAAAGAAATGGTAAAAAAGTAGATAAAATAGAAAACATATTAAAAAAATTATTAAAAGCTGAAATAATATTAGTAATATCTGTATTATTATTTAAAGAAAAATTCTTAATTGTAGCTTTAATATTAGATTATATTTACGAAAATATAATAAAATATAAAGGAAAAAATGATAAAAAAATAGAAGAAAAAATAGAAGCAAATAAGAAAAATATATTGGAAACAGCATTAATTATAATTATTATCTTATTAATAGTAATTGGTATTTACAATAGCATAAAATACCCAAAACGTTATGGTATTAGTTCTGAAGTTGGACCTGTGAATGATGATATTGCTTATAATTCAAAAGATAATATTATTAATTCGTTTGATAGCAATTCCTCAAGTTGGATTCAATCTGGAACAGACTTAGAAAGTGCAAATAATAAGAAAGATATAAGTTCATCTATAAACAATATATTTGAAAACTCTATATCTTTTGATTCAGATTCAATAGAGTCTTCTTCAATAAAAGAAGAAAATTTTGTAGAAGAAAAGGAAATATCAGAAGACGATAATATAAGAAATGTATTTTTAGAAAGTTTATGTTTCATACCAGAACTTGTAACAGAAAATGGAAAAGCAAATAAAGATATAAAACTAAGTGATAATATAACTACATGGCAAATACAAGTTGTTGGAAATACAAAAGATGGTAAAGTAGGATATTCATCAAATTCATTTAGAGTATTTAAGGAATTTTTTGTAGACTTTAGTATGCCAACCAATACAGTAGTTGGAGATAAAATAAGTATACCAGTAACAGTATATAACTACACAGAAAATCCGTTAAACATAGAATTAAATGTAAAAGAAGAGAATTGGTTTAAATTTAGTAATTATGAAAAAAATATAGATGTAAAAGCAAAGGAAACTAAATTAGTATATTTACCAATAGAAATAGTATCATCAGGAGAAAATAAACTAAGAATAGAAGCAAAAACAGATACATTAACAGATATTGTTGAAAAATCAATGACTACTAAAGAAAATGGAATTAAAATTTCAAATGTAGTAGCAAGTGGAACATTTGAAGATAAAATGGATTTAGATGTTCTATATCTTCAAAATTACAAAGAAGGAACAGGAAAATTAAGAGTAAAATTATACTCAACTGCAATGAGCCAAGCTGTTGAAGGACTAGAAAATATATTTAAAATGCCAACAGGATGTTTTGAACAAGTTTCATCAAGTTTATATCCAGACATTCTAGTATTAAAATATTTAGAAGATAAACAAATAGATAATGAATTAAAACAAAAAGCACTACAATATATAGAAACTGGATACCAAAAACTATTAACTTATGAAGTATCTAAGGAAAAAGGCGGATATTCATTATATGGTCATTCACCAGCTGAAGTTGTTCTTACATCATATGGGTTGATGGAAATGACAGATTTATCAAAAGTATATGATGTTGAAGAAAAAGTTATTGAAAACATGAAAGAGTACGTTTTTAGTAAACAAAAGGCAAATGGAAGCTTTGATATAAAAAATGGTTACACTCATGGAATAGTAGATAAAACAGATGAATTAACATTAAATGCTTATGTAACATGGACATTGTCAGAATGTTTCCCAGAAGATGAAAGATTAGAAAAGTCAATAGAATATTTAGAAAGTAAATTGGATAAAGTTACTGACAATTATACATTGGCATTAATTGCAAATGTGTTTGCAAATACAAAAAATAAGAAAACAAATAATGTTATAAATAAACTAGTAAAAGATATAAATATTTCAAGTGAAGGATATTCATATATGAATTCAAATGTAAGAGACTATTATGGTACTTATGGTAATTATCAAAATCTTCAAACAACAGCATTAACTTCTCTTGCATTAACAAAAGCAAATTCAAATTCAAAAACAAATTTAGAATTAATAAAATATATTATATCTAGAAAAGATGTATATGGAACTTGGGGAACAACGCAAGGCACGATTCTTTCTCTAAAAGCTTTGATAGAATACGAAGGAAAAACAACAGTAGGGGAGCAAAACATAAAAGTAGAATTAAACGGAGAAGAAAAAACAATTAAAGTAGAAAAAAATAATTTAGACATATATGAAGAAATATTTAACAATATTGAAAAAGAAAACAAATTAACAATGTCTTTAGAAAAAGGAAAAATGTATTATGAAATTATTCAAGAATACTATATAGACTATTCAGAATATGATATGTCAGAAAATAAATTACAAGTTGAATATACAATCAATATAGAATCAAAAGTAAATGATACATTAAAACAGAATATAAAAATATCTAATACTTCTGGACAATATATGGAAAATTGTATGCTAGAAATTAATATACCTCAAGGATGCTCAGTAAAAGAAGAAGCTTTAAGTAAATTAGAAACAAAAGGAGAAATAGAAAAATACGAATATAGCTATGGAAAAATATATTTATATATAAGAGAATTTGATGAGAATAAATTTATAGATTTAAATATAGAATATAAAGCAGACTATCCAGCACAAATAACAGGAGGAAGCATAAGAGTATACGATTACTATAATCCAGATATACAAGCAATAGCAATGCCAATAACAATAAATATAAAATAAGATCAGAATATTCTATTTGTTAAGTATAAACTATGGAAAAATTTAACCTTGACTTTTTGTTGCAAAAGATGTAATATAGTTAAGTCGGAAAAGCCCACCTCTAGATTAAAGGGCTACAATAGTACGTAATGTACTTAAGATTGGTGCATGAATATGCATTAATCTGTAGTTCTCTAGTAAAGTGTTTTTCCGATTTATTATTAGTAAAAACAATTTAAAAATGATTGACAACACCTATTTATAGGTGTTATAATATTTTACGTTGAAAAACACACGTATATTGAGTTTTAGTTTGTGCTTATAATCTATAAGTTAGCTAAAATGTTTAAAAATATGCGGAGGAAAAACAAAACAAGGAGGAATAAAAAATGGCAGTAGTTGCAATGAAACAATTACTAGAAGCTGGTGTTCATTTTGGACATCAAACTAGAAGATGGGATCCTAAAATGGCTGAATACATTTTTCAAGCTAGAAATGGAATCCATATAATCGATTTACAAAAGACTTCAAAAAAATTAGATGAGGCTTATAATTTTGTTAAGGAACAATCTGAAGAAGGAAAAACAATTCTTTTTGTAGGAACTAAAAAACAAGCTCAAGAATGTGTTAAAGAAGCTGCTGAAAAATGTAATATGTTTTACATTGACCAAAGATGGTTAGGTGGTATGTTAACTAATTTTAATACAATACAAGGAAGAATTCAAAGATTAAAAAAATTAGAAGCTATGCAAGAGGATGGAACTTTTGATTTATTACCAAAAAAAGAAGTAATTGAATTAAAAAAAGAAATCGAAAAATTAGAGAAAAATTTAGGTGGAATTAAGGAAATGGATAAAATACCAGATCTTATGTTTGTAGTTGATCCTAAAAAAGAAAGAATAGCTGTATTAGAAGCTAAAAAATTAGGAATTCCAATTGTGGGATTAATAGATACAAACTGTAACCCAGAGGATGTTGATTATCCAATACCAGGAAATGATGATGCAATAAGAGCTGTTAAACTAATAACAGATGTTATGGCAAATGCAGTTATAGAAGGAAGACAAGGTGAAGATGCTGTTGTAACAGAAGAAGTAAAAGAAGCTATGGAAGAAACTCAAGAAGCAGAGAAATCTATAGAAGAAGTTGCTTCAGAAGAAACAGCTGAATAATAAATTTAAGTATAAAAATGTTTTATATAATATAATGGCGAGCAATGCTCGCCTAAACTAATAATTTTTTAGGAGGTTTCAATATGATAACTGCAAATTTAGTAAAAGAGTTAAGAGAAAAAACAGGTGCTGGAATGATGGACTGCAAAAAGGTCTTAACAGAGACTGATGGAGATATGGAAAAAGCAGCAGAATTATTACGAGAAAGAGGAATTGCTAAAGCAGCAAAAAAATCTGGAAGAATAGCTGCTGAAGGGCTAGTAAGTTCATATGTTACAGAAGATAAAAAAATAGGAGCTATAGTTGAAGTTAATGCTGAAACAGACTTTGTTTCTAAAAATGAAGAATTTAGAAAATTTGTTGCTGATGTTGCAGAGATAATAACTACTAATAATCCTAAAGATGTTGAAGAATTATTAGCAATGAAATATAAAAATTCAGAAAAAACAGTACAAGAAGTATTAACAGAAAAAATTGCAACAATAGGGGAAAATATGACAATTAGAAGATTTGTAAGATTTGAGTCAAAAGGATTAGTAGAAAGCTATATTCATGGAGATGGAAAAATAGCAGTTCTTGTAGATTTTAAAGCTGGAACAAATGAGCTTGCAAAGGATGTATGCATGCAAATTGCTGCAGCAAAACCAGAATATTTAAATAGAGAAGAAGTTCCTACTGAAAAAGTAGAAAAAGAAATGGAAATATTAAAAGCACAAGCAATGAATGAAGGAAAGCCTGCAGATATAGCAGAAAAAATGGTACAAGGAAGAATTGGAAAATTCTATGGAGAAATCTGTCTATTAGAACAGGAATTCGTTAAAGATTCTAGTTTAAAAGTAGGTCAATTAATAAAAAATAATAATGCTGAAATAGTTAGATTTTCAAGATTTGAAAAAGGTGAAGGAATTGAGAAAAAAGAAGAAAATTTCGCTGAAGAAGTAATGAAACAGTTAAAATAAAAAATAAAAACCAATTGTAATATTGCAATTGGTTTTTATTTTTTTAAGAAGTATATAAAATAAAGTTAATTTTCAGATTTAATTTTTAATTGTAGAGAAAATGTAGGGGTCGGCCTAGTGTTGACCCGTGATTTTATTTGTTTTTCACAGGTGGACACAAGGTTCACTCCTACAAACCTTTGCAATAAATATAAAGAATATTTTAGTCAAAACTGTAACAATATAAATAAAAAAATTTTGGATATATTGATTTACAATAGATATGTCACAGTGAAATAAAAAAATGTTAGATAATGCTTGACTTTAAGCAAATTTTGTATTAAAATATAAAAGCATTATGTGTAAATATGTTGATTTATATTAGCACTCCCCGGTAGCTATATATAAATTTATACATATATATAAAATAAAAATTGGGAGGGGTATTAAAATACCATGAATAATATAACATATAGTCCTAAAAAAGGAGAAATAGAAAAAAAATGGTATATTGTAGATGCTGCAAATAAACCATTAGGAAGAGTTGCTACAGAAGTAGCTAAATTATTAAGAGGAAAACATAAGCCAACATATACACCAAACGAAGATGTGGGAGATTATGTAATAGTTATAAATTGTAAAGATGCTATTCTTACAGGAAAAAAATTAGATCAAAAAGTTTATAGACATCATTCAGGATATATAGGAGGAATGAAAGAAACTTCTGCTAGAGTAATGATGGATACTAAACCAGAAAGAGCAATGTTCTTAGCAGTTAAAGGAATGCTTCCTCATACAAAATTAGGAAGACAAATGATTAAAAAAGTTAGAGTATATGCTGGTAGTGAACATGAAAATATAGCTCAAAAACCAGAAGTTTGGGAGGTAAAATAATATGGCTAAAAAAACTGAAAAAATAGTATTTCAAGGAACAGGAAGAAGAAAAAAATCAATAGCTAGAGTTGCTTTATCAGAAGGAAAAGGAGAAATTACTGTTAACGGAAAAAAATTAGATGAATATTTCGGAACAGAAATATTAAAAGTTATAGTAAATCAACCATTTACAGTAACAAATACTGTTGGAAAATATGATGTTAAATGTAAAGTTATAGGTGGAGGATTTACTGGTCAAGCTGGAGCTATAAGACATGGAATTTCAAGAGCTTTATTAGAAGCAAATGGAGAATATAGAGAAAGCTTAAAAGCAAATGGATTCTTAACTAGAGATCCAAGAATGAAAGAAAGAAAGAAATATGGTCTTAAAAAAGCTAGAAAAGCTCCACAATTTAGTAAGAGATAATATAAAAAAACACTCAAAAACAATAACGTTTTTGAGTGTTTTTTATATAATAGGAAATTGCTCTGCAATTCCTATTATATAAAGGCTTCGCCAACATTCCGCAGAAAATTTCTTCAGAAATTTTCGCGGGCGAACAAAGAAGTGGCATGAAAAGTTCTCTAAAATGTTAAATAATTTTAATCATGCCGCTTTTGTTCTTATAGGTAGTTCAAAGAAGTCCATATGAGATATAAAGTTTTCTACGTAAATAATATAAGCTAAATATTTATAAAAATAATTCAAAAATATTTTAGGATAATTTATACTTATAATAAATAGAATATAAAAGAAAGAGATTTGAAATGGAAGAAGATAATAAAAACAGAAATTTATGGTGTGCCATAGTAATAATATTTGGAATATGCATATTAATAGCAGGAATTATGTGGCAAAATAAAATTGATTTTTTTATGAAAAACTCTGTGGAAAAACAAGGAACTGTGAAAAATGTAGATATAAAAACTACAAGAGAAAAAAATAAAGATACCGGAGAATGGGAAGAAAAATATTCGTATGAACTAGACATTTTATATAAAGACAATAATGGTAAAGAATATCATGCCCAAATCACAGAATCAAATAGATATCATGTTGGAGATAAAATTTTAATTTATTTTAATCCAGAAAAACCAGAAGAATTCAAAACAAAAAGTGATAAACATAATGGAACTATAGTTGCAACTTGTGGGATAATAGTAATAGCCGTTGGAATTGCTACTATGTATAAGAACATTAAAGAAAAAATATAACATTACATTACAATTATATATTAATAAAATGCGAAAGCCCCCTGTAATAGGGGCTTTCAATCAGAAGTCTGATGCTGCTTTTGCAACATTGAACAGTCTCAAATTATTGACTGTTTTCTTTTTCTTATCAAACTCATCACTATCGGGAAAAAACACATGCACGGTATCCAATCCCTGAAGTTCTGCAAGGGTTCGTATGTCTCTCGTGCGAGACAAGATGATGATATCACTACCGGTATTAGACCAGTAATAGCAAGCTAATGCTACAACTGATCGTGACAAATAGTAGCTGTTCTTTTGAATAAGATCGTTATGGACTTCTTCAAAAGGCTCAGTGATTAATTGAGCCGAGGCTTTTTCAAAATCCTTGTCTAGCACTACTGCCCAATCTTTGTTAGAGATTGCTTCTAAAGCTTTTTTTGCTTCCATATGACGTTCGTCATACGGAGATTTTGCCTTAGAAAAAATCTTTCCAAAGACGGCCGAAGGAATGTATACTCTTCTGTATTTTTTTACGTATTGCAACGAATAGAGAAGAGAAGGAACGTCGGGAATAACAATGGTTTCATCTTTTGGTTCTTCTTGCTTTGGGCTAGATTTAGATCTTCTTTCATCAAGAAGTTTCTGAAACTTCTTGAAAGAGGAGGGATGCTTCTTGAAAGAAGTGCTGACTTCTGTCTGGGTAGCTCCCACCTTTGAAGCCAAATCGCGCCACGTGGTTATTGACTCATCGGAAAGAAGAAGCTTTCTCCAGATTCTATAGTCCCGCTCGATTTGTGAATTAGTCCTTTTCATAGACAATACTCTCCTTTGTTTGAAATAAGAATTAATTGAATTTTGTACGAGTACTCTTATATTATACCATATTATGTAAAATTAGTCAAATGGTGGACAATCAAAATTTTTATCTTCTTTTGAAACTTTAGAATCTTTGCTATTTAATGAATATATTTTTTTTAATGATTCTAGAATTTGAGAATATACATCTTGCTTTTTTAAATAATCTGAATATTGCTCTACTAGGTTAAGTAGTTGTGAAAATCTAGAATAATTAATAATATTTTTTGAATTTAATACAGAATTTACAATATCGGTAGCATACAAGTTAGGAGTTTTAATACTTGAATAAATTAAGGTATCTTCTGATAAATCACTAATACTTTTATCTCTTTTATATACTGAAATAGAATTTAATAAATCATTAGGAGAGCTTTTTAGAGAGTCTTCAAAATATTTTAAACTATTATTAAAAGCATTAAAAGTTTTATCGTGATACATTAAACTTGTAAATCTTATTGGAGAATTATCTGGACATTTAGATTCTTGCTCAGTTTTTACCATATTTAAATATCTTTCAAATATTGATATAGCACTTTCAGAATATGGAACTGCTAAAACGGAAAGAGAAGTTTTATAATTATGTTTTTTATACTTTCTTAATATACTTTCTACCCAAGAGGTATCTTTAATAGTTCCTGTTAAAATAACATTAGTGCTATTGTAATAATTTAAAATTAATTCTTCTAGTAAATAATATATTTCATAAGAAATATCGTTTGTCTCTTCTGCAAAATTTTTATCAGACAATTTTTTTGAAGAATCTATACTTGAATAATAATGCCTAAACATGTCCATATTAAAAATGACGTATTTTTTGTCTGGAGCTTGAGAAGTTATTTTTCTTACTAGAGTATCTTTTCCTGCACCAGTAGGAGCAGCAACAAAAACCATTTCTTGTTCGTTATTAGTATTATTAGATAAATCTAAATTGCTTGCAATTTGCACGAGAAGAGGAATATCCTTTTCTTGCAATATTTTTATTTCTCCATCTAACTTCCCTTTTTTTAATAAATTTAATATTTGATTATTTAATATATTTTTATCATTATCCATTATAAATTACTTTCCTTATATTTTTCTAAAAATTCATCAACACCACTTAAATCTCCTAAGTATATAGAAGCTTTGAGATTAAGTAGATATTTAAGTTTATCATTTAGGGAGTCATTTTGTGCTTTTACTAATTTTGAATTTATTTTAGCTATTTCTTTATTTAATAAATCCATGGTAATAGATAGTTTTATATTACTTTCCATAAAAAATACCTTTCTTCATAATTATATATAATTCAAAAATATTATATCATACAATCTAATATTTTCAATAAAAATTTAGTTAATATTCAGACCAAAATATTCTCTATATTTATTGTAAACGTTTGTAGGGGCGGGATTTGTGTTCGCCTGTGAAAAATAAATAAAATTCACAGCGCGGTAGTAGTATGACCACTATATTTTCTCTATAATTAAAAATTAGGTCTGAACATTAGAAAAATTTATATATCTAATTTATAAAAAAGTTGACAAATTTGTAAAAGTGTAGTAATATATATAAAGTTTTAAGAAGAAGTATCCACTTCTCACCTTATCTTAATTAAGAGCATAAGGTATGAAATAAATAATAAAAGATTATTTATAAGTGGATTTGGCTTTTTAAAATAAGTCAAATTTTTTTTTGGAGGTGTTTTAACATAAAACAAGAATTGCCTATTAATGGACAAATAAACGAAAAAGAAGTTCAAATAATTGATGAAAATGGACAAAAATTAGGAGTGTTTCCGATTCAAAAAGCTTTAGATATCGCGTTTGAGAAAGATTTAGATTTAGTATTAGTAGCACCAAATGCTCAGCCACCAGTTTGTAAAATAATGAATTATGGAAAATATAAATTTGAGCAAGCTAAAAGAGAAAAAGAATCTAAAAAGAATCAAAAAGCAATAGAAGTAAAAGAGATTAGAGTAGGACCTAATATTGGAGATCATGACTTTGAATTTAAATGCAAAAATGCAAGAAGCTTCTTAGAAAATGGAAATAAAGTTAAATTTACTCTAAAATTTAGAGGAAGAGAACTTAACAACATAAAAGCAGGAGAAGAAGTTTTAAATAAAATAATTGAAACTTTAGAAGATGTTGCAAATGTTGAGAAAAAACCATTTTTAGAAGGAAAAACAATGTTTATAATTTTAACAAAAAAAATATAAAAGAACTTTTAGTTCACATGAAAGGAGTTATTTAAGATGCCAAAATTAAAAACAAACCAAGCTGCTGCAAAAAGATATAGAAAAACAGGAGCAGGAAAATTTAAAAGAACAAAAGCAAATAGAAGACATTTATTAGCAAATAAAACAAAAAGACAAAAAAGAACAGCTAGAGTACAAGATGGAATTGCTGATAAGAGCTGTGAAAAAACTATTAAAAAATTATTACCATATGGTAACTAAAAAGAATAATAAAGAAGGAGTTGAATAAAAATGGCAAGAGTAAAAACAGCAAGAACTACAAGAGCAAGACATAAAAAAGTATTAAAACAAGCAAAAGGTTATTATGGAGCTAAACATTACAGATATAGAATGGCAAAACAAGCTGTTATGAAATCTGGAATGTATGCTTATATAGGAAGAAAAGATAAAAAATCTAATTTTAGAAAATTATGGATAACAAGAATTAATGCTGCAGCAAGAATTAATGGATTAACATATAGTAAATTAATTGCAGGATTAAAAAAAGCAAATGTAACAATAAATAGAAAAATGTTAGCAGAACTTGCAGTATCTGATAGTAAAGCTTTTGCAGAAATTGCAGAAATTGCTAAAAAAGCATAAATAAAAAACAAGGATTCATGAGCGAACATGAATCCTTGTTTTTTACTAGATTTGGAAGAGCCGCTTGGCATCTTCCAGTATCATCCCGATGTTGTCGGGATCTTTCTGAAATCCCGGTTTGTTGATTACCACCGAGATATCAGCGAGAAATCTCTCGAGTGAGACTCCCAGCTGCTTATAATAAGCAACTGTTTCTCTTAACCATTTCGTATCGAGCGGGATGGGATAAGAAACAGCTTCGCTGGGAAGCAAACTGCCGTACGTTACGTTTTTCTCCAAAGTGGAAATATTCTTCTGTCTAGCCATGATGAGTAATCCTCCTAAAAATTATTTTTTTATATGGCATGCTATATATAAACAGCGTTATGCTGTAAAACCGGGGATTAAAAATATATATAAAACAAGATAAACTTGTAAATATATCATAGCACATTTTACATAATATGTCAACCTTTTGTTTTTTGTTGTTAGATTTAATACAGATATTATATTAAAATCGTTAAAAGTTGAACTAATATGTTTATTTACTATAATTAATTGTTTACAAATAAAATAATTAATTATAAAATACATAAAAAGATATTCGTATAAAGGAGAAAATAAATGATATACTTCTTTCTTATTATTATTTTATTAATAGCAATAATTATTTTTGCAAATAGATTCTGGGTTAAAAGAAGAGTAAAAAACGAAAATCTTCTTTATGGAATTATAACAATAGTATTAATAATAGTTTTAATAGCTACTATTATTAAGTTTATAGATTATAAAAATAAAGCGAACAGGTTAGACTTTTCAGAATATACAGAAGTATTTGAAAAAGAAGGAAAATTTTATATGTTTGATAAAAACGGTCAAATAATAGAAAAGCAATCTACAATAGGAGATATGATTTCTGATTATTTTATAAAAGATGTATTTAATGCAAATACTAATATTCCTGAGAAAGAAGCAATTAAAAATAATATAATAGTGATTGTAATAAGTGCAATGTTATTTGTATACTGGGTAACATTATTAATTTTGTTTGAAAAAGAAGAGCAATATGGGTATGAAGAATTAGATGATTTAAAATTACTAGAAAAATATAATCCAATGATTGCAGCTTGTATATCACAAAATAGGAATATAATGGGAAGAGATGTTATTGCCGTAATATTAAAACTTATTGAAAATAAAAAAATTTTATTAAGAATAGTTCCTAATGAAAAAAGCAAAAAAATAAAATATAAATATATGATATCAGAAAATGAATCTTCTGCATATAGATTAGACACAATAGAAAAATTTATATATGACTGGTTATTTGAAGGAGTAAGAGATTTCGTTAGAAAAAAAGAAGAATTTGACTATATAAAAATTTCGGATGAAGGAATAATAGAAATAGATTTAATAAAAAGAATAAGATCATTTTCAGAAGAAGAAGATACATATTCAAAACTAGAAGAACTGAGAAATATGGCAAAAGATAGATTAAAATATTTGGGTGCAAATAATAATTCAGTTCCATTATTATTAAAAGTTTTTAATAATGTATTAATGTTTTTTGTATTAATGATAGTAGGAAATCATATATTATCAAATGGACTTGGAATAGTTATTAATAATTTTCAAATTTTAATTATTATGTTTGCTGCAATTGCTCTGTTATTAACATTGCCAATAATATATTTTTTATCATTATTCACATTAAAAATTATTATGGTATTCTTTAAATCAATAGAAGAAATGAGTGAAAAACATACAGGAAGAAATTTAATTTCAAAGTCTGTTTCAATAATAACAGCTACAGTTTTGCTAATTGGGATTGTGTTAATATTGCCAATTGACACGTATTTAGTTTATGATGTATTAATAATTGGAATAGCTTTTTTGGTTATTCAAACAGATGATTATATGTTAAAACATAATCAAAAAATATTATTGGATTATTATAATTTAAAAAGAATAGAAAATAAAATTCAAGATTATTCTCTAATGAAAGAAAAAAATATTGAATATATTAAACTATGGGATACATATTATCCATATTCAGTTGCATTAGGAATTCCAATTGAAGTTAATAAAGAATCGTATATTAATTATAATATAGATGAAAATTTAATAATAAATAAATATGATATTCAAGGAATTTATTATGTATGTAAAAGTTATTTTGAAGTTATGTGGGATTTTGAATTTGATAGTAAAAAAAGCATTTTTGGTATAATTTCAGATTTAAAAAATGAAATTTCTAAATAAAAATAATAAATATTTATAAAAAAGTGAAGATTGTTTTTTTTATTGATAATTAATTAGTTTAAAGATATAATTAAAAAAAAATAAGGAGGGAAAAAATTTGAAAAACAAAAGAATAATATTTCTAATAATAATATCAATATTTATTATTTTTCTAATACTTGGACTAAAATATGAAACTAATATAAAAAATGAAAATGAATATTCTTTTCAAAATAAAAATTATAATAATACATTTAATATAATAGCAAGCACTGAAAACAAAGAATTAGAAGAAATAATATATGCGTATGCTGAGAAAAAAGGTTTTAATTTAAATATAGATTATGATGGAACCATAAATATAATGCAAAAACTTAATCAAAATCAATATGAAAAACAATATGACGCAGTGTGGATTTCAAATTCAATTTGGCTTTATATGTTAGATGACTCAATAAAAATTTCAAATTCAAAATATACTAATATAAATCCAGTAATTTTTGGAATAACAAAAAGTAAAGCTGAAGAATTGGGATTTGTTGGCCAAACAATATATACTAAAGATATTGTGCAAGCTATATCAGAAGGAAAATTGAAATTCAGTATGCCTAATGTAACAAGTACAAACAGTGGCGCATCTGCATATTTAGGATTATTATCTACACTAGCAGGAAATCCTGAAGTATTAAAGGTAGAGAATCTAGAAAATGAAGAATTAAAAAATAAACTAGTCAATTTATTCTCTGGAATGGAAAGGACCTCTGGAAGTGAAGAATTTCTAGAAGAGATGTTTATAAAAGGAAACTATGAAGCTTTAATGACCTACGAATCTTCAATAATAAATATAAACCAAAAATTAGAAGCACAAGGAAAAGAAATTTTGTATGCAATATATCCTGTTGATGGAGTATCAATATCAGACTCACCACTTGCTTATATTAATAATGGATTAGAACATAAGGAAGAAATGTTCTTAAGTTTACAAAATTATATATTAAGTGATGAAGGACAATCACTATTGCAACAAAAAGGTAGAAGAACATGGTATGGTGGAATAAACTTAAATGCAGATAAAAATATATTTAATCCAAATTGGGGAATAGACACAACTAAATACATAACACCTATAAAATATCCAAGCACAACTGTTATAAAAAAAGCTTTAAACTTATACCAGAATGAATTAAGAAAACCAACTCATATAGTATTTTGTTTAGACTTTTCAGGAAGCATGGAGGGAGAAGGATATGAACAATTAAAAAAGGCAATGAACTATATATTAACAGAAGAAGCTGAAAATGATTTATTACAATTTGCTCAAAAAGATAAAATAGATATTGTAGTATTCAATTCAAATGCATATGTTGCTGATTCCACAGAAAATGGAAAAGAAACTACAAATTTGTTAAACACAATAAATAAATTAAATCCACATGGAGCTACAGCTTTATATCCTGCGGCAATAGAAGGTTTAGAATTGTTGAAAAACGAAGATTTGGATACATATAATTGTTCAATAATACTTATGACAGACGGACTTGGAAATGAAGGGACATATAGCGATTTATTAAGAAAGTATCAAGCAATAAATAAACAAATTCCTATTTATTCAATAATGTTTGGTAGTGCAGATGAGAGACAATTAGAAGAAATATCCAATCTTACAAACGCAAAAGTATTTAATGGTAAAACAGATTTAATACAAGCATTTAAAGAAGTTAGAGGATATAACTAGTAAAAGAAAGAGGGATGAAAATTGAAAAATTCTAGTATAGTATCTGCGTTAATTCGGAGGAACATTTTTTGCTATACCATATGTGGGACTTTCAGTTAGCATAATACCATCACTTGCAATAGGAATTGCTGCATATGGAGCTGGTGAATTATTATTTCATAATTATAAAGGACAAAAAATAGAAACAAGAAGTTTAGAAGAAACATTGTTAGATGCAAGAAATAAAAATTTAGCCATAAAAAAAATTATTTCATTAGTAGAAGATGAAGAATTAAAAGAAAACATAAAACAAATAAATTTTAGCATAGATAAAATAATTAATGCAGTAGAAAAAAATCCTGAAAAATATAAGATAGTAGATAATTTTTTTAGTTATTATCTTCCAGTAACAATAAATATACTTAATAAATATGATGAAATAGAAAATCAAAAACTATCTTCCAGAGAAAGTGATGAGTTTATGAAAAAAACAAAAAGCATGATAAATAAGATAAATTTAGCATTTAAAAATCAATTGTCAAATTTATATCAATCTGATATTATAGATACAGATGCAGAAATGAAAGTGTTTGAATCAATGTTAAAATTAGATGGATATGACGACAATAATTTAAATATAAAATAAGGAGGAAAATTGTGAAAAAAAAGCAAGTAATAGGTATAATAATTTTTATTATTTTAATTGCTATATTAATACTAATTAAGCAAATCAATACTAATACTATTGATGAAACACTAGTAGATGAATCAAATTTAAAAACTGTTTATGTAGCAACAGGTGGAGGAAAAGAAGACTTTATTTCAGATGAAGAAATAGTAAATATAATGAAAACAAGATATAATTTAAATATTGTATATGATTCATGGAGTAATGGAAAATTAATTGTAAATCCATTATTAAGGGAAGATGGAAAAACAAAATATGATTCTATGTTTTGCTCAGATCAAAGATTTTACGATTATTATAAATTACCACCTGATAAACAAAAAGGTGAAGCCGATAGATATACAGTATTAGATGGTGGATTAACGTTAAATACTCCTATTGTTATATATAGTTGGGGAGCAGTAGTAGATGCTCTTGTTAAAGAAAATATAGTAACTAATCAAGATGGAGTTTATTACATAACAGATATGAATAAACTATTTAATTATATACTAGAGGGAAAAAAATGGTCTGATATAGGATTAAATCAGTTATATGGAAATATTAATATAGCTTCAACTGATCCAGTAACTTCATCACCAGGAGCTACATATTATGGATTATTATTATCTATAATGTGTGAAAATTCAATAAATGAAGAAAATGTAAATAATAATTTACCGAAATTGAAAGAATTTTATGAAAAATCTGGATATATGAATAATACACCAGCAGATTTATTTGAAAAATATTTAAAAACTGGAATGGGTGGACAACCAATGATAGTAGACTATGAAAAAAGTATAATAGAATTTGCTAATGAAAATCCAGATGGATTTAACCAAGTAAAAGATGATATTAGAATATTATATCCAACGCCAACAATATGGAATTCTCATTGTATAGCAGCATTTAATGAAAGTGGAAAAAAATTCTATGAAGCTTTTGAAGATAAAGAAATTGGTCAAATAGCTTGGTCAAAATATGGATTTAGAACAGGTGTAACGGGTGGAACATATGATGTTTCAGGATTGGGATTAGGAATACCAAAAAATATTACAAGTACAGTTTCAAGTTTGAAAATGGATGTGTATAATTTATTAATAGAGTATTTAGGAAATTAAATTTATTTTAGAAAGGAATATAATAAAATGGAAAGTATAGAATTAAAAGTAAATAAAGAAATAAAAAAAGAAGAGGCTGAGAATTTAATAAATGAAAATCAAAAAGTAACAAATGAAAAAATAGAAGAATCTTTAAATTATGATTCTTTATCAAAAGAAGAAAAGGAAGCTATAGATGAATTTAATGCAAAAATTAATATAGAAGATGCAACTCAAATATTACAATATGGAGCAAATGTACAAGCGAAAGTTTCTCAATTTTCAGATTCTGTTTTAGAGGGAGTAAAAACAACTAATAGTGGAGAAGTTGGAAACCTATTGTCTGGATTAGTTGCAGAAATAAAATCTTTTGATGCAGATGCAGCAAAAAATCCGACTGGACTAGAAAAAATATTTTATAGTGTAAAAAAACAATTAGATAGATTAATAGCAAAATATAGTAAAATAGAAAAAAACATAGATTCTATAGAAGAAAATTTAGAAAAACATAGATTACAAATGCTAAAAGATATAACAATATTCGATACAATGTATGATAAAAATTTAGAATATTTTAAAGAAATATCGTTATATATTATAGCTGGAGAAAAGAAAATAGAAGAACTAAGAAATACAGTTCTTCCAGAATTACAAGAAAAAGCTAAACAAACAGGAGAACAATTAGATGCGCAAAAAGTTAATGATATGGAAAATATGATTAATAGATTTGAAAAGAAAATATACGATTTAAAAACAACAAGAATAATTTCAATTCAAATGGCACCACAAATACGTTTATTACAAAATAATGAAGCTGAACTAGTTGAAAAGATACAAGGTTCATTAATAAACACAATACCATTATGGAAAAATCAAATAGTGCTAGCACTAGGTATTACAAATGCAAAACAAGCGTTAGGAGCTCAAAAAGCTGTATCTGATTTGACAAATGATATGTTACAAAAGAATAGTGAAATATTAAAACAAGGTTCAATACAAATAGCACAAGAATCTGAAAGAGCTATTGTAGATGTAGAAACATTGCAAAAAACTAATAAAGATATTATAGAAACATTAGATCAAGTAATTCAAATACATGAATCAGGAAGAGCTAAACGAAAAGAAGCTGAAAAAGAATTAATTAATATTGAAAAAGAATTAAAAGATAAAATGTTAGAAATAAAAGTAAAACAAGGGTCTTCAAACTAATAATTTAAGGGGTATAAATGAATAATATAAAATTTTTAAATAATATATATGATGATTTTTTTGGTATAGAAAAACTAAAAATCGAAAATGAAATAAATTCGAATGATTTAAATAATCTAGATAATAATGAATTAAAAAAAACAAAAGAAATTTCAAATTCAAAAGAAGATACTGATAGAAAAATGATTAATATATTTGAAAGAATAGATGATTTATATATAACAGATGACTCAAAAAATATATTAAAAAAAATAATAGAATATATGAGAAAATATAATGAAAAAATAGAAAAAGAATATATTCAATTTAATATGTGCTTTTATTTAAAGGATGATGAAACAATAAATAAATTATTAAATATTCTAGAAGAAGCAATTGATTTATTTAATTATTTAAAAAAAAGTAAAAATAAAAATATATCTGTATATGATATAAACAAAGTAGAAGATTTGGAAAAAGAATATCAAGAAGAATTTGGAATAATAACTTTAAAAAACTTAAATGCACTAAATTCAAAAGAACAAAGTTTTAAAGATGAGTTTTGGAACAAAATTGATAATTACTATGAAGAAAATGAAAATGCTAAAATAACAATTTTATTGGAAAACAGTATAGAAATATTAAGCCAAGTTTTTGATAAAAATGAAAAGATTAAAAACAAAATATTTGAACTTGAAATAAAAGAATTAAAACCAAATATTTGCGACATGTATCAAGAAGTAATCGAAAAATTAAAAGAAAATAATGAAGTATCAGATGAATTTTCAATAGTATTATTAGAATATATTTCAGCAACATATCCAAATACTGAATATTCATTCTCAGACTATAGAGATAAACTCTATAAAGAAATAATATTTAATAAAAAAGAAAAACTGGATATTGCCAATATACCAGAATATGAAAAAGAAAAAACTATGGAGCAAATATTTGAAGAATTAAATGAATTAGTAGGATTAAAAAATGTTAAACAAGTTCTTCAAGATTTGGTAAGCTTGATAGAATTAAAAAATAAAACAAAAGATACTTTAAAACTAAAAGATACTAATTTACATATGGTATTTTTAGGAAATCCTGGAACTGGAAAAACAACAGTAGCAAGATTGATATCTCAAATATTATATAATTTAAAATATACAAAACAAAATAAATTAATTGAAGTATCTAGTAAAGACTTAGTGGGAGAATATGTTGGACAAACAGGGCCAAAAACAATGGGAGTAATAGAAAAAGCAATGGGGGGAGTTTTATTCATAGATGAAGCATACTCACTAGCAAGTGGACATGGACAAGGAAATTCTTATAATGAAGAAGCAATAGCAACACTAATACAAGCAATGGAAAATTATAGAGATAACTTAGTAGTAATATTTGCAGGATATACCAAAGAAATGCAAGACTTTTTAAATGCAAATTCTGGAATTGTTTCAAGAATAGGTTATACTTTAGAATTTGAAGATTATACAGAAGAAGAATTACTAAAAATCTTTGAATCTATGACACAAAAGGCAGGCTTTGAAGTGACAGATGAAGCAAAAGAAAAAGTATTAGAAATAATTAAAGAATATAAAGGAACAAAAAACTTTGGAAACGCAAGGTTTGTAAGAAATCTTTATGAAAAAACAGTTATAAAACATGCTACAAATACTAGAAATAAAAAATCAAAGAAAATATTAAGAACAATAGTAAAAGAAGATATAAGCTCAGAAAACATATTAAAAATGTAAATGTAGTTTATGAAAAATAGACTTAAATACAGTAAAATCTTGATAATAAAAGGATTTTGCTGTATAATTATATCATTCTAAAAAAGGAGATTAAGTTATGTCTTATAATTTTAAAGAAGTAGAAAAAAAATGGCAAAATAAATGGTATAGTGAAGGAACTTTTTATGCAAAACAAGAATATAATAAGAAAAAATGGTTTGGACTTATTGAATTTCCTTATCCATCTGGACAAGGTCTTCATGTTGGACATCCAAGAAGTTATACAGCTTTAGATATAGTAGCAAGAAAAAGAAGAATGGAAGGATATAATGTTTTATACCCAATAGGATTTGATGCTTTTGGGTTACCAGCAGAGAACTATGCCATAAAAAATCATGTTCATCCCAAAATTACAACAGAAAACAATATAAATCATTTTAGAGAACAGCTAAAATCATTAGGTTTCTCTTTTGATTGGTCAAGAGAAATAAATACAACAGATCCAAATTATTACAAATGGACACAATGGATTTTTATTCAATTATATAAACACGGGTTAGCTTATAAAGCAACAATGCCAATTAATTTTTGTACAGGATGTAAAGTTGGTCTTGCAAATGAAGAGGTTGTTAATGGTGTTTGTGAAAGATGCGGAAGCCCTGTTGTTCAAAAAGAAAAAAGTCAATGGATGTTAAAAATAACAAAATATGCTCAAAGATTAATAGATGATTTAGATGAAATAGATTTTCTAGATAAAATAAAAGCACAACAGAAAAATTGGATTGGTCGTTCAGAAGGAGCAGAAGTTAAATTTAAAATTGATGATTCTGATGAAGAATTGCTAGTATATACAACAAGACCAGATACAATATTTGGAGCAACATATATGGTAGTTGCACCAGAACACAATATTATAGAAAAATTAAAATCAAAAATTACTAATATTGACGAAGTTGAAGAATATAAGTATAAGGCAAGTTTAAAATCAGATTTTGAAAGAGCAGAACTTAATAAAGAAAAAACAGGATGTGAAATAAAAGGAATTAAAGCAATAAACCCATTAACAGGAAAAAAAGTTCCAATATGGATATCAGATTATGTTTTAATAACTTATGGAACTGGTGCAATCATGGCTGTTCCTGCTCATGATGATAGAGATTATGAATTTGCAAAAAAATTTAATATAGAAATTAAACAGGTAATAACTCCAAAAGATAATTCTATAAAAGTTGATATAGAAAAAGAACCTTTTACATCAAAAGAAGATGGAATCGCAATAAATTCAGGCTTTTTAAATGGTTTAGAAACTAAAGAAGCTATAGAAAAAGCAATAAAATACATAGAAGAAAATAATCTAGGAGAAAGAAAAGTAAATTATAAATTACGTGATTGGGTATTTTCAAGACAACGTTATTGGGGAGAACCAATTCCTATGATATATTGTGATGCTTGTGGATGGGTTCCAGTTCCAGAAGAAGAGCTTCCATTAGTTCTTCCTGATGTTGAAGATTATGAACCAGGAGAAAATGGTGAATCTCCTCTTGCTCGTCATGAAGAATGGGTTAAGACAAAATGCCCTTGCTGTGGAAAACCAGCAAGACGTGAAACAGATACTATGCCACAATGGGCAGGTTCTTCATGGTATTACTTAAGATATATGGATGCACATAATGATAAAGCTTTAGCATCAAAAGAAGCATTAGAATATTGGTCACCAGTTGACTGGTATAATGGTGGAATGGAACACACTACACTTCATTTATTGTATTCTAGATTTTGGCATAAATTTTTATATGATATCGGAATTGTGCCTACTAAAGAACCATATCAAAAAAGAACGTCACATGGGATGATTTTAGGTAGCAATGGAGAAAAAATGTCTAAATCAAAAGGAAATGTAATAAATCCAGATGATATAGTAGAAGAATTTGGAGCAGATACTTTTAGAGTATATGAAATGTTTATGGGACCATTTGATCAAACAGCTCCTTGGTCTATGGAAAGCATTAGAGGATGTGGAAAATTCTTAGATAGAGTATGGAACTTAAAAGATATTTTAACAAATGAAGATAAGTTTTCAGAAAAACATGAAAAAATGATGCACAAAGCTATAAAAAAAGTAACAAATGATATAGAGGAAATGAAATATAATACATCTGTTGCAACATTTATGAGTATGACAAATGAATTCTATAAAGATAAATATATAACTAAAGCAGAATATGTAACATTTTTACAATTACTTAATCCATTTGCACCACATATGACAGAAGAATTAAATGAAGAATTAGGAAACAAAGAAGAATTAGCATATAAAAAGTGGCCAGAATATGATGAGAAAAAAACAATTGATGATATAATTCAAATACCAATACAAGTAAATGGAAAATTAAAGGCAGTAGTAGAAGTTGAAAAAGATGCAACAGAAGATATTGTTAAACAAAAGGTAAATGAATTAGACGGATTAAAAAAGGTTTTGGATGGTAAGCAAATTGTAAAACAAATATATGTAAAAGGAAAAATATTCAATATAGTTGTAAAATAAAGAGATAAGCGAGGCTGTTAGAAAATCAGCCTCGCTTATGCTTATTCTTTTTTATAGAAAAATTTTAAATAATGTTTTTCATAAATTTCACAATATGAAAGATAACCTGCACTCATACCATCAATCTGCCCAACAGTCATTAAAGAGGGCTTGTTATCTGCTTCAATTGTAAAAATGAGAGTTCCTCTTATAGAAAGGTTTTTAAGAAGAAAATTCAAGGCTTCAGACATATAACCTTGTCTTCTGAAATTTTTTCCTATAAAAATAGAAACGTCATAAGTAGTATCGTGGCTTCTGGTGATGAAAATAAAGCCTAAAATTTTGTGAGAGATTTTATCTTCTACTATAAAATAAAAGTCATTTAAAAAATCACATTTTGAATAACATTCATAAATAGTATCTTCAACATCTCCAAAGTTCTCCATATAAGAATACGGAACATATTTTTCTAAATCCTCATCACGAGTAAGCAGATAATACTCTTCTGCATCTTCAAGAGAAAATGGCCGTAATATTAACCGATCTGTGTAAAAAAAGATTTGGGTCATTGGCATATTACCTCCTAATATTATTTAAACAATTATAACACATTCTAATAATTATGTAAAGAAAGAATGTATAAACGATTAAAATCGCTCATACATCAAATAAACACATATAATAAATATGTTATTTATTGCTTTTTTATTTTTGGTTTTGATACTAATGATGCTATATACCCGAAAAATACTGCTGATGCAATTCCTGCAGCAGAGGCTTTTAATCCACCAGTTAAAATTCCTAGTAAACCGTTTGAACCAATTTCTTCTATAGTACCTTTAGCTAGTAAACTTCCAAAACCAGTAAGTGGTACTGTAGCTCCACAACCTGCAAAATCTATTAAATATTTATAAATTCCAAGTCCACCTAGAATTGCTCCTGCAGAAACATAAGCTACTAATATTCTGGCTGGAGTTAATTTGGTTTTATCAATAAGAATTTGACCTATTAAGCACAAAATTCCTCCAACTATAAATGCTTTTAAAATCATCATATAATCTATACTACTAAAAAAATCCATATAAAAACCTACCTTTAATTATATATTAATAGTATTAGTAGAAAAAATAAAAATATACCAAAAAATCTTGAATTAAAAAAAATATCATGATAATATGTATAAAAAAATGTGAGGAATATATGAATAAGGTAGAATATGCAATTTATTTTGCTACAAAAGCTCATATGGGGCAAAAAAGAAAAACAGAAAATGTGGATATGATATTTCATCCAATGACAGTAGGATATATTTTAAAAGAAAATAATATGAAAGATGAATGTATAATAGCAGGATTTTTACATGATGTTATTGAAGACACTATATATACAAAACAAGACATTATAAATGAATTTGGGATGAATGTTTATAAAATAATAGAAGAAGTTTCTGAAGATAAAAAAATAAAAGACTGGAAACAAAGAAAAATACTAGCTATCGAAAAAATTAAACAAGCATCATTTGATGGTAAAATGGTTGAATGTGTAGATAAAATTCACAATTTAGAAACTCTATATAATATATATTTAAAAGAAGGAGAAAGCGTTTGGAATAACTTTAATTCTACTAAGGATGATCAAAAATGGTATTATACAAAAATGTATGAAGCAGTAATAAATGGAATAGATACAAATGATTTAATTAAAAGATATAAGATAATATTAAATAAATTGTTTGGAGAAAAATAATATGCTAGAAAAAATGCAAAAAATAGAAAAAAATTTACAATATATTAATAAAAATATGAAAGGAAAAAATATAATAGTAGAATTAACAGGAACACCAAAAAGTGGAAAAACAACTTATGTACAAGCTTTAAAGACAATGTTAGAAAAAGCAGGAGTGAATTTTGAAGTTAGAAGGGAAACTGCTGAATATAATCCAGTAAGTAAACTTTCAGAAAATTATAATACTTGGATGGTAATGGAACTATTTAAAAACACAATAGAAGATTCTGAAGGCGAAGGAAAAATAGTGATATATGATAGAGGAATTCTTGATAGAAAATTTTGGCTAGAACAAGCTAAGATAAACAAGAGTATGCAAGAAAATGATGTTAATATTTTAAATTCTCTATATGATTTAAATCTAAATAAAAAATACAAACCAATAGTAGTTGCTTTTAAGACTTCACCGGAATTATCCATAAAAAGAAAAGGAAAAGAAAGTATACATATTAATCAAAAAGCTTTGAGTTTATACAATTCAATATTTGATTCAGGACAAGAAAAATTAAAAAAATCATCACAAGCATATTCATTTTTTGAAACAGATGAATATCAAGGAAATATAAAAGGATTTATCGTAGATGTTACAGAACAATTAACTACTGACATAGTAAAGGTTCTAGGGGAAAGAGAATATAAAATAGAAACAGAGTTTTAAATTAAAGTAAATAAAATGAAAGGATACACCTAAAAAAGTGTATCCTTTCATTTTATTTACTTCAAGTAAGAACTTATAGCTCTATACTAATTGCATGTGCTATTCCTGGTATTGATTCGCCTTGCTGGAAAGAGGTTGAGTTCATTAAAGCTCCTGTTGCTATTAATAAAACTTTCTTATATTTTTTTTCTTTCAACATTTGATAAATAAAACCAGAAAAAACACTAGCGATGCATCCACATCCAGAACCACCGGAATGAGTATCTTGCTTTTCTTTATCAAAAATTAAAACTCCACAATCATTATAATTAGATTTTATATTGTAACCCTTAGTTAAGGATAACTCTGTTAAAATATCTTTTCCAATATATCCAAGGTCTCCCGAAAAAATTGCATCATAATAACTTGGATTTCTTCCGGTGTCTTGAAAATGTGTTATTAAAGTATCTAAAGCAGCTCCTGCCATAGCAGCACCCATATTATTACAATCTTTAATTCCCATATCCACTATTTTTCCAGGGGTAAGAACTTTAATAAATGGACCATTTCCATCTTTAGATAGAATAGAACATCCAGCACCAGTAACAGTCCATTGACTAGCTGGAGGCCTTTGATTCCCTAATTCTAGTGGAAACCTAAATTGTTTTTCAGCACTACAAAAATGACTAGAACTAGCACAAGCTACTTTGCTCGCAAATCCACCATCAATTGTCATAGAACCTAATATCATTGACTCAACAAAAGTAGAACAAGCACCGAAAACTCCAAAAAAAGGTATGTTAGAGTCTCTTACTCCAAAAGAAGAAGAAATACATTGGTTTAGAAGATCTCCTGCAAAGCAAAAATCTAAATCAGAAGAGGCAATATTAGATTTTGATATTGCAGTATTTATAGTTTCTTTTATAAATTTACTTTCTGCTTTTTCCCATGATTTTTCGCCCCAAAACTCATCTTCTAAGCATTGATCAAAATATTTATTTAAAGGACCATCTTTTTCCTTAGGACCAACGATTGAGGCTGTGTTTAAAATAGTTACTGGGTTTTCTAATACATAAGATTGATTCCCTATTTTTTTCATAAAATTTTATTCCTTTCTATCAATAAAAAATAATGTTATTACTTTTATATTAAAATTATGTTTATATATTTTGGAATGGTCAGATTACACTCTGAACCATTCAAAAAATTTAATTTATAAACTTTTATTTACAATATAAACTAAACTAAAACTAAAGACTGTGTATTAAATAAAACGTAAAAAATACCAACAATAATGCTAGTAGATATTCCATAAACTAATACAGGACCTGCAACAGTGAACATTTTTGCACCAACACCCATTACATATCCTTCTGATTTATATTCCATTGCAGGTGATACTATTGAATTTGCAAAACCTGTAATAGGAATTAAAGAACCAGCACCAGCAAATTTTCCTATTCTATTAAAAATATTTATTGCTGTTAAGAATGAACTTAGAAATACTAATATAATGGAAACAATTGCATATGAGTTTGTTTCGCTAATTTGTCTGTATTTACAAAATTCAAAAATGAATTGCCCAATAACACAAATAAGCCCTCCTACCCAGAATGCATTAAAACAGTCTTTAAAAATAGGTGAATTTGGTGTTTTTTGATCAACATATTTTTGATATTCTTCTTTACTTTCAATAGGTTTCATAAAAAACTCCTTTCTAACAAAATTAATAAATAAAAATAAATTAGTTCAAATCAGAATCATCTTGAGATGCTTGCCTTTGCAAAGGATCTATTCTAAAAGTGATGTCTAAATCAACTAAATATTCAGAAATTTTATTTTCTGAAATAGTTGCTCTTTGGTTTAATATTTGTACAGAATTTAAATTTTTTATTGTTTGACTTGTCTCTAAAATTGTTTTTACAATAGCATCCTTCCAAGAAAGATTTGAATGACCTGTTACGATTATATGTTTTTCAGATGGCATAAAAAAACTCCTTTCATAATTAATAAATTTTGTTTTATAAAATTAAAATATTACAAAATAAAAACTTATAAAGATAGCTTTTCCGTAAGTTGAAAAAATATTCCAAAAATTAAATAAAAAAATAATATTACAAAGAAATTACAATTTAATTACTGTTGCGTAAAATCTATTGACTAAAATCAGTTATATGTATATAAATATATATATGATAAACGAAAAAATGAATTAAAATGCCAAAATATAGATATAATAAAGAAAAAGATAAGGAGAAAAACTATGTCAGTTTGCTTGGGAATTCATATTGAAGATGACGTAATTAAATATGCCAAAGTAAAAAAAGAAAAAGATTCAATAAAAGTTGAAGCTTTTAACATTGTATTTTATGAAGACCTAAAAACAACAATTAAGCAAATAATAAATGAAACAAATAGTACAAAAATTCCAATATCAATAAATTTATCAGGCGAAATGTATAATTATTTTCAAGTGTCTTCAATGCTTAGTAAACCAGATAGAAAGAAAGCAGTTGAAATAGATTTTGATCTTCTTTGTGAAGAAAGAAACTATAAAAAAAATACACTTGAAACAAGATTTTTATTTGCACCAAGTTTAGAAAATCCAGAAAGAATTCAAGCAATTGCAATATCTGGAACACAAGCAGACTTAGCACAGAAAAAATTAGATTTTTCTGGTGTTAAAATAGATTATATACATCCTTTGACTACATCAATAACCAATTTGATAGAACCAAATGAAACTTCTAATATTGCAATTATAAATATAGAAGAGCAAACTAAAATAACAATAATGTCTAAAGGTCAAATAGCAAAAATTGATATTATCTCAGAAGGAATGAAAGATATAATAAACAAAATTAATATGGTTGAAAACTCAAAGCAAAAATCTTATGAGGTTTGCAAAAATACAACAATATATTCTCAGGATAATGGAGAAAATATATCTGAAGGAAATGAACATATAGAATCGATAATGCCAACTCTATATTCAATAGTTTCAAAGTCTAAAGAAATAATAGAAGATGCTGGTATAAATATCTCTAAAATATATATAACTGGTCTTGCAACTTCAATAAATAACATAGATTTATATTTCCAAGAATATTTTGAAAAAATAAAATGTGAAATTTTAAGACCTTTTTTTGCTAACGTAACATCAATAAAAACATCAATTAAAGACTATATAGAAGTTAATTCTGCAATTGCACTAGCTTTAAATGGAATAGGATATGGATATAGAGAACTTAATTTTTCAGGAAATAATAAAAATGTAAATCTAAAAGGTATTTTGGGAAATTCAAAATCTAATGCACAATTTTCTGGAGTATCTGGATTTTCAGGAAAGCTTGATGCTGTAGAAAGAATGGTTACGAGAATAACTTTTACTTGTTTAATAGCTCTTTTAGGATATGTTGTATTTGTAAATGTTATTTCTAATCAAATAGATAGCAAGACTGAAGAAGTAAGTGATAAAATAGTACAAGTAGAAAAAGAAATAAATAAAGCAAATTCAGATATTTCGCAGGTAAAAAAACAGACAGATAATTATAAATCAGCAATAGAAGAATTAGATAGTTTAGAAGAAAATCAAAAGAAATTGACAATTATTAATAAAGTAGCTATACCAACTTTATTATATAATTTAGTTACAATTACACCTAAAAAGGTTCAGATAATATCTATAGAAAATGTTGCAGAAACAAATCATATTGTTATACAAGCTCAATCAGAAGACTATGAACAATTAGGATTTTTAAAAGCTGCAATAACGACAAATAATTATTTATTAAATGTTAAATCAACAAGTGGAGTAAAATCTGGAAAACTAGTAAGTACAACAATAGAAGGAGATTTGCCATGAGAAAAATGATTTTAATAACAGTAATGACAGTTTTAATTGTTTTGTTAGGGTATACAGTATATGCAGGAATAAGCTTGGGAAATTTTGAAATACTTAGCTATATAGGATTAGATGAAAAATCTAAAAATTTAGACATAGCAATAAGAGAATATGATGATAAAAATTCACAAGAACTAGCAGGAAAACAAAAACAACTTACAACTCAAATTTCTAGTTATGAAGAACAAAAACAAAAATATGAAGAAATTTTAATTCAAAAACAAAATGATTTATTACAGATAGATACAGCAAATTGCTATGAAGTAGATTTTTTATGGACAAAAATTGGAAATTACGCTACACAACATGGATTGGATTTAGAGTTTAATATAACCAAAAATGCAGCTGATCCTGGAAAAAGTGAATATGTTTTAACAGACTTGAATTTTTCTGTGACTGGAGACTACCAACAAATCACAGAATTTATAAGTGCTTTAGAAAAAGATGAAAGACTAGAGTTTGAAATTAGAAACTTTAATATGAAAAGGGAAACAATAAAAGAAAATGACATAGAAAAAAAGATTTTAAAGGCAACATTTAAAGTATTTAGTGTTGCAATAAATAAAGCAACTTTAACAGATTTAACAGCACCAGTAGAAAACAATTTAAATACAAATACAACAAACACTACAACTTCAAATACTACAAATACAACAAGTAATGCTGTAAGTGGCAATACAACAAATCAATAATATAGATAGGAGAATATTAAATGGGTAAAATTATTAAAGAGATAACTATAGGAATTCTTCTTGCAATTGTAATAATAATATTACTTATAATAGCTTTATATGAATATATGCCTGCACAAAAAACAGTTTCTAGTGTGGAAACTTATCAAAGAACAGGGCAAACATCAAATGTTCTTCAAGAAATAGCAACATCAAGCTTGGCAGGTAAAAATAATGAAAGCATAATAAAATCTTATAGTATAAGTTCATCTGATTTATCAATTTATGGAAAAACAGGCTCTTATGATAAAGGAAGAGGAGATCCTTTTGCAGATGTTAATGAATTAGAAAGTAATACAACAGGTGGAAATAATGTGAATGCAACAAATTCAACAAATACTACAACTACACCTGGAAATAATACAAATACATCAACAGGGTATTTTAATTCAACAGGAAAAACTAAATAATTAATTTCGGGTATATTTAAATTTATATAAATATATACAAATAAAAAACCAAGGAGGAAAAGAAAATGTTAAAAGAAAACAAAGGAATTACTTTAGTAGCGTTAATAATCACTATTATAGTAATGTTAATCTTAGCTGGTGTATCAATATCACTAGTAGTAGGAGATAATGGGG
>JBJFFD010000022.1:0-97650 GCA_051891335.1 Candidatus Scatovivens sp.
TTCTAGCATAAGTTACTAGCCATCTTAAACCTAAAGTTTGTCTTCTTTCTGGTCTTATTTCTAATGGAACTTGATATGTTGCTCCACCAACTCTTCTAGCTTTAACTTCAAGTACTGGCATAATGTTTTCTAAAGCTGCTTCAAAAACTTCTAATGGATCTTTTTGTTCTTTTTCTTTTATTATTTCAAAAGCATCATATACTATACTTTCAGCAACAGTTTTTTTACCATCTAGCATTATATTATTTATTAACTTTGTAACAACTTTGCTATTGTATAATGGATCTGGTAAAACTTCTCTTTTTGCTATATATCCTTTTCTTGGCACTATTCTTCCCTCCTTATTTTATTTTTTTGCCATTAGTGTTTAAATATTTTTAACACTAAAAGGTACTCTTGAAAGCTTTGTTTCAAGCTTTCCCGTAATAGTGCACTTAAAATATATTTAAATTCAATTTAAAAAAATTGACATTATATCTCTTAAATTACACTATTATTTTCAAAACTAATTCTTACTCGTTTTGCTAACAACGCAAGACGAAGTTTAGAATTTCAAATTTTTATTTTTTAGGGCGTTTAGCACCATACTTAGATCTAGCTTGCATTCTATCTTTAACACCAGCAGTATCTAATGTACCTCTAATAATATGGTATCTAACACCTGGAAGGTCTTTTACCCTACCACCTCTAATCAAAACAACACTATGTTCTTGTAAGTTGTGTCCAACACCTGGGATATAAGATGTTACTTCATATCCATTTGAAAGTTTAACCCTTGCAACTTTTCTTAAAGCAGAGTTTGGCTTTTTAGGTGTAACTGTTTTAACAACTGTACAAACGCCTCTTTTTTGTGGAGCTTTATGATCTGTTTGAACTTTTTTCTTTGAGTTATATCCCTTTAAAAGAGCTGGAGCTGTTGATTTAGCTTTAGTAGATTTTCTTCCTTTTCTTACTAGTTGGTTAATTGTTGGCATCTTCTATTTATTCACCTCCTATAAATAAATATACGCTAATGTATATTTTACATTAGCGTATATTATTTTAACATTATTTACAATATTTGTCAATTGTTTTTTCCTTATTTCCGTAGGAATTTATCTTATTAGAGGTTTGGTATTATCTCTTGTTTTAATTACATCTTTTTTGTCAAATTTTCTCTCTTCTATTTTCTTAGTTCGTTCATCAAATACTTTTTTACGTGCTGTTTTTTTATAAGCCTCTTTATCATAATTAACATCCATAGTAGCTTCTTCAATTTTTTGTTTATTTTGGCTTATTAACCCTTCAACTATTTCGACTCTTTTTCCATATAATTTTATCTCATATTTTTGCTCTGGTGTTTTATATATTCCAAAAGTAATAAATCTTGCAAATTTGTGATACCATTTATCTGTTGGTCTTTCTCCTGCCAAAATCATAGCTTTGCTTTCAATTTCTTTCTTGAATTCATCAGTATTATCTAATTTAAATATTTCGTCAACAGCATCAAATTTATTAGAAACATCTGTCATGTCTGTTTGTAATTGTTTTACTTTACCGTTTATAGATATTTTTTTTGGACCGTTCATTAAAGTTTTATAGCTTCCTAATAATTTTTCTGCTTCTTTTTTATATTTAATTAATTCATCTGGTTTTTTCTTTGATAAAAATTTATATTTTTTCAATCTTTCAGTTAAATCCGTAAGGCTAGTTTTCAATTCCTCTATCTCAAAATCTTTTTCTTCTAAAACCTTTTTATGCATTTCTGGAGTTAGTATCTTATGTACTACAGAATCTTTATAAGACTCAATAAAGGTTTCTCTTATGATTTTTTCTCTACTATCCAAAAAATCACAATCTAAATTAAGCTTCTTTGACTTAGCTTCAACAGCCAATTTTGCATTTATTGTCCCAATCCAGCTTTCAACCGCCTCGTCAGGTTCAACATCATTTCCATTTTTATCTTTGTATTGTGGTTTACTAAGCTTAAGTTTATTTTGATCACCTTTATCTAAATAATCTACTTTATCAATTAATCTAGCTAATCTTATCATTTCTTCTATTTTATTTTTTTGTTCTTCATTTGTCATATCAATAGCAGAATTAAAAGCAAGTTCATTCATTTCATTTAAAAGTTTCATAAAAAAATTTTCAGATTTTCTTAATTGATTTATCATCTTTAAGTCTTTTTCAAATTTTTCAAACTCTTTTTGCATCTGTTGTGATAGTAAAATTGATTTATTTTGTGCATTTTCACCATTTCCAAGAGTTAATTCTTTTTCTAATTGCTCAAAATCACTTTTCATTGCAATTGTAGAGTCTATATAATAAATTTTGTTTTCTAAATCAACTATTCTTTCTTTATCCGAATATACAAAATCTCTTTCATCGTTTTCAACAGCTTCTAGTTTTTCTATTGTATCAGCCAATTGAGCACTTTGTATTGTTACATTGTTAAAAGCATTTTCCTTATCTGTCATGCCTAAATCATGTAATTCTTCAGAATGTTCTTGCATCTTTTCTAACCCTTGTATTACGCCTTTTTTTATTGCTTCCAAATAATCTCTTCTTACCTCTGTAGTTCCATCTAATAGAATTTTCTTTACTGCTTTATCTTCTAATATTCCATTAACAATTCCAGATGCACATTGTTCCCATTGAGTTTCGTCAAAATTTTGAGCTATTATTATAGCATCTAAATCTTCATTTAACGTTCTCATATTACTTTTAATTTCTTCTAAAGTCATATTTACCTCCTAATTATAACTTTTAAGAATTTCTATTTTTGTTTTTATTTCTGCTAGTATTTTTAAATATTCTTTTTTTTCTTCTTTAGTCATATTTGCCAATATTTCATTATTAATATCATCCGTTAATTCATTTAATTGTTGTTCTAATATTTTGCATTTTTCTTTTATTTCTTCATTCACTATTTTTTCTCCTTATTTTTCTTTTGTAAATCTTTCCATTTTCTATTATAATATTTTTTTTTTACTTTTTCAATACATTTACATAAAAATATTTGTATTTTTTATACATTTTAACGACTTTTCAGCTAATTTGTTATATCTTTCAATTTTATCTTTTATTTTTACATCTAAACTTGGCAATATTCCAAAATTAGCATTCATTGGCTGAAAGTTATCTTTTGGAGTACTTATATACTTTGCTAATGCACCTATAATTGTTTTGTCTGAAAATACTATCTTTTCTTTTTTCAATAATTTATTTGCCAAATTTATACCAGCAACAAATCCAGACGAAATAGATTCTACATATCCTTCTACTCCAGTTATTTGACCTGCAAAGTATATATTTTTATCAGTTTTAAAATTATACGTTTCATCTAACAATTTTGTTGAATTTATATATGTATTTCTATGCATAACTCCATATTTTACAAAATTAGCATTTTCTAATCCAGGTATTGCTGAAAATACTCTTTTTTGCTCACCAAATTTTAAATTTGTTTGAAATCCTACCATGTTGTACAAACTTGCTTGTGAATTATCTTGTCTTAATTGAACAATTGCATATGGTCTTCTTCCTGTTCTTTTATCAGTAAAGCCTACTGGTTTTAATGGTCCATATCTTAATGTATCTATTCCTCTTTTAGCCATAATTTCTATTGGCATGCATCCTTCAAAAATTTCTCTTTTTTCGAATTCATGTAAAACAACGACTTCTGCGTTTATTATCTCATTGTAAAATTTTTCGTATTCTTCTTTATTCATTGGTAAATTTATATAGCTTGCATTTTGAGCTTTAGTCCTTTCTTTCCACCTTTCTATTTCCTCTTCTTTTTCCCTTTCTTGCACATATCGGTCTCCAAAAAATGCTATATTCATATCAATCGAGTCTTTTTCAATAATTGGAGCTGCTGCATCAAAAAAAGATAAATTTTCTTCTCCTGTTAATTTTAAAATTTCATTAATAAGATTTTCAGACGTAAGAGGACCTGTAGCAATAATAACATTTTTATTTTTTGGTATTTTTGTAATCTCTTCTCTTATTAATTCTATATTTTCATTTTTTTGAATTTCCTCAGTTACTTTTTTAGCAAATTCTTCTCTATCAACAGCTAATGCTTGTCCAGCAGGAACTTTAACTTCATCTGCAATTTTCATTAATTCAGATCCTAGAATTCTTAACTCCTCTTTTAATAATCCACATGCATTTGTTATTTTATTAGATTTAAAAGAATTACTACAGACTATTTCAGCAAGATTTTCATTAGAGTGTGCTTTTGAAAATTTATATGGTTTCATCTCATATAATTTTACTTTTATCCCTCTTTTTGCTATTTGAAGTGCAGCCTCACATCCGGCTAGACCTCCTCCTATAATATAAACTTCTTCCATATTTATCTCCATTTTATAAAATATATCTATTTATATTTAACATCAATATATTATTATTTTCAAGTGCTTTTAAAATTTCATTTATTCGGGCAGACACAAGGCCTGCCCCTACAACATTAATTCATAATTATATGTATGGGCAATTTAAATCACCCACAAAAATAGATTAAAGGGCGATTAAATCGCCCCTACATATTTTATTTAATCTTGTGAATGTTTTCCTTTTTTATTTTTTCTTTTTGTAAAATCGTTGTCATTTGCTTCAAATTGCATTTGTTTGTTTTCAAATATATCGTTTATATAATCTTTATTTTCTTCTTTTTCTTTTATTTCTTCTATATTATTGTTTTCCTCTTTTTCATCTTCTTCTTTATTATCATTATTTTCTTTTTCTTTCTTTTCTTTTATTTTTATTAATCCATTTTCTTTTAATATTTTTCTTTGTTTATAAGAGTTTATTGAAGATATAAAAGCTATTATAGAAATAATTACAATGCTTGCAATTACAATTATTTTTTCTTTTTCTAGTTTATATTCATTTTCTATTGTTTCACCAATAATATTTGTAGAGTCTGATGTATCTTCTTTAACTTTATATTTAAACACTATTGTATAAATTGCAATTTCTCTTCCATCAGCATCTTTAACTGAAACAATCACTTCATTTTCATCTTTGTTAAATTCTTCTTCTCCTATAATTTCAAAAGTTCCACCTTCAAAATTTACTTCAGCATTAATTAATTCTTTTGCTTTTTCTAATCCTGATATTTCTTCATCTTCTATCCATACTATATATCTATATACATCTGTACTAAATTCTGGCGAAAGTTTCATTCCTTTAACTTCTAACTTTGAAAGTCCTATTGTACTTCCTGAAGCTGTCGTATCTGATGTGTCTGATGCAATATTCGGTGTTACCTCAGCACTTGCTACTTTCCTTACTACATTTACTTGGTATGTTTTTTGTGTTCCGTCTTCTGCTGTTACTAATATCTTTACTACATTTGTTCCTTCTTTTAAGTTTGTGTTTCCTGTTACTTCATAACTTGCTTTTGAATCAGCAAGTGTTGGAATTACTGTAACTTTTGTCACATCATTTTCTACTGTTACACTATATCCACTTGTCTTAGAAGATTTAAATCCTGTAAAATCAACTGGTTGTAATACTAAATTTTTCAAGTTAGCATTACTTGATTTTGTAGGTGTTGCTGGAGCAGTAGGGGTTTCAGGTTCTGCAGGAGTTTGTGCTGGTGCTGAAACTGAAATAGTTATTCCTGAAAAACTAGTTATTGTAGTTGAATCAGCATCTGTTATGCTCCCCTTTAATTCAACTTTTTTATTACCTTCTGATGAAGGTGTATATTGTGCAGAAAAATTTATTCCAATATTTCCTTCATAATTCTCAAGTTCTCTATTTGTTGCTAACGCTACACCATCAACATATAAAGTTAAATTCCATTGGACTGCACTTCCTGATACTGTTATTGTTTTAGTTTCTCCTGCTGTCATTGTAGTGTCGCAAGTAATATTTGCACTTGCTGCAAACGAATTGCATTTTAAACTAATAAATAGTAAAAAAAATATAATACCTATTAGCACTTTTATTTTAAATTTTAATTTCATATAACCTCTTTCCTGACGAGCTAATCTAACAACTCCTCACATTTTTATATTATCGGGTCGATGTGGTCATCGACCCCTACAACATTTATAATCCTATACTTTTTATATCCATAACCTCTCTTTTTAATAAATATGAATCTCCGGTATTTATTGCTCCATCTTTATTGACATCCGCTGAAATATAATAAATTCCATCTAAATTTCTATTCCCAACTATGGTTAATTTGATTAAATATGTATCTCCAGTATTTATTAGTCCATCTCCATTAATATCTCCATATTTTATTGCTGTATACTCTGTTCCATCTATTATAATTTTATATCCTGTTCCTATTGATTCTGCTGCCTCTGATATATCTGTTCCATCAGCTTTTTGTATTATTGCATTTGGATATGTTTCCTTAATATTTGAAACTGTAACTGATGGTGTCATTTTTAAGTTATTGCCTTCTATTTTAAAATCTAGCGTATTTACTGGTGGTATTACATTTGAAGTCGTTTCACATTTTACTAAATAACTTGCATCATTTAGAATTACTATTCTATCTTCGTAATTCCATTTTGCTTTTCCATTCTCATCTGTTCCTCTACTAGTTGCTACCTTTATTTTTAATGTTGCTCTGTTATTTTCAATTGATTGTACTGCTACAATTTGTCCTTTTGTTAGTTTTCCAACAATATTTCCTGATGCATCACTAACATTTAATGATGAAACATGAACTGTATTTACATAGTATAGTTCACCATCTGCTTCAGTTAATGTTGTGGGGAAACCTACTGGTACACCTGGCATATTATTATATACTGGTATTGTGAATACCAGGTTTGAATTAGCTAATCCATAGTTAGTATAATATTCCATAAGCATTCCAGCTTGGCTTGATGGATCTTGAATGTTAGTCATATATTGGTGATTAAAGAAATTTGAAGATGAATATACTTTTTCTTCATTATCTTTTAATATTTCATTTCCTACTACATCAAATTTATAAAAATATTTTGTTGTCTGTCCTTGTGATATGTAGCCATTTTTTAATACTTTTTCTGCTCCATCTATTAATGCTATTTCTGGATTAGTCCAATTCATTTCTCTTGCTTTTTCTAATCCTCTTTCTACTGCTCCATCACCATCATTAGCTCCATAATTATAAAAATTATATAAATTTTCATATCCTGGTACTTTTCCAAAAATTGCTTTAGGAGTATCTTTTGTTTTTCCTAATTCCTGAAATATTGTAACTATTATATGCATTGGACTAATTTCTGTTCTTGATGCTGCTTCTATTATTGTATCTGTATATTTTGATAAATATGTGTCACTAACCACACCTTGTATAATATCTCTGCTAATCTGCACCGAATTTGACAAATCTAAAAATTGATATATTGAATATTCAGTCAAAGAATTCCTAGGATCTAAATAATAATTTACTGTTTTTGCAGATGCGCAATAATATCCAGCATCTCCAGTTCTTCCGCATATACAAAGCATTGTAGGATCCATTAAATCTACTTTTTTTATGGTATTTTTTAAACAAGCATTTTCTGCTGATGAAGATGTAACTTCTGTCCAATCTATTCCTGTGTAATAAGCTTTAAAAGTCCAATTAGGATGCATTTCTTGTAATTTTTGTAAATATGGTTTATAACTTTCAGGAAATGAATCTATCCCTACTTTTAAAGATTGAGTGTAAGTAGCACTCAGGGCTGAAAGACTTTCAGTCGGTATATATATATAATAAATTATATTAAATAATATTGTAAAAATTATTATTATTGATATAATTTTTTTCATTTACAATTTTCCTCCTATATTTGTAGAAAATAAAGAATAGTATATTTTAAGTTTTATATATTCGATATTTTTCTACAAATATAGTATATATTAACCTTTTTTTTTAGTCAACAGCCCAATATTACATTTAGATTACAAATTATTAGATTGATAATTGTATGGGTGATTTTAATCACCTACAGAACAAAAGGGGTATGTTTAAAATTCTTTAACTTTTTAACAGACTCACATGCCCCGTCTTTGTTCGCACGCGAAAAATTGCTATGCAATTTTTCTGTGGAATGTATTTATATTATAGGAAGTTAGGAGAACCTTCCTATAATATAAAAAATCTGGTTTAAAAACCAGATTTTTTGTTTATTTTTTTGCTTTTTTCTTTTTGGTTGTTTTTCTTGTGGTAGCTTTTTTCTTTGTTTCTTTTTCTATTTCATTTTTCTCATCTTCATTTTCTATATATTTTTCACCTTTTTTAGGCTTGTTCCAAGAAATATAATCACAACCATTATTAGGATTATTTTCACATATATAGTAATTTCTTCTTTTCTTTGTTTTTCGTACTTGAACAGTTCCTCCGCATTTTGGACATGGTACATCAATAGTTTCTACTATTGGTTTAGCATTTTGACATTCAGGATATCCTGGGCATGCCAAAAACTTTCCATACCTTCCATATTTAATTACCATCATTCTGCCACATTTTTCACATGGTACATCTGATACTTCATATTCAAGTTTTACATGTTCTAATTCTTTTTCAACTTTTTCTACATTTTCAGAAAATGGCCCATAAAAATCCTTAATTATTTTTTTCCAATTTTCTTTTCCTTCAGCGACTTTATCAAATTCTTCTTCAATTTGTGCGGTAAACTCATAATTTATTATGTTTTCAAAATTTTCTACTAATAATTTATTAACAACTTTTCCTAATTCTGTTGGTATTAATTGCTTTTGAACTTTTTCAATATATCTCCTTGTTAATATTGTAGTTATTGTTGGTGCGTAAGTACTAGGTCTTCCTATTCCTTTTTCTTCTAGAGTTTTTACTAAACTTGCTTCTGTATATCTTGGAGGTGGTTCAGTAAAACTCTGTTTTGATTCTAAATTCCTATAAATTAATTCTTCTTTTTCTTTTAATTCTGGAATCTTTTCAAATTCTTCATTTTCTTCCGAATAATTATAAACACTTAAAAATCCTTTAAATTTCAAATTTTGCCCATTTGCTCTAAATTCATATTCATTTCCAACCACACTTACTGTTTTTGTATCATATACTGCTGAAGCCATTTGACTTGCTAAAAATCTATTATATATTAATTTATATAATTTATATTGGTCTTGAGTTAAACTATCCTTTATTTGTTCTGGTTCTAATTCTATATAACTTGGTCTTATAGCTTCATGGGCATCTTGTGCTTCTGATTTTGATTTATAGAATCTATTTTCATAATAATTAGCCCCATACTTTTCTGTTATTTTTTGTTTTGCAGCAATTCTTGCTTCCTCTGAAATTCTAACAGAGTCTGTTCTCATATATGTTATAAGACCTGTTTCACCTTTTCCAGGTAATTTAACTCCTTCATAAAGTCCTTGTGCTACTTGCATAGTTTTCTTAATTGCGAAGTTTAATTTTCTAGAAGCATCTTGCTGAAGTGTACTTGTCGTAAATGGTGGAGCTGGATTTTTCTTTCTTTCTCCTATTTTTATTTCATTTACAAAATATTTAGCTTTTTCTAGTTTTTTTAATATTTCATCTACTTCTTCTTTTGAGTGTATTTCTTGTTTTTTTCCGTCTTTTCCTATAAATTTGCATATAAAATCTGTTTTTGTTTTTTGGTCACATACAGTTAAATTTATGTTCCAATATTCTTCTGGTTTAAAACTTTCTATTTCTTCTTCTCTATCAACAATTAATTTTACTGCAACTGATTGAACTCTACCAGCAGATAACCCTCTTTTTACTTTTTTCCATAAAAGTGGGCTCATTTTATATCCTACTATTCTGTCTAGTACTCTCCTTGCTTGTTGTGCATCTGTTAAATTTAAATCTATTGTTCTAGGATTATCTATACCATTTTTCACTGCATTTTTAGTTATTTCATTAAATGTTACCCTACACATACTTTTAGGATCTAAGTTCAATATGTATGCAAGATGCCATGCAATTGCTTCTCCCTCGCGGTCAGGGTCAGTTGCTAGATAAATTTTTTTTGCTTCTTTCGCATCTTTTTTCAATGAATTAATTAATTTTGCTTTTCCTCTTATGTTTATATATTCTGGTTCAAAATTATTTTCAATATCTATACCCATTTTTGACTTAGGTAAATCTCTTATATGCCCCATTGAAGCAACAACTTTGCTTTTTCCTCCCAAAAACTTTTTTATTGTATTAGCTTTTGCTGGAGATTCCACTATCACTAATTTATCTATCATTATACTTTCTCCCATTAATATCTGTTTTTTGTATTTTAATTCATAAATATATTTTTTGCAAGTACTTTATAAAATTGAAATCTTGTATTTTCCTATTTAATTGCAAAAGAAGAAGTTTTACTTCTTCTTTACTCTTACAATTCCATTATTTACAGTTATTGTATCTTTTATTCCTAGCTGTTCTATTACACTATATGGTGTGTTTTTCACAAATTCTTGGCTGTTTGAAATATTTATATCAACAGTTTTATATTTTGAATTATCTATTATTTTTTTTAGTTGGCTTAAGTCATTTTCTGTATATGTAACTGTTAATCCATAATAATCAAAATAGTTATATTTTGTACCTGTTGGCTCAGATATCAATGAATATTTTCTAATATACTCACTAATATCTATTGGATTTAATCCTATATAAGACATTGCCTCTGAATCTCCAACAACATAAGTTTCTGTTGAATCAAAGTAATAATAATCATCTAATTTTACTAAATTCCACATTTTTTCTTCGCCTTTTACTATATAAGATTCTATATTAACTGCTTGAAACAATATTTGAGCTGTTTTTGCATATCCATATCCAACTTTTTTAGTTGTATTAAAAAATCCATAGTAAGCACTCTGTTCTTTTTCCGAAGAGTCATCTCCATATTTACTATTTTGTCCTATCCATTCATAAATGTATTTTTCCTTTTCAAAATCAAATTTATCATTGCATTCTTTTTTTATTTCAGCTATTTTTTGTTGTACTTTCTTTACCCTATTTTCTATGTTTTTTTCAGTTGTATCATAATAGAAAAATTCTATTCTTATATCAGATCCGCTATTAGAGTATGTATATCCTCTTAAGTTTATTAGTTCAGGGTGATCTAGCATTAAACAATCCAATATTTTTATTATAGTTTCTTCATTACATATTACAATTTTGCTGCTTTTATTATTTTTTATTTCATTAAAAATCTCTTTATATAAAATTTTTTCTTCATCATTTAATTCATTATTATAATAATATTGGTTAGACATGTATAAGTCATTAACATACCACTCAGATTGTTTATCTATTTTAGAACTTATATATAAATCTTTTTGTTCTATAAATGTTTTATAAACAAAAAATATAATTATTACTATAAGTATAAGTTTAAATAGAGAAATTTTTCTTTTTTTCTTCATTAGCTTGTCTACCTTTCTAAAAACGGAAAAAATCAGCACTATTTTCCGTTTTTCTTATTTTTTAAAGCATTAACTATTTCCTTATATATTTTTTCTTCAACATTTTTTGGAGCTATAGTATTAGCCAATTTTCCCATCTCTTCCAACTCAGATTTTTTATTAATTATACTATCTATTTCTTTTGCTAAATTATTATATGTTAATTTATCATTTTGTATAATTTTTGCAGCTCCAATTTTTTCTAATACCATTGCATTATCTTCCTGTCTATTTGCTGATCTGCTAGGCAAGGGTATAAAAATTGCTGGTTTTCCTACAATTGATATTTCAGTTATTGTCATTGCACCACTTCTACAAACTACCAAATCTGATATATTAAGTAAATCTTCCATATTATATATGTAAGGGAGTATTTTAGTATTTTTTAAATTATTTATGTTCATATTTGATTTTTCTATTTTTTCTTTTATTATATCATATTGTTTTGGTCCTGTTGCCCATATTATTTGATAATTTTCATTTATTTTTCTTTCAATTATTCCACTAATTGCTTCGTTTATTTTTTGGGCTCCCTGACTTCCTCCAAATATTAAAACTATCGGTAAATTATTTCTCACACCTAAATTTTCTTTTATTTTTTCTTTATTTTCTTCAGTAATATTTTTCTTTCTAATTTTAGTAGGAGTACCTGTAACAACTACATCTTTTGCTCCTGCTAATATTTGTTTTGCTTCTTCAAAACCTACCAAAATTTTATCTACATTTTTTGAAAACATTTTTACTGCTTTTCCTGGATATGCGTTGCTTTCATGCAATACTGTTGGCACTTTTCTAGATAATGCTGCAGAAAACACTGGTCCACAGATATATCCGCCTGTACCTATCACAACATCTGGTTTAAATTCATCTATAATTTTTTTTGCATCTTTAATACTAGAAAATGTTTTAAAAATATTCTTTAAATTTTTTAATGATATTTCTTTTTTTAAACCATATGCTTCTATTGTTTTTAATTTGTAACCCGCGCGAGGTACTAAATCATTTTCAAGGCCTCTATTTGTTCCTATAAAAATAATTTCAGATTTTGGTTCTTTTTGTTTTATTTTATTAGCAATTGCAATTCCTGGGTTTATGTGACCTCCAGTACCTGCTGCTGATATTATAACTCTCATTTGACTTCCTTTCTATTTTTTATTACATGTTCGAGAAATATTAAGTAAAACTCCGTACAGATACTAAATTTGTAACTATTGCTGTTCCTCCATAACTGAAAAATGGTAACGGCATTCCTGTTACTGGTATTGTTCCTGAAACAACAGCAATATTTATAACAGCTTGAATTCCTATTAAAGAAACTATTCCTATTGCTATTAAGCATCCCAAAGTGTCCCTTGATCTCATAGCAATAACAATCCCTCTCCATATAAAAATTAAAAATAAAATTATTACAACAACACATCCAAAAAATCCTAATTCTTCAGCTAATACTGAAAAAATAAAATCATTTTGTGGTTCTGGCAAATATAAATATTTTTGTTTACTTTCTCCTAGTCCTACTCCAAATAATCCACCTGATCCAATAGCATAAAGGCTTTGTATTATTTGCCATCCATCTCCTGTTGGATCTGAAAATGGATTAAGCCATGTTTGAATTCTATCACTTCTAAATGAACCACTTAATAGTATTCCTATGACTGCGCATGTTCCTCCTAATGCTATTATTATAAAATATTTCAAACTAACGCCAGCCACAAACATTTGTATACATGTAATTAAAACAATTATTAAAGTAGCGCTAAAATGATTTTGAACTATAAAAATTGCTACAACTGGTGCTATTAAAAATAGCATTGGAACTATAAAACCATTTATTTTATTTATCTTTTTATTTTCTTTTAATTCTGTAAGTACTATAGCAAAAAATATTATAAATGCAATCTTAGCCACTTCTGAAGGTTGAAAATTAAATCCTGCAATATTAATCCATCTAGTAGCTCCTCCTGCAGACATTCCCATTATACCAACCAAAAATAGTAATCCTACTATTACTATATATATCATCCACTTAAATTTTTTATATATACTATAATCTATCCTTGATATAATTATTAGTCCTACTGTTCCAGCTACTGTTGCTAGTAATTGTTTTTTAAAATATTTATAGCTATCTCCGCTTTCAGATAACGATGCTGGAGAACTCGCAGAAAGAACCATTATTAAACCTAATGCTACTAGCATTATAGTCACTATTATAATTATAGTATCACATGAACCTTTTGTGAAAAAATTTATTTTTTTTCCCTTTTGTGACATTTTAAAAATCATTCCTTTCAATTAGCTAAAAAGAAGTTATTTGTATTAAATAAAAGTTATACTGCAAATACACTTACTATTGAAGAAATTATTGTAATTATAGAAAAACAGGCAACAACTTTTGTTTCTCTCCAACCAATAAGTTCTAAATGATGGTGCAAAGGAGCCATTTTAAATAAACGTCTTTTAGTCATTCTAAAAAACGCAACTTGCAAAATAACAGAAACTGTTTCTAAAACAGGTATAATTGCCAATATTACTAGTATTATTGGCATATTCAAATATATTGCTATACAAGATAAGGCACCACCTAAAAATAATGAGCCTGTATCTCCCATTATTACTTTAGCTTTATACATATTATAAATATAAAATCCTAGACATGTTCCACAAATTATAGCTGAAAATATAGATACTCCGGCATTTAGATTTCTATATGCTATTATTGATAAAGCAGCCATCATTATCGCGGTTATCATTGTTGCCAATCCGTCTACTCCATCAGTTAAATTAATTGCATTTGTTGAACTTAACATTACCAAAACAATAAATACTATATATAACCATTTTGGTAATTGTAGTGTAATTTTTAAAAATGGAATGTATGTACTTGGGTTAAAATCCATTATTCGTATAATTACTATAGAAAATGTTACTGCTACTAACAATTGTCCTAACATTTTTAATCTAGGACTTAATCCATCAGTATTTTTTAAAATTAGTTTTTTATAATCATCTATAAATCCTACTAATCCAAATCCTATTGATGTTATTGCTAAAATTAGTATAACTTTTCTTAAATTATCTTCAACAAAAAAACTTAATACTAATATCGGTATAATTATTGATAATATCATAATTATACCTCCCATAGTTGGTGTTCCCTGTTTTTTTAAATGTGTTCTAGGTCCATCTGTTCTTTCTACCTGACCTATTTTAAATTTTCTTAATACTGGAATAATAATTTTTCCTAAAATTGCAGTTATTACAAAAGTAAAAATTAGGTATATTATCTGAAGTTTCATTTTTATATCATACCTTTCCATAAATAATATTTAATATTATTTATTTTCTCCTAAAAGTTCTTTAACAATTTGCCTTTCATCAAATGGTATTTTATTTCCATTTATTTCTTGATAAGGTTCATGCCCTTTACCTGCTAAAATTACTATATCTCTTTTAGTTGCCATTTTTAAAGCTTCCTTTATTGCATCTTTTCTGTCTTCAATTATTACATATTTTCCTTTTGTTTTTTTGATTCCTTCTTCTATTTCTTTAATTATATCCATTGGTTTTTCAGTTCTTGGATTATCTGTTGTTATTATAGCAAAATCTGCAATTCTCCCTACAACTTCTCCCATTAAAGGTCTTTTTGTTCTATCTCTATCTCCTCCACATCCAAACACACAAATTACTTTTCCTTTTGTGTATGTTTTTACAGCTTCTAATATACTTTCTAAGCTTTCTGCTGTGTGAGCATAATCAATCATTATTGCTAATTCTTTATTATTTGCAATCAACTCACTTCTTCCAGGAACTGTTATTTCTAATAAAGCTTCTTTTATTTGTTCAACTGTTGCGCCATATTTCAAGGTCACTGTTATTGCAGCTAAGCTATTATATACACTAAATCTTCCTGGAATATTTACTTTTATTCTCTCGTTTCTATCTTTTAATTTTACTTTATAATCCACACTTTTATTAGTTATAGTTATATCTTTTGCAAGCATATCTGAGAAATTATCTATTCCATATGTTTTGAATTCACAATTTGGAGCACTTGCCATTATTTTTCCAGCTTTAAAATCATCAGCATTTATAACTCCCTGTCTACACATTTTAAATAATTTTGCTTTTTCATTGAAATACTCTTCAACACTTGCATGTTCTTTTTCACTAATATGATCTTTATAAAAGTTTGTGAAAACTCCTACCTCAAATTCACATCCATCAACTCTATTTAATTTCAAGCTTTGTGATGATACTTCCATAACAACAATATCTATTTTTTCTTTTACCATTTTAGCAAAAATTCTTTGTAGTTCTAAACTATCTGGTGTTGTTCTTGTACTTGCACCTAAGCTTTTATCTCCAATATAATTTGCAATTGTTCCAATTAATCCTACTTTTAATCCAGCTTTTTCTAATATTGTTTTTATCATATATGTCGTAGTTGTTTTTCCCTTTGTTCCTGTTACTCCAATTAATCTTAATTTTTTAGATGGATTTGAATAAAAATTACTTGCAACCTTTGCCAAAGCTTTTCTAGTATCTTCTACTATTATTACAGTTACATTTTTTGAAATTTTAACTTTCTTCAAGTCCGCTGATAAATCTAGCATAACAGCCACAGCGCCATTTTCTATTGCTTCATTTATAAATTCGTGTCCATCAAACTCGAATCCTTTAATAGCTACAAATAGACTTCCAGGTGTTACATATTTAGAATTATTTTCAATATTTGAAATTTCTATGTCTAGGTCTCCCTTAGCTTTATAATTTTCTACTCCTTTTAAAATTTTAATAAGTTCCATTTTTCCTCCTTAAGACTATATCATTCCAAATGGTATTATATAGTAAAATTTTTAATTTGTATAGTATTTTTCTTTATTAATATTTATTAATTATTATATAATTTATTCTTTAATTTAATATAAAAGTGTTAAATTAAAGAATAAATTATATAATAATACTTTTTCATTTTATATTCTAATTCCTATTATGTCAATTATACTAATAAAACAAAGGTGGCATTTTTAAACACTTTTGAAATTAACGTATTGGTTGTATAATAGTTATTAGAAAATTATACAATGTAAGAAAACAAGGCAAAAGCCTTGTTTTCTTACATTGCTTCTTTATATAATTTTACAAAATCTTCTTTTGTTACTTCTCTTGGATTTCCTGGTTTACATGGATCTTCCATTGCTTTTTCAGCAAGCATTTCCAAGTCTTCTTCTTTTCCTCCAACATCTGAAACAGTTTGAGTTATTCCTACTTTAGCAGATAATTCTTTTATTTTTCCAACAAATGTATCTATTACTTCTTCTTTACTAAAATTACTTGCATCAATATCTAATCCTTTTAAAATTTCTCTAAATCTTTCATAGCAAACTTCTCCATTAAATCTCATAACTGTTGGAAGCAATATCGAATTTGCAATTCCATGCGGCGTATCATATACAGCTCCTAGTTGGTGTGCCATAGAGTGTACTATTCCAAGACCAACATTTGAAAATCCCATTCCAGCAATATATTGTGCCATTCCCATTTTTTCGATTGCGACTTCATCTTTTTCATTAACAGCTGCAGGTAAATATTTAAATATCATTTGAATTGCTTTCATATGAAACATATCTGACATATCGTTTGCACCTTTTGTTATATATCCTTCTACTGCATGCGTCAAAGCATCCATTCCTGTCGCTGCGGCTAAAGCTTTTGGCATTGAAGCCATTAGTTCAGAATCTATAATTGCTAAAATTGGTATATCATTTGGATCTACACAGACCATTTTCACTTCTCTTTCTTCATCTGTTATTACATAATTTATTGTAACTTCTGCTGCTGTTCCTGCTGTAGTTGGTAATGCTATAATTGGCATCCCTCTATTTTCAGTATTAGATAGTCCGTTTAATGATTTAATGTCGCATCTTGAAGGATTAGTCATTACTATTGAAATTCCTTTTGCTGTGTCTATACTTGATCCTCCTCCTACTGCAACAATAACATCTGCTCCTGAATTTTTGCAAGCTTCGACTCCATCTGTAACATTTTTTATTGTAGGATTTGGTTTTATTTCTGAATATAATGAATATTCAATATTTGCTTTTTTTAGTTCTTCTTCAACTTTACCTGTTACACCAGCTCCTATTAGAGCTTTATCAGATACTAAAAATACCTTTTTAAATCCTCTTTTTTTAATTTCATCTGCAAGAACTTCTCTTGCCCCTTTTCCGAAATATGATGTTTCATTTAAAACTATTTTTTCAGACATCTTATCAACTCCTTTATTTTTATTTTTTCTTTAAAAACGAAAAAAATACATATAATTTTTCATACGTATTTTATATTTAATAATATATTTTTTCAATAGATTAATTATTAATTTGTTAACATTCTTTTTTATACTGTAATATTATATTAATGAAATTATAGTATAAAGAGGTGTTTTAAATATGTTTCCTTATTTTTTTAATACAGCAAAAGCTCATATAAAAGGTGGCAAAGAATATCCAAACATAAATGGTATTGTATATTTTAGAGAAACCAAAAATGGAGTTGAACTTACTGCTAATATTAAAGGATTACCAGAGTCTAAAGGTAATTGTAAAGGAAGATTTTTTGGATTTCATATACATGATGGAACTTCTTGTGACGGAAATGCTGAAGATGAATTTGCAAGTAGCGGTTCTCATTATAATCCTAAAAATTGCCAACATCCATTTCATGCAGGAGATTTACCTCCATTAATCGAAACCAACGGTTCTGCATATATGAATATTTTATTAACTAAATTTAAAGTTTCTGATATCTTAAACAAAGTAATTATTATACATGAAATGCCAGATGATTTCACAACTCAACCTAGTGGAAATTCTGGAAAAAAAATCGCTTGCGGTAAAATAGTATAAAAAAAGTGGACTTTTTTATTAAAATGTACAAATACAGATTATAATTATAACTATCATAAGAATAAAACATTTTATAAAAAAACTTTAAAAGAATTTGAATATTTAAAAAATAGATAATATATTGCAGATTCAATTAATCCTGCAATAGCTCCACCAATAAAAGTGCCTATACCGAATGGTTTTGGTGAACTAATAAGAGAATTAATTACTCCAACAACATAATTTCATTTTTTTACAAATTTAATTTTTTCCAGTATTTTTTTTAATTTATATAGCATATTAAAATTATAATTTATTATTATATGAGGTAAAATGTATGAATTATATTTATAATTTTCAAGATAATATTGAGTATTCCTCTTTTAATTCTAAGGCAAAAAATATATTAAATTGGATAGAAGAAAACAGAAATATTTTTGACTGGGCAAAAGATCCTAATGCATATGAAATGGTAAATTTATTTTTGTTTGGAGCAAAGTATTATCATGAAGGAAAGAATATTAATATTGATACTCTTACAAAAATGTGGGATATTCGATCTCAAGACTTTAAGAATTGCAATATTTCTCCAAATAATTTTGTTTATAATATTTGCCAAGATAGTTATAAATCTGCTCTTATTGGAAAAGTACTGATAAATGATGAAAATTACCACCACGCTTTAAGAAAAATGGCTGGAATAGGTTTATATTTAAAGCAACACCAAAGAGATTTTGGGCAAGTTTCTTATAATAATCCAGAAGAGTTATTACAATTATTAAAATGTTCTAGTACATTAAAAACTTTTCATCCTGACTTATTTGATAAATATGCATTTAAAGAAAATATTGATGTTTTATGCAAATTACAACTAGAACATGAACTACCTAACGAAATTATCCAATTTATTAAAAACGCTAAAAGTCAAATATATTCTCATACTACTAAATTTGAATCTTCAAAAGATACTAAACCTAGCAAAATAGAATTTACTTAAATATTTAGGTAAAAGTAAATATATTTATAATATATTTACTTTTACTCTGCATATAAGATAACCTTTCCTCCTGAGTTTATTTTTACTCCTTCTTCTGGTATTTGCTTGTATATTTTTGATTCACTGTTTAAGTTTTCGCCAATTATTTCTATTTCAAAGTATTGTAATTTTTCTTTTACTTCTTTTATTGGCAAATCTTTTACATTCTCCATAATTATTTCATTTTTTTCTTCCTCTTCTTTTTTTAAATCCAAATATGGCAAAACTTCTTTTAAAATTGCTCCAGCAACTGGTGCTGCGACACTTCCTCCTTGGTGTCCTCCCTCACCTGTTGGATTATAAAGTGTTATTAATATTGCAACTTCCGGATCATCTGTATTTGCAACTCCTATAAATGAAGTTACATATTTCCCCGTATTTACTCCATCTTCTGATGTTCCTGTTTTTCCACCCACTTGATATCCTGCCACTTTAGCGTTTTTTCCGAGTTCCCTCTGATGCAACTGAATTCATCATACTTAGTATTTTTTGTGAAGTATCTTCTGATATTGCTTGAGCTCCAAACTCTGGTTCTATTTGTGTTACTTCTCCGGTTTGACTATTTATGATTTCTTTTACTATTCTTGGTTTTACATATACTCCTTTATTTGCAATTGTTGATACCATTGTTATCATTTGAATTGGAGTTACTTCAAATCTTTGACCAAATGATATTGTAGCAAGTTCTACTGGACCAACCTTTTCTTTTTTTAGAAAAATACTATTTGCTTCTCCTGATAAATCTATTCCTGTTTTCTGTAATAATCCAAATTTTTTTAAATATTCATAATATTTAGAAACTCCTATTTGTTGACCTAATCCTATAAAAACAGGATTGCAAGAATTCATAAGCGCTTGTCTTAAGCTTTGTGAACCGATGTGGTCTATAATATCTCCAGCATTTTATTCTTACTCCTGCTATTTCTATTCCCCCTGTACAGCAAAAAGCTCCTTCTTTGTCAGGTTCGGCAATTTTTTCTTCTACTGCTGCTGAAGCAGTTACCAATTTGAAAGTAGATCCTGGTTCATATGTATCTGATATAGCTTTATTTCTCCACATTGCTTGCAAAGCTGTATTTTTTTCTGTTATTTCCATAGAATCCCATAAGCTTTTAAGTTGTTCATCATTTATTGTATATGGAGAATTTAAATCATAAGATGGATATGTTGCCATTGCTAAAATATCTCCATTTTTAGGGTTCATTATTATTACATTTCCTCCATCTGTACATATATTATCAATGCAAGCTTCTTCTAAAAATTTTTCTGCTATTGATTGTATTGTCATATCAATTGATAATACTAAGTCATTTCCATCTATTGGGTCTATATAACTTTCTCCTTCTTCTCCTAAAATATTTCCCTTAGCATCTGTTTGCTTTTCTATTTTTCCGAATACTTCCCTTTAATATCTCATCATACTTGGCTTCTATTCCATCTAGTCCCTGATTATCACTACCGCAAAATCCAATTACTTGTGATGCTAATCTTCCATACGGATAATATCTTTTTGTATCTTCATCAATATTTATTCCTTGTAGTATATTATTTTCTTGCATCCACATTCTTAATTCATCTGCTTTTTCTTTATCTATTTTTTTTACTATATTCTCAATAGAAGTTTTTTTGTTTATGCTCTTATACACTTTTTCATACTCTAATCCAAATATACCACTTAAAGCTTTTGCAACTTTTTCTTTATCATCTTGCGAAATATTAACAGGATTAACTGTTACAGTATATACCGTACTACTTACTGCTAAAATATTTTTCCCTGTCGCATCATATATAGTTCCTCTTTTTGAATTTACTTTTCTGCTAGAACTTATTTGTTCATTTGCTAATCTAGTAAGCTCATCACCTTGTACAAACTGAACTACTATAAGTTTTATTATTACTGCTAAAAAACCTATCAAAAAAAACAGAATTATCCATCTAGTTCTTTTCTTTAATTTTAATAAACCTTTATCCATAAAAAAACTCCTTAAATAGATTATTATATTCTATTTAAGGAATTTTATTTTATTCAAACTTATTTTTAAAATAAATCTGTTATCTTATTTTTTAGTTTTGTAAACCAATCTGAATTATCTTCTAAAATAACCGCTTCTGCAGTAGCTTCAACATAATCTTGTTTTTCTAAATTTAAGTAGATTGTTTGTGAACTTGTTAATTTTTGCATTCCTAATAATTCTTTTGCTGAAGTTTCAATATTATTTAAATTTATACTATTTTGTATATTAACTTCTAATTGCTCGTTTTCTTTTTGAATAGCAGTAGCTTGTTTTTTTAATCCTTGTAATTGGTTAAATGACTCATTAATCATTGAATTTCGGTAAATTATAATAAATAACATAATGAATATAAGTGCCATTGCAAATATTAGATTTGGTTTTTTATTTATTTTAGTTTTAGCTTTTGCTTTATTACCTTTAACTAATTTTGGCTTTTGGTTTTTCTTTTTCTTTCTTACTACTGTTTTTTCTTTTCTGGGACTTGTATCATATTGATATTCTATCATTATAATTTACCTCCTTTCTCAAATGATTTTTTATTCTTTTTCAAATATTCTTAATTTTGCACTCTTACTTCTAGAATTTTCTTTTTGTTCTTTTTCTGTTGGAATTATTGGTTTCTTAGTAATAATTTTCCCTTCACTTTTACTTCCACATACACAGTATGGTAAATCTGGTGGGCAAATGCATTTACCTTGAGCTTCTATAAAAGCATTTTTTACAGCTCTGTCTTCCAATGAATGAAAAGTAATAATACATAGTCTTCCTCCAGGATTTAATAGACTTATACATTTATTTACTGTTTCATATAATGGCTTTATTTCATTATTTACTTCAATTCTTATTGCTTGAAATGTTCTTTTAGCTGGATGCCCTTCTTTATTATGAGATTTTGGAATAGATTTTTCTATAATATTTACTAATTCTAATGTAGTTTCTATTTCTTTTTCTTTTCTATATAAGCAAATATTCTTAGCTATGTTTCTTGAAAATCTTTCTTCTCCATATTCAAAAATAATTTTTGCAAGTTCTTCTTCTTTATAATTATTAACAACATATTTTGCATCAAGTTTTTGTGATTTATCCATTCTCATATCTAATACAGCTTCACCTATATAGCTAAATCCTCTATTTCTTTCATCTAATTGATATGAAGAAACTCCTAAATCCAATAATATCCCATCAACTTTATTTATTTTTAATTCCCTTAATATATCTTCAATATTATCGTGATTATCTTGTATATATATAACATTATTAAAATTTTTTAATCTTTCTTTTGAAACATTAATAGCTGTTATATCCCTATCAATCCCTATTAACTTACCTTTTTGAGATAGTTTACTAACTATATATTTACTATGTCCTGCACCACCTATTGTTCCATCAACATAAATTCCATCTGGGTTAATATTTAATCCTTCAATGCATTCATTCACCATAACAGGACTGTGATTAAAATTTACTTTTTCCATAACTCATTTTTTCTTTTTATAATATGCTAAAAGGATGTATCTTTACATCCTTAAAGCTTTTCTCTTAATTTTTAATCTTTTGTATACTAAAATCTTATTCTCATTTGTTTTTTAAAATCTTTAGTATTTATATAATTTTTACTTTAAGTAAATTATATAGTCTTTTCTTTTGTAAATTACAAATCATTTGTAATTTAAGTTTTCTTAGTTTTTTTATCTTTTGTATCTTTAAATTTTTTCTTTTGTATTTTTTATCTTTTGTATTTATATAAACTTATAAAAGTTATATACCAAGCATTTCCATTTTTTCAGCAATTTCATCTGCTGAAATATCTTCATCGCATTTACTCCATTTTTCTTTGCTCCAAATTTCAATTCTAGAATCCATTCCAACAATTATTACATCTTTTTCTAATTCAGCAAACTCTCTTAAATTGCTTGAAATTAAAAATCTTCCTTGTTTATCTATTTCACACTCTATTGCTCCTGCAAAGAAAAATCTAGAAAACTTTCTTGCATCTTTATTAGATATTGGAAGTGAACGTAGTTTTTCTTCAAAATTTTTCCACTCGGTAATAGAAAAAGCAAATAAGCAACCATCTAATCCTTTAGTTATTATGAACTTTTCACCTATATCTTCTCTTAATTTTGCAGGCATAATCAATCTGCCTTTTGCATCAAGAGAATGTTCATATTCACCTATAAGCACTATTATTTCTCCTTCCTTTTTCTTCCACTTCGCACCACTTTCTTCCACTTTCAATTTAAGTTTAATATATAACTTTTTTTTTTGCAATAGTTTTTATAAAAAATTTTAATTTTTTTTATATTTTTGTTAATATTATTATATTTATTTTGGAAATTTATTTGAAGAACAGGTAATCGAGACGTCTCACCCATCTACAGATACTTGAAATTTTATAATTATTTGATAAATTGTAGTATATTTTTTATTTTATTTTTCTATTGATTTTATTTTGAATTAATTATATATTTTTGTTAATAACTATTTACTGAAAGGAATTTTCATATGAGTAAAAAAAATATTTTTATTTTAATTTTTTCAATACTATTTTTTTTATTTGCTTTAGCTTTTTTATTATATACTTTTTCTATTAATGATACTAATAAAAATAATACTGTTAATTATTCAAATGGAATATTAGATAATTCTGTTAGTGAAACTACTAACAATGCTAATACGGCTAATAGTTCTGATACTTCTGATACTTCTATTTCAGAGGATTTACCTGATATTGAATATGAATCTTTAATAGATTTTACTTTTTATAATAAAAACAATGAAGAATTTAATCTTTCTAGATATAAAGATAAACCTATTGCAATCCTATTTTCTGATTTTTCAGGTAGTTACGAAATATGTGTAGAATATTTGAGTCTATTAAATTCGTATTACGAAAAATATAAATCTAATATTCAATTTCTTTGTATAGATAAGTCTAATTTTATTGATTCAGATTCAAATATCGAGATTTATAAAGATAAAGATGGTATAGAGAAATATTCAATTGATAAGTTACCTTCTTTAATTTTTATTAATAAAGAAGGAGAAATAATAAATCAAGTTACTTCAATCACTCTTGACAGTCTGGAAGCAAATCTTGATTTAATAACAGGAAATTTTTAAAATTCTCAAAAAAAGAAGATATAAAAAACTTTACATCTTCTTTTTTATATAATAGGGAAGTTCTCCTAACCTCCTATTATATAACAGCTTCGCCAATTTCGTACACAAATTTTATTGCATAAAATTTGGCATGCTAAGAACAAATACGTGGACTTCAAAAATATTTAAATGATATAAAATATTTTTAAAGTCCACTTTTGTTCTTTTATGCATTTTCTGTTAATATTGGTATTACTTGTTTTTTACGAGATACTATACCCTCTAGCAATGCTGTATTATTTTCTAGTTTAACATCGTAAGATCTTTCTACTAAATCCGTTGCTTTTCCTAATGCAATTACTTGTGAATTGCTGTTTAGTATGTCTGTTATTAATAGAATAAATAAATCTAACTTATTTTCATCTATCGTTTTTTGCATACCTTTTTCTAAATCTTCTTTTAATTTCATTACATCTTCTATACTAGCTGTATTTACTTGATTTATTATTACATTTAAATCTTTTATAGTTGTTTTTTTAGCATCCATTGTTAATATTTCATCTATTGAAAAATCGCTTATATCTGTTCCTGCTTTTAACATTTCTAATCCATATTCTTCAATATTTATTTCTGCTATTTTAGCTAGTTCTTCCGCAGCTTTTTTATCTTCATCTGTACATGTTGGTGATTTAAATAATAATGTATCTGATATTATTGCTGAAAGCATTAATACTGCTATTGTCTTTCCTATTTCAACTCCATTTTCTTTATATAATTTATATAATACTGTTTCAGTGCAACCAACAGGTTCTGCCCTATAAAACAAAGGTGATGGTGTATTTAATGCTGTTCTATGATGATCAACAACTTTTATAATATTCATATTTATTAAATTATCTATTGATTCTTCGTAATTAGCGTGATCTACTAATATTACATTTGAACTACTTTCAAGACTTTCTATTAATTCTGGTGGTTCTATTCCTAAATAATTTAATACAAATTCTGTTTCTTTATTTATTTTTCCTAGCCTACAAGCTTTAGCTTCTCTTCCCAATGCGTTTTCAAAATTTGCCATTACTAAACTTGATGTTATTGAATCTGTGTCTGGATTTTTATGTCCAAAAATATATTCTATTTTTTCCATTTTGTAATCTCTCCATTTCTTTTTTATTTTCTTTACTATCTTATAATAAAAAAGTTTAAAAATCAATATTTTTAAACTTTTTTGTCTAATATTTAGATTTTTTGTTCTTTACTAGTTGATATGAAGATTGCCACTATACATTACATTTTGTCAATATTGCATCTGCTATAGCTTTTATATATTCTTCCTGTTCAGATAAAATTTTTTCTAAGTCTGTTTTTATATATCCTAGTTCTATTTGATAACATTCTATTCCAAAATTTGAATTATAGTACTTATTTGCTGAATAAGAAGTATTTCTACCATCTACATAAGCATTTGTCGCAATTCCTCCAACTTCTCTTATTGTATATAAATAAGGTGTATCTATATCTATTAAATATGGTTCATATCCTTTATTTTTAGCTGTTTCTTCATATTGTTCTATTACTTTTTTAGTAAAGTTTTTAACGTATACCCCATCACTTTGCTTATATAAATTATTTGAAGAAAAAGTAATTGATGTATTTGTATTTATATTATTGGACATTAAGTTAGCTAGCTCCAAATCGCATTTACATGGTGCATATATTTCAAATCCACTTGTTTTTTTCGAATCATTATTAATATGTAATGAAATCATATATTTTGCTCTGCTTTCACAAGATACAGTTATTCTGCCATTTACATCATACATATTAGTATAATTATAAGTATCATTATTTTCTTCTGTTCTAGTTAATTTTACTTTCAATCCATTGTCTGTTAAGTACTTTCCTAATTTTTGTGCATAATCTAATGTTATATCTGCTTCATTATATTCACCACTTTTTTCTCCTAAATCTGTTCCACCATGCCCTGCATCTATTACTATATCATAAATATTTTCTGGAAGACTTTCTTCTGTTTTACTTATAGTTAAAAATTTATATTTTTCGTTTTTATATTCTCTTTCTGAAAATTGCACAGATATTTTATTGTTTTTTTCCTTATTAGTTATCGTAAAATATTCTAAACTATTATTTTCTATACTTCCTGTTAAATTATAATATTTGTAGTTTGTACTATTATTTAATTTTAATCTAAGTAATATATAATAATTTTCTTTCTGAAGCTTTTCTAAGTCTATTGTATTATTTATTTGATTCGCTTCAAATATTAAGTTCTTACCTTCTATGCTAGTACTAACTTTGTATAATATTTCTTCAAATCCATCCGTTAATACTAATTTTGCCCCTTCTAAATTATCTTTACTTATACCAGAAATTTTTCCCTCAACATTTAAAGAAGTACCATAAACATATATTTTTGTTACTTCTGCTTCTTTTTTTTGAATTTTTTCCACAATATTGGAAATTGCTTTTTTATGAGTATTATCTGGAAGATTTCCTCTTATTCCTATTATTATTCCAATAACTATACCTATTACTATCGGTATTATACATACAATTTTTAGAACTCTTTTCATACTATATATTTTCCTTTCATAATAGCTAAATTTGTTCTCCAATTAAATCATAATCAATAACCTCAGTAATTTTGCACTTTATAAATTCTCCAACCGAATTTTTTCCATTATTTTTTATGAATATAACTCCATCTTCATCTGGTATATCCATATAACTTCTTGCTATATAAAATTTTCCATTTTCACTTATTCCATCTATTAAAGCTTCATATTCATTTCCTATTTTTTCTTCAAGTTTTATCTTTGATATATCTTTTTCTAATTTCATTATTTTTTCAAATCTGCTTTGTTTTGTCTTTGGATGTATCTGGTTTGGTAGTTTTTCTGCAGGTGTATCATCTTCTTTTGAATACTTAAAAACTCCTAGTTTTTCAAACTTTTGTTCATTAACAAATTCATATAATTCAAAAAAATCTTCCTCTGTTTCTCCTGGAAAACCTACCATTAAAGTAGTTCTTATTATTACTTCAGGAATCTGCTTTCTTATTTTAAGAATTAGTTCTTCAATACTTTTCTTATTACTTTTTCTATTCATTCTTTTCAAAACACTATCTGAGATATGCTGAAGTGGTATATCAAAATATTTACAAATTTTATCATTATTTTTTACAACATTTATAAGCTCATCTGTTATGCTTTCAGGATATGCATACAAAAATCTTATCCATTTTATTTTGTCTATATTACTTATTTCTTCTAATAACTCTGCTAGTCTTGTTTTATTATATAAGTCAATTCCATATTTTGTAGTATCTTGTGCTATTACAATAATCTCTTCATAACCTTCATTCGCCAATTTCTTAGCCTCATCTATAACTTCTTCAAATTTTCTGCTTTTGTATGGTCCCCTTATATATGGAATTGCACAATATGTACACTTATTGCTACAACCTTCAGCAATTTTTAAATATGCTGTTCTTTTACCTGTTGAAATGTTTCTTTCAAAATAATTTAGTTCAATTTCAAGACTTTTATTATGTTTTTCTATTAACTCTAAAACTCTATCCCAAAACTTATCATATTCATCTATTGTTATAAACAAATCTACTTCTGGCAATAATTTTTCTAAATCACTTTTATATCTCTGAACTAAGCATCCCATTACAATTAAATATTTACATTTTCCGTTTTGTTTTAGTTCAGCCATTTCAAGTATTGTATTTATAGCCTCTTGTTTAGCTGATTCTATAAATCCACAAGTATTTATTACTATAATTTCAGCAATATTTTTATCATTAACTATTTCAAAATTATTGTATTTAAATTTTCCTATTGCCATCTCAGTATCTACCAAATTTTTACTACATCCGAAGTGATACAAACCCTACTTTCATTCTTATTCCATCCTTTTTATATTATGAAGTTAAGAGCTAATATAATTAAAACTGCTGGTACTCCAAGTATAGCCACCATAACAACCATCCACCAACTTAAAACTAATGTTATTCCTATTTTAGCTAATATAAATAGAATAATTCCACCTAAAAGTATATTAATAGCTAATTTAAAAATAATTTTTAATGGTAATGAAATTACTTTTAATACTAAAATAACAATAAAAAAAGTTATAATATATGTTAAAATTGTACTCATATTTTTTTCCTCCTTTAATAATTTATTTATGAATTATTATATAAATGTTTTCTTGTAAGTTCCATTAAATTTAATTTTGTAAATCCTTCTATTTGAACCTTTGACCTATCTTTTTTTATTTCTTTTTTTAATAGTTCTATAATTTTTTTCTTATTTTCTTCTAAATTCATATCTATATAATCTATTATTATAATTCCACCAATATCCCTAATTCTAATTTGCTTTAATATTTCTATTGTAGCTTCATAATTCACATTAAATATAGTGTCTTCAGCATTATTTTTTCCAATACTTTTGCCAGAGTTAACATCTATAGCAGTTAAAGCCTCTGTTTTGTCAATGGTTATAAATCCGCCGCTTTTAAGATATATTTTTCTTTTTTCCGTATTTTTTAATTGTCTATCTAGATTATAATTATATAATATATTATCTTTATCAATTATTAATTTTACATCTTTATTTAATGTTTCTAGAAATTCTCTTATTTGAGATTCTAAATTTTCATCTTCTAGAATAATTTCCTGTAAATCAGAATCTATAATATCTATTAATAATTTTCTTATTATTCCACCACTATCATATATTTGCTTTGGATAATTATTTATTGGAGTATTCTTAATCTGGTTCCATTTATTAATTAAATTTTTTATATCTAGAATAATTTCTTCTTCCTTAGCTTTTTCTGCATTTGTCCTTACAATAGCCCCTAGATTTGTTGGTAAATTTTCTGAAACTATTTTTTTCAATCTATCTTTTTCTTTTACTTTTTGTGAAACCGTAATAAATGGTGTATTTGGGCATAAAACTACAAATCTTCCTGGTATATTTAAGTGAGTTGTAACTCTTACTCCTTTTTTTGTAGTTGTATCTTTCTTTACTTGAACAATTATTGGATCACCAGGTTTTATCAGCTTATTTATTGGATCTATGTCTTTTTTACTTTTTTTATTTTTAGTAATGTCTTCTTTAGGCAAAATATCTTTTATTGTAATAAAGGCATTTCTATTTTTACCTATATTTACAAAAGCCGATTCTAGACCTGGTAAAACATTTTGAACTTTACCAATAAAAATGTTGCCTTCAATATTTCTATTTTCAGTATTTTCTAAATGTTTCTCTACAAGTATCCCGTCTTCTAATACTAATATTAAATTTTCATTTTCTTCTTTTTTCTTAATTACAATCTGTTTCATATTAATTAAATTTATTCATTGCAATATCAACATTATTTTTTAGAATTTCGATTATTGCGTTTTTAGCTTTTTCAACTCCTTTTTCTAAGCTTACTCTATCTTCGTCACTTATTTTTCCTATAACATAATTTATCTTATCATTATCGTACTTAGGTTGTCCAATTCCAACTCTTATCCTAATAAATTCTTGATTTTTTAAAATTCCAATTATAGATTTCATTCCATTATGAGAACCTGCTGAACCACTTTTTCTTATTCTTATTTTTTCTTTTTCTGTATCAAAATCATCATATATAACAATTAAATTATTTATATCAATTTTATAAAAGTTCATAATATCTATAATTGATTCTCCACTTAAATTCATATATGTTTGTGGTTTTAATAGAACTACTTTTTTATTCTCAATTTCTCCAATACCATATATTCCCTTAAATTTAGCTTTATTTAATTTAATTTTATATTCATCTGCTAACAAATTTATAGTATCAAATCCCATATTATGTCTTGTGTTAGAGTATTCTGGTTCTGGATTTCCTAGCCCAACTATTAAATACATAATTTCTCCTTTAAACTTGATTAATTAGTTTTATTATTTTATCATTTTTATAAAATTCTCTTTTAGGAATTGTATCTGGTATTGTTTTTTCATTCTTATATTTATCTAAGTATATCACAAAATCATATTTTTCCCAATCCTTGTTTCTCGTTATTAGTGCTTTAGGATATTTAATATTTTTAAAATTTTCAAAATCCTCTTCATCAAATCCATCTCTATCTGTTTGTATTATAAATATTTTATTATTTATAATTCTTTTTTTTCTTTCATTCCACTTTTCTATTGCCTCTTCTTTTGTTGAATAATGCAAGAAATAAATTTTAATATCTTCTATTATTCCTGTTACTATTTGGGTATTTAAAAATATCATATCTTTTGATAAATAATAATCAATATTATTTACAAACTTTATAAAATCTTTTGAATCAAAATATAAATTTATTGTTGGTGATAAAAATTTCATATTCATATCATGATAAATAATTCCACCAATACAATTTTGAGATATTAAAGAAATATCTTTTCTTACAAAAATACTTTTTTGTTTCTCAATTATTTTGTCTATATTTACTATTTCTTCCACATTAACTCCTATATAATTTATTCTTTAACTATATCAATTAGTTTATTAAATTCTTTTTTAAATTGTTCATTTGAATATTCGGGTTCAACTTTTTTTAGTGTTTTTATTTTATTTTCTAAATCACTTATATTTTTTAAAAATTCTATATAATTTATGTTTTCAAACCATTTGTAAAAACTTTCTACTTTATAATTATAATTCTTTAAAGCTATACAAGGTGTTCCTGTTATCATAGCAAAAATCATTCCATGCAATCTATCAGTTATTACTAATTCGAATCTTCTGTACTTTTCAAAAATATCAAACAATTTTTTTTCTAAAAATTGTTCTTCATAATATTTTCCTTCAGAAATATCTGTTTTTTCTATATTATTAAAATGGATCTTTGCTATATTCTGAATTGCAATTTCATCTTCTAATTTTATGCTTTTTTCTCTATCATTTCTTAAAATTAATAATGCACCATTTCTATCATTTTGTCCAATTTCATTTAAATATGTCACTATATCTGGCAAATATAATATTCTATTTTTACAAAATTCTCTTTTAATTATCTCTAACGATTTTTCTTCTCTTGCTGTTATAATTAAATTTTTATGACTAGAATAAATTCTTTTTGATTTTTCAAGTTCAATTTTTCCTGTTTCATTTTCAGTAAAATATATCGTCTGTGGGAACATAATTATTTTGTTATTAGGGAAAAGTTCAATTATTTTTCTTCTATAATTTTCTATAATAATATATTGATTACCAAAGTTTCCTCCACCATGTAAAAAAATAATATCTTCCTCTTTAATATTATTTTTTTCTTTTTCAGCATGCTCTATTAGGTTCTCCTCTGGCAAACAAATTAGTTCATATTCTGGAAAGTTTTCTTTTATAAATTTTTTCTCTGCATATCCAATTGCTACATCACCTAAATTGTCATGATGTGGTATTCCCATTAGTATTATTTTTTTCAATTTATTTCCTCCAACAATTAAATTGCTGAAAATCTTTTAATCTTTTCTATAATTTTAAACTCCTCTTCATCAAATGTGTTTTTTATTATAAAATCTATATTACTATCATAAAAAATTTTAAATTTTTTTGATAAATATTCAACTTTCAGCTTATTTTCTATATTTTTTTCTTCTTTTTCTATTTTTTCTATTAATTCAATACAATATTCCAAATATCTTCTTTTTGCTTTAGCCATTAATATTACTTGATTTTCTTTTTCAAAAAAACTATATACATTTTCATAAGCATCTAAAGTATCATCTATTCTTTTTTGAGATATACTAGTTCTCATAATACTATTGCTTGTCTGTATATATCCATATATTTTTTTATTTGATTTTATAATTTTTTTTGAATTATACAACAATTTATAAGTTGTATATTCGTCTTCATGTAGTCTTCCAATTGGAAAACGTATATTATCAAAAAGGTTCATTTTATATAATTTATTCCATACAACAACAAAATCCACATATTCCTCTAGACTTGGTCCATATAGTTTTTCTAATGCTTCTATATTAGATAATGTCTGTACTTTTTCTTCCAAAATTCTATTTTCGTTTTCTAGTATTTCATTTGTATATTTTATTTTTTCAACATTAATTCTGGAAAAAGAAGCTTGGACAATATCTGGAAAGTTATTTTTCTCTAATATGGATATTAAGTATTCGTAAAAATCATTTATAATATAATCATCAGAGTCAATAAATGATATATATTTTCCTGTTGCAATATCAATTCCAGCATTTCTTGCTGATGAAAGTCCTCCGTTTTCTTTATTAATAAGTATTATTCTGTTATCCTTACTTTTAAAATCTTCGCAAATACATTTCGAATTATCTGTTGAGCCATCATTTACTAATATTATTTCTAAATTTTTATAAGTTTGACTTACTATAGAATTTAAACAACTTTCTAAAACCTTCTCATTATTATAAATAGGAACTACTATACTAATCTTTAACTCTTTTTTCATTTTTAGCACTCCTTATAAAAATATTTCTCTCCCGCTTTTGCAAATTCGTCTTGATATTCAATAAATCCATTTTTCTTATAAAATGCTACTGCTCTTTCTAATTTTTCATAAGTTCCCAAATATATTTTTTTATAACTTTTTAATTCTACAAATTCTAAAAAAGTTTCAAATAATTTTTTTGATATTCCTTTTCCTCTATGTAATTCATTTAAATAAAAATATTTCAAATAACATTCTTCTACATTTTTATTTAAACAACTAATTGTTCCTATTACTTCATCATTTTCATTTATTACTATCCAACATCTTTCATTATTGTTTTTTGAATAATTAAAATCTAAATTTTGAATATATTTTCTATGTTCCTCAAACTTAAATTCTTCTACAAAAACTTTTTCTATTAAATTAATAAGTTTTTCTTTATATATTTCTTTATATTCTACTACATTATACATAATATCTCCTATAATTCCTGAGTTTTTAATTCGTTCCAAACTTTATTAGTTTTTAAATATTCATCATAATGTTTTTTTACTTTTTTATCATATTCTTTAAGTTCATCTAATAAATAATCAAATTCATTATCACCAAATAATTCATTTATTTTAGGTATACTAAGTTCTAATTTTTTATATACTTCTTTTATTTTTTCTTTATATCCATCTTTATCAGTTATATACATTAGTAATGGCTTATATTTTATCCATCCTTTTGAAGCTTTTAAGAACCTAGATTCAATATTTTCTTCTTCGCTCTTTATTTTTCTAAGTCTTTTAGGTCTTGCTCCTTTCATTATTTCAGTATATTTTAAGAAGCCATCATGGAAATGATATAATGGAACCTTTATTATTTTAGCATCTCCTAATAATGTTGAAAAAAATGTATCTTCTCCCCTTGCCATTGGAGGATTGTAAAAAGCTGGTATTTTATCTAAATGTTTTAAATTCAAGCATAATGTTGAACCAACAACCCATTTTGTAATTCCAACTTTTTCCTGTTCATAAGCTCCTTTTCCTTCTGCAATTTCTTTTACTGCATAAGTAATACCATTATCTTTTTTCATCTTTTTATTTATTTCTTCCCAACTTACAACTTCATTACTTATTGCTTCTATATAATTTTTAAAATCTTCTTCTTTTACAATATCTCCTAGTTCAATATATGGTATTGGAGAAATATATCCACAATGATATCCTATTGTAATATCTGCGTTTTCAATATATTCTAAATGTTTTAACACATTATCTTGTTTTTTCCATTCTAAGCTTCCATCTTCTAACTTAATATTCGCTATTGGATATTCATCATCATCCCAAAATAGCAGATAATCTATTTTTCTTTTTATTGCATAATACATTATAGTATTTCTACCTTTTGCATGTCCATGACCAAAAAATAAATCAATATCTGATTTGTTCATATCATTTCTAGATATTAATTTTTTCTTTTCTTCTTCTATATTCTCTGGAGTTATATATTTAATTTTAATATTTTTATATACTGACGGAATTATATTATAAAAGTCAGTCCTATTGGAAAATTGGTAATTTAAATCAAACAAGATAAATATTGTAATATTTACTTTTTTATTAAATCTGCTTACTTGTTCTAAAATTTCTTTATAATAGTTATTAATTATTTTACATACATTAGGTCTTCCTGTTACAAATCCAATTCCTAAATTTATCTCTTCTTCCATATTCTATCTCCTACCAGATAATTATATCATATATTCTTTTTTTCTTCAATATAATCACATCAACAAATATTATACTTAGAATTTTGTATTTTTTCTTTATTTTTCTTCTTTTTTCTTTGTTTTTCTATATTGTTTAATTAATAAAGTATAATAATTTATTAATTATTATACTTTTTAAGGCATTATACTATAATATTAACATTATTGTCAATTTTATGTTTATTTCGGTCTATTAAAGATTGTTTTCTACTCATTATTTGTTTTATTACTTATAAAAATACACCTTAAATATTAAATTTTTTATTCAACATTTAAGATGTAATTTCATTTACAAGATTTATCTCTACATGGTTTTATTTACTAGAGTCTCTAATCTTTCTATTTTTTTCTACATATTCTATTATATCTTCTTCATCTGCTCCTATAAGTTTTTGTTTAAAAAACTCTTTATATCCCAACGCAATTATCAAAACAACTAATATTAAAAAAGATAATGCTTTCCATATTCCACTTTCCATGAGCACTATTGCAAACATTCCAAATGTAGCACTTATTCCATATAATATTAGCACCGTCTGTTTTTGAGTAAATCCTTTTTTTAGCATCTTATGATGTAAATGATTTGCATCTGGTTCTACAACAGCTTTTAATGATTTTCCTTTTATTATCCTTCTTATTATAGCAAATATTGTATCAAACACAGGTAGTGCTAATACAATTAAAGGAGCTATTATAACTATTGCTGTGTATGTTTTTGCAATTCCTAATATAGATATTATTGCTAAACTATATCCTAAAAAGTTTGAACCCGTATCCCCCATAAATGTTCTTGCCGGATTAAAATTATATGGAAGAAATCCCACTAAAGCTCCCCCTAATGCAGTTATTAATATTATAGATATTAGAGGCGAACCATTAAGTGAAAATATTATAAGCAAAGATAAGCATGCAATCATTGAAATTCCTGTGGCTAATCCATCTAAGCCATCAATTAAATTTAAAGCATTTGTTATTCCAACAATCCAGCCTATTGTTAAAATTATTGAAAATATTTTATCCGTTTCAAAATTTAAGAATGGTAATCTTATAGAGTCTATTACTATACCACTTCTAGCAACAATTATAGCTGCAATAATCTGAAATACTAATTTAACTAATGCAGGAACTCCTCTCACATCATCTACAAAGCAAACTATTGCTATTATCAATCCTCCTATTGCAAATCCAATTAATTTATTTCTATATTCCTGTATTCTTAAATCAACATTCTTTTCTATTGTCATAACTAACAACAAATACACTACTGAAACTATAAAACCTGCTATTACAGCTAGTCCACCTAATCTAGGCATTGTAACTTTATTTATTCTTCTTGAATCCTTTGGAGTATCCACTGCACCTAATTTCCTTGCTAGTTTTATAGTATGCGGTGTCATCATAAATGCTGTTATAAATGCTATAACAAATGCTATAGCTATGTCTCCCCACATATTTTTTCACATCCTCATTTCATATTTTCTTTTTCTATTTCTTCTATCATTTGTAGTCTTTCTAAATATCTTCCACCTTTAAATTCTGTAGCAATCCAATTTCTAACTATGCAGATAGCTTCATTTGTTGTTAAATAATCTCCTCCTAAAGTTATAACATTTATATCATCATCAGCCTTTGCAAAAATAGCAGCTTGTCTATCTGTAATAGATGCAGCTCTTATGCCTTTATATTTATTTGCCACCACATTCATTCCAAAGCCAGAGCGACAACATAAGATTCCTTTATCACATTTTTTTGATTTAATTGCTTCTGCAACTTTTTTTGCATATATTGGATAATCTGTTCTTTCTTCTGAATATGTTCCGAAGTCCTCATATTTAATTTCTTTTTCATCTAAATATTTTTTTATTTCCTCTTTTAATTTATAACCACCATGGTCAGAACCTAACGCTATCATCCTTCGTACCTCCACTATATTTTTCTTTAATAATATAACACAATATCAATGTTTTTTCAACTACTTTCAGTCTTGTTGGCATTTTTTATAAAAAATACTAACAAATGCTTGATTTTTGAACTACAACATGTTAAAATGTTAAAAGTTAATTTACTTTTTACTATGGGGAGGTGCAAAATAAATGCCAAATATTAAATCAGCTAAAAAAAGAGTACGTATTATAGAAAAGAAAACTTTACAAAATAATATGATAAAATCAGCATATAAAACAGCTATAAAAAGATTTGAAGTAGCAGTTGAAGCTGGAGATAAAGCAAAAGCTGAAGAAACTTTTAAACTTGCAGTTAAAAAAGTTGACCAAGCTTGCACTAAAGGTGTTATAAAGGCAAATACTGCTTCTAGAAAAAAATCTAATTTAGCAAAAAAATTAAATACAATTGCTTAATAAATAAAATTTATTATACATTAAAAATGTATTTGTATATAAGTCTAGTTTTTCTACTAGACTTTTTTCATTTTTTGTTTATTTGTAAAAAAAAGATCGATGTGAGACATCGACCCATACATAAATTATTTATCATTTTACAGATTATTTTCAAATATTATCCCCCTATAGTATTTTCTTTTCTTTATTATTATATATGATTGTTTGTACAATATCTATTAATGAATATATTAATATAAGAACTCCTAGAATTTTAATTAATGCTCCTGAATAAAAAGTAATATATAATCCCAAGACAATAGATACTATTGAACTAATAACTAAGCAAAGCCATAAGGTACTGTTTAAGTCTTTGAATACTTTTGATTCAAATATCTTAATTAATCCATTATAAACCATCCATATTCCTATTGTAATTCTCAAAAGAGATTCTATTATTCCTATGTACATAAATAGAATTAATCCAAATATTATTATCATTATTCCTGTTACCAATCCATTGCCATATATTTCTTCTTCAAAACTTTCCTTTTTTATAAAAAACTTTAATATTTTGTATAATCCATATATAATTACTATGCTTCCTAAAGTTACAGCTATAGCATTTAATGTATTTTCTGGTTTAGCAATTAAAACTATTCCAATTATTGCTAAAATTATTGAAATTATTATATCCATCCATCTTTCTCTTTTTAAAATTTTATTAATGTCCATAATCATTCCTCCTTTATTTTATTCCAAATATTCTATCTCCAGCATCTCCTAATCCAGGTACAATGTAACCTATTTCGTTTAATTTTTCGTCTATTTGTGCACAATATATCTCTACTTCTGGATGTTCTTTCTCAAGCTTTTTTATTCCTTCAGGAGCTGCTATTAAACATAAAAACTTAAATTTTTTAACACCATCTTCCTTCATCATTTTTATCGCTGCAGAAGCCGATCCTCCTGTTGCAAGCATTGGGTCTAATAAAATCACTTCTCTTTCTTTTATATCTTTTGGAACTTTATAATAATATTTTACTGGTTCTAATGTTTCTTCATTTCTATAAAGACCTATTACACCAATTTTTGCATTAGGAATAACTTTTGTTATTCCTTCAGACATTCCCATTCCAGCTCTTAAAATAGGTACAAATGCATATCTATCTTCATTTATTTGTCCTACTTTTGTTTTTGCTAGCGGAGTTTCAATTTCTATTTCATCTATTTTTGCATCTTTTAAAGCCTCATAGCATAAAAAAGTTGCTATTTCACTGGCAAGTTCTCTAAATTCTTTAGTACCTGTTTTCTTATTTCTTAAAATTCCTATTTTATGTTTTATCAAAGGATGATTTAATTCTACTACTTTCATAGATTTTTCTCCTTTTAAATAATTTATTATATTATATCATATTATATCATATTGAACTTTAATTTCAACTTAAAAATTTCATACTGTTTAAGAAATTTTTTTATAATCACTTTCATTTTATTTTTTTTATGTTATAATGGTATATCTATTTAAAATCATATTATCATTAAGTAATAATATAATTAGGTTAGGGGTGTTAAAAATGTCAACTTTCATTAATCTGATAAATTTAGAGTCTGTACTAAAATTATTATTGGCTTTTATTCTTTCCGGAATAATAGGAGCTCAAAGAGAAATACATAATAAACCAGCTGGTTTTAAAACGCATTCACTTATAGGAATAAGTGCTGTTTTATGCATGATTGCAGGGCAACAACTAAAGAATTCTTTAGGCGCAGATGCTTCAAGAATTCCTGCTCAATTAATTTCTGGTATAGGTTTTATTGGAGCTGGAACAATATTAACTGATGGTTTTAATGTAAAAGGGCTTACCACTGCTTCAAGTTTACTAGGAGTTGCTTGTTTAGGATTAATTATCGGTTCAGGAGCTTATATTATTGGAATATTAGCAACTATATTAATATATTTATTGCTTGCATACTCTAATAAATTATTTCCTGACTCTTTATATCATGATCAAGTTGAATTTTTGCTAGATATAAAATCAACTTCAAAAATAATGTCTCGTATTGAGCAAATATTTGCAAAGCATTCTCTATTGATAGATAAAATATCGACATCACAATTAGATGAGAATAATATGAAAAAAGTTAGGTATGTATGTAAATATAAAAGTTCTTTAGTTTTTAATAAAGTTTTAACAGAGATTTCTAGCTTAGAAGATGTAATCAATATTGAAATGATAAGTAATTATGAATTATCATAAAAAAATGAGCTTTTGATGTTCACTTCAAAAGCTCATTTTTTTGTTTTATTTTATCTATCATCTCTATCGTCTGATTTTTTAGTTGGTTTGGTTTCAACTTTGTTTCTTGCAGCAATTGCTTCAGATACTACTTTATCTACTTCTGTTGTTGCGGTTCTTTCATTAATAGTTTCTATTCCCCAGTCATTTAGTATTTTTTCCATTTCCGTAGCATCTACATATTCAATACTTGGTTTTGTATAATTTTTTCTATTGTTTGTATCTTTTACCATTAATTATTTTTACCTTTCCTTTTAAATTTATATGTCTAGTATTATTTTAACACATTATGTTCATTTTGTAAAGATTTTTTCACAAACTATTATTGTAAACTTTATTTTAATATGTTAATATGCTAATATTTTAATATCTTTTTGTGTTTTTATTTTGTTCTATATGTAAATTTTGTGAAATAAATCATCCAATAATAAAATTAATTATATTTATATATAATACTTTTTTTACTTTATTATTCCTATTTTTTTATATACCTCAGCAATAGTTTTTTCTGCTATTTTATTTGCTTTTTCAGCACCTTTTTTACACATTTCTTCCAAATATTGTGGATTACTCATAAGTTCATTATATTTTTTATGAAATGGTTCCAATTCTTTTATTATTGAATCTGCTACTTCTTGCTTAAAAATTCCGTAATTTTTTCCTTCAAATTCTTTTTCAATTTCATCTATGGTTTTATTTTCTATTATTCCATATATCTCCATAAGATTACTTATACCTGGTTTGTTTTCTTCATCATATCTAACTATTCCTTCTGAATCAGTAACAGCTTTTTTTATTTTTTTAGTTATTTCTTCTGGAGTATCTATAAGCAAAATTGTGTCATTTGGTATTGTACTACTTTTACTCATTTTACTTTTTGGATCTTGAAGACCCATTATTTTTGCTCCAACTTTAGGAATATATGGTTCTGGTATTTCAAAAGTTTTTCCATATAGTCTATTAAATCTTTCTGCAATATCTCTTGTAATTTCTACATGCTGTTTTTGATCTTGTCCTGTTGGTACTAAGTTAGCTTGATATAATAATATATCTGCTGCCATTAATACCGGATATGTAAATAATCCTGAATTAATATTGTCTTGATGTTTTTCTGACTTATCTTTAAATTGGGTCATTCTTGATAATTCACCCATATATGTATAACAATTTAAAACCCATGATAGTTCACAATGTGCTGGAACTTGTGATTGTATAAATATTGAACTTTTATCTGGATCTATTCCTGCTGCTATATATGTTGCAATTATTTTTAATGTATTATTCCTTAATTCTTCTGGATCTCTTCTTACTGTTAATGCATGTAAATTTGCAATCATATAATAACAATCATATTCATCTTGCATTTTGACAAAATTTTTTAATGCTCCTATATAATTTCCTAATGTTAAATTTCCTGTAGCTTGTATTCCACTTAAAATAACTTTTTTTTCCATAATAATCCTCTCCTTTTATTATATTATTTATAAAAAGTTATTTTGCCATCGTTTTCCTACCATATTATTTATTTTCATTGCAAATCATCTTCCTCTTATTTTAAATATTTATAATTATAGCATTTTATTTATTTTTAGTCAAAACAATTTTCTAGCTTTATTATATTTTTGCTAATTTTATTCCCATTCTATTGTTGCTGGTGGTTTACTTGTTATATCATAAACAACTCTATTCACATGTTTTACTTCATTCACAATTCTACTAGAAACTTTTTCTAAAACATCATATGGAATTCTTGACCATGTAGCAGTCATAAAATCTGTTGTTTTTACACTCCTTAGCGCTATTGTATAATCATAAGTCCTATAATCTCCCATTACACCAACGCTTCTAATATTTGTTAATACTGCAAAATATTGATTTAGTTCTTTTTCTAAACCTGCATTTTTTACTTCTTCTCTAAAAATATAATCTGCATCTCTTAAAATATCTAATTTTTCTTTTGTCAAATCTCCTATAACTCTTATACCTAATCCGGGTCCTGGAAAAGGTTGTCTATATACTAAATTCTCCGGTATTCCTAATTCTAAGCCAGTCTTTCTTACTTCATCTTTAAATAAATCTCTTAAAGGTTCTATTATCTCTTTAAAATCTACGTAATCTGGAAGCCCTCCCACATTGTGATGACTTTTTATAGTAGCAGACTCTCCTAATCCACTTTCTATTACATCAGGGTAGATTGTACCTTGTACTAAATAATCCACGGTTCCAATTCTTTTAGCTTCTTTTTCAAATACTCTTATAAACTCTTCTCCAATTATTTTTCTTTTGCTCTCTGGATCTGTTACACCTTTTAACTTTTCTAGAAATTGTTCTTCAGCATTTACTCTAATTAAATTTATATCAAATTGTTTTCTAAATATTTCTTCAACTTCATCTCCTTCATTTTTGCGGAGTAACCCATGATCAACAAATATACAAGTTAAATTTTTACCAATTGCTTTATGTAATAGAACTGCTGCAACTGATGAATCTACTCCACCTGATAACGCACATAAAGCTTTTTTACTTCCAATTTTATTTTTTAAATATTCAATCTGTTCCTTTGCAAAAGAAGACATTTTCCAATCTCCTTTGCATTTACAAATATTGAATAAAAAGTTATTTATTATTTTAGTTCCATTTACAGTGTTATTCACTTCTGTATGAAATTGTATTCCGTAAAATCCTTTTTCTTCATCTTCTATTGCTGCAATAGGGCAGTTACCAGTTTTTCCAATCACTTTAAAACCTTCTGGGACCTTTGAGATAAAATCTGTGTGACTCATTAAACATATATTAGAATTTCCAAGACCTTCAAATAATTTAGATTTATTATCAATGCTTACCTCTATTTCACCATATTCTCTTTTATCAGCTTTTCGGACTTGTCCGCCTAATGCATGTGTCATAAATTGCATTCCATAACAGATTCCTAATATTGGAATTCCTAATTTAAATATTTCTTTATCACACATAGGTGAGCCATTTTCATATACGCTAGCAGGACCACCTGTAAATATTATTCCCTTTGGATTTTTCTTTTTTATTTCTTCTATTGAAATTTTGTATGGTACTATTTCTGAATACACATTACATTCTCTTACTCTTCTTGCAATTAATTGATTATATTGTCCATAAAAATCGATAATTAAAATTAATTCTTTTTCTTCCAATTTTTACCTCCTTTTTATAATTAATTAAATGTTTATATAATTTAATGATAGTATATCATATATTTATTTAAATTTGTCTACTTTTGCCTCATTTTTGTTATTTGTTATGATAGTTACATCAATTTATAAAGAACACCCCCAAAGGATGTTCTTATATCTTATTTTATCTTATTGAATCCATATACCATTTTTTTTGCGCTAATTTTTCTTGTACTCCATTTAATGCTTCTCCAAATCTTTGAAAATGGACTATTTCTCTTTGTCTTAAATATTTTAATACATCTACTACATCTGCATCTTCTGCACATAAATTAATTAATTTTTCATATGTTGCTCTTGCTTTTTGCTCTGCAGCCAAATCCTCTGTTAAATCCGCTACCGGATCGCCTTTTACCGCTATTGTTGTTGCTGTCCATGGTAATCCTGCTGCTGCTTGAGGATATACTCCTAATCCATGTGGTGTGTGTTTGTTATCTATCCTAAATAAGAAAATTTATAATAACTACTTATTTTGTACAAGAAATTCTGCGCCTACATTTTTTGTAGGCATTGTTTATTACCTTACAACTTTATTCTGATTATAATCGATTGTTCAGAAAAAACAAATTTAATATGAAGAAGAATTAAATAATTATGAAATAGAATTATAAAAGACAAAATGGAGAAATTATGCTCTCCATTTTGCCTTGATTTTTTAGTCTTTGTTTTGCATTTCGTTCATTTTATTTCTAAATTCTTCAAGCTATTTATCCCAAGTTATATCATAAGCTATTTCAAATATATTACAAGATGCTGTTTCATCTTCAAATAAAGAAATTAGAGGTATACAGGGCAAATATATAATTGGAATTAATACTTTTAATATTATTGGAAATGTCGGAATCATTGCAATAAAAATTACAAATACAATGTATGGACATCCAATAACGATAACTTGTGACAAAATATAGAAAAATTTATTACTAAATAGTTTATCTGTCGACCGAGAGATATTAATAGTATCTTGAAATGTTCTTAACTGAATCCATATAAATGTTATAACTAATGGAATTATAGTAAGTATAATACTTATTGAAGTCTTATAAATACATCCAATAATAAACAGACCTATAAAGATAATTACATACAAGATAGAAAATATCAACTCTTTTCTAGTGCCTTCCCAGTTTCCTTTCAGCCAAGCAAATACTATAACATTTAACACATATGCCAAAAGAATTATAGTAAATGGTATAGCAACAGATGCAGAAAAGTGAGACCATAGATAGGCACATTCTGCAAAAATAATGGTGAAATACGTGTAAAATGAAATAAGGTCATCAGTGATTAACCAAGTTATTCCTCTTTTCCAAAATTCGACTATTTTTTTCATATGTTTACCTCCTTAAAATAATTATTTTACTATTAGCTGACTATCTATAAACCTGCAAAACAGGAGAAAAAAATTTAACATGCTAATTAATAGCACAAAATATATATAATGTCAACCTAATTAATTAAATACATTTTTATTTTAAAGCCAAAATTGTAGAAAGAGTTTTATTTTTTTGCACAAATATAAGCCCTTTTGAATATTAATTACAATGGTGGGAGTATCAGTATTCCTGCAAGAGGAGGAACTTGTTATGTGTAAAAAAGTTAATTTTAATGTTATTGAAAAGAACAAATTTGAAAATATAGATGATACTGCAAAATATATAAATAATATAGTCAATAAATTAATCACAAAAGAATTTATATACATTTTTGAGCGAAACTAATTAAAAATGACAAAGTCTTGCTGATTAATACTACTTGTATAATATGCTTGTACAAAATAAGTAGTTTACTGATTGGAGAGCAAACTTATGAAAGTTGCAATTTATTGTAGGCTTTCTCGTGAAGATGACAACAAACTTCACGAAAATGATGAAAGCGAAAGTATCCAAAATCAAAAATCTATGCTAATTAATTATGCAATAGAAAATAGATGGGATATTTATAATATTTACTGTGATGAGGACTATTCTGGGATCGATAGTAAACGACCTGAATTTAATAAATTATTAGAAGATGCTAAAAACCATAAATTTGATATTGTACTTTGTAAAACACAAAGCAGATTTACTCGTGATATGGAAATAGTTGAAAAATACCTACATAATAAATTTATCGAGTGGAATATTAGGTTTGTAAGTCTTGTAGACCATGTTGATACTTTAGATAAAGGAAATAAAAAATCAAGACAAATCAATGGCTTAGTTAATGAGTGGTATTTAGAGGATTTATCAGAAAATATCAGAAAGACATTTGATAGCAAAAGAAAACAAGGATTACATATTGGCTCTTTTGTATGCTATGGCTATAAAAGAAGTCCAGAGAATAAAAATAAACTTATTATAGATACAGAAGCTGCTGATGTTATTAAATTGGTTTTTAACCTTTATGAACAAGGAAATGCTGTTACTAAAATTTCTCAAATATTAAATGTCAAAGGTATTTTAACACCAACTAAATATAAGATTTCAAAAGGTATCAATTTTAAAAATCAAGGCAAAAATATTGATTATTGGTGTGAATCTACAGTTAGCAAAATCTTAAAAAATGAAGTTTATATCGGTAATATGGTACAAGGTTATAATAAAAAGCTAAGCTACAAATCTAAAAAAATGGTAAATCAACCTAAATCTAAATGGGTTATTGTTGAAAATACTCACGAGCCCATTATTACTAAAGAACAATTTTATAAAGTTCAAGAAATCCTTAAAAGTAAAACTAGAAAATGTAAAAATGGCAAAGTTCATTTATTTGCTAATAAACTAGTATGCCTAGATTGTGGAACAAAACTTTATAAATGTCAAAATGATAGAGGCTACATTTATTTTTCTTGTAAAGACTCTAAAAAGCTATATGGAACTTGTACAACACATTCTATTGGTTATGATAATTTAAAAGCATTAGTGACCGAAAAAATTAGAGAGAAAATTTTAGCATTTTATAACTTTGATAATATTTCGGATAGATTATTCGTTTCAAATGACAACTTGAATAAAGCTAAATTATTAGAAAATAAAGCTCTACTACTTTCTAAAGAAATGGAAGATATCAATAAAGCAATAAAAGAACTTTATTTAAACAAAGTAAGTGGTAAAGTTCCAGAAGATGTATTTGAAGATTTAAACTCCTCTTTTTTATCTGATAAATCAGCAAAGCAAAAAGAACTAACTAAAACACAAAATGATTTATCTAGTTTAAAGGAAAAAGAATTAAACAGTAAATTTATAAAAGAACAAAAAGAAAAAATAATTAATCACTTTAAAGATTTTAAAGAACTTAATTATGATATTGTTAATAGCTTTATAAATTATATTGAAATTGGAGAAAAAAACAAGAAAACAAAGTCACAAGACGTTATTATTCATTGGAATTTTTAGTATATTTTATAAATTTTACAAATTATTCATATAAAAATTATAGTAATTTGACAGGATTTATGATATACTATTTATAAATTTAAAAGAAAGGAGTTAAACACATGGCAGATGTAAAACAACGAATGATAGATATTGTTAATTCTGTACCTGAAGATTATTTTGATGGTTTAAAACCAACAGAAATGGTATTTAAACTCATGTTTGAATATATCGACCGATATGGTGAAGATGAAACAACTATTATTCCAGGTACAAGCAAGCATTTAACCAGAGAAACTATAAAAGAAATGCTTGAAGATAAAAATCCAAATTAAAAGGAGGTCATCAAAATGGATTTTATGAAAAAAACTTTAAATCAAGTAAATGTACAAAAAAATACTCTATATGATATTATTTATGATTTATTTTTCTTTGCCAAACTTCAAGAAAGTGAAGATGATATTAAAAATGGTAGAGTTTGTACATTGGAAGAATTAAGACAACACATTAATGAATTGGAGGCTAAATATGCAAATAATAATATCGGATGATGCAAAGTCTGCAATTACAGATATATATGACTATTCAAATAATATTTCTTCTAATTATGCAAGTAGAATAGTTAATCAAATATACGACGCAATTTATGATTTACAAGCTTCACCTTATATAGGTAGATATGTCCCCGAACTTTCGGACAAGCAGTTTCGAGAACGTATCTGTGAAAAATATAGAATTATTTATTATATTTCTGAAAAAGATAATACAATTTTTATACGATACATATTTTGCGGAAGGCAAAATTCTAATTTATTTTTTAAAGTTCATGAAAAAGAACTATTTGATTTTTTTAATCAATTATTTATTTAAATTCTTTTTGGATAGATTCCAAACCCACCCCATGATCTGTATAATAAGCATCTAATCCTGCTTTTTTTATTTCTTCAATACTTACACCCTCTGTTAATTGATGAACCAAAGTTCCTACCATTTCTAAATGCGCTAATTCTTCTGTACCAATATCATTTAATATTGCTTTTGATTTTTTATCTGGCATTCCAAATCTTTGAGAGAGGTATCTTAATGATGCTCCCAATTCACCATCCGGTCCTCCATATTGAGATATTATTACTTTTGCTAATTTAGGATTAGCATTTTTTATATTTATTGGATATTGTAAATTTCTATTATACGTCCACATTAATTATACCCCCTTTCCCAAGGCCATTTATCTTCAATCCATTGCCATGAATCCATTTCTGTTTCAAATGTTAATGGTCCAAATTTTTCTTCATAACTTTCTTCAAGTTTTTTTAGAGTTCTTACATATTCATTATGCAATCTTAATGCATTTCTATCATTTGGATGGGTATCTAAATATAAACTTATATCATTAACACTAAATTTGTATTGCATTATTTTCATTAATAATTCTTTTCTGTTTTCCACTGACCTTCACCTCCTGAAGTTTTTAATACCTCTATAACCTTCATTGATTGTCCTGGTACATAAGGGCTTAATAGTTCTGGAAATATTGTTCCACATCTTAATGCATCTTCTGGGCAAAATGTTTTTTTCATTACTTGATTAGGAACATAAGCATGACCATACATTATATACATTGGAAATAAATTTCTATTATCATTCATATCTTATCCCTCCTTATACATATTATGTACAACGCTCATAACTTGTTCATTATATATAACAAAAGTGTACTTCTTAAACATTTTATATTATTTAAACATTTTTGAAGTACACGTATTTGTTTGCACGTACCAAATTTTATACAATAAAATTTGTGTATAAAATTGGCGAAGCCCTTATATAATAGGAAGTTCAACGAACTCTTATATATAAAAAAGCCACAGAAAATCTGTAGCTTTTTTATTTTTGAGTTATGCAATTTGGGCCATCATGAGATATCTAATGGCATCTTTTTTTGACCAAGCATGAATGCCTCTGTCATATTTAGTGACGCGTTCATCATCAAAGATTCTCATGTGGAATGGTTTGAAGTTGTCATGCCATTCAATGACAATGACTTTTCTCTTAAATCTGATAGAAATAGTTCCCTGATTTGTTTTGTAAACATACCAAGTTTTTTTCTTTCCATCTTCATCAACTTTGCTTATAACTTCCGACTCAGGATGTCCATCATAGACTGAGTCTATAATTTCTGAAGCTTTTTGATGTTCAACAGCTTCATTAAAGTTTTCTAAGCATTCTGTGTGCACCTTGAGGCATTCTTCATTTTCAGATATTGTATAATCTTCAATATCTTTTATTGAAAATCTTTCACCACAAATAGCACAAACGTCGTCTTCTCCTGGAATATGAACTTCCTTGCTATACTCCAAGGCAAAAATGTCTTCCATGCTTAAAACAACTCGTTTTTCGCCAGTCTGTTCAATCTGTTCATCTATAGTCGGTTTAACCTCTAATTTATCGCATATATAAATATGTCCATTAGGTGCCAGAACATATCTGTTATACACAACAAAAGTATTCAGTTCTTTTCCACAAAAAGCTGCTTGCTTTCTGTATATCAGCAATTTTTTAAAGGATTTTAACCTGAGTATCTGCTCTTCATTTGTTTCTTTAGAGTTCTGTTCAATTTGAACCAATTTCTCTTGAAACTCATTTTTAAGCTCTTCTATTTCTTGATTAAGCTCATCAATTAGCTCTGAATCTCCAAGAGCTTCTTCAATCTCATTTTCAAGCTTGCAAAGTTTCATTACCATTGTTTCGTTAGCCTTTTTAATTTCTTCCTTTTTGATTAACTCTTTTGGAGAAATTATAGCTTTTTCAATTCCTTGAACAGAATCATAAACGTCTTTTCGAATACAAAAAGGTTTCTTTTCATATTCTATTACAGGAACAAGAGACTCTCCTCTTCTTTCTACAATGGATTTCTGAGCTTTATAATAAGTAAAATTATCTTCACTTATTATAGGGTGACCATATGTGTCAAACCCTATTGGTCTGAACTCCCTATCTCCTATTGTTATTTTGATTCTTTCTTTTTGAGGATAGCTCAAATGATTTAGCCGAATTATCCCAAGATTTCCTCCTCTAAACGGCTTTATTGTATGCCGTTCTTTTTCTGTAATTATTGAACCTTTAAGCATTATTCACATCACTCCTAATAAATTTAATAGCATTACTCAAAAAACTTTCTTTACCTCCTTCTATTTTATTAGACATTCGTCCTTCTTGAGGTTTTTTAAGTAAATAATTATGCGATGATATTATATAATATTTTACATAACATTTCAACCCGTTTTTTAACTTTTCTTCCTATATTTACCTTTGATTAATGTACAAAAACTTGCTAAAATAATATTAATAATAGATTTTGGAGGTTATAATGAACAAACTTTTAAACTTAAACTTTGATAAAAAAACAATGAAACTCATGAAAATTTTTAATATAGTGTCTATGATTTTCTTTTTTATTTCCATAATAGCTTTATATATATTTAATAAATTTTACATATCTATATCCTTATATAAGTCTAGTTTAATTATTTTTAGAACAGGCCTACTTATTAACATTTTTTCAATAATTTGTGGAATACTTATAACAGGAATAAAAGAACAAAAAATTTTTTAAAAAAGAACATGGATAAAAAACCATGTTCTTTTGTTTGAGTTAGTCTTTTGCCAGCTCTATATATTTTTTCATACAGTATAAATTTATTTATAATATTGTCTTTGGCATATATTTCATTATATTTACATTTTATCAATTTCTTCTTTAAACATTTTATTTAGCATTTGTGGATTTGCTTTTCCTTTTGTTTGTTTCATTGCTTGTCCCACTAAAAAACCTAAAGCTTTTTCCTTTCCTGCTTTATAATCTGATACGGATTGAGGGTTATTTTTTAATATTTCTAGAACAACTTCTTTTATTGCTCCTTCATCAGAAATTTGTATCCATCCTTTTTCCTCTATTATTTTGAATGGAGACTTAGGATTTTCAAAAAGTTCAATAAGAACTTTTTTAGCTATTGCAGAACTAATCGTTCCCTTATCTATTAATATAACAAGTTCTGCTAGTTGTTCTGATGTAAAAGGTATTTCTGATGGTTCTATTTCTTTTTCATTAACAATTCTTGAAATATCCGAAATAATCCAATTACTAATAGCTTTAGGATTATTACAAATTTTAACTGCCTCATCAAACATATTTGAATAATATTTAGAACCAGTTACAATGCCAGCAGCCTTTTCAGATAATTCATACTCTGAAATATATCTTTTCATTCTACTTTCTGGTAATTCAGGTAAAGAATTTTTTATATTGTTTATATATTCATCTGAAAGTTTTATTGCAACTAAATCTGGATCTGGAAAATATCTATAATCGTGAGAATCCTCTTTATCCCTCATAGGAAATGTTTTTCCAGAAATATCATCCCATCTTAATGTTTCTTGTGTTATTGTATTTCCATTTTCAATTTCTTCTATCTGCCTTTTATACTCATATTCTATAGCTCTTACTATACTTCTAAAAGAGTTCATGTTTTTCATTTCTGTTCTTGTTCCAAATTTTGTTTCTCCTTTTTTTCTAACTGAAACATTAACATCTGCTCTTAAGGAACCTTCTTGCATTTTACAATCAGAAACTTCTATATATTCTAATATAGATTTTAGTTTTCTCATATATTCTTCAACTTCTTTAGAGCTTCTTAAATCTGGTTCTGATACAATTTCTATTAATGGAACTCCCGCTCTATTTAAATCTACAAAGCTTCCTCTGCCATATTCATCATGGTTTAATTTTCCAGCATCTTCTTCTATGTGTATACGATTTATTCTTATTTTCTTTTGACCATTTTCTGTATCTATATTTATAAATCCATCATAACAAAGAGGCATATCAAATTGAGAAATTTGATAGCTTTTTGGCAAATCTGGATAAAAATAATTTTTTCTATCATTTTTGCTATTTCTAGAAATGCTACAGTTTGTTGCTAATCCAGATTTTACTGCATATTCAACTACTTTTTCATTTAATACTGGTAAAGTCCCCGGCATTGCCATGCAAACAGGGCAACAATGAGTATTTGGTTCACCACCAAATTCGGTTGAGCAAGAGCAAAATATTTTTGTTTTTGTGGAAAGTTCACAATGAACCTCTAATCCAATTACAACTTCATAATCTTCTACTGACATATTTACCTCCTAATTCTCTTTAAAGCTTGGTTTATTATCTTTAAAATTATTACTTTTTTCAAATGTATAAGCAGCTCTTAATATTTTTTCTTCTTCAAATTGATTTCCAACTAATTGGAATCCAATAGGTAAGCCTTTACTGTCTAATTTATATGGTATACTCATTCCAGGCAAACCAGCTATATTAACAGGCACTGTACAAAGATCTGCCAAATACATTTCTATTGGATTATTAATTTTTTCTCCAATTTTAAATGCAGTTGTAGGCGAAGTAGGAGTTAAAATCAAGTCATAGCTTTCAAATAATTTATTATAAGAATTTTTTATAACAGTTCTAACCTTTTGCGCTTTTTTATAATATGCATCATAATATCCTGAAGAAAGAACGTAAGTTCCAAGAATTATTCTCCTTTTTACTTCTTCACCAAATCCTTCACTTCTTGAGTTTCTATATATGTCTTTAAGATTTTCAAATTTGCTTGTTCTATATCCATATCTTATTCCATCAAATCTTCCTAAGTTAGAACTTGCTTCTGCACAAGCAATTATATAGTAAGTCGCAATTGATATTTTTCCAACATCTAAAGAACATTCTTCAACTATTGCTCCTAGTTCTTTATATTTTTCTGCTACTTCTAAAATTGCATTTCTTACCTCTTCATTTACACCTTCACCAATATACTCTTTAGGTAAACCTATTTTCATTCCTTTTACATCATTTATTAAGCTTAAAGTATAATCTTTTTTATCAATATTTATAGATGTAGAATCTTTTTTATCATGTCCTGTTATTAAATTTAAAAGTAATGCTGCATCTTCAACGTCTTTTGTAAATGGACCTATTTGGTCTAGTGAAGATGCAAATGCTACTAATCCATATCTAGAAACTAAACCATATGTTGGTTTCATTCCTATTACACCACAAAGAGAAGCTGGTTGACGAATTGAACCTCCTGTATCACTTCCTAAAGCCCATGGTGCCATATCAGAAGCAACAGATGCGGCAGAACCTCCTGATGAACCGCCTGGAACAGTATTTAAATTCCAAGGATTATGCGTTTTAAAAAATGCAGAATGCTCTGTGGAACCACCCATAGCAAATTCATCCATATTCGTTTTTCCTAAAAATATTATATCTTCATTTTTAAGTTTTTCTATTACAGTTGCATCATATGGCGAAACAAAATTTTCTAGCATTTTAGAACTACATGTAGTTTTTGTATCTTTCATACAAATATTATCTTTTATTGCTATTGGTATTCCAGCAAACTTTCCTAATTTTTCACCATTTTTTCTTTTGTTATCTATAATTTTTGCTTTTTCTATAGCCTCTTCTTCTAACAAAGAAACATAAGCTTTTACTTTTTCATCTTTTTGTTTAATTCTATCATAGTAACTTTTAACAATTTCTTCAGAAGTTATTTCTTTTTTCTCTAATTTTTCAATTAACTCATGTACTGTATATTCATAAAGTTCCATCTATAGCTCCTCCTTATTTATTTTTTTATAAATTTCATCCCAAGAATTTACAATTTCAAAATTTTCACACTCTTTATTGTATATATTAACTTTAGATGCAAATAAAAAGCATTTTATATTAGAATTTGAAATTTCTCTACAATTTTTAATGCTGTCATCTATAAACAGATCCAATTTTTCATTAATTGCAATTTCCTTTTTAGACTCAGCTCCCGTATAAATCTTATCATAAGATATATTATATTTTTTTAGCCATTCTTTAGAAATTTCTTCAGAATCACAGTAATCTTTATTCCATCTAGCTGTAATAATTATTATCTTATGTCCTTCTTGTTTTAATCTATTAATTGTTTCAATTGCTGATTGTTTAGGTTTTACTTTTTTTAATAAGTCTGCTAAGTTTGCTCTCCAAAAACCTTCCATTTCTTCTGGAGTTATTTTAAGAATGTTTTCAATATAATTAAAGTCTATTGCTTTTGAATAGTCTTCTATTACTTCTCTTCCTAGTACATTTTTTAAATATTCTTTTGCTCTTGGGTATGTCTCTTCAAACGTTGATGATATTGTATCATCTATATCTATGCCTATATTCATAATATTCTCCTAATTTATTACTTTTGGAATTTGAAACATTCCATCTTCTTTACTTGGAGCATTTTTTAATAGTTCTTCTCTATTTTCAAATTTTATAACTTCATCTTTTCTAAAAACATTATAATTTTGGTTTGTCATTATTGTTTCATCTATATTACTTGTATCAACATTATTTATTGTTTCTGCGAAGTTCAATATTTCTTCAAGGTCTCCTGTATATTTACTTACTTCTTCTGGTTTTAAATTTAGGTCTGCTAGTTTAGCAATATGGATAATCTCATCTTTATTAATTTTCATAAGAGTTTTCCTCCAATCTCTATAATGTGTTATTATATACTGAAAACAAAAAAAAAACAAGGATTTTATATCCTTGTTAATATATTTATTTTATTTTGTAAAGTTATCTTCTGTTATATAAGCACCTCTGCAATCTTTAAAATGTTTTACAGATATTAAAAGGAAATCATTTACAACAAAACTTCCTACTACAAGAAATGCTAACATACCACATATTGCATTTACAAATAATATTAAGCTAGCACATATTGTTCCATACATCATTAAAAATCCACTACCTAATTTTCCTGCATATATACGATGAATTCCTAGAAAACCTAAAAACCAACATAAAATTAAAGTAGTTAACCAACTTTTATTACTTTTTTCTTCCATCTTTTGTCACCTCTTTAAAATAAATTACTTTTTATATCTATTTTTTATATTATAAATCAATTTTTGTCAATGATTTTTAATGATGTTACACAAATGAAATAAAAAAATAGCAAGCATATGCATTAAATACTTGCTATTTTTTTATCTAATATAAATAATTTTGTGGATTTATTGTTGTTCCATTTAGCCTAATTTCTAAGTGTAAATGAGGTCCTGTTGAATTACCAGTTGAACCAACCGCACCAATTAAAGTTGAATTATTTACACTTTGACCAACAGATACATATATTGCACTACAATGTGCATAATATGATTCTATTCCATCACCATGATTTATTATTATTAAATTTCCATAAGAACCTTTAGAACTTGCATATGTTACTGTGCCAGATGCTATTGGGCAAATTCCCGTTCCAGCTGATGTTGCTATATCTAATCCGGTATGAAATCCACTACTTCTACTTCCATATCTTGATGTTACTATACCTGAAACAGGTCTAGATAGTCCTAAATTTCCTAAATAAGATGATACTTGCGCATTTACTTTTGTAGCAGCAGCTCTAGCCAATTGTTGTTCTTTTAATTTTTTTGCTTCTTCAGCAGCTTTTTTTGCATTATATTCATCTACTTTTGTTTTTTTGGTTTCATTAAGAGAAGCAATAACAGTTTCTTCTGCAGTAATATTAAGCTCATTTGAATATTTTTCAATTATTCCTAAATTCAAGTTAATTTCTTCAGAAACACCTTCTTTTATCTGCGACACAATTTTTTCTGCTTCTTCTTCAGAATTAACTTGGAACTTTTCTTCACCATCTAATGTTATTGCATAAGTTTTATAAGTAATAATAGATTGTTCTTTAACCTTAGCGAAAACTTCGTTCTCTACGGTATTTGTATTTCTATTTACTAACTTGAATTCATATATTGGCATATCCTTTATTTCTACAAAAGATATACAGCCTTCATTATTATTTTTATAATTTTCTATATTATTTTCTACTATTTCTTTTTCTGTTATAAATCCTAATGTTTCTCCTGATAATGTGACTTGATATGCAGGTTTGTATTTTATTATAACAACAGAGATTATAACTATTATACCAATTATAGCAATTTTAAATAGTTTTAGCATTTCTTTTGTATAATATTTTATCCTTTTATTTATAATAAACTTTCACTCTCCTTTTATATTTTTTTGTGTCACATAAATATTATTATACACTATTTTTAGCATTTTTTCAAGTTTTTGAATTGTGCTTAACCATATTATGGATTATTTAACAACTATTTATTCAAAAGAGTATAGGTAAAATTTACCTATACTCTTTTTTTCTCGTTTTTTCTAACTTTTTCTTGATTTTTGTGATTAACGGCCACCACCGCCGCCACCACCGAAGCCGTCCTCCTCCTCCAGAAGAGAATCCTCCTCCTCCTCCAGAGCCAGATGACATCGTACTTGATGCAATTTCTGATAAATGTGCGCTGTATCCGCTATATACTGAGTTTTCAAAACTTCTTCCAACATTATAATGATTGCAATAATATATAGATGCATAATGAGTTCTAAAATATTCGTCATCTTGTAATTGAGGGAAATATACTCTTAGTTGTTTTAGAACTTTATCTGCAATTCCAAAAGTAGTCGCATAAACTAAATATTTCTCCCATAATACTAAATCTGGAACTCTTTTTTCATCAAGCAATGAAAAATCCAACATGAATTTTCTTAGTCCTTCCCATTTTTCTTTTTCATCTATCCCCTTTTGAGTAAGCCCTTTTAATCTATCCGCAACAATAATACAGGCAATCGTATTAAAAAATGCTATTATAGTTGCTAATAGTGCCACTTTTGATGTACTTAGAGATATCAAAGATACTATAGCTATAAAAATCCATATTGCTGTAAATACTGAATATTTTACTCTTTTTCTAGCTATTTCAGAATCATAATTACCACTTTTCTTGTTACTATCCTTTGCTATTTCTGGTATATCCTCCCATAATGAATATGATGCGGTTTCATTTTTTTCACAATATTTCTTGAAGTCTTTCATTGTAATTCTTCCACTATCTCCAGCAGCTCGTCTTATAAAATAAAAGATTATTCTTTCATCCTCTTTCAAAAGTTCTGATCCATCATTATGTATAATCAAAGTAACATTATTTTTACTACCTTCTATTTCTTCGAAAGAAATTAATTTTTTTAAAGATAAATCCAATAAAGTTGCTGAAATAACTTTCCCTGTTTCAAATTTTTTTCCAAACCTATATAAAATTCTGCTTCTCCTGGAGTTGCATCCTCATTAGGAATATCTCTGTAATACTCTAATTCTTGTGATGGAAGTATCTTAGGATTTTTTTCTATTGTATTTTTGGTTTTTACAAATGAAACAATTCCTATTATAAATACAATTATCGATATTAAAAAAACATTGTTTTTTTAATCTTCTTCTTGATTTTCTAATTGTTCTCGTGCTTCTTGTCTAATAGAGTTTGCTTTATTAGCATATTTAGTTTCTTCTGATATTATTGCATCTAACTTATCTTTATTTCTAATATTTGTTGATGATTCAAAAATTGACGGAGGAGTGGCTATCCTAACTTCAATCATTGTATTTACAGATATATTTGAAACTTCAAATTTAGCTATATTATTTCCTTGTTTGTTAATTTCACCAGTCAGTGGCCCATGAGCCCAGACTCTAAATTGTTCTATATCAGTAACAATATTTGGAAGTTTTATTGTTCCTGTAAGTTTTCTTACAGGTATTGAAAAATCAGTTCCAACAAACTGCCAATATAGCTCAGCACAATCATTATAAATAAAAACAATATTATTTACTGTGTAAGAAATTTGATATTTTTTCGTTGCTCTAGTACCATCTGTATCAACATTCCAAGCAATTTCAAAGTCTCCATCATTGTTTTCTAGTGCATAATATCCCCCTTTATCAACATGATATTGGAGTTGATTTACATTTCTATACTCTTGATTTATTCCATTTGTTATTTCTTTAACTGAAACATCTTTAAAACCACTAGGCGAAGAAGAAAAAGTCTTGAACAATGTATTTGTATCATATAAACTCACATCCCATGTTTCTATGACTTTCATATCACCATTAGCTTCTAAAGTAACCTCAAAATCTAAACTATTTAGTTCTTGACTTTTTGCTAAAGTTTTCATGTTCCAACATAAAATTAATGCAAAAAATAATATTAGTATTATTTTTAGCTTTTTTCTTTTCATTAGTATTCCCCCTAAAAAAAATTTATTTAATTTTCATTGAAAGCAATTTACTTATTCCTTTTTCTTCCATTGTAATTCCATATACAGTATCTGCTGCTTCCATTGTTCCTTTTCTATGTGTTATTATTAAGAATTGAGTTTGCTTAGAAAATTTCTTCAAATATTCTGCAAATCTATATACATTAACATCATCTAATGCAGCTTCAATTTCATCCAATACACAAAATGGTGCTGGATTAATTTTAAGTATTGCAAATAATAATGCTATTGCTGTAAAAGCTTTTTCCCCACCTGATAATAGCATCATATTTTGCAATTTTTTTCCTGGTGGCTGAGCTTGTATTTGTATTCCACATTCTAATATATTTTCTTCATCTTCTAATATTAATTCAGCCTTTCCTCCTCCAAATAATTCTATAAAAACTTCACCGAAATTTTTATTAATAATTTTAAATTGTTCAGAAAATTGTTTTTTCATTGTTTCTGTAATTTCTAATATAACTTTTTTTAATTTATTAACAGAATTTTCTAAATCTAATCTTTGTTCAGTCATAAAGTCATATCTTTCTTTTGTTTCTTTATATTCTTTAATAGACTCTATGTTTATATTTCCTAAATCTCTTATTTTTCCTCTTAATTCATTTACTCTTTTTTGAACTTCAGTTGGATTATCTATTTTAGGTGCCTCAGAAACATTATTAGGAGTTAATTCATATTCTTCCCACATTTTATTTATAATTTGTTCTAATTCTAATTCTAATTTAGATTTTTTTATATCAATTTTATTTATTTGGTTTTTTAATTCTTCTATTTGGCTTGTTTGCTCTAAGATATTTTTTTCCAATATTTCTAATTTTTCATTTTTTAAAGTTCTTTCTTTTTTTAAGTTTTCTATTTTATCGCTACTTTCTGAAACTTCTTTTTCTAAATCTTCTATTTGAATTTTTATATTTTCTATATCTTTAAGTAATTGTTCATTATCTATTTCTATTTCTTCCATTGATTTAATCTTTAATTGGATACTATTATTATTTGTATCAACATCTTTGTCTATTCTATCAATAATTTCATTTATAGATGCTTCACTTTCATCAAAAGAAGAAACAGAAATTTTCAAATTAGTTATATCAAAATTTAAATCATCAATATATTTTTGGTTGTTTTTATTTATTTTTGTAAACTCTTCTATTTGGCCATTAAGCTTTTCTGATTCCTCATCTAATGTTTTTAATTTATCACTCAATTCTTCTTGTAATTGCATACATTTTCGCTTTTCTTCATTTAATTGTTTCGTATCATCTTGCCTCAATTTATCAAGCTTTGAAGTTAGTTTCAGAATTTCTAATTCTAAATTGTCTATTTTTTGTTTTTCTGTTGCATATATAATTTGTATTTCTTGCATTTTATTTTTATTATTTTCATATTGCTCTAAATTTTCTTTTATTGATTCTTTATATTCTTCTTTTTCTCCTTTTAATTTATTAATTTTTAATTGTAAACTTTTAAGTTCATTTTCTAACTGTTTTATTTCTTTGCCTCTACCTAATATATTCACTGTCTTTTTAGAAACCGAACCTCCAGATATTGCACCAGATGGATTTATAACATCTCCCTCAAGTGTTACAATTTTAAAATTATAAGAATTCTTTTTTGCTAAATTTATAGCAGAATCTATATTTTTAACAATTACAGTTTTTCCTAATAAATTTAATATTATCTGTTCATATTTTTTATCACATTCTACTAAATCACAAGCTAATCCTATTACTCCATCTATATTTTTAGAATCATACTTATTCAATCTTTGGCCTTTTACTGCACTAATTGGTAAAAATGATGCTCTTCCCCAATTATTTACTCTTAAACAATTAACTAATTTTTTGGCTTGTTCTTCTGTATCTGTAACAATATTTTGAATAGCTCCACCTAAGCACATTTCTATTGCTGTTTGGTATTCATTTTTAACAGAAATTAAATTAGCTAATACACCATTTACACCTTTTTTTAGTTCACTATTTCTTTCGGTTTCTTCAAGTAATAGCTTCACACTCCTTGTATATCCTTCTTTTTCTCTTTCTGTTTCTACTAAAAATCTATGCCTAGACTCCTTAATTCTAAATTCTGATTGAAATTTATTTATTTTTTCTTCAAATTCCTCAAGTTTTTTACTATATTCAATATTACTTTTTTCTAAATTATCTATCTTTTTTATTAAGTCGTTCCTATTGTTATTAATATCGTAAAATTTTCTATTTAATTCTTCTTTTACTGTTCTTTGCATGTCTAATTCTGATATTGTATTTTCTATATCTAATTTCAAAAGATTTTCTTTTTTATCTAGATTTTCAAGGTTTGCTTTTTCGGTATTAATATTTGCTATTATTTCATATCTTAAATCAATATTTTCGTCAACTTTTTTCTTTTTATTTTCAATTTCAACTTCTTTAGTACTAAGTGTTTTAGTATACTTTTCTAATTCTTCTAATTTTAGATTTAATTCTTCATCAAATTTTACTTTATTTTTAGTTAAATTTTCTTTTTTATCTATTTTTTGTTTCTTTTCTTCTTCTAATAATTTATTTCTATTTTTTAATTCTTCTATATCTTTTTGATATCTTTGATAATTTTCTTTATTATTTTCTATTCTTTCTTCATTAACTTTTATTTTACCATTAAATTGTTCTTTTTTCTTTTCACTTTCAAAGCCCATATTTTGAGTCTGTTCTATAAGAGATATTATTTCATCTAATTTTGCTTTAATTTCATCCTTTTCTGTTTGATAATTATTTAGTTTTTCTTCTTCCTTAATTTTTTGAGTTTCAAAAACATCAATATTTTCTAAGCTTTCTTTTATTTTTTCTTTAATATTATCTATATTATGTAGAAATAATCCAACCTCTATATTTTTTAATTCATCTCTTAAAGCTAAAAATTTTTTTGCCTTTTCTGACTGTAATTTTAATGGTTCTATACTTGACTCAATTTCTGATATTATATCATTTATCCTTAAAAGATTTAATTTTGTTTGCTCTAATTTTTTTTCAGATTCTACTTTTCTTGTTCTGTATTTAACTATACCTGCCGCTTCTTCAAAAATATTTCTTCTATCTTCTGATTTATTACTTAAAATTTCATCTATTTTTCCTTGCCCAATTATTGAATATCCATCTTTACCTATTCCCGTATCCATAAATAATTCTAGTATATCCTTTAATCTACATGGAGTTTTATTTATAAAATATCCAGATTCTCCACTTCTATATATTCTTCTAGTTACTATTGCTTCTGAATATTCAATTGGTAATTTCCCATCGGAATTATCTATTACAATAGAAGCTTCTGCATATCCTAGTGCCTTTCTAGTTTGAGTCCCTGCAAATATAATATCTTCTGATTTTGTTCCTCTTAAAGATTTCATACTTTGTTCTCCAAGTACCCATCTTATACAATCTGAAATATTGCTTTTTCCTGAACCATTTGGTCCTATTACAGTTGTAATTCCTGGCATAAACTCTAAAGTTGCTTTGTCTGCAAAAGATTTAAACCCATACATTTCTAGCCTTTTTAAATACATCTTAGTTCCTCCAATAGTTTTCTTTATTATCTGCGTTTACATCTTATCTTAATTTTACAAAAAATTCAACATATAAAATTATTTTTTTCTTGATTTATTTACAATTAAAGTATAGAATTGCTTTAGTATTATTCGAAAGGATTCCTAAAATGAAAGAAGATTTTGATTTTTATAGTAAAACTGCTCTAAAATCTTATAATTTAAATGAAAAAATAAGATACCAACTTAAAATGCTAGATAGTTTAGATGCATTTACAAGAAGACATTCAGAAAATGTTGCTAACATTACTTGTAGGCTTTGTGAATATTTAAAGATGAGTGAAGGTTTTACGATATATTGCACAACTTGTGCTTATTTACACGATGTAGGAAAGATTTTTATCCCTCCTGCTGTACTTCAAAAGCCTGGGAAATTAACACCAGAAGAATATGAAATAATGAAATCACACACAACCATTGGTTATAATATATGTATGAAAGATGAAAAATTAAGGCCTTATGCTGCCGGAGCACTATTTCATCATGAATCATTAAATGGTACTGGATATCCAAATGGGGTAAAAGAAAAAGATATTCCATATGAAGCTCAAATAATTAGAGTTGCAGATGAATTTGAAGCAATTAGTTCAAAAAGGCAATATAAAACTCATATAGGAATTGTCGAAACATTAAATATTTTAATTGAAAATACAAAACCAAATCCCATAAAACTATCTGATGGATTAAAAATATTAACTCATGAGACAAAAGTTGGAAAAATAGATAGGAAAATAGTAAAAGCACTTTTTAAAGTTGTTATTGATGATACAGAATACGAAATTTCTTGTAGGATTAATTATCTAAATTATTTAAAAGAAGAAATAAAAAGAATGGAACAAGCTTATAAATACTATAGAAAAATGGATGCTGCTATTACAAGTTCTAAAAAAGAATATTATAGGCAATATACTGTTTCATATCTTAGAAAAAATGAAAAAATAGAGCTTGTTCCTCAAATTTTATCTGAGTTAAAACAAGCCTATGAAGCAAAACAAGAACATATTGACAAATTATATTCTGAAGTACATAAAATAAAAAGGTTAGTTGTTTAAAAAGGAATAAAAGTTTCTGGTTTAAAAAATATATAATGATTATTAATATTAGTCATTATATATTTTTTTGTTCTTTTATAATAGATAAAAACGATAGCCTTTTACAAATTTTCCTCTTCATTCTCTTTCTCTTCTAATAAATCATCAATAACAATTTGTTCATTTTCATCTAATTTATATCTTGGTAATTCTGGTAATTCATCTAAATTTGATATACCAAACATTTTTAAGAAATTTTCAGTAACTTCGTATACTCCTGGTCTTCCGTGGTGCATCCAGTTTCCCTGTTTTTTCTATTAAATTAAATTCTTGAAGCTTATAAATTGCTCCATCTGAGCTGACTCCTCTTATAGCCTCTATTTGAGCTCTTGTTATTTTAGGGTTATATGCAATTATTGCCAATGTTTCTAATGCAGAATTAGAAAGAGTAGGCTTTGTTCTATTATCAAATAATGGATAAATATATTCATATAATTCTTTTTTTGTGCATAGTTGATATCCGTCTTCAACCTTTAAAAGTTCTATTCCACTATCTTTTTTGTCATATTTATCTTTTAATATTTTTATTATTTTTTCTATCTCATCATTTCCAATTTCTAATGCAGTCATTATATCCTTATTTCTTATTATGCTTCCTGTGGCAAATAGCATAGCTTCAACAATTGCTAATTCTTTTTCTAATTCCATTTTTTCATCTCCTATTAGAACAATAAGCTTTAAAAGTTATTTATATTACTATATAATTAAATCATGTAATTATTAATATGTCAATAAAAATTGACATTCTAATATAGTATATGATATAATTTAATTTGTATTTAAATATATCAATTTGGAGGATATTTATGAATAATAATGATGATAAAGAAAAGAATAATAGTGTTGAAGATATCGAAATAATCATTGGTGATGATTCTAATTTAGAAATTTCAAATGTGGAAGATTTTATGCCTGAGTTAAAGCCACTTAAAGAAAAAAAGAAAAATCTTGTTATACCTGTTGTAAAAAAGAAAAATACTTCAAACAAAGACAATTCATAAGATTTTCATATTTTTTTATAATTTTGATTGACAAATGATATTAAAACTATTATAATTAATTGCGTTAATTGTCAATTTAATGGCGGGGTAGCTCAGTTGGCTAGAGCACTTGGTTCATACCCAAGGTGTCGAGAGTTCGAATCTCCCTCCCGCTACCATCAAAACCGTATTTTATACGGTTTTATTTTTTTATAAATTTTTATTCTCTTCCATAAATTACTAATTTTGTTATTATAATACAATAAAAGGCTATTAATTTCAACGTATTATCTGTCTTGCTTATTATAATCTATATAAGGGAAATTAATTTAAATCTCTGTAGGGGCGGAACCCCGTGTCCGCCCGTAAAAAAATACATTGTTTGCGGGTCGACAGAGGCGTCGACCCCTACAACATTTTCAATAAATTTTATTCCTACAAATTACTAATTATTGTTCTGATTATGCCATAAATGACAGATAATTTTGAAAAAATTTTTGGTTTTGAATATGATGAATATTTATTTACAAATAAAATTATTATCGAAGAAATAACAAGAATAATTATTTTATATAAATAAATTAATTTAAAAAAAAGCAAAGTTTTTGTATTAGTAGCACAAAAACTTTTTATTTAACTTTTTTTACAAAATCTATTAATTATTCTTCTATCAACCACTCTAAAGCATTTTTTACTATTATTCCATTTTCATTAGATAATGGTATCTTATCTAATGTTAAAATTATTTTTCCATAATTATCATTAATCTTTTCTAAAGAATTTAATTCTCTTGTTAATATTTTATTTTCATTATCTTTTAGTGTTTCACAAACTTGAATATATATTCTTCCATTGCTATTTAAAGCAACAAAATCCACTTCATATTCATCAACTTTTCCTATATATACTTCATATCCACGTCTTAGTAATTCTAAATATATTATATTCTCTAAAATGTGACCTCTATCACCCATTTTTCTACCTAATATAAAATATCTTAATCCCAAATCAGAAGTATAATATTTCTCACCTGTTTTTAAATATTGTTTTCCCTTTATATCATATCTTGATGCTTTATATAAAAAGAATGATTCTATAAATCCCTCTAAATACTTTTCAACTGTTCTTACATTTATAGACCTTCCATCACTTGTCATTGTATTTGCAATGTTATTACTTGATACTAAATTACCTATATTATCTAATGCAAAAGTCGCTACACTTTTTAACATTAATTCATCTGAAATTCCTTTTCTTATCATTACATCTTTTATAATAACATCATTAAATAATGTACCTAAATACTTGCTTATCTCATCTTCTTCTAATTGTGTTGTATATGGGAATGACCCTAAAGATATATATTCATTATACAATTTTTCTAAATCATCGGATTCTTTAGTACTTATAAATTCTTTAAATGATAATGGTAACATCTTTATTTCTACATATCTTCCTGTTAATAATGTAGATAGTTCTGATGATAATAACCTTGCATTAGAACCTGTTATATATAAATCAATATTTTTATTTAAATATAAACTATCAGCAACTTTTTGAAATTCTGGTATTATTTGTATTTCATCTATAAGAATATAAATCTTTTTTTCATGTATTAAATTATCATTTATATAATTATATAAATCCATATAATTTTGTATAAAATGATATTTTAAATCTTCTAAGTTTATACTAATTATTTGTGTTTTATCTACACCATTTTTTATTAAATATTCCTTATATAACTCCATTAAAGTACTCTTGCCACATCTTCTAATTCCTGTGATAATTTTTATTAAATCCTTATCTTTAAATTTTATTAATTCATTTATATATTTAGGTCTTTCTATCATATAATCACTCCTTTATATTAATAATACAATTTTTACTTAAAAAAGTCAAGTTTTTGTATTAATAGTACAAAAACTTTTTATTTTTACATGTTTTTTGTATTATTATACTCAAATAATTATTATTTATTCATATTTTTAAACAATTTACTAAACAAAGCTCTATTTTTCTTTTATTTTTAAGAATTTTATTTTTTCCCGCTACCAACAGAACCGTATTTCATATGGTTTTATTTTTTATAAATTTTTATTCTCTTCCATAAATTACTAATTTTGTTATTATAATACAATAAAAGGCTATTAATTTCAACGTATTATCTGTCTTGCTTATTATAATCTATATAAGGGAAATTAATTTAAATCTCTGTAGGGGCGGAACCCCGTGTCCGCCCGTAAAAAAATACATTGTTTGCGGGTCGACAGAGGCGTCGACCCCTACAACATTTTCAATAAATTTTATTCCTACAAATTACTAATTATTGTTCTGATTATACCATAAATGACAGATAATTTTTAACTAATTACCTTATTTACAATAGTGAACATTTCATTTCTTTCTTCATCACTAAACTCTGATAATGAAACAATATGTTTTTTAGGGAGTAGTATCATAAACCCTGGAATAGGTACTTCCCAGTCTTGTGATAATATAAAAGTATCATTTTCATATGCAATAAATAGTAGAATAGAAGAAAAATCTAAGGATAATTTTGAAAAAATTTTTGGTTTTGAATATGATGAACATTTATTTACAAATAAAATTATTATCGAAGAAATAGCAAGAATAATTATTTTATATAAATAAATTAATTTAAAAATAAAAAACTGATAGATTAATTTTACTCTATCAGTTTTTATATAATTATATTTTATTATCAGTTATTTCTTTAATGATATTTTCAATATTTTCTAAATCTTTTTCTGTTATTTTTTTATTTTCAATATATTTATTTACTTTTTTTATTAGACTATTTTTAACAATATCATAATCTTTATTACTTAAATGGCATATTTGATTAAAATTATTTAATACTTTTTTATCTAAAAATTTTAATATTGACGTAAACTCTATTTTACCAATGTTGTTCATAATAGTCCATTCTTGATTTGTATTTAAAGTTTCTATTATTTGTAATAAAGTCTTTTCTACTTTTGTTTTATAAAAGCAATTTTCTTTTTCAACATCATGATTAATTAATATAAGCAACATATTTAAAACTATCTCTAAAACTTTTTTCTCAACTATTTCAAAATAATAATTGGCTTTTTCTTCTTTCCCTTCATTTAAAAATATCTTTCCTAAGTAATATGCTGCTTCTATATCATTTTCTTTAGCACATATTTCAAAATATTCTTTTGCTTTTGCATAATCTTTTTCTGTACCTTCTCCATAATAATGCATTTTACCCAAATAATATATTGAATCTATATTATTTTCCTTTGCACATATTTCAAAACATTCTTTAGCTTTCATATAGTCTTTTTCTATACCTTTTCCATGATAATAGATTGTGCCTAAATAATGTATTCCATTTGTATAATTTTCTTTTACACATATCTCAAAATATTCTTTAGCCTTTATATAATTTCTTTCTATTCCTTCACCGTAATAATACATCTTTCCTAGATAGTATATTGCATCTATATCGTTTTCTTTTGCACATACTTCAAAATATTCTCTAGCCTTAGCATAATTTTTTTCTACTCCTTCGCCATAGTAATATATTCTTCCTAAAAAATATATTGCTTCTATATCTTTTTTTTCTACTAATTCTTCAAATAATAGTTTAGCTTCATTATATTTTTCTTCTTTATATAAAATTTTTGCCAAATAACATTTGGAGTCTAAGTCCCCAGCATTAGCTCCTTCTTTAAAATATTCTTTAGCTTTTTCAGAATCTTTTTCTATGCCTCTTCCAAAATAATATATTATTCCCAAATAATATGTTGCACTTGTATAATTTTCTTTTACACATATCTCAAAATATTCTCTAGCCTTTGTGTAATTTTTTTCTACTCCGTCACCATGGTAATACATCTTTCCTAAAAAATATATTGCATCTATATCGTTATCCTTTGAAGCACTTTCAAAAAATTCTAAAGCCTTTCTATAATCTTTTTCAGTACAAATTCCATAATAATATATACGCCCTAAGTATGCATTTGTATTAATTAGATTTGAATTTGGATTAACTTCACAATATTCTTTTATTTCATTTAGTAAACTTATAGATTCCTTCATTTTGTTTTGTTTCCAGTATTTCATTCCAAGTTTATATTTTGCTTTTAAATAATCTGTCGATAAGATACCATTTTCTTTTTCCAAATATTCTTCTAATTCTTCAATAGTCATTTTTTTTAAATCCATTTTTATTCCTCCCTCTTATTCTTCGTATAGACTTACTAAAATTATTTTTATTCATTTCTTTAAATTTTAAGAATTCTTTGCATTCAACTTTATCTATTAATTATTTTTATTATCAGTACATAATTTTTCTAAAAAATTTACATATTCTGTCATTTTTTCTTCACTTGGCATTATATTCATTTCTGGATGCTCTATTTTTAAATAATTAGTTTGATTATATAGAACTATTTGTATCGGAAAAGAATTTAGTTTTTTACTAAATCCAGCTAATGCAATCCTTCCACATTCTTCTTGTAGTGATGGCATTTCTTTAATATTATTAAATTTTATAAATTCATTTGTACAATTTATTGATGGTGAGCTTGCCATTTCTGCTTTTGTTATTCTATCAACTCTAAATTGGTCTGTTTTTAATATTGATTCAATATATTGAATCATAAAATCATATCCATATCCGTAGTCAAAAGTATAATAATACATAACCCATCCATCTTTTCTTTCTACATTTTTTAAATTCATATTTTTACCTCCACTTATATGTTTTTAGTGACACATGTATAAAATAAATATTGATCATTATTTAATGCTTTTGAAAAGTATTCCCCAAAACATTCTTAAAGTAATTTTTTATATAATTAAATAGTTTTTGAAAAATACTATATTGTTTTACCTCAACTGGTAAATTTATTTCTGGGTTATTAACTACTGTAGTTTTAGATTTTTTCTTAAAAATATTATCTGGATTATATTTTTTTCTTTTTTCTTCTTCTATTCTCAAAAACTCTTCATGTTTTTCTTTAGCTATATTTTGTTTTTCTTCATCTGTAGCTAAATATCTTTTGTATAGGTTTCCTAAAATTATTTGTGTTTCCTTCATTATTTTTTGTTCATTAATTGGTTTTGAAAAATCTAATTTAAATTTATAACTTTTTTCCATATTTTCAAAATAAAAATCTCTTTTTTCTTTTGGTATTTTATTCCAATACTCGTCTGGCAAATAACTTAATATTGTTATCACTTCACTATATGCCAAATGTAAAGTTTCTTTAGTTCTTTGAGCTACCACATCCTTCCTCCTTTTCCCTCTTTAAATTCTGAAAATTCTTCATGCTCTGCTTTATCTATTCCTTCTTCATCTTGAACTTTAGCATGTTCACGGAAATAATCTATCAATTGCCTCCAATTACTATCTATACTTTCTGTATTATTTCTTTGGTGTAATTCCTCGGCAGTTTTCGGTTCAGTTTTAATTTTATCTTCTTCATCATTTGTTGCTTCTACTTTTCCATTTAATGATTTTTTATATTTATTAAGCAACGATTCAATTTTTTTATTTGCTTCACTTTCGTTTTCAGCAATTCTACTTTTTCGTCCTAATTTCTTTACTGAAACATCTTTTAATTCACCTTCAGTACTTTTTGCTACAGACATTTTACCTTCTGGATTTTTATAAAAACTTAATTTTAATCCTAAACATGATAAAGTTTTAATTTCTTTTCTTCTATATCCCGATACATTTATTGTCCTTTCTTCTGAAATTAGTTCTGGTAAATTTTCTTTATCACATAATTCTTCCATTTTTCCTGTTTTACTATCAAAACAAAATAAATCAATTCTATCTACGGATTTTTCATCTAAATGATGTATTGCATATATTTTTGAATCTTCTAAATTTGATTTTTGATATAACTGTTGCAATTGAATAGCCGTTTGAGAATTAATTCTTACAATATCTAATATCTTAGATTTTGGCAAAGCTTGTTGTATATTTTGTTTAGATATAGATGTATTTGGTTTTAAAACACTGCCAAAATCTTCACATATTTTTTCAAAAAACTCTGCAATTTCCTTTTCAGATATTTCTGTCTTTTTACGATATTCTGTTTTTTCCTCTTTGCTAATCTTTCCATTTTTAAATTCTCTATTAGCATATCTCGCTATAAAACTGTTTACTTTTGATGCATGCTCTTCTTTCATTTTTATTAAATTGTCTTCTGTTCTTTTTATATGTTCTTCATTAGAATTATTAATTTTCATTCTTTCTATAGCAAATTCTTGATTTTTCATTTCTTCAAAACTATTTAACATTATTATAAAAGTACTTATAATTGTAAGGCTAGACCCATATTCAGAATCATTTATATTACCTTCTTTATATGCTTTTGCTAGATTTCTCTTCATTTCATCAAGTTGAATTCTTCTTATTTCTTGCTCATTGCTCAAAATATCGTTTTTTAGTTCAACTTTTCTTAAATTATCTGATTTTATTAATTCACTAACACCTTCTATAGAATAATCATAACTTTTAGATTCTAGTATTTCTAATTTTCTTCTATTACTTCTTATTTCATATTCCAAATCTTTAATTTCATTTAATCTTGAGTTATCCATAAATTTTCCTTTTTTGATACTTTTTTTATTTTATTTATTATTATTTTACAAATAAAATTTTTTTATTTCAATATTTTTATATTTTTTATTTTTAAGAATTTTATTTTTTCCCGCTACCAACAGAACCGTATTTCATACGGTTTTATTTTTTTTAATAATTAATAATTTTATAAATAATTATTAATATTATTGTATAAATAAAAATATTATGTTTTAATATTATTATATAAAGGAGATTTTTAGTATGAATGAAGAAAATAATATACAACCAATAAATAATTTGGAAGATTTAATGCAAAAACAGATTAAGGATATAGAAGATTTTAAATTAAAGTCAAAATTAATAAAACTCAATGACTACCCTAGTTTTATTCAAAATGTTTTCAAGAGATTAGGTAAATTGCCTAATGATCAAGTTACACCATATGAACTAGGAAAATTAGCTTCTATTATATTAGAACAAGAAAAGAAAATATCACTATTAGGTGGTAAAACTTCTAAACATCATAATGAAATCACTAATTATATGGTAAATACCTCTCAAAATCCATTTTCAAAATTTATTAATTCTATTAAAAATAAATTTAAAAATGCTGTAACTCAAACTACATATGAAATGACTTTAGAAGAAATTGAAAAAGTTGCTGGCAGACACTTAGAGCTTTTTAATAGAGCTGGACTTAATCCTATAAAACCAACTCATACATTAAATTTTGAAAAAACTAATAAAAACACAAATTTTCCTGATAGCTTGACTAATCAATCATCAAATGTAATTCATTCTAACAATAAACTTGCTAAATACACTATAAAAGATATTGTAACACCTTCAAAAATTCCAACACCATCTACTAACAATGTAACAGCATTAGATAAAGATAATGATGAAAGAATATAAGATTCAAATTTTCATTTATATTTAAGAATTTTATATTTTTTCTTTTGTAAATAATAGCTTAAGCTATTATTTAATGTAAGCCTTTTATTATTATTTATTATCAAATTAAAAATATCTTTACTATTAATTTATAATGAAAAATTTATTATTATATTTTATAATTATCTATAATTTTTACTGAATTAAGTATTTCAATTTTATTTTCATATTTATTTAGCTTATTATCAAAATCTTTTTTATTTTTTTCAAATTCATAAGTCCATTCAAACATCTTTTTTAGCATTATTAAACTAGGTTTATATGAGCATTTTTCTAATCTTATCTTTTGTTTTAAATATCTAAAAATAATTCTCTTTTTTCTTATATGTAAAGGTATATCTATATAAATTATTTTTTCTGCTTTTTCTAATAATATATTTAGATGTTTTCTTAATGTTCCTTCTATAATCCAATCATTACTTTTGTCAATATTATTAATTATAGCAAGTTGACTAGTTATATCTCTTTTTATATTATTTTCATCATCATGAACAACAGAATCAATTTCATAATATTTAGTATTTAATTCATTTGATAGTTTTTTAGCTAATGTACTTTTGCCACTTGCAACAGGTCCTATAATTAATATTTTCATAAAACACCCACAAATTCTAATATTTTTATAATTTTTTCTATGTTTTTCAATTCATTATAATTCTCTTTACAATTGTTGTAAAGACCTAAATTTATGTTATCATAATCTATTTTTCCTTTACAATTCATCTAAAATGCTATATAATAATAAACACTATAGTTTTTATTTATTATTCTAAGATGATGAGGCCAACATCAATCAATTGAAAGGAATGACATTGCAATATGAAATTTAGTCAAAAGAAAAAAGCCAAGATGTGTAAAATTAGACAACGGAGAATTAATCGCGTCTGCAAAGATATGATTGGATGTTGTATTGATTACGTCAATAATTATGAGGTAGAAGATCAAGCAAACATCAATGATACTGTGTATCTTCTCGCAAGAGTCTCCGATAACGAATATGCTATTTTCAAAATTGTTAAACCTTTTGAATATGTGAGACTCTCTGAGAAAAGAGTTTTGCAAAATCAAAAAGATTTTTCCAATCACTTTAACTGGAAAAATCATAGTACAATTGAAATTGCAGATGATGGTAAAATCAAATCTGTAAGAAAAACTGTTCGAATTATGAATATAAAAAATCAAAAAGCTATTTATACTTGGGTAACAAGAAACTAATCAAAATATCCTCGAACTATTATATTGGCCATAATAGTTCGAGGATGTTTGTTGTTTTATTCTATTTATTTTACTAGTTGGCTAAATACGGGCGATTAAAATCGCCCCTACATTGTAATAAAAATGTTAATGTTTAGACTTAATTTTAAATTGCAGAGAAATTGTAGTGGTCGGCCTCGTGTCGACCTGTTTGCAATAAATATAAAAATATATTTTAGTCTGAACATTAACTGATTATGCTTCAAGAGATGTTTTTGAAAGATATCCCTTAAAGTAAATCTTTAAAATTTTCATATTGATGTAGGCATTATCCCATACGCTCTATAAATTTCATTATATGCTACATATTAATATTTTTATCTAAAATTATATTATAACGATTTTCTCTATAATAGTATTGTTTTTTTTAATTAATTTTTATATAATATAATATATTGGGCTACAGTAGACGTCAGCCCCTACATAATGTAATTAGCATAACTTAAACTTTTATCATATAAATAAAAATTGGAGGATATTTATGGAATCTACACTTATAAAATCTATTTTTAAAAAACCAAGTGATTTTTTTAATAAGGATATTCAAATATCTGGTTGGGTAAAGACCATTAGAGATTCAAAAACTTTTGGCTTTATTGAAATAAATGATGGTTCTTTTTTTAAAAATTTACAAATTGTTTTTGATAATTCTCTTACAAATTTTAATGAAATATGCAAATTGACTTTAAGCTCTTCAATTGAAGTTATAGGTACTTTAATTGAAACAAAAAATGCAAAACAACCTTTTGAATTAAGAGCTAAAGAAGTTAAAATTATAGCAACAGCTGATTCTTCATATCCACTTCAAAAAAAGCGCCATTCTGTAGAATATTTAAGAACAATTTCTCACTTAAGACCAAGAACTAATACTTTTAATGCTGTTTTCAGAGTTCGCTCTGTTTTATCTTATGCAATTCATAAATTTTTTCAGGAAAATGGATTTGTTTACGTCCATACACCAATAATCACAAGTAGTGATTGCGAAGGTGCAGGTGAAATGTTCAATTTAAATACTTTTGATTTAAATAATGTTCCAAAGGATAATAATAACTCTGTTGATTTTTCGAAAGATTTTTTTGGAAAACCAGCTCATTTAACAGTAAGTGGACAACTTAATGTAGAAACTTATGCTTTTGCTTTTCGAAATGTATATACATTTGGTCCAACTTTTAGAGCTGAAAACTCTAATACAGTAAAACATGCCGCTGAATTTTGGATGATCGAACCTGAAATTTGTTTTGCAGATTTAAATGATGACATGAATTTAGCAGAAGATATGCTAAAGTACGTTATTTCTTATGTATTAGAAAACTGTCCAGAAGAAATGAATTTCTTTAATTCATTTATTGAACCTGGCTTATTAGATAAATTAAACAATATCGTAAATTCAGATTTTGGAAGAATTTCATATACTGATGCTGTTAAAGAATTAGAAAAGCATAATGATAAATTTGAATTTCCAGTATCTTGGGGAGTTGATTTACAAACAGAGCACGAGAGATTTTTAAGCGAGCAAATATTTAAAAAGCCTGTTTTTGTAACTGATTATCCATCTGAAATAAAAGCTTTTTATATGAAACAAAATCCGGATGGAAAAACTGTTGCAGCATCAGATCTTTTAGCACCAGGGATTGGCGAAATTATTGGAGGTAGCCAAAGAGAAGATAATTTAGAAATATTAAAAAGCAAAATGAAAACTCTAAATTTAAATGAAAAAGACTACTGGTGGTATTTAGACTTAAGAAAATATGGTAGCGTACCTCATAGCGGATTTGGATTAGGCTTCGAAAGGTTAATGATGTATATAACAGGAATGGGTAATATAAGAGATGTAATACCATTTCCAAGAACACCAAAAAATTGTGAATTTTAAAAAAATGTCGCCATCAAGGCGACATTTTTAAATTAATTTTTTAAAGCTTCTTTTGCTATAATATATTCTTCTTACTTCCATTACATCATTTTTAACCACATAAAAAATAGTATAATTCTTAACGTATATCCTATACCAATTTATTTGTTCATTTTTTGACTTTTTAAATATTTCAAATGAAGTTGTAGATTTACTCCTTTTTTCTATTTTTTCTATTACTTCTTCGCGAAACTTTTCAGCAGCATTTTTATTTCTTAACACATATGTCAAATGATATAAAATATTATTTAATTGATTTACAAATGTTGATAAATATTTTATATTATATTTTTTATTGTCCATCTATTGTTCTCCTAGTTAATTCTATCATTTCTTCATGAGTATAGTATTTAGTATTTGGATTTTGAGCTTCTACTTCAGCTTCTTCTAAAGAAGATTCAATATTATCAGTTCCAAATTTTCGTTCTAATACTCTTTCTTGTTCAATTTCTCTTAATAATTCGTCATATTTTTCAATACTCATTACCACCATTGAACCATACCCATTTTTTGTTAAATAAACTGCTTCATTTTCTTTTAAAACTAATTCTTCTATTTCCGGATATTTATTTCTCAAATCAGATACAGGCCTTATATTAATATTAACCACTCCCTTTCTTGTTATCATAATTTTATCATAATTTTATCATAATATCAATATGTTCTTTGCAAAATAATAATGGGTCGCCGTGGACGTCGACCCCCTACAATTTAATAAAATATAATCCTATTTCTATTAATCTGTTAATATTGTATCATCTGTTATTATTTCACCTGAAGTTGTATCTCCTGAAATTACATCTTCTGGAGTTATTTCTTCTTCTCCTATGAACCATGGATTTCCTGATGTGTCATCTGTTGGATCCCAATTCCTACATTTTTCATTATTTGATATTTTAGGGGCAGATGGTTTTCCTAAAGGTCCTGGATCAGAGCTAGAATAAAATTCCACCATAGTTCCAGAACTACAATTATTAAAAATCCATTTAGAATCTGCAACTTGCAATCTAATACATCCCATTGAAGCTTTTGTTCCCAATTTGTCAAATTCCCACCATTCTAGGCAATCGTTTGATGGAGAGGTGTAAGGAACTGAATGGAATAGTATATGTCCAACAATTCTTGTTGAATACATACCATAAACTCCTCCAAATAAAGCTCCCCATTGATAACCTCTGCTTGTTTTATACACTCCACTTCTAGGAGTTCCTGTTCCACAAGAGCATACCATTGCTTTTACTGGTACAGTATAATTTCCATTTTCATCTTTTGTATAAATTGTTACAACATTTGCTCCATAATTTACTTTTATATAATATGGAGATTTACTGTTGCTTGCAGAATTCTTGTCTACTTTTGCAGCTTCAATCTCTTCTTCTGAAGCTTCTTCTGTAAATGATTCAATAATATTAGTTATTTGCATTTCATAAATGTCTTGACTATATTTTCCTTCTTTTTCATAAACAAAATATATAATGCAATTTTCTTCAATATTTATTTCATTTTCAAATAACTTATATTGTTTAAAATCATTTTTGTTTATTGGTATATTATTAGTTGTATCTCCAGTACTATTTTCTATAGCAATAGCAGTATCTGAAACTTCATATAATCTGCCCTCTTCATTAGTATTAACATTATTATTTACTAAATAGTATAAATTATATTCTTCTAGTTTTTTTTCTAAAGTTATTACCACATTACTTTCGGTTTCTTCTAATGTAGAATAAATGAATTTTGTATTTTCTTCAGTAACATTTGGAACTTCAATTTTATTACTTAGATTTTTTAAACTTTCCATTTTTTTCTTGTTTTTTACATTAACAATAGCCAAAACTGATGTAATTATAACAATAATTAATAGTATAACTATTGCTATTATTATTTTTTGTTTTTTAGGTACATGTTTTAGATGTTTTGATAGCTTCATTTTTTAATTTCTCCTTTTGAGAAATTATATATTAAATATATATAAAAGTAAACTATATTATTTTTATTATATTAATTTTTTAATTCACGCATTATTAAGGCGCTTATTTCTAAGCGCCTTAAAATTATTTTATTCTAACCCAAAGCTTATTCCTATAGCTCCATTAACTTTATCCATTAATTCACTATCGTCTATATGCCCTATCTTTTCTTTTAATCTGCTTTTGTCTATTGTTCTAATTTGTTCTGTCAAAACAACTGAATCAGCTTTTAATCCAACTTTGTCTGATCCAATTTCTATATGAGTTGGCAATTTTGCTTTGCTTGTTTGTGAAGTAATTGCTGCAGCTATTACTGTAGGACTATATTTGTTTCCTGTATCATTTTGTATTATTAAAACTGGTCTTACACCACCTTGTTCAGATCCTATTACAGGACTTAGGTCAGCATAAAACATGTCTCCTCTTTTTACTACCATAATATTCACTCCTAAATTTATTGTATTTGATAGATTTGCTTAAATTTTAATTAATTTCTATATTTGTATATATTATGCTAGTTGTCTGTTTATTGTAACTATTATTAATAAGCATTTTTATAGGTTTTCCATTTTTCTTATCCAAATATAACTCCTTATATTTTATGTACCTATCTTCTGCTATTTCCAATTTTAAAATTATATTATCTTCATTTTCTTCTATTTTTGTCTTATTATTTATTTCCTTATATTCTTTTATAAAGCTACTTAAAAAAAGACTATTATTTGATACTATATTATAATCCTTATATATTTTCTCCAAATTTAGTTTTGTATTTGTTATTTTTAGAGTATTATCTTTTAGCTCTAACTTTAATCCTTCTATGTTTTGTCCTTCTAGAATTTCTTCTTCACTATATTTTTCCTTTTCCTCCTGTCTAATTTTATAATTAATTGTATTTTTATTACTATTTATAATAACATCTATTTCTGCAGTATAAGAATTTGTATTATTTAAAAAATTCTCAGCAATATCTATCTGTTTATTTATAGTATTGCCATTATAAAAATTTTTATAATATAAAAGAACAAAAAAAATTAAAAAAAATACAATAAGAATAATAAAAACAATTTTTCTCCTCATCTTAAAACTTTCATCCCTTCTTTTAGATATAAATCTAAGATAAAAAACAATATGTTAATAATTTAAAAGAAAAACCCAGAAATGTTTTCCATACATTTAAGATTTTTCTTTTAAATTAAAGATGCAAAATGAAGTTTATTTTTTATCCTTTTGTATTTAAATATTATTCTATTGCATTTTAAAATATTCAGTTATTATATTTTCAAAATCCTCTTTTGTCTCTACTCTATTTATAGAATCTCTAATATGTGTTGCATTAGGCATCCCCTTGACATACCAAGCAATATGTTTTCTTATTTCTCTTGTTGCTGTATATTCACCTTTTTCTTTTAATAACAAATTAAAATGTTCCACTATAATTTTATATTTTTCAGAATTATCTATTGGTTCAAGCTTTTTTCCTGTTTTTAAGTAATACTCTATTTGCTTAAATATCCATGGGTTTCCTAGTGAAGCTCTTCCTATCATTATTCCGTCAACATTAGTTTTTTCAAACATTAATAAAGCATCTTCTTCACTTTTTATATCCCCATTTCCTATTACAGGTATTTTTACAGAATCTTTTACCTTTTTTATTATATCCCAATCCGCTTTTCCAGAATAATATTCATCTTTCGTTCTACCATGTACTATTATTGCACTTATTCCAGCTTTTTCAGCAATTTTAGCTACATCAACTGCAACAATATTTTCTTTATCCCATCCTTTTCTTATCTTTAAAGTCACTGGTTTTGTAGAATTATTTACAACCTCCAATAAAATATTTTCAATTTTTTTTAAATCTAATAATAATTTACTTCCATCACCATTTTTAACAACCTTTGGTGCAGGACATCCCATATTTATATCTACTATATCTGCTACTTTACTAATAATATTTGCTGCCTTCCCCATAAATTCAGGTTCACTGCCAAATATCTGCATTGATACTTTTTGATTTTCTTCTCTTTTTATCATATTTAATGTTTTTTCATCATTATATACTATTGCTTTACTACTTACCATTTCATTACATACTAGTCCTGGTTTTCCAACTTTTTCGCATATACAACGAAAAGGCAGGTCTGTAATTCCTGCCATTGGAGCTAGTATTATATTATTTTCTAATTCTACATTTCCTATTTTTAACTTCTTTATATACATATTCCTCTTATATCCTAATCAACAAAAAATTCGATTAAACGGGCGGACAGAGTCGTCCGCCCCTACAAAAAATTTATATTTGTTTAAATTAATCTATTATATATTATTCAACAAAAATCGCTTTTTGCCTTCTGCTACTTACATTTAATAATAATCCTATACATATAAAATTAGTAATTAAAGCACTTCCTCCATAGCTAACAAAAGGTAATGGAATTCCTGTTATTGGTAAAATACCTATTGTCATTCCTATATTTTCTAACATATGAAAGAAAAATATACCAGTTATTCCTATAGCTATATATGAGCCTACATTATCTTTTGCAGTTTTTGCTACATATATTGATTTTGTTACTAAAACTATATATAAAATTACTATTGAGCAAGCTCCTACAAATCCCATTTCTTCTCCAATTACCGAAAATATAAAGTCTGTTGTTTTAGGAGAAAGAAATCCTAATTGAGTTTGATTTCCTTTAAATAGTCCCATTCCGAACAGTTCTCCTGCACCAATAGCTAATTTAGATTGTATAATATTATATCCTGCACCTCTAGGATCTGAATTTGGATTTAAAAATACTTCTATTCTAGTTTTTGCGTGTTCTGGTAAAACATATATATATAGTAAAGGTAAAGCTATTGCAATAAGTAATATACTAACTATTATATATTTTTTATCTATTCCCGAAACAAATAGCATAAACAAGCAAGCAAATATATAAGCCATAGCGGTTCCATAGTCCGGTTGTTTTACTATTAATAATATTGGCACAGCAAAAAGAAATAAATATATAAACAGCTTCCAAATTTTATTTATTTCTCTCTTACCTCTTAATTGTAATTTACTCAAAATCAATGCCATAAATAATATTATTATTATTTTTCCTAATTCAGAAGGTTGAAAAGATAAAAAATCTCCAATTTTATACCAGCTTGATGCACCGTTTATTGGCTCTGTAAATAAAACTCCAACCAGTAATCCAATTAATATAAAATATAATAATGGTGAAAACTTAACTATTACATTATAGTCTATCGTAAATGCTAGTATAATAAATGGAATACTTATTATAAACCATTGTATCTGTTTTTTAAATTCATTATATTCTGTACTTTGTGTTGCAGAAAACAAAGCCACAATACCTATTAAAAGTAGTATTATACTAACTACAATGATACTCCATTCTGTATTTCTCAATAATTTATTTCTCAATTTTAAAAACCTCTTATTTGTTATTATTTTTTTCTTTAGTTACTTTTCTTACTTTTACTCTTTTTTTTATTACTTGAACTATTTGTAGATTTAGAGTTGTTTTCATTTATTATTTTTGTATTATCTTTATTATTCTCATTTTCTTCGGATTTTTTCAGTAATTCATCAAATGTTGGAACATCATCTATTTCCTCGTCATTTTCTTTCTTTTCCTCTGATTCTTTTTTTTCTTCTTGCTTTTCTTCAGCAATATCTTTTACTAACTCTGAGTTTTCAGAATCTTTAGATGAAATATTATTTTCACTGTTTTCTTTTGATTCCTTATTTTCCTTATTTTCCTTATTTTCTTGTTCTTCTATTTTTTCTTTTTCATCTTTTTGATTATCTTCTTTCAATTTCTCTGCTTTTGCTTCATTTTTTATATTTATTATAGGAATATTAGCGTATAATGCTGGAGCACCATTTGTTCCATCATCATTTGCTTGGTTTGTAAGTCTTACATCTATAGATTTTTCATCTATTTCAATATATTTTTTTATTACATCTATAATTTCTTGTTTCATTAATTCAAGAAAATCAACAGATACATTGGCTCTATCTTGCATTAAAACTAAATGTAATCTTTCCTTTGCAGCATCTTTAGAAGCCAACTGTTTTGGTTCTGTTTTCATTATTCTTTTAAAAAAAGTTCCTAAATTTTCGAACATCTTTAACCTCCATATTAATTACTACTATGACTTTTTAAATATTCTTTTCAGTTTTTCAAAAAAACCACTTTCTTTTCCTGGAACAGTTACTTCTATATTTTCTCCTAATATTCTTCTTGATATTTCCATATATGCTTTTCCAGAAGGAGCTCTTTTATTTGATACAACTGGTTCACCTTTATTAGTTTGTGTAATTATATATTCATCATCTGGAACTACACCAATTAAATCTATTGATAATAAATCTACTATATCATCAACATCCATCATTTCTCCTCTTTTAACCATTGTAGGTCTTAATCTATTTACAATAAGTTCTGGATTTTTTATTTCAGAAGATTCTAATAATCCTATTATTCTATCAGCATCTCTTATTGCTGAAATTTCTGCAGTAGTAACAACTAAAGCTCTATCTGCTCCAGCAATAGCATTTTTAAATCCTTGTTCTATTCCAGCAGGACAATCTATTAATATGTAGTCAAAGTCTTGTTTTAATTTTAATGTTAGTTCTTTCATTTGTTCTTCATTAATTGCTGTTTTATCTTTTGTTTGTGCAGCTGGTAATAAGAAAAGTTCTTTAAATCTTTTATCTTTTATTAAAGCTTGTCTTAATTTACACTTTTCTTCTATTACATCAACAATGTCGTAAACTATTCTGTTTTCTAATCCCATAACAACATCTAAATTTCTTAATCCAATATCAGTATCTACTAGAGCAACTTTTTTTCCTGCCATAGCTAAAGCTGAACCTAAATTAGCTGTTGTTGTTGTTTTTCCAACGCCACCTTTTCCAGATGTTATTACTATAACTTCTCCCATTAGATTTCCTCCTTAAATCCAATTTAAATTTGGATTTTAATTAATTTATTTTAATTCCATATTATATTATTATTTTTTTGGTCAAAAGTCAATGAATATTGTAATATTTTTGTAACATTTTTGTAATTGTTAGTTAGAAAAAAATACTTAAACAAAAATCCACCTAAGAAAGCTTAGGTGGATTTTTGTTTAAGTATTTTTTATTATTCTTCTTCTGGTGCTTCTACTGGGCAAACTCCTGCACAGCTTCCGCATCCTATACAAATTTCTTGGTTTATTTCGCATTTTTCTTCTTTTTGCTCTATACAAGATACTGGGCAAGCTCCTACACAAGCTCCACAATTTATACATTTATCTGTAATTTTATATGCCATTTTATTTTCCTCCTTTATAATATTTATAGCATTACTTTATTATATATCACTATAATAATCTTTTTGCAACTTTTTTTACTTGTTTTATTACTTCTTTTTCATCAATATTTAGCATCTTCCTATTTTGCATTATTAACTTACCGTCTATTATAACAGTATCAATATCTGCTCCATTGGCAGAATAGACTATATTAGAAGCGACATCATTTTCTGGGCATAAGTGTATTTTATCAGTTTTTATAAAAATCATATCTGCTTTTTTTCCTACTTCTAATGTTCCAATTTCTTTATCTAATCCCAATACTTTTGCACCTTCTATTGTTGCCATTTTTAAAATCTCATAAGCATTTATTGATGTAGGCTCCATAGTATTAACTTTTTGTAAGTAAGCTGCTGTTTTCATTTCTTCAAACATATCCAAAGTACTTGTACTTCCAATTCCATCTGTTCCTAACCCAACATTTATACCATTTCTTCTTAATTCTGTGACATTGCATATACCAGAAGAAAGTTTGCAATTACTTATAGGATTATGTGATATTCCACCTTTTATATTTTTTAAAATTTCTATATCACTTTTAGATATATATATACCATGAGCCAATACTACTGGAACTTCAAAAACTCCTAAGTCTTTTAGGTATTCAGTTCCCCTTTTGTTATATCTATCTTTAATTATTTTTTCTTCTTCCAAAGTTTCTGACAAATGTATATGTAGACCAGTTTTTAATTCTTTTGCTAAATCCACACATAATTTTATTGTATCTGGATTACAAGTGTATGGTGCATGTGGAGAAGTAAAAACAGTTATTCTACTATTACTATTGTTATATTTTTTAGCATATTTTTTTGTCTGCTCTACTTTGTCTCTTATAGAATCATCTGTTAAGCACCATGCTACAATTGCTCTTAAGCCAACGTTTTCTATTGCTTCAACTGTTTTGTTCATTCCAAAATACATATCATTGCAAGTTGTAGTTCCAGATTTAACCATTTCTATACATGATAAGCAAGAATTCCAATATATGTCGTCTGGTTCTAGTTTATCTTCTACTGGAAATATTGCATTTTCTAACCAATCTACTAATTTTCTGTCATCTTTATATCCCCTAAATATGCTCATTGCCAAATGTGTATGTGTATTTACTAATCCAGGCATTACAATCATATTTTTGGCATTAACTTTTAAATCTGCATCTTCTTCTATTAATTTTTCAATTTTCTCAATTTTATTATCTTTTATTAATATATCTACTTTTCTTATATTTGGTAAATCCCCTACCATGTCTAAAATTTGTGCATTTGTTACTAAAGTTTTCATCTCTACTCCTAATATTTATATTGTATCTTCTGTATTTTCATCTAATTTTTCTAGTTTTTCCAACTTTTCTAGTTCTTTTAAATCTTCTTCTGTTTCAGCTTCTATTTTATCTTCTTGCTTTTCTCCATCTTTTATAACTAAAATATCTTTAACATCATATTTTTTATAAAATGTATCTTCTCCATCTTTAAATCTAACTCTTACTTTTTCTTTTAAAGTTTCTACATTTGAAACTTCACCTTCCCCATCTGCTGTTTTAACTATTGCTCCAACATTAGGTAATCTTTTTAGTTTCTCAGTATATACTTCTTCTTCGTATTTTAAACAACACATTAGTCTTCCGCAATTTCCAGATATTTTTGATGGATTTAATGAAATATTTTGTTCTTTTGCCATTTTTATAGACACTGTTTCAAAATTCCCTAAAAATGAGCAACAGCACAAGCATCTACCACATATTCCATTTCCACCAATTCTTCTTATTTCATCTCTAACTCCAATTTGCCTTAATTCAATTCTTGTTCTAAATACCGAAGCTAAATCTTTTACCAAATCTCTAAAATCAATTCTTCCTTCTGCTGTGAAATAAAATACAATTTTACTTCCATCATATTTATATTCAACATCAACAAGTTTCATTTTCAAATTATGTTTTTTCATTTTCTCTAAAAAAATTTTATAAGCTTCTGGTTCCTTTGCTTTATTTATTTCGCGTAATTTATCATCTTTAGGAGTTGCTATTCTTATAACCTTTTTTAGTTCATCTGTTAATTCCTCATCCTTAACTTCTTTTGATGGGAAAACAACTTCGCCATACTCTTCTCCCATAGCAGTATCAACTATTACATGCATTCCTCTTTCTAATTTAAATTCTAATGGGTCAAAATAATATATTTTTCCTGGTTTTTTAAATCTAACACCTGTTACAGTCTTCATTTACTTCCTCCCACATTTTCATTAATAACATATCTAAATTCATATCTAAATTTCCATTAGCTCTTAACTTTCTAATGCAATCATTTGTGTATTCTATACAATTCAAAAAAGACTTATATTCTTTTGATTTAATATATAAATAATCTATTAAATAATCTAAATATTCAAAAACTTTTTCTTTGTTATAAAGTATTTTAGATTTATTCATAATATCTATAATAGTTTCTTTTTTAATGCTATTCACAATATCTTCTATTGCAATATATTCATTTTCATTTTGTTTAAATTTTATTGCCTTTCCAATGCTTCCATCAAAAGTCTTTATTTTATCTGATGTAATATTATTATAATCTAAATTTATTTGGCAGAATTCTTTCATTTCCATATCTGAAATAGGCTGAAAATTAACTTTCATACATCTAGATTTTATTGTATTTAACAATAAGTTTTCATTTGATGTTATTAATATTAAAACAGCAAACTCTGGAGGTTCCTCCAAAGTTTTTAGTAAACAATTTTGTGCTTCAGTAGTCATTTTATCGCTATCATTTATTATATATACTTTTCTTGATGACAAAATTGGTTTTTCTATTATTTTATTTGTTAATTGTCTTATTTGCTCTATTTTAATTGTTTCAGATTCTTTATTTATAATTGTTAAATCTGGGTGATTACCTCCTTGAAAAGATATGCATGATCTACAATTACAAGAATCTGATTTCCCATTAATGCATAAAATATCTTTTGCAAACTCCGTTGCTATCATTAATTTGCCTATTGATTCAGTCCCAACAAATAAATAACTATGTAAAATATAATTATTTTTTATTTGTTCATTTAAATATTCTTTTACTTTATTATTTCCTATAATATTACTATAATTCACTTTATATCATTCCTAATTAATTTTTCCCCAAACATTAAGTGGCCAAAATCTATACACAACAATCCCTTCTATTTTCTCTTTTGGTATACATCCTAATTCTCTACAATCTTTGCTATATGATCTATTGTCTCCCATACAAAATACATAGCCTTCTGGAACTACAAAATCATAGAAAATGTCTGATGTTGTTACTACATCATCACTCAAATACTCTTCTTCTAATTCTTGCCCATTTATATATACTTTTCCGTTTTCTATTTTTACATGTTCTCCTTCTAATCCTATAACTCTTTTAATATAGCTTTTTTTAGTTATTTCTAATGTATAATAAACAAATTTACCAAATGCAGAAGTTGGCTCATTATTATATTTTGCTATTGGATTACTTTGATCTGCTTCTAATTTTAAATAATCTTCACTTGGCGCTTCAAAAGTAACAATATCTCCTCTTTTTAATGATAATCCTGTTATTCTGTATGTTCTGTTTAATATTAATCTTTGATTTTCTTTTAGAGTAGGGAACATTGATCTTTGTTTTACAACAGTAGGTGTTAATATAAAATATCTAAATAATAATGCTAAAACAAAAGCTATTATTATGCAATAAATCCACTCTAATATGTTTTTCATTGTATCATTCATATTTTATTCCTCATCCAAATTATCTTTCTTTTTAGTTGTACTTTTTTTAGTTGCACTTTTCTTAGTTGCAGTTTTTTTAGTTGTACTATTGGTTTTACTTGTAGAAGTTTTTTTGTTTTTTTGTTGAAGCCTATTTTCTTGATTTTTCTTTAAATTTTCTTCCATTTCAGCCATAAAATCAAATGTCTGACTTTCTTTATTGTTTTCATCTTCTTCAGATTTTTTCAATAATTCATCAAAAGTTGGAACGTCATCGTCGTCGTCATCATATTCATCTTCAATAATATCTTGTTCTTCTTCATTTTCGTCTTCAATAATATCTTGTTCTTCTTCATTTTCTATAGTGAATAATCCTAAATCTTCATCTTCAATTTTGGGTTCAACTTTTTTCCTAGTAAATCTTTTCTTTTCTAGTGAAGTATTATTCACTTGTTGTTCTTCTTCTTTATTTTCATCTTCTTCTTGAATTTCTTGATTAGCTGATGTATCAAAAATAAAGCCATTATCTCCTTCAATATCATCTTCTATTTCTTCATCATTTGTATTTTCTATATCTGTATCATTTATGTTTACATCCTCTACTACTTCTTCCTCATACTCATCAAATTCTAAATCTTCATTGCTTTGTGTTTCAAAAGAAAAATTATCATTATTATCTTCTTCATCATTTTCTAGTTCATTATCATCTTCATTTTCTTCTACATAATTATTTGCAGAATTAAACAGGCTTTCTTCTTCATCATCATATTCTGTGTTTTCAACCAGTTCATTAGAATTTGGCTCCTCTTCAAAGGGAATGTTATTATTTACTTCTTCATCTTCATAAGGGAAATCTTCTTCATCACTTATTCCATCATTTTTTTCTTCTGATTTTTTATCAGTCTTATATCCTATATAAATAATAAGAGCTATTATAACTACAGCAATTGCAATTCCTATATATTTCATATTATCAGTTAACTCTATACTCATGCTTTCTGAAGCATAAGCACTACTAGTTATAGCTAACATTGGAATAATTACACTTAATATCTTTTTTAAATTTTTCATATTTTATCTCCTTTTTATACATAAATTTAATAATTATCATTTATTTATATCTTGATTAGAGCTTTTTTCCTTTTTTTGTTTTGTTGCTAGCCTTATAACAACCTCTGTTCCTTTGCCGAATTCACTTTTAATATCTATTTTTCCATCATTTTTATCTAATATTTCTTTTGCTATAGATAATCCTAATCCAGTACCACCTTGTTCTCTTGCTCTAGACTTATCAACTCTATAAAATCTCTCAAATATTTTATTTAAGTCTTCTTGTTTTATACCTATTCCATTATCTATTATTTTTATATATGCATCATTATATACAAAGCCAACATAGATCTTAATTGTTCCATTTTCATCTGTGTATTTTATAGCATTTGTTAGAATATTTAAAATAACTCTTTCTATACCATTTTTGTCCGCATATACCAAAGGAACATCTGCCGTAACAAAGCACTCTGAACTTAAGTTCTTCTTTTCTATTTCAAACTTTAAACCTTCTAGAGTATATTTTACTAACTCTCCTAAGTCAAACTCTGTTTTTTCTACTTTAACTTTAGCATTATCATATCTTGATAAGATTAATAAATCATTTACTAATCTTGACATTCTTTTTCCTTCAGATGATATTCTTTCCAAAAATTTATTTTCTGTTTCTTTATCTACATCATTTTCTATTAAAGTATCTGCATATCCCATTATTGAAGTTATAGGAGTTTTTAGTTCATGTGAAACATCTGCAACAAATTCTTTTCTCATGCTATCTAATTTAACATGTTCTGTAATATCCTGTATAACTACAATTACTCCTGCTGGTCTTTCATTTTCATTTTTAAATGGGGCAAAAAATAAATTTATATTTCTACCATCTATATTTAATTTCTGTTCAGATGAAGTCCAATTTTCTAGATATATTATTTTTTCTAGATTTATATCAACATTAAATTTATCAAATATTTCATTAAAACTTTGCTCTTCTTTAATATTTAAATATGTTTTAGCAACAGGATTTAAGTGTATTATATTACCATCTATATCAAATGCAACAATTCCGTCTGTCATATTTAGCAATATTGTTTCTATTTGCTTTTTTTGCCTAGTCACTTCATTTAAATTTTCTTTTAGTTCATTATTCATTAAACTAAATGCATTAATTAAATCATCAATTTCATTATTTTTTTTGCCATTTTTAAGAAGTCCTACATCTCTAGATGAACTATTATTTGTTATCAATTCTGCACTCTTTATTAATTTAGAAATTGGTGAAGTTATAATTTTTGAAACTATAATTCCAACTACTATTGATATAACAGAAAAAATTCCTAAAGAGTAATAAACCACTGTCTTTGTATCTTTTATTTGACTATCTATTATTGAAATAATATCTTCATTAAAAGTAACTTCGTTTTGTACTATTTTTTCAACATATTCTAAACGATAAATAAAAAATAGTCCTAAAGAAGTTATAACTACTATTCCTAATATAGCAAAAATCATTATTGTTTTTATTTGTATACTTTTTAACATCGGCAGTATTTCTCCTTATACTGTTTTATTATATACATATATACATTTTTAATCAAGATATTTATGCATTTTTTTATTTGTTTTTGTTATTGTTCAGACTAAAATATCCTTTATATTTATTGCAAATGTTCTAGAGGCGCCTTGTGTCTGCCTGTAACAAACTCACGGGTCGACACGAGGCCGACCCCTACATTTTTCTCTACAATTAAAAATCAGATCTGAACATTTATTTGTTTTTAACCCATACTGATACGCTTCCATTCTTACAAATAAATGCTCCTTTTCCATTTTCATCAGTTTTTATTGTTTCTTCAACATTTCCTAAATAGTCAAAAAATTCTGTATTTTTAAATTTTTCTCCCATATCTATTATTATCTCTCCGCCAAGCTTATCTGACATTACTACAACGAGTCCTGAATCCTCATGAGTTGTATCACCTTTTCTTAAAAATCCAATTTTATCATTGTCATAAAAGTAATCGATTTGTTCACCATAAGCATAATTTTTTCTTAATAATAATAATTTATCTAACAAATCATTTTTAGGAGTTATATTATCATGTTCTATTCCATAGTAGTCTCCATAAAAAACACAAGGAATTCCTTCTTTTCTAAGTAAGATCAAACTATATGCTAAAGGCTTAAACCAGTCTGGTATCCAAGACTCTAAAGCTTGACCAATCTGAGTATCATGATTATCTACAAAAGTTACTGCCATATTAGGATTTTGTTTTACTAAAGTTCCTTCAAAGATTTCATTCAAATTAAATTCACCATTACTATATGCAGCTCTAAAAAAATTGTAATGTAGCGCAACATCAAATAATTTCATTGTTTGATTGGTTTTATTAATATACTCTTGTATAACTTCCATATTAGTAGACCAATATTCTCCAACAGCAAATAAATCTTTTCCACTATATCTTCTAATATTTTCTAACCACTCTGGAAAGAAATCTGCTCTGATATGTTTTACAGCATCTAATCTAAAACCATCTACTTTTGTTGTATCATAATACCATTTACTCCAGTTTTTTAATTCTTCAACAACATCTTTGTTATTTAAGTCAATATCAGCTCCCATTAAATAATCAAAATTTCCATTTTCTTTATCAACATCTTGATCCCATTTTTTCCCATAAAATTTATAAATAGAAGCAGTATTAGTTGATTCATCCCAATCTACTCCATGAAAATGTGTCCAATCCCATTTAAAATCTGAGTATATTCCATTTCGTCCAGGAAAAGTATATTTTGTCCATGCCTTTATTTTTTTTGCTTCTGATATGCTTATATTTCTGTTTGAACTTTCGTCTTGAACTGCATATACTTCTTCTGTTTCATCAGCTCCTAATTTATGGTTTAAAACAATATCAGCTATTGCTTTTATTCCATTTTGTTGTAATGCTTTTATTGTATCTAGATATTCATTTTTTAATCCATATTTAGTTGCTATAGTTTCCTTTTGGTTAAATTCTCCCAAATCATACAAATCATATACACCATATCCAACATCATTAATACCACCAGCTGCTTTATATGCTGGTGGCATCCATATATAATCTATTCCTAAGTTTGACAATTTATTAGATTCATCTTTTAACTTATTCCATAAAGAAGCATTACTGGGTAAATACCATTCAAAAAACTGCATCATCGTATCATTATCATTTATATTACTAGCCACTTATATTCTCCTATCTTTTAATTTTATCTACTCCATTTTCTTTAATTTGTATTGTTTGTGTAGGATAAGCAAGTTCAACATTTTCTTTTTCTAACAAGCTTAATAATTCATAGTATAATGATTCTTTTATTTTAGAAAATTTTATATAATCTATTTCATTAACATATAAAAATATCTTTATATCATTACTATAAGAACTAATACTATCGAAAAATACTTGTACCGTATCAGCTTTTACTTTATTGTTTTCTTTTAATATTAGTTTTATTTGCCCAACTAATTTTTTTGTTTTTTCAACACTAGTATTTTTATCCAAAGATAAAATGCAATCAAATCTTCTAGATTTTAATTTGTTCCAATTTTTAACATATGCTGTAGTAACAACTGAATTAGGAATAGTTATTATAGAATTATCATAAGACTTTATTCTTGTACTTCTAAATGTTATATCTACAACTGTTCCTTGGTATTCTCCAATTTCAACCCAGTCTCCAATCTCAAAAGGTTTGTCTGTGAAAATAACAACACCACTTAATAAACTCTTTACTGTATCTTGGGCAGCCAATGAGATTATAACACTTCCCACTCCTAAACCTGCAACTAAACCAGTTAGATTGTATCCTAAATCCGTTATTACTATAAATATAGACGTTAACCAAATAATACCTCTAATAACTTTACAAACAAAAGTGTTTACTGTTTCATTTTGAGAAGTGGCTATTGTCTTTTTCATTATTTTTGAATCTTTACTAACAATAACAGTTAAAAATTTAGCAATAAATAAAATATTTACTATTTTAAATATTTCATTCCATGAATCAATTACTTTTTCGCTAAATGGCATTATTTTTACTGCAATTGCTATACTCAAAAAAACAAAAAATAATTTTAGAGTTCCATACATTGGATGTTTTTTTACTTCAAAATCTCCCCTACTTATTATTTTCCACATTTTAAGAATAGCACTTGCAAGTATTGGTCTTATTATAAATACTATTAAAATTATTATTAAACTAATTTGAACACTAAAGGTTTGAAGAAGTTCTTGTTTTGTCATAATTTATCTCCTTATATTTATATAATAATCTAAAGTAAAATAAAAATCAATTGCAGAAGCAAAATTTATATATTTTTTAGTTACGGTTCAGAGTAAAATATTTTTTATACTTATTGCAAACGGGTCGACACGAGGCCGACCACTACATTTTCTCTACAATTTAAATTAGGTCTGAACATTAACATTTTTTATTACAATGTAGAAACGATTTTAATCGTCCGTATTTAGAACCAACTAGTAAAATAAATAGAATAAAAAAATAAACCCAAATTGTTAAGCAATTTTGTCTAACAATTTAGGTTAACTTCAATTTAAAATTCAACATTTTTTATATTTTTATAAAATTCAGCAATTAGCTTGTCTAACTTTATGCTTAGTTCATATATAGTAGCATAATCTTTTCCTTGTACGATAGATAAATTTAATTCTTCTCTTAATTTGCAAATCTTATCATCCAACACACTAATCACTCTCCTTTTTTTATATTACTATTAATTTAAAAATACCATATTTTTACATCAAAGTCAATTAATTTACAGTTTTTAACGATTTTTTATGTTTTTCTTTTTCTACCATTTTTGACATTTTTCTATGTTTTAAACTTTTTTCCAAGTATAAAACAATAGAAATTACAAAAATAATTATAGAAATTATTGCAGATATTCTTACAGAAAAAAACATTAAACTATCGGTTCTTAAATTTTCTAAAAAGAATCTGACAAATGAATACATTATAAAATAAGTTAAAACAACTTGTCCCTTGAACTTCCTTTTTTTCTGTATTTTTTTTAAAATTATAAACAATATAAAAGTAAAAAAAGATTCATACAAAAAAACAGGATGAACTTCTAAATATCCATCTGCTGTTTGTATTCCCATTCTTAATAAATTATTTGTAACTGTTCCATATGCTTCTACATTAAAAAAATTTCCCCATCTTCCTATGCTTTGAGCTATAGCAACAGATGGTATTATATAATCTAAGAATTCATATATACCAATATTATTTTTTTTACATCTTGCAATAATAGTTATTAGTCCAGCAATTATTCCTCCATATATAGCCAATCCACCATTTCTAAAATTTAATATCTGTTTTGGATTATTTAAATAATAATTAAGATTAAATAATACATAATAAAATCGAGCTCCGATAACTCCAAATATTAAAGAATATATTACTGTGTAATAAGTAAAATTTGAATCAATTTTAAATCTTTTTTCGCTTTCTTTAAGAAAAACAAGAGCAATTAATATTGCGGTAACAATACAAATTGCATAATTATATATTTGTATATTACCAATTTTAAATGCAATCTTATTTATATTAAATATTAAATTAAAACTAGGAAATTTTACAGTATTCATTATTCTCCAATAATATTTTATATTTATTTAATTAAATACATTACTTTTTGCATAAATAGATACCCAAGTCTAGTCTTTATTATCATATGGATTTGTAATTGAAATTACCTTTTTTTCTTCATTAAATACTTCTTTTAGTAAATCCTCAATATATTTTTTATCTATACTATTAAACTCTTCAAAGTAGTCAAATATATTTATTCCTTTAAAGAAGTTTGAAAGTGCCATATTGCCAATTGTTGATACATCATTGTAATCCTTAACAAAATCACCATATATTTTCTTTTTTATTCTCTCAAAATCTTTATCATTTATTCCATTTTGTAAGTAATAATCAGTTTCTTCTTTAAGTTGTCTTATAACTTCTTGAGGCTCTGTACTTTGAGATTGTATATATAAATGCGCATAATTTCTAGCATATTCATACTCAAATCCAATCTCAGAAAATATACTTCCATTTTCATATAATTTTCTATATAAATCAGAACTTTTTCCGAATATTATATTACATAGAATTTTAAGTCCAATTTCTCTTTTAACCATATTAGTTTGTTTATTTACTTTATCTTTATATGCAATTATAAAAATTGGCATACTAATATCTTTTTCACTAATTTTTTGTTTTTCAACAATTTCATCAGGTTCATCTACTTCTATCGTTTTTACAATATTTTTATTTTTTTCAAAAGTTATTCTCTTTTTTATCTCTTTTAAAATTTCATCTTTTTCAATATCTCCTGCAAAAACAATAGCCATATTTTCAGGTCTATAAAAATTGTTGTAAATTAAATAAAGCTTTTCTTTATCTATCTTGGCAATAGATTCTTTAGTACCTGCAATATCAATATTTACAGCAGAATTTTTATACATTAATTTCATAGCATTCATGTATAAATCCCATTCAGGATAATCTTCATACATTCTTATTTCTTGTTCAATTATGCCTCTTTCTTTATTAACATTTTCATCTGTATAATAAGGGTTCTGAACATAGTCCATAAATTCATCCAAAGCTTCATAAAAATTATCTGTACATTCATATAGGTAAGCTGTATAATCATTTGTTGTATATGCATTAGCATTTACACCTAAACTACTTAAGACATCCAAACTATTTGTACCGTTTCTTTGTTCAAACATTTTATGTTCTAGATAATGAGCTATCCCATCAGGTATTTCAAACTCTTCTCCATTAATAGTAAATTTATTATCTACAGAGCCAAAATGTGTTCCCCAAATAATATACTTTTTCTTTACTCCTTTTTTAGGTATCAATATAATAGTTAAGCCATTATCAAGCTTTTCTATATACATTTTTTCTTTTATTTTATCATTTTCAATTATCTGCATAATCAAACAAACTCCTTTATTTTTAAGTACAATAACACTTACATTTTTTATCTAATTTCTTAAAAAGTATATAGTATTAAGTTTTACAGTTTTTGCAAACTCAATAATTTCTTGTTTAGTCACATTCATAATTTTTTGTACATACTCTTCAATTGAATAATCTGTTTTAGATAACTCTTGTCCTATATAAAACACAATTTGTGTATCTTGTTCTGTATCTATTGCTTGTATACTTGAAATTAAGTATTTTTTTGCATTTTCAATATCTTTATCATCAAAATTACCATCTTCTAAATTCTTCAACTGTTCTTTTATAACTTGTACTGCCTTTGCATAATTTTCTATTTCTATACCACATCTTACAAAAATATTTTGTTTTTGTTTTATATAATTTGATCTAGCAGAATAAGCCAAGCTTTCTTTTTCTCTTACATTTTGGAACATCATTGAATTAGCTCCATCGCCTAAAATTGCATTATATACTAATCCAATTGTTTGAATATTTTCCTGTTTAGAAAACACATCATATCCCATAACAAGTTTTCCTTGGCTAATGTTCATTTTTTCCTCAATTTTATTAACTTCAGAAACTTCTTTTTCTTCTTTAAAATTATTATTAACAATATAATTTTCTTTTCTTGAATTTAATTTTATTATATTTTCATTTTTAATTAGGATATCTTTAGCATTATCTTCATTAATCTCTCCAGAAATATAAATATCTATTTTAGCAGAATTTATTAACTCCATGTAGTGTTCCGAAATATCTTGTAAAGTTATTTTATCCAAATCTTCTATATATCCATATTTATATATTCCAAATCCACTATCTTTATACATCGCAGAAATGCAATTATCATAGGCGTATTTATCTTTATTATCGATTTTACTTTCAATTACTTTTCTTAAGTTATTTTTTTCAACCTCTAGAAAATCTTCTTCAAATAATCCATTCTCCATTAATGGATTAAAAATTATATCTAATATTGTATCTATGCTCTGTTTAAGTATATCGCACTTTTCAGGCAAAAAATTATCATTTACACTCTCTATATAAAATTTAATTAATTGGTTATCTCCAACTTTATCAATACCGCAATCATAAACTGAACCATACATTTCTTCTAATTTTTTATTTATTTGATATTGATCTTTTAAAATATTTGTTCCTCTTTTTAGCAAAAATGGTATTAACGTATTTTTAGTAACATTTTCTTTTTCTATAGGAACAGTAAGCATTACACAAATTAAATTTGTTTTAAATAATTCTGTTTTAATAAAATGTGCTTTTATTCCTTCTTTAATTTCAAAGGTATTTTTACTCATATATAAATCATTCCCTCTTTTTTTATAATAATATTATTATATTTTTATATAATAATTATACTTAAAAAGTATAATTTTTCAAGTACTAAAAATTGATAAATGTCAAGAAGTATGCTATAATTAAGTAAGTCTTAATTATATTTAAGGAGGAAAGACTTTCCTATGTTAACATTTATAACAATGTTAGTTTTAGCTGCTATATTAATTTATGCAATCAGCTTTATAATATCAGCAGGAGGCCCCTTTATTATAGCCATATTAGTTGCTATTGTAGTCTATCTAGCAATTTGTTTTTGGCTGTTAGGACGAAAATGACACTTAGGTGTCATTTTTTATTATCTTCATTTTTAGTGAAATATATAATAACTATTATAGAATGATAGTTTTTTAGATATTTTAGCATGAAATAATTTATCATCATGATGGTAACTGTAGTTCTTATGTGCGTTACTTTAACATAATGCAGAAATCCGCTCAAGATAGATGACATTCACGCCACTAGTTTTTTGAACTCTCATTCATTTATGAGAATTTCCTTCGTTAAAACATCAAAAATTAATCCATATAAAAAATGAGAAGGCATTGATATATCAATACCTTCTCGCTTTTTATTTGGAGGCGCCAATCGGACTCGAACCGATGATCAGAGTTTTGCAGACTCGTGCCTTACCAACTTGGCTATGGCGCCGAAAAAATGGAGCGGGAAACGGGGCTCAAACCCGCGACCTTCGCCTTGGCAAGGCGACGCTCTATCAACTGAGCTATTCCCGCATTGCAGTATTATTATAATAGCAAAAAAGCTCTAAAAAGTCAATACTATTTTTAGCGGTTTAGAGTTTATTTTTACGGTTCGGCCTAAAATATACTTTATATTTATTTCAAACGTTTGTAGTGTCGGGTCTTGTGTCCGACTGTGAAAAACAAATTTCGCATATCAACACGAGACCGACCTCTACAATTTCTCTACAATTAAATATTAGGTCTGAACATTAATGTTTACTTAAAAATATTTTATATATTATCAAACTTTATTTATTTCTAATTTAGTTTAGTCACTATCTTTTTTATTATATATATGAATTAAATAAAAAAAAAATTACACAAATTGTGTAATTTTTTTTAAGGTTTGGGCTAGTTAAAACCAACCACTATATTATAAGTTTTGCTTATCTTGAATAGAAATTTGTTATAGACCTAATTCCATACTAAATTTATAAATACTATTATCTTCATTAGAATTATCTTCTATATATTGTTCTACTACTCTTACAGAATTTAAAACTATACTTTTTGAAGTGCAACCATCATCATAAAATTTATTGAATATTAAATAACAAGTTCTTGACTCATTTGGTTTTAATATAATTTCATTATTATTTATTTCTTGTCTGTACTCTGAGCCTATATTTAGCAATACCTCATTATTAACTCTACCATTTTTTATTACAATAGTATTTTCACTTCTATTAGTAAGTTTTATTTCATAACTTTCTAAGCTATATTCTACAGTTTTACTTCTTATATCAACTTTCAAATACTCATTTTCCTGAACACTTTGTATTTTCTGCTTTTCTATAAAATTACCTACTGAAAATACTACATTATTCTTTTCATCATAACTTGCAGTTATTTTTTCTTCTTGATACATATATGTGGAATTTGTTAATCCTGTAGCTAATACATCGTCATAAAGCTTTACTGTATAAATATATTTGTCATTGTAATTAGAATAATTCTGAATAGTATATTTCTTATTTTTTGTGAATTTATTAGATACATAAGATTTATAATACTCAAATGATGAAAAATTATCATTTTTACAATCTTCAGATATCATATTATATGCATTTTCATATTCTCCATTATTGCAATATTCTACATATTGTTTAACAAAATCTTCCATTGCATTTTGAACTTTTTTTGGAGCTGAACTATTTTCATCTAATACAGAAACATGTGGCTGATAAGTTGTTGATGGTTCAGTATTAGTATTAATTTTTCCAAGTAATTTGTTAATAATTATTATACCTACCCATGTTGCCAAAATAATTGCAATTATTTTTCCATACTTTTTAAAAAATCTTCTTATTTTTAATCTCGTATCTGGTTTTATAGCCATTTTTCCCTCCACTACATTTATTTATTTGCATCAATAGCACTATTAACACTAAATGATAAATCAAAATCATCATAATCATTTTCTCTTATTACTATATTAAGAGAAAAATCATTTTTTTCTCCTTCTGCATCTTTTATATTCAACCATAAAACATATGTATTATCTAATCTTTCAATATTTTCATATTCTGTTATAATCTCTTTAGGTAAATATTGCTTTACATATTCTTCAAATTCTTGCTCCGTTGGAAAATATTTTTTCTTAAATTCGTCATAAAGGCAACTATATGCTTTTGTATAATTTCCATATTCTAAATATCTTAAAAAGTTTGTTGCATAATATTCTATTCTATCTTTTTCGCCCCACTCAGATAATTTAGATACAGTTGATTCTTTTTGAATTTGAACTATTTCTTCATTTGTAAGTTCAGTTGATTTATCTTTATTAGATATTAATATATTTATTATAATTAAAACTATCAACGTAGTAATAGCAATAATTGCTATTACTATGTTTTTTTTATTATTTTTTGCTTTCATAAGATACTCCTTATAAAATATTTTTAATTAGTTGCTTTATAAATAACTTGTGGTTCTATTCCTTTTAACATTGAAAAGAATATTTTTAATCTAATAGTTTTTTCTTTATAAACAAACTTCATATTAAAAGTCAAGTACTCTTCATTTTCTAACTTATATGAATCTTCATAGATTTCACAATAATCAAATTCCATATTAGTAACATCATTTTCTTGTAAATATTTTGATATCTTTATAAAATCTTCTTGTTCTTCTATTCCTAAATATTCATATATATATTTATTATTGTTTTTGAAAAATGGTATTAATTCTTCTTCATTTTTTTCTCTTATTTTATTGGTAAATTCTGGTAATCCATTTACGAAAATTTTTAAATTTCTATATAAGTCATTTTTATCGTTTTTTCCCTTATAATTGCTATATAAATTCGAAATATTTCTAGGACATAGTTTATCTGACAAATAGTTTTCAACTTGTTCATTTATAATTTCATTATTTGATTTAGGCTTGTTTTTATTAATCTCAATCCATTTTAGTATAATAAACAGAATTAATACTATTAATATACAAATTAAAATTAAAATTTTGATTCTGTTTTTATTCTTTTTTATTTTTCTATTCAAAGCTTCCTCCATAATATTTATATTTTTTACTTTTCTAATTCATAAAGAGTTGAAGACGCTGCTCCATTGCAGAAATCTGTCCAAGGTGTTGACGATAAGAATTTATACTTTGGTTGTCCCGTTGTGTGAGGTGCTCGATATTCACCATATAATGCCAGTTTTGCTCTTACTTTTGCTCTTCTTGTCCAATTTTCAACATAGTTAGGATTTGTACCTCCTATATGTGTCATATAATCATTTTCAGTTAATGTACCATTTCTATTAAATATCTCACACAAGGTATGCATTTGGCTAGGATTCAAATGACTAAATTCACATAAAGAATCAAGCATTGATTCTGACATTTTTCCTTGATCTTTTATTCTTCCAAGCACATCTTCTCTGGCAGAATTTAATACCAATAAGAAAACATTTTGTGCCTCATCTTTTGGCACTCCATCATTGCTTGCAAGATGAGCAGCAAATTCTTCATAT
>JBJFFD010000023.1:0-2757 GCA_051891335.1 Candidatus Scatovivens sp.
AAAAATTAGCTAATGAAGCTGGAAATATGCAAACTTCTCTTCCTAAAAATGTAGCCAAAGATATGGCTAAATTAATGGAATGGTATAATTCTTTAGAAAAGATAACTATAAAAGAAATAATAGAATTTCATTTTAGATTTGAAAGAATACATCCATTCCAAGATGGTAATGGAAGAGTAGGAAGAATAATTGCTTTTAAAGAATGTTTAAAAAATAATATAGTACCATTTATTATTTTAGATAAAGATAAATTATTCTATTATAGAGGATTAAAGGAATATAAAAATGAAAAAGGATTTTTAATAGACACTTGTTTAAATGCACAAGAACAATATATAAATATAATAGAGTATTATTTGAAATAAAAGTCATAAGGAAGTAAACTTCAAAAATTTACTTCCTTATTTTTGTACTATCAATCCATTCCTCGAATTTCTTTCCAGTAATTTCACCTTTTTCATATTTATCCTTCATTATAGCTCCTTCTTTTTTGTAATATTCATACATTTCTGCAGCTTTGGATTTAGAACCAGGTTTAGTTTTTGAAACAAGTCCAGAAAGTGTTTGATATCGAGTTCTCCATTTTTTTAAAAGTCTATCATTTTCTAACTTCTCAGCATAAGCTTTTTGAACACCAATTTCTTTACAAGTTTTTTTACCACTAAATACAGAATCACAATATTTGACATCATGAGCAGTAGCAGGTATAAAATACTTTTTACAATTCTCACATTGTTGTATGATTATATCCTTTTTCATATAAGCAAATTCTCTAAAACTTATAAATAAAATATCGTAAAAGTATTTAGAAGAAAAGCTATATGGAATATTTTCTATAATAAAATCCTTATTTTATCTTTAGCAAGTTTACCTTTATATTCTTTCTTTTTATATTTTATAAAATATTCTTGAAAACCTTTTAAATCAAAAGCAATTTCTAATTCTTTCATAAACTACTCCTATATACAATTTAAAATACAGATAATAATTGTATAGTTGTTATATAAATATTTGTGTACAAAGTCAATAAATTGTAAAAGGGCTCATTAAAACCTATACAAAAAAAGAAAAATATGTTAAAATAGGCTTTGAAAAAAATAATACGAATTTATTGGAGGAGATAAAATGTTAGATAAATATAATAGATGGACTAAAGAATTTATGGAATCTTGGAAAGAGTTAGATTGGCAAAGAACTTTAAAAACACTAAGTGAAGATGTTGAATATTATGAAAATCCTATTGATAAACCATGTTCTAATTTTGAGGAAGTAACAAACTTATGGAATGTTGTTGCAGACAATCAAAAAGATATAGATTATAAATTTGATATAGTTGCTTATAATGAAAATACATGTATCATAAATTGGCAAATGACAAGAACAATAACTGCTACAAATACAAAACAAGAAATAGATGGAATTTTCCAAATTTCTTTAGATAATGAAGGTAAATGTACATATTTTAAACAATGGAGATTTACTAGATAGGAGGTTATTTATGAGATTAAAAGGTAAAGTTGCTCTAGTAACGGGAAGTTCCACTGGAATAGGAAAAGCAGTTGCAGAGCTTTATGCTAAAGAAGGTGCTAATGTTATTGTTTGTTCAAGTAGCACAGTTGAAGATGGAGAAAAGATTGCAGAAAATTTAAGAAAATTAGGTACTGATTCAATTTATATACAAGCAGACCTAACAAAAGAAGAAAATATAAAAGAGCTATTTGAAAAAATCAAAAACAAATATGGAAAATTAGATATATTAGTAAATAATGCCGGAAAGTCTTGCAATATACCATTTAAAGAAACAACTCAACAAACAATACAATACGATTTGGATGTTAATTTTACATCTGCAATGTTGTGTTCTAAGTATGCTGTAGGAATTATGGGAGATGAAGGGTGGATAATAAATACTTCTTCAATAAGGGGAACAGATTATTCAGGAAGACCTGGAATAATGGGATACTGTGCAGGAAAAGCAGCAATGAATAGTTTTACTAAGAATCTAGCAGTAGAGTTGGCACCGAAAATATTTGTAAATGCAGTAGCACCAGGATTTGTACATACTAGATATATGGATTCTGTTTCAGAAGAGATGAAAGAAAATTGGTTAAAGAACATACCAATTAAAAAGTTTATAATGCCAGAAGAAATTGCAGAAGTTTATTTAATGTTAGCGACTTCTAAAATTTTTACAGGTTCAATAATAACCCCTGATGGAGGGTATTCAATACTGAATAGATAAGAAGTAGGGAGAAAATGATGAAAGAAAAAGTATGTGAGTTTTTGAGGACAATTCCAAAAGGTAAAGTAGTAACTTATGGACAAATAGCAGAATATTTGGGAAATAAAAAATTGGCAAGAGTTGTTGGCAATATTCTTCATAATAATCCAGATGAAGATAAATATCCGTGCTATAAAGTTGTCGATAGTAAAGGAAATTTATCAAAACAATTTGCTTTTGGAGGCATAGAAAAACAAAAGGAAAAGTTGGAAAAGGATGGGATAGTTGTTATCAATTATAAGGTTGATTTATATAAATATAAAATGCTATAAATTATAATCTACAAATTGCAGAGCATAAATCATCTGTTTTTTATGGTATAATCAGAACAATAATTAGTAAGTTGTCATTCTGAAATCAACACATTACTAAAAATATGTTGTTCAAAATAAGTACCAAACTTGTTAAAATATAAAGTAAAGAAAGGGAGGTATTTATTATGAATACAGATAAAATTTATGCAGAACATATTGCAA
>JBJFFD010000024.1:0-56233 GCA_051891335.1 Candidatus Scatovivens sp.
GCAGTTTCTTTTACAAAGTCCGCAACCTTTACATTTTTCCGGATTTATTTCATAACTTTTTAATGCTTTACATTCTTTAGCAGGACACTTTTTGTCTTTAACATGTGCTATATATTCATCTTTAAAATATTTTAATGTAGAAAGTACTGGGTTTGGAGCAGTCTGACCTAGTCCACATACAGAAGTTTTCTTTATTGTAGTTGCTAAAACTTCTAGTTTTTCAATATCTTCTTCAGTTCCATTTCCTTCAGTAATTCTTTCTAAAATTTCAAGCATTCTTTTTGTTCCAATTCTGCATGGTGTACATTTTCCACAAGATTCATCAACTGTAAATCCTAAATAAAATTTAGCAAGATTAACCATACATTTTGAATCATCCATTACTATTAATCCACCAGACCCCATCATTGAACCAATTTGTTGTAATGATTCATAATCGATTGGTGTATCTAGATGTTCTTCTGGAATACATCCACCTGAAGGTCCACCAGTTTGTGCTGCTTTGAATTGTCTACCATCAGGTATTCCTCCACCTATATCAAATACAATTTCTCTTAAAGTTGTTCCCATTGGCACTTCAACCAATCCAACATTTACAACATTTCCACCCAAAGCAAAAACTTTAGTTCCTTTAGATGTATCTGTTCCTATAGAATTATACCATTTTGCACCATTTAATATTATTTTTGTTATATTAGCATATGTTTCAACATTATTTATTAATGTTGGTTTTTGCCATAGACCCGCATTTGCTGGAAATGGTGGTTTTAATCTTGGTTGACCACGTCTTCCTTCTATTGATTCTAAAAGTGCAGTTTCTTCTCCACAAACAAAAGCTCCTGCTCCAAGTCTTATTTCCAAATCAAAATCAAAACCTGTATTCCAAATATTTTTTCCTAAAATTCCATATTCTTTTGCTTGGTCAATTGCTATTTGAAATCTTTGTACAGCTATTGGATATTCAGCTCTAACGTATATGTAGCCTTTATTAGCTCCTATTGCATATCCCGCAATCATCATAGCTTCAATTACGCAGTGAGGATCTCCTTCTAAAATACTTCTATCCATGAATGCTCCTGGATCACCTTCATCAGCATTACATACAACATATTTTTGATCTCCTTCAGCCATTTTTGTAAACATCCATTTTTTACCAGTAGGAAAACCTGCTCCTCCTCTGCCTCTCAAACCTGATTCTGTAACTTCATTTATAACATCATCTTGAGACATCGTTTTTAAAACTTTTTCTAAAGCTTTATATCCATCAAAAGCTATATATTCATCTATGTTTTCAGGATCTATAATTCCACAATTTTTTAGAGCAATTCTTTTTTGTTTTTTATAAAATGTTAATTCATCTAATCTATTAACAATACTGTCATCAATATCTTTGCATAATAATCTTTCTACTAATTTTCCTTCAATTATATGAGTATTAATAATTTCTTCACAATCTTCAGGAGTAACCATTGCATAAAATGTATCTTCTGGTCTAATTATTACAATAGGACCTTTAGCACAAAGTCCAAAACAACCAGTTTGTATTACTCTTACATTTTCAATTTTCTTTTCTTCTAATATTTTTCTAAAATTTTCAATAATTTTAGGTGATTTAGAAGATGTACATCCAGTACCATGACATACTAATATATGTTTTTCATGAGTATCTGCTTTTAAGTTTACTCTTAAGTCTAATTCTTTTCTTTTTTCTATTCTTATCTTATTTATTTCTTCTAGGATTTTCATTATTACCTCCTATTTTATCAAAATTTATTTTTTAATCTTTATCTTTATACTCTCTAATAACTTTTTCTAATATTTCAGGTGTTGCTTTTCCATAAACTTCATCATTTATAGTAAATACTGGAGCTAATCCACAAGCTCCTATACATCTAGTAGCATCTATAGAAAATTTACCATCACTTGTTGTTTGTCCTTCTTCTATTCCTAATATTTCTTTCGCTTTATCTAATAGTTTTTCAGAGCCTTTAACAAAGCAAGCTGTTCCTAAACATATTGATACACTATATTTTCCTTTTGGATTAAGCGTAAATCTTGAATAAAAAGTTATAACACCATAAACTTCAGCTTTTTCTATTCCCAAATAATTTGCAATTTCAGTTTGAGCAAATTCAGGAATGTAGCCGTATTTTTCTTGTACTTCATTTAATATTTGTATTAAATTACTCTTATCTTTTTCATATTTTTCTAGAATTTTTCTTAATTCTTCTTTGTTTTGTTTTTCGCAACATTCACAGGCCATTTTATTTCCTCCTTTATTTTTAGATGAATATCTTAATATTCTTTGTTTATTATATCTTAGATTATAATATTATTCAAGTGTAAAATTTAGAAGAAAAATAGACAATTATAGAACAAAAGTGGCTTGATTTAAATTTTTTAACATTTTAGAGAACTTTTCATTTCGCGTCTTTGTTCGACCGCAAAAATTTCTTCAGAAATTTTTTGTGGAATGTTAGCTAAACCTTTATATAATATGAGTTCAACAAACTTGGGTATTATATAAAATAAGAGAGTGAACAATTTTTAATTTATTGAACACTCTCCTTTGCACTTTTACTTTTTTCTCTTTTCAAAAGCCACAAATCTCTCTTGCACATTCATTCCAAGTATAAAATCAAATAAAACAAAAAAACTTCCCCCTGCCACATATGGTGGGGGAAGAAATAGTTTGCTACTAGAAAAATCCTGAATGATACATACGAATATACCTCCGTTTGTCAGGCGATTATGTCGCCACAGGCCGCCGCGCAGTCGTTTAAATCAATATAAAAATAACAGCTTCGTACAACATCGCGTAGTCATAATAGCAATCCTCCTATTTTTATTTTACACAAAGAAAAAATTTACTTTGTATACTATTATTATTATACAACATTTTTTCAAATATGTCAACATTTTTTGTAAACTTTGTATAAGTCCTTATTTTTTTGCTTTTTTATGTAAAATATGTTATAATATATGTATGCATTATGCATAATAATAAGTTTGCCATGTATGGCTAAGGAGGACTTCATATGTTAACAGCACAAGAAGCACATCAGAAGAAAGAAAAAATTCATCAGGCAGAAATTGATCGGCAAATGAAATTAGCCGAAAACAAGATTCGTGAAGCACTCGAAGAAAATGATATCAATGACTTCACAAAATCCCTTTTCATCATATCGGAAGGAACCGACGACACGGTAGTTTATCTGGGAGAATTGGCTTATCCTGAAGTCGAGAAAAAACTTCATGAGCTCGGTTATAAGACTGAAACACGTCTCGTTTTCGACTCACCTAAAACATGGATTAGGTTCTAAAAGGTTGACCACTCAGGAAACTGAGTGGTCAACCTTATTTCATTTAATCTTTTATTTATTAATTAAATATCCATAAATACTATATGGTGCCATCGAAGTAGTTATCTACAACTTTTTTGGCTCTCATAACAATTGATACAAATATCAATCAATTTATTAAAGTATATCATAATTTTAATAAATTACAATAAATTTATTAAAATTTATTAAAATTTCTTTATTAATGTTGTGTTTTACCAATTAATATTTTTCAAAAAGTAAGAAAATGAGGAAGATTTTATTCTCCCTCATTTTCTTTGCTCACATATCAAATTAAATCAAGTGTGAACGAATCTCCTGTAAATGTCAATGCAAAATTCTTAGACTTGAATTTCTCTGCCAAAGTATCCATAAAGGCTTTCTTGAAATTTTTAGCATACGGCGCATACCAATCGGCTATTGTTATTGTTTCTTGTTTCAAAACATCGTCATAACCTTTAATGGCGATAGCTCTTTCAAAGTAATAATCTTTACTTTGAAGAATAACATCTTCATTAAATTTTATAACAAAGTTACCGTTAGGAATTTGTACAAAACCGCCAAAGCCTGCACCTCTACAATGATAAGTATCTTTGCATTCCGCAATAGAAAATTTGCTGGTCATATTTTTTCCGACTTCAGATTCATATTTGATAACATAATCTAAAAATGCTTGAACCAAAAACGAAACTTGTTCATTAATGTAGAAAGATGTATCCTCCAGATAAGATTTGATTGTTTTTAGATTCGAAAAATATTCCTCCTCGTAATGTTCAATGGTTGCTCTGAGTTCGTTGACTTTCTGAGTCCGAGCTTCTAATTTTTGTCTTTGCTCTTGACACAGTTTAACTGCAAGTTCAGATTTTCTTTGGGAAAGTTGTTCTACATCGTGAGTTATGGATTTTTGTTGAGATTTCTCATTAGCCAGTTCATAGGAAAAGTTTTTGATTAGTTTCTTTAATTCTTCTTGTCTTTTCCGTAAACTAGCCAGCTGTGCTTTAATTGACATAACTGGTCCTCCTAATTTTATTTTGCTTGGTTTTTACCTGCAACATTAATATTATAACACATCTTAAGCCGAAAGTAAATATAATATAAAACAATTATACTGTTATATAAATATAATGTAACTTTATTTTGCTCTGTTGTTTCCATTTCCATAAGTTTAGCCATTGCAAACATTACAAGTTTATATTTAGCAAAGTTTATAAGAGTTGTTCTATATTCTTCATCAATTTCTTTTAGCCTAGTTATAATTTTTCACCTCATAGTAGCACAGGACTTTGACTCTGTCATAAGTCCTACCCCCCTATGAGTTATGACGTACCATCATAACTCGGGGCTCTGCGAGGCAATTTTACTAGTTTGACACCTACTAAAAGGAATTTTTTGCAAACAAAAAAATCATCCATTTTACTGAATGATTTTTGTATCATTCTGTTCTATTAGTTCGAACAGAAACGTCGTTGGTGCTGATGGTGGGACTCGAACCCACATGGTTTCCCGCTGCATTTTGAGTGCAGTGCGTATACCAATTTCGCCACATCAGCATTAACTTTATTTAGATTAACATATTTTTTTGTTTTTGTCTATGGTTTTTATATAAATTTTAAAAATGTATGAATAACATTTAATTATTCATACATTTTTATTATAAATTTAATAAATGTGATGCTATTTGAAAATATGTTAATAAGCTTATTGCATCTACTAATGTTGTTATAAACGGGCTTGCCATTACTGCTGGATCAAATCCAAGCTTTTTAGCTAATAATGGTAATGTACATCCTATTAACTTTGCAACTATGACTGTTATAAACAATGTTAAACATACTATTAATCCAACTGTAATTTCTATTTTATCTACTATCATTAATCTTATAAAGTTAGCTATTGCTAGTGTTATACCACATATTATTGCAACTTTAAATTCTTTCCATAAAACTCTAAATATATCACTAAACTCTATTTCACTTAATGATAAACCACGTATTACTGTTACACTTGCTTGACTTCCTGCATTTCCTCCTGTATCCATTAGCATTGGTATAAAGGATGTAAGTATAATGTATCCTGCCAAAGCACTTTCATAATGCTGAATTATTTTTCCTGTAAATGTCGCAGATATCATCATTAATAAAAGCCATGGTATTCTCTTTTTCCAAGTCTCAAATACTCCTGTTTTTAAATATGATTTACCTGTAGGAGTAATAGCTGCCATAATTTCTATATCCTCTGTTGTTTCTTCTTCTAATACATCTACCACATCATCAATCGTTATTATTCCCACAAGTCTATCTTCACTATCAACAACTGGCATTACTGTTAAATCATATTTTTTGAATACTTTTGCAACTTCTTCTTGATCATCTGTGGTTTTTATTGATATTATATTATTATCATATATATTTTTTATAATATTACTTGTTTCTGAGAAAACTATATCTTTAAGTGAAATTTTTCCCAGTAATTTTCTTTCTGAATTTACTACAAAACATGTATTTACAGTTTCATATTCTTCTTTTTCTTTTCTTAGCTTTTCTATTGCTTTTTCTATTGTTAAATTTTCTTTAAGTTCTGCAAATTCAACAGTCATTATACTGCCAGCAGAATAATCTGGATAATTTAATAGCTTGTTTATATCATTTCTTGTATCTTGTGGGCATTTTTTTAATAGTCTTTTTACAACGTTTGCTGGCATCTCTTCAACTAAATCTGCAGCATCATCTGCATACATTTCATTTAATAATGATACAGCTTCTTTATCAGTTAAAAGTCCTATTAGCTCTGCTTCTTTTTCTAATGATAAATTTGAAAATACATCTGCTGCCTTATCCTTATCAATTAGTTTAAATATTTTAATTAATTCTTTTTCCTCAACATCTTCTAAAATTTCTGCAACATCAACTTCATTTATTTTTTTTAATTCTTCTTTTGCTTTTTTATATTCTTTTGCTTCAAGTAATTTTTCTAACTTTTGTATCATGATAAACCTCCATAAATAATATTAAATTAAAACTATCATCTTCCGAGCTCGGTTTCATAATATCACCCCTTTGATCCATCATTTTTTATGTTTAAGAAATCCACTTTTGTTATTTTTGTTATTTAATTATAACATTAAATTTTTTTAATTTACAATCTTTATTATTAATTTTTTTAGCTTGTATATATCTCTATCTTACGCATATTAATTTTTTTACATCATAAAATTTAATAACTTATTTTAAAGGATGGTTATTATGTTTGTTTTTAATTTAAATTTTAGTAAATCAAAAATTCTTAAAATTATAATTTTGGTTTTAATTTTTATTGCGATTTCTATTTTGGTTGTTTCTATTATTAAAATGTCTAAAGAAATTTTAAATTCTAGTCAAAATAATCTAGTTTCTGATTCTATAGTTAATGATGTTGCAATTTTAAATTCAAAAAATTATACTAATGTTTTAAAAGAAGTACATGATGATCTAGATACTTACATAGGACAAAAAATTTCTTTTACAGGATATGTTTACAGAGTTATGGATATTAAAGAAGATGAATTTATTTTGGCTAGAAATATGGTTATAAATAGTAATAACCAAACTCTCGTAGTTGGTTTTCTTTGCCAATATGATGATGCAAAATCATTACAGGATAATGCTTGGGTTAATATAACAGGCACAATTGAAAAAGGCTCTTATTATGGGGAAATTCCATGTATCAAAATAGAAAAATTAGAAATTGTAAATAAACCAGAAGATGATTTAGTATATCCACCTGATGAGAACTATGTTCCAACGAGTATTATATACTAAATATCTTTAAGTATAGTTTTTATTATTCCATCTTCTATAGTTTGTGAAAATATATTTTTTAGTATTATTAAAACTATTGGGCCTATTATCATTCCTAATATTCCTATAAATTTAAATCCGGTATACATTGCAATTAGCGTAAAAATTGGATGTATGCCTATTTTTTTACTTACTATTTTAGGCTCTAAAAACTCTCTAATTGCTATATTTAAAATATACAATCCTAATAATGAGAATGCCAATCCTTTATTATTATTTATAAATAATATTATTATCCAAGGAATTACTATAGTTCCAGCTCCTAATATAGGTAATACATCCAAAATTAAAATTATTATAGCCATTAAAAGAGGATATCTTACGTCCATTCCTATAATTTTAAAAATATATAGTCCAATCAAATATACAAAGAATGCAATTAAAAATAAAATTCCTTGTGCTTTTAAATAATTCCCTAATGTTTTTTTTATTTCTTCTGTTTTTATATTTATTTTGTCTACTATCTTTCTTGGAACATGGTGTTCTATTCTATCTAATATATAAAATTTATCAGAAGTTATAAAATATGTTGCTAATATTGTTATTACTAAATATATAGCCATTTTAGGAATTGAATACACAGTTTCTAAAACCCTACTTAGTATCTGTTTTAATATATTTGTTAAATTCTGTATTATCTCTTTTGACGAATCTTCTACTATATTTTTTATATTATCCGATAAATTAAATTTATTAAAGTCTAAATTTCCTATAATCCATTCTATATATGTAATTATTCTATCAAGATAGAAATTTAGCTTATCTAATAAATTTGAAGCCTCTGAAATTAAGCCCGTAATTCCCCATGCAATTAAGGCAATTAATATAGAAAAAACTAAAAACATTACTATTATACTACTTACTTTTCTATTTAAATTTGTTTTATCTGTAAGTTTTCTTATTATTGGTTCTATCATTAAAGAGATTATATACGCAATTAAAAATGGCAAATAGAATATGAAACTTTTATAACTTAAATATAATAATAAAACGATTATAATTATAACAAATATTTTTTTTATATTTTCTTTTATTTTATTATTTTCTCCCATCATGTCCACCTTTCTTACATAATAAAAAAGTAAGATTAAAAAATGTCATAAAATGATATTTTTTAATTTAAATTAAATAGAGTAACTATCATTTTATGACATTTAATTATTCGCAATTACAATTATCTTCGCATACACATTCAAAAGTGTATCCAACTTCTTTTGCTGAAATATCTTGATGTCTTGCTAAATCTCCTAAACTTAATATACCAACTATTTTTCCATCTTCGATAACTGGTAATCTTCTTATTTGATTTTCCTCCATTGTTTTACTTGCATCTTCAATATCAGTATCTGGTGTTGTTTTAATAACATTGGTCTCCATTACATCTGACACCTTAATTTCTGAACAATTTCCATTGTTAGCGACACATTTTGTTATTATATCTCTGTCTGTTATAAAGCCTAATACTTTATTTTTATTGTCACAAACAGGAACACATCCAATATCGTTTTCTTTCATAAGTTTAGCAACTTGTAATAATTTTTCTTCTGGTTCTACTTTTATAACACTAGAACACATGCATTCTTTTACTCTAATAAAAATCACCCCTTTTTTTAATTATTAATAAATATTATTGGTAATTTTTATTTTTTTATACATTTAATTACATATATCTAACTGGTTCAAAGCAATTTTGAGAGCATTGATTTTGGAACATATTTTGATTTAAATTTGAATTCATTGTATTATAGTTTCTTCTCATATTGTTTCTTATTATTTCTTGTAAAATTAATATTTTTATTAAATCCTTTAATAAATTATTATTATTTGTTTCATTATTTCTTATTTGTGATGCATTCGCTTGAGATTGAGTAGAACTATTGGCGCCAGTATTTGTACTACTAGTACTTCGTCTGTTTTCAGTTGATTGTGTATTTTCCACTCTACTTGAAGTCTCTACTGTACCCATTGTTTTGTCTCCGTCTATAATATTATAAACAGTATCCACCATATTATTTAAAACCTCTTCTGTAAGATATTGACAATTATTTCCTGCTACTACTCTTCTTACAACTGGTTGTAAAATTCTATATATGTTTGGATATAAGTTTTCTAAATTATTATTATTTTGCATATAGTTAGTATTATTCATACCATTCATCATATTTATATTACTCATATTGTTCATATTATTTTGCATGCATCCACATCCCATATTACTAGGCATATTTGAATTTGGTGTTTGATTAAAATATAAAAAATCTCTCATATAGTCATCATAATTCTGATAATACATAAAACAAATTCCTCCTTTAATTAATTTTATGCAATAGGTTAATCATTAGAACTAAAGAATTGATATTTCAGCATAAAATAGAATAAGACTCAAGCTAAAAAGCTTGAGTCTTATTCTATTTTATGCTATGTGAAAACCGAGGTCATATTTTATTTATTAAAAAATTTATTCCTTAAAAATATTATTTAGAACTATTTCTTTAAATATTTCTCCTTTTTGTTCATAATCTTTATATTCTTCATTATCGCAATTACTTGCTGGAGAAAATAAGACAATATCTCCTGTTGTTGCTATATCATTAGCAATTATAATACTTTCTTTTATATTATTAGTCTTATATATTTTAATTTTATTTCCTGTGTTTCTTAGTTTTTCAATTACATATTCTTCAATTATATCTGAATTTTCTCCATTTAAAATTAAAGCTTTACAGCTGTTTATTATTGGAGTTGCCAATTTTTCATAATCTAAATTATTATTATCTCCACCAGTAATAAGTATTATATTCCTAAGTGCGAATGCATCTAATGAAGTTATTGTTCTTGATGGTGTTATACTTGCAGAGTCATTGTACCATTTTATTCTATTTTCTGTTTCATATATTAGTTCTAATCTATTTTCTATATTGTTAAAAGATTTAATTGTATTTATAGATACTTCTAAATCAACAAAATCAGAAGTTGCAATTATCGCACAAGTTGCATTTTTAAAATTATGAACACCTCTTAAATTCAAGTTTCTTGTGTCTAACAAATGAATTCTAAGTTCTCCTTCGCATACTTTTATTTTATTTTCAGCAATTATATATCCTTCTTCAATTTTGTTTTCACTAAAAAATATCGTTCTTCCTTTTGCTTCTTTTGAAAATTCTCTTATTGTTTCATTATCATAATTTAATATAAGAGTTCCATTCTCATTTTGATTTAAAAATATATTTTTTAATGCTCCTATATATTCTTCTTCCGAATATTCAATATTTAAATCTGTTAAATTCATATTGGTTATTATTGATATTTCTGGACTTATTTTCATGTTCATTAGTTGTTCATTAGACAATTTAAGTACAACTATATCTTCCGGATTTATTTTTTCTATTTGCGAAAATATAGATAAGTTTTCAAATCCTCCTATATAGCAAGTACATTCTCCATTTTTTAATATATCATAAATCATTTCTGCAGTAGTTGTCTTTCCATCTGTTCCTGCTATTCCAATTATCTTTGCTGGACAAAGTTCCATAAACATTTCTAATTCTGATGTTATTATCGCTCCATTTTCCTCTTCTTTTAATACTTCTGGAATTGTTGGTAAATAATTTGGTGCTCTAAATATAATATTAAATCCATTTAGTTTTCTAAAGCAATCTTTTCCTAAAGAAAATTCCATTCCACAAGTTATAACTTTATCCATCAAGTCTCCGTTTATATATTCTATTTCTCTTTTATCAAAAACCATTACTTCATCTGCTTGAATATTATACAAATATTCAATTAATTTAATATTATGGAAGTTAATTCCTATAATAGCAATTCTTTTTTCTTGTAAGAATTCATTAAATTCAATTAATTTTTTGTTAATAAAACTCATAAAACCCTTTCTTAATTATATATTAACTAATTCTTGAATATTTATATTTTCAAGAACTTTATCTGTTGATTCTTCTATCGTTTTACACTCTGTAACATCTATTACTATGCTATTGTCTTCTATTTTATAATACCCGGCCTTTTCTTGAAGATTATCTCTTTCAATAATGTTCTTTCTTATATCTTCTTTATTCTCATTATTATATTGTATACATTTTCTTTTTACTCTTTCCTCTAAATCTGCAGTTATAAAAAAATGATAATCAGTTTTTGGATAAATATTCATAATTCCTCTTCCAGATATTATTACATTATATTTATTTTTTAAATTATCTATTAGTTCTTTTGCAAAATCAAATAGTTCTTTTTCGTTTGCTCTTCCACCTATAGAAGATACTGCAATTGACGCTTCTTTTGACTGAAGTTTTTCTTCATCTATTTTTTTATCTCCAATATATATTACAGTCTCATTATTTTCTATTTTCAAATTTATATTAAAAAAATCCATTAATTGCTTTATATTTATTTTTTCAGCTTTTTCTTTCAACTCCTTTAAATTTTTTCCTGTATTCATCAGTGAATAAATAATAGCTCTATATAAATTTCCACCATTTAATAAAATTGTATTTGGCATTTTTTTTATTAGATTTCTACATATACTAGTTTTTCCAGCACCAACATGCCCTTCTATTCCTATTACTAAATTAGCCATTTTTTCCTCCAAATATTTAAGCAAGTTAAACTTGCATTCATGTTTTTTATAAATTAATTATAATATATAAATTTCATTTATTATTTTACATCATTTTTGTATAAAATTCAATTTATTGGTAAAAATATTTGTAACAAAATAAAGGAGGTGCCTTTTATTATGTCAAAAGAAAAGAAAAATAAAGACAAAAAAAATGGAAACAATAATCAACAATCTAATAATAATCAAAATAACTAGTTATAAAAAAACATCAAAAGACAAGTCAAATTATACTTTCGTCTTTTGATGTTTTTTCATTATAATCACATTATATTTACATAATGTAATAAGTTGCTGAAGAATATATATTTTTTATGAATAATAAATTCTATTATTTTTTATATTAATACAGCAATACTCACCAATACCAGATTAATTTTCCAAATATTTCTTTAAAAATTTTCCTGTATATGATTTTTCATTTTTGACTATTTGTTCTGGGGTTCCTATTGCAATAACTTCTCCACCTCTTTCTCCACCTTCTGGACCTAAATCTATTATATGATCTGCTGTTTTTATCAAATCTAAATTATGTTCTATTACTATTATTGTATTTCCTGTGTCTACAAGTCTTTGTAAAATTTCTATTAATCTATGAACATCATCTATATGTAGTCCTGTTGTAGGTTCGTCTAATATATATAAGGTTTTTCCTGTAGGTCTTTTTGCTAATTCTGTTGCCAGTTTTACTCTTTGAGCTTCTCCTCCTGATAAAGTTGTTGAAGGTTGTCCCAATTTTATATATCCTAATCCAACATCATTTAAGGTTTGTAATTTCACTTTTATTCTTGGAATATTTGTAAAGAATTCCAATGCTTCTTCTACTGTCATATCTAATATATCTGCTATTGTTTTTCCTTTATATTTTACTTCTAAAGTTTCTCTACTATATCTTTTTCCTTTACAAACTTCACATGGTACATAAATATCTGGAAGAAAATTCATCTCTATTTTTATTACTCCATCTCCTTGGCAAGCTTCACATCTTCCACCTTGAACATTAAAGCTAAATCTACCCTTTTGATATCCTCTTACTTTAGCTTCATTAGTCTCTGCAAAAATATCTCTTATTATATCAAAAACTCCTGTATATGTAGCGGGATTAGATCTTGGTGTTCTTCCTATTGGTGATTGGTCTATGTTTATTATTTTATCTATATTTTCTATTCCTTTAATTTTTTCACATTTTCCAGGTTTTTCATTCGCACCATTTATTTCTCTTGCTAAATATTTATATAGAACTTCATTTACCAATGTTGATTTTCCAGAACCTGATACTCCGGTTACACAATTAAATACTCCTAATGGTATTTTTACATTTATATTTTTTAAATTATGTTCTTTTGCGCCAACTATTTCAATAGATTTTTTGTTTCCTTTTCTCCTATTTTTAGGAACTAGTATTTTTTTTCTTCCGCTCAAATATTGACCTGTTACAGAGTTTGTTACCAATTTTATTTCATCAGCAGTTCCTTGTGCCATAACATTTCCGCCATGCACTCCAGCTCCAGGGCCTATATCTATTATTTGATCCGCAGCATACATAGTATCTTCATCATGTTCTACAACTATTAAAGTATTTCCCAAGTCTCTCATTTTCTTTAAGGTTGCTATTAATTTTTCATTATCTCTTTGATGTAATCCTATACTTGGTTCATCTAACACATACATTACACCAGAAAGACCTGATCCAATTTGGGTTGCTAACCTAATTCTCTGAGCCTCACCTCCAGATAAAGATCCTGCATTTCTAGATAAAGTTAAGTACTCTAATCCTACATCTATTAAGAACTGTAATCTCTGATTTAATTCTCTAAATATTAAATCAGCAACCATTCTATCTTTTTTGCTTAATTGAAGAGTTTGCAAATAATCTTTTATTCTGTTTATTGGCATATCAGTTAATTCATTAATGTTTTTATCTCCTACTTTTATAGATAAAACTTCTTTTTTTAATCTTGCACCATGGCAACAAAGGCAAGGACTCTCACTCATATACATTTCATAAAAATCTCTCATTCCTTGAGATTTAGTTTCTCTATATCTTCTATTTAATGTAGGTATAACACCTTCAAATGGAGTCGAAAAATTTCTTGTTCCACTTGCAGAAGTATATTCAAAATCAATTACTTCATCACCAGTTCCATATAATATTTTATCTAAAAATTCTCTTGCTAACTTTTTGATAGGCTTCTTTATATCAACACCATAATGTCTAGCAATACTCTCAAAATACATTTTAGCCATTGTGTCACCTTTTTTCATTGTACTAGCACCAAAAGCCTTTACTCCATCATAAAGAGTTTTATTTTTGTCTGGTATTATTAAATCTTCATCCATTCTCATTAAATAGCCTATTCCAGAACATTCTGGGCAAGCTCCAAATGGGTTATTAAAAGAAAACATTCTTGGAGATAATTCTTCAAAACTAATATTGCAATCTGGGCAAGCATAATTAGTACTAAATAAAATTTGGTCCGGGCGAACAGAGACGTCCGCCCCTACAATATCTATTAATACAATATTATTTGCATATCTTAAAGCTGTTTCTACAGATTCTGTTAATCTACTTCTAATTTCTTCTTTTACAACCAATCTATCAACAATAAGTTCAATATAATGTTTTTTATTTCTATCTAATTCAATATCATCACTTAATTCATAAATTTTTCCATCTATCCTTGCTCTTACAAATCCTTCTTTTTGTTTTTCTTCTAGTAATTTAGTATATTCCCCTTTTTTTCCTCTTACTATTGGTGAAAGAATTTGTATTCTTGTTCCTTCATCTAATTCTAAAATATTATCAACAATTTGGTCTATAGTTTGTTTTTCAATTTTTTTACCACATTTTGGACAATATGGAACACCTATTCTAGCATATAATAAACGTATATAATCGTAAATTTCTGTAACAGTACCAACTGTTGACCTTGGATTTTTAGATGTAGTTTTTTGATCTATAGATATTGAAGGAGATAGTCCATCAATACTATCAACATCAGGTTTTTCCATTATTCCTAGAAATTGCCTTGCATAACTAGATAAACTTTCAACATATCTTCTTTGTCCTTCTGCATATAATGTATCAAATGCTAAAGAAGATTTTCCAGAGCCTGAAAGACCAGTTACTACGACTAGTTTATTTTTTGGAATTTCTATATTAATATTTTTCAAATTGTGAACTCTTGCACCTTTTATTGTTATCTTATCGTTCATTGTATCTCCTCCAAAACAATATATAATCTTATTTATTATAACTCATATTACTAGATTTTACAATAAAAATATTTTGGTATTTTCTTCGTAAAACGGGTCGATGTGACATCGACCCCCTACATAAAAAAGAAATGGAGATTAAGCCATTTCTTTTTTTAATTAATATTTTGAAAAATCTATTGAATTTCTTTCCTCTATTTTTTTAATAGCTGCTTCTTTTACTTTTTCAGTTCCATTTTGTTTGTAGAATTCTAACATCTTATTAGTTATATTTGGATGTTTTATCACATAATTTATTACTATATTGGATGTACAAAATTTATATTTAAGTAATGCTTCTGAATTTAGTTTAGGATTTTTTAATGCCGCAAAGAGTGTATCTGTTAATAAAATTGTTTTATGTCTTTTATCTTGTATAGGATAATCATCTTCTACTTTAATTGCTTTTTTTAATTCTTTATCAATTATTCCATTTATAAAATATTGATCCGTTTGTGGATCTATAACTAAAGCCATGTTTTTAATTTCTTTATCTGTACTTTCTTCTAGTTTTTTGATTATTCTGTCACTTACTTTTTCGCTTAATAATATTTGGCTTAATATTTGATTATTTTCACATTCACAAAGTTTATATAATGTTTCTTCATCCATTTTTTCATGATTAATTATTCTGTCTCTAAATGAATAATAATCTATATCTTCAAAATTTTTTATCATTTGGTATAAAATTCCAGAATCAATATCTTCTCTTTTTAAAATATCACTTGTTAAAAAATTATCCGGATACATTGTTAGTTTTAAAATAGTTTTTCTATCAGTTTCTTGATTATTGACAATATTTTTTAAATAATACAAGTTAATAAATTTTATGCATATTCCAAAAACTTCTTTATTTCTAGTATTGATTACAATATCCCATATTTCATCATCAGTCATTTTACAAGGAAATTTCTTTTTTTCTAATAAATATTTTTCTTTTTCTTCTAAGCTCAAGTCTTTAAATTTTATAGATTTAAGTTTCTTTTTTTCTTGTGTATTTGTTTGCTCTTTTATTTTTTTTGTTTTTCCAGAATCATTTAATATCCATTCTTTAAAACCTTTTGGCATATACTCCATACTTTTTGGATATTTATCTACAAATTTTTTTATTCCTTGTTCTCCAATACTACCTAAATAAAGCATTTTTAATTTTTCTGGTAAATTTTTAAATTTTTCTATTCCAATATCCCAATTTTCATTTATTAATTTTCCCATTTTTATAAGCAATATTCTCCTTATTTTATATCAAATTTTCCAATTCTTTTATTTTGTCTCTTAATTCTGCTGCTTTTTCAAATTCCATATTTTTAGCATGTTTTAACATTTCATCTGTTAATTTGTTTATAATATCTTCAATAGTTTCATTTTTATCTATTTCATATTTACTTTGAACATCTTCAACAATTGTTGCTTTTATTGTATCTCTTACAGATTTTCTTATTGTTTGTGGTGTAATACCGTTTTGTTTATTATATTTTTCTTGAATTTTTCTTCTTCTATTTGTTTCTGATATAGCTTTTTCCATACTTTCAGTTAATTCATCAGCATACATTATTACTTTTCCTTCTGTATTTCTTGCAGCACGTCCTATTGTTTGAATCAACGAACGTTCAGAACGTAAAAATCCTTCTTTGTCTGCATCTAATATTGCTACTAATGAAACCTCTGGAATATCCAGACCTTCTCTTAAAAGATTAATCCCAACTAGTACATCAAATTCTCCTATCCTTAAATCTCTTATTATTTCCATTCTTTCTAAAGCTTTTATATCAGAATGCATATATTTAACTCTTATCCCAGCTGATCTTAAATATGACGTTAGGTCTTCTGCCATTTTTTTTGTTAATGTTGTTACTAAAACTCTTTCTTGTTTCTCGGTTCTTTCATGTATTTGCTCAATTAAATCATCTATTTGATTTTCAATTGGTTTAACTTCTATTTTAGGATCTAATAATCCTGTTGGTCTTATGATTTGTTCAACAACATTTTCTTTAGAATGTTCTTTCTCATAATCAGCAGGAGTTGCGCTAACAAAAACAACTTGATTTATTCTTTCTTCAAACTCCTTAAAGGTAAGAGGTCTATTGTCATAAGCAGATGGCAATCTAAATCCATAAGTTACTAAAGAATCTTTTCTTGCTTTGTCTCCATTATACATAGCTCTTACTTGGGGAATTGTAGCATGGGATTCATCTATTAATAGTAAAAAATCATCTGGAAAATAATCAAATAAAGTATACGGCGGACTTCCAGCAGTTCTTTGGCTTATATGTCTTGAATAATTTTCTATTCCTGAACAAAATCCAGTTTCTTTCATCATTTCAATATCAAAATTAGTTCTTTCTTCTATTCTTTGAGCTTCAATCAATTTGTTTTTTGACTTAAAAAATTTAATTCTCTCTTCTAGTTCAACTTCTATAGTTTCTATTGCTTTATTCATTTTTTCTCTACTCGTAACATATTGAGAAGCTGGAGGAATTAAAACATGATTTCTTATACCTATAGATTTTCCAGTAAGTGGATTTATTTCTATTATTTTTTCAATTTCATCTCCCCAAAACTCTATTCTCACAGCAGATTCACTTTGAGATGATGGGTATATTTCTAATATATCTCCTTTCGCTCTAAATGTTCCTCTTTTAAAGTCCATCTCATTTCTTGTATATTGCATATTTATTAGTTTTTTCATTATTGTTTCTCTAGATTTCTGCATTCCTTGTCTTAAAGACAGCATCATTTCTTGGTAATCAATAGGATCTCCTAATCCATATATACATGAAACAGAAGCAACAATTATAACATCTCTAGTTTCAAATAATGATAGTGTTGCAGAATGTCTTAATTTATCAATTTCATCATTTATAGATGAATCTTTTTCTATATATGTATCAGAAGATGCAATATATGCTTCTGGTTGATAATAGTCATAATAACTAACAAAATACTCCACATTATTTTCTGGAAAAAACTCTTTGAATTCACTATAAAGTTGTCCTGCTAATGTTTTATTATGTGCTAAAACAAGTGTAGGCTTCTGTACTTTTTCAATTATATTTGCCATAGTGAAAGTTTTTCCAGAGCCTGTAACTCCAAGTAAAGTCTGAAACTTTTTTCCTTCCTTAATGCCATTGCTTAAATATTCAATTGCTTGTGGTTGGTCACCTGTTGGCTTGTATTCTGAGTGTAATTTGAACATATTTCCTCCAATTTACTAAGTTTTTAATAATATTATTTTAATATTTGTTAACTATAGTATAAACATACATTTGCTGAAGCTAAATAAAAATCTTTAATATTATATCAAATTCGTATATAAAAAACAAGGTATCACTACCTTGTTCTTTACATGTTACAATTAATTATTTATTGCTAATTTATTTTTATAAAAAGAAATTAAGTCATTTAATTCAGTATCTGATAATTCTTCTATTTTCATTTCATTTTTTAATATTTTTTCACTAAGTAAAATTGCATAAGAGTTGTCTTTTACTTTTATGCTTTCTAAAAATTTATTTGTTCTAGCATCTGATTTTATTATCTCTTGATTTGATATTGGAATATCTAAAGACTTCACTTCTTTTTTAGTAAATAAATTAGAAAAAAAATTTTTTATCTTTTCTAATATATTCATTTTTTATCTCCTTATTTTTGTTCTTCAGTTCTATCATCTAATGCATATTCTTTTTTTAATCTATCAATATCAATTTCACCTCTTTGATATGCTTCCACTTTTTCTATTGCTTGTCTCAATTGGTTAGTATCTTTCACTTGTTCTGACTCTGGTAATTCGGCATATGGTCTTGCTAAAACTGGATCTCCATACTCTGGACTTAATACCCAATCATTTCTTTTAATCCATTCATCATGGACAACTGAAGACATTTCTTGAAGAATATCCTCTGTAATATCCTGATTTGTCATAACTTTTCCATAAACTAAATTAACAGCAACTTTAGCTGCTTCCAAATTTTCTTTTTTCCAATCTTCTGGTAATTCTGCAAATGTGCAATTAGCAATGTCAACTTCATTTGTTCCATGAGATTTAATCCATTTTTCATCTTTTGTTTTTTTCATTCTTGGTTCAAATGTACCATCTTCTTTTTTTCTTCCTGCTCTCCAAGATTCATGTAAATCTGCTCCCATAGAATAACTCAACGCTTCTCTTATTTTTTTACTGTTTTTCATAACATCTGTTTCCATTAAACTTTTCAATTCATTTTCTTTTTGATTTCTATCCTCACTCATAAATTACCTCCTAATATATATTCTATATTAATTTTATTCTATATTTTTAGTTTTTATTTGTCAATCTTAGTTACATAAATTTAAATATAAAGATATATAATTGTAATATTAAACTAAAATAGTTTAGTAAGTAAATTTATTTTTTTAATTCTTCTGCTCTTTTAATTTTCATAGTTGTTGTTTTTACAAATTCATCATTTTTTATTTCTAGTCCTTTTACTGTTTTGTATGAAACTAGCTTTTTATTTACTTCTTTTATTTTTTCCCAAATTATTTTATGAATCTCTTCATCTGATAATCCTGTCTTATAATTTTCATCTATATATTCTCTATTTGGAATTACTCTTGCTGTAATTTTTAATTCAATACCCTTATCTTCTTTTCCATATACCATACACTCTTTAATTTCTTTTATATCGCCTAATAGTAATTCAATTTCTTCTGGATAAATATTTTTTCCATTTTGAGTTACTATAACATTTTTGCATCTTCCTGTTATATTAATAAACCCATCTTCATCTAAATATCCTATATCTCCTGAATGGAACCATCCATCTTTTATTGCTTCTTTTGTTGCTTCTTCATTCTCATAATATCCTAACATTAAAGTTGAACTACTAATTAGTATTTCTCCTTCTCCATCTTCATTTGGATTATCTATTTTAATGTTTGCACAAATTACTGGTTTTCCTACTGAGCCATCCTTTGTATTGAACTCTGGTGTTAATGCTGATATTGGTGCTGTTTCAGTCAATCCGTACCCTTGTAAAAATTGTATTCCTATATCTTTTAGCCATTTTCCAACTTTAGGATCAATTGGTGCTGCAGCAGATACTATTATTCTTATATTTCCTCCTAAATTATCATGTATTTCCTTAAATACTTTTCTTTTTATATCAAGATTTACTGAACTTAATGCATTTGTAATATGAATCATAGAATTTACAAGACCTTCTTTTTTACTTTTTTTAATAGTAGCATTTATTTTTTTATAAATACTTTCTATAAGAACTGGAACTGCAAGTATTATTGTTGGATGTGTTTCTTTTAAATTTGGAACTATACTCTTTAATCCTTGACATATAACAATTTCTGCACCAAATGCAAATGGTATTAAGAATCCTATTGTAGATTCATAGCAATGATGCAAAGGTAATACTGAAAAAAATCTATCTGTTGGATATACTTTAACATATGCAGATACAGCATTGATATTTTCGGCTAAATTTTTATTACATAGCATTACACCTTTAGCTGCTGCTGTTGTTCCTGATGTAAATATTAATATCTTAAATTCTTCTGGGTCAATTTTAGTATTTATATAAGAATTATTTCCTTTTTCTATTTCTTCTTTTCCTTTTTCAATTATTCTTTTTATTCCTATTGTTTTTTCCTCTTTATTGTATTCTTCATCTGAATTCATTTCAATAAAGTATTTTACATCTACTAATTTTTGTTTTGCTTTTTCTATTACTTCTTTTTTGTGCTTATTATATATAATTGCATCTGCTTTTGCTCTTGTTACAAGATTTACTATTTCATTTTCTGGTAACTCTTTATCTATTGGTACAGCTATTGCATCAGAGCAAAGTAGAGACATATAAGAAACATACCAAAAATATGTATTCTGCCCTATTATGACAATTTTTTTTCCTTTTAATCCTAATATTTTTTCTAATCCTGTTCCTAAATTAATTACATCTTCTCCAAATTCTCCATATGTCTTTGCTTCAAATTTTTCATTCTTATTGAACTTTTCAAATATAAACTCTTTATTTTTATATTTTACAATATTTTTCTCAAAAATCTCTTTTATGGTTCTATATCTTGTTGGTTCATACACCATTTGTTTTTCTTGATTAATTTTAGAATAATCTATTTTCAATTCTTGAATATCTTCTAAATCTTTCATTTTAATTTTTGAAAATTTCATTCCTGGTATTTTTTTCTCTTTTAGTATTCTCATATTTCCTCCTAAAAATATAAATAAAATTTATTTGTTTTTAAATTATATTTAGTATATCAGAATAAATAAAAAAAAGCATTAGACTGGTTGGTCAGTTTAATGCTTTTTTACTTATTCCTCTAATTACAGTATCAATAAAACCATTATATACATCATCTATATTTACTTGTCTATTCATTTTTAATCTATACAATAGACTAGAATATGTTATACCAAATATACCAGAGGCTAGTGCTTGAACATTTCCTTCATAAAATTCTCTATTTTTTATCCCTTCTTCAATTATTTTTTCTATTATATTAATATATTCAAAAACAGCTTTTTTACACTTTATATTTTTATTATCCTCTCCCCACATCTGGCTTAATACAACGTTTAAAAAACTTTCATATTTAACAATAACTTTAATTTGTATTAATATAACAGCTTTTATTTTATCTAATGCTTTTGTGCAATTTCTAGTTTTTAATTCTATATTATTTTTTAATAATTTAAGTCCTTCTTCTAATAACATATCGAATATATCTTCTTTTTTAGTAAAATGATAATACAATGTTCCTTTTGCAACACCTGCTATTGCAGTAATTTCTTCTATGTTTGTATTATCATAGCCTTTTTCTGAAAATAATTTAACAGCTGTATTAAATATTCTTCTTTTTGTTTTATTCATTTATACATCACCTTTTTTATTTTTTAGTATTATATCAAAACTAATATTTATTTAAAAGAATTTTTTAGTATTTTTACATTCAATATTTTAATTTATTATATTTGATATTTTAACATTTTTAAAGTCTATCTATTTTTCGTACATGTAAAAATCTAAAAGAGGTTACTTTTATGTAACCTCTTTTGGATAAAAATACTTCTTGTTTAAGGACTTCACGTATTTATCAATTATTTGAGCTTTTTTCTGCATATTTATTATTTACTATCTTATTATATGGTGCTTCCTTTTCAAGTTCTCCTGCCATTGTCATTACTTCTTGTAATCTATTAAAAGATTCTTCTTTTAATACTGGTGTATCATTCCAAGCATCTATATCTTTGTAGTTTTGTATAACTGTTTCAAGTAATTCTAAGTCTGTATCTGGAAAAAAACTTTGAACACTTTCTGCTATTTCTCTTGAAGAATGTTCTTTTACCCATTTTTGTCCTTCATATACTGCATCTGTAAAATCTTGAATTATTTTTTCATTATTTTCTATATAGCTTTTTTTAGCAAAGTAAGCAGTATATGGTATTTCTCCTGCTGCTTCTCCAACTGATGCAACTATATATCCTTTTCCTTGATTTTGTGTGTTTGATGCTGTTGGTTCAAATAATGTAACATAATCTGCATTTCCTGCTGAAAAAGCTCCTGCCATTAAATCAAATTTAATACTATCATCTAATACTAAATCTGTCTCAGGATTTATACCATTCTTCTTTAATACATATTCTAAAGTCATGTATGGTACTCCGCCTTTTCTCCCTGGAATAACGGTTTTTCCTTTCAAATCTTGCCAACTAAAATTATCCGTATTTTCTCTTGCTACTAGAAATGAACCATCTTTTTTAGTCATTTGTGCAAATACTTGAGTATAATCTTCTTTCCCTTCATTATATACATATATTGAAGCTTCTGGTCCAGCAAATCCTATATCACATTGGTTTGATAATACTGATGTCATAACAGCATCTGCGCCTTGCCCTGTTGTTAATTCTATTTCTATACCTCTTTGTTTAAAAAATCCTTCATTTATAGCAACATATTGTGGTGAATAAAATACAGAACGTGTTACTTCATTTACCTTCAATACTTTTTGTTCTTCATCTTCATTAGATTTCATCAATATATTAACTACAACCCCTATACATACTATAATTGCAATAATTATTATTGTAGTAAGTATCTTTTTTTTCACTTTATTTCCTCCTTTTAAGTTATTTAAACTTTTTTGATTTTAAGATAAATTTTTCAAGAAGAATAACTCCTCCGTACATTACTCCAGCAACAATTCCTAATATAATAACACTTGTCATAACTAAATCTAATTTAAAAACTTGCCCTCCATATACTATTAAATATCCGAAGACCTGCTTTGGATACTAAGAATTCTCCAGATATTACACCAACTAGGGATAAGCCTATATTAACTTTTAAAGAATTAATAAATGTTCCTATATTTGCTGGAATTACAACTTTAGTTAATATTTGCATCTTACTACTGTTAAATGTTTTTGCCATTTTTATTACCTCTTTATCTGTTTTTAAAAATCCGTTTAATATTTCTAAAATTGTTACAACAAGAGAAATTGCTATTGCCATTACAATTATTGCTGGTGTTCCTGCACCAACCCATAATATAATTATTGGTCCGAAGAGCTACTTTTGGTAAGCTGTTTAAAACTACTAAAAAAGGTTCTGAAACTCTCTCTAAAAACTTAGACCACCATAATATTATTGCAATAAAACTTCCAAGTACTGTTCCCACTATAAATCCAACTACTGTTTCATATACTGTAACCCAAATATGATGTAATAAATCTTCAGATGTTAAATTCAAAAAAGTATTTAATATTCTACTTGGTTGACTTGTTATAAAACTATCTATTATTTTTTCTCTTGCTAAAATTTCCCAAGTAGCAATAAAACCTATTAGAATTATTAATTGCGTAAAAAGTATTGCAAATTTTTTTCTTTTAATTTTGCTTAAATATTGCTTTCTTTCTTTTGATAAAACTTTATTTTTCATCTTCTCTAAGCTCCTTCCATAGTATGTTGAAATAATGACTAAATTTAGGGCTTTCTCTTGTATTTAAAGGTGTTCTTCCGTTCAATTTCAAATTCTATTTTATGAATATCTTTTATTGTTCCTGGTCTTTTACTTAATACAAATATTTTATCTGACATACTTATAGCTTCTGAAATATCATGTGTTACTATAATTGCAGTTATTCCTTCTTTTCGCAATATAGAATAAATATCGTTAGTTACCATTATTCTTGTTTGATAATCTAATGCTGAAAATGCTTCATCTAAAAGTAAAATTTTGGGTTTTACTGCTAACGTCCTAATTAAGGCTACCCTTTGCCTCATTCCTCCTGATAATTCTGATGGATACTTATCTTTAAATTCATATAAATTATATTTTTTTAATAATTCTTCTACATATTCTATATTTTCTTTATTCTTTTTTCCTTTTACTTCTAAGCCAAACAAGGTATTATTAAGTATCGTTCTCCATTCTAATAAGCAATCTTTTTGTAACATATATCCAACTTTATCTGATACTTTTTCTATTTTTTCTCCTTCTATGTAAATTTCTCCTGTGTTTTTTTCTTCTAATCCAGCTATTATTGAAAGTAGAGTTGATTTTCCACATCCACTTGGTCCTATTATACTAACAAATTCACCTTTATTAACTCTTAAGTTAATATTTTGTAGAGCTAAGATTTCGCCATCTTTGTTTTGATATTTTTTACTTACATTTTTTACTTCTAATATTTTTGACATTTTTTTCCTCCTTTTATTTATCTTGATATATCTTATGTAAAATTGTAAAAAGGAGTTACTTAAATAATGTAAAAAATCCCTAGGTAGTATAACTACCTAGGGATAAATATGACTACTTACATCTGAGCATTAAACAAACTTTTCAGTTTATATATAATGTCATCTGTATCCGCATTAATACTTGCGGCCTCATTTATAGAGGATATTTCTTTGAGTGCTGCAACATTAGCATTATATCCTATTGTATAAACAGGAATTTTAAGATTTTCAATAAATCCGCTAACATCCCTTAAAGATCCCCTGTTGCTCTCACCGTCGCTAAGAACAAATAGCATAAACTTTGCGTCAGGATGATCTACTCTTGCGTTTTCAAGCATTTGCATTCCTACAGCAATAGCATCAAATGTTGCAGTTCCTCCGCCTGCTGAAAGATTGCTTACTTCACCATTAAAGTATGATCTCTGATTCAGATCAAATTTTGAAATTGGAAGATTAACTGTTACATCGTTGTTATAACTTACCAATCCAATATAATGTTCTGAACTAATGTACTGAGCAGCATTAATTAATGATGTTTTCATTTCATTAAGAGGTGCTCCATCAACACTTCCTGATGTATCAATAATAAATACTGCTACGATTTCCTGCCCATTATCTTTTTCTTTCTTCCAAAGTTTTTGAGCATTGACAAGAGTATCACCATCTGAATCAGGTACTTCTGAAACATAGTCTGTTTTTTGATTAAATCCATAGTTTTTAGCCGATTCCTGAGAGTTCTTATTTGTTGCAAATTCAGCAAAAAGCTTAAATGCCTCCTGCTTTTCCGATGAAATATCACCTATACTGTATAAAGGATTATCATGTCTTACTCCATATGGAGTAAAAATATAATTTCTAAGTTCCTGATCATTAGTATAGGATTGATATTCCATAATCATGCCATCAAGGACACCTGAATTGACAGCATTTCTCATTTGCATAGTATTGTATGCAACAAAAGGAACATTTGACTGAAATTTCTTAAATCCTTCAATAGCAGTTTCGCTTAATGGATTTGAGCTATCAAAGCAATACAAGCTACTCATAAGGAAATTAAGTCCAGCAGAACTTGCATATGGATTAGTATATCCCATAGCAATTTCATTTTTAGATACTGCTTCTGTAATAGTATTAATGTTTACAGCACCATAATTTTTTATTATGGTATTATAAGTATCTTTTTTAAGAAGAATTCCTGCGACATTTCCTACCAAGCTTTTGCTTACTTGATTAAGCTTTACTCCCTTAGCCTTAAGCATTGCAGCCCAATATTCGTTAGATGGTGAAAAACCATCAGGGACATATACTCCTGAAGAAATATAATCTGCAGCCAAGCCAGATGAAACACTTCTTAAGGAAACTGAAACCTTTTTTCCGCCTACAGTATATCCTGATTTATTAAAACTATTCACAACTTCGATAAGCCAGGTATCTGATTTAGGGTCATCACCATTAGATGTTTCACTTCCTGCTTTTTCAGGAGATGAAAAAATTTCAATATTAATTTCTCCATTTCCTTTAACCTTAAAAGGATATTTACTGATATCAGGAAGCTCATCTTTAAGTGACGTTTCAGTTAAATCTACATTTCCCTTTACAGGGTTTTCTTTCACAGAAAGATTTACTTTCTTTTCAACAAACTTGCTCAGCTTTGTAATTGTGTCTTCAGCCGAAATCTGATCTTTAGTTTTGCCTGCATTATCAGATATCTTTACTCCAACAAATGCAATTGCAAAAACCATTGCCGCTATTGCTACAATAGCAATAATTGCCTTAACCTTTTTACTCATCATATTGTACCTCCTAAGTTGCTTGAATATTTTTTCTCAAGAGCTTCAATTTTATCGCTCTTTAAGACATGGTTAAGTGCTGCTGTCATATTCTTAATTTCTTCAAGATTGGTTTTGCTTGTGTCAGCAATTCCACTAACAGCAATAAGCATTTTTTGATATTCTTTTAGAATATCATCATTGTCTTTAAGTACCTCATCAACATAAGATTTATGTATAGAGATATCCTCTTCTGAATTTGTCTGAAGATATTCTTCGTTATCAAAAACAATTAGTCTGTTTATAATTCGTTTTATGTTAGCAAACACATACGAATTAGCTTTTTGAGCAATATTGTTTAGATAACTAAAGCTTTCTTCTGCATTGTTCTGCTCCAGTAAAGTTTTAAGAGAATTATCTCGCCTTTTTAAAGTTTCTAATTGAGAAATTGCTTTTTCAATTTCTACTTTAAAAGAAGGATCTGTTCTTTTACACTTTTCTAGTGCAGAGATGCACTCTTCAATACTGCTTAGTTTTTCAATTTTGTACTCTACTTTTTCTTCTTTAGTCAAGATATTATAGTTAATAAAAAAGAAAAGTAAAACTCCCAAAATTGTTAAAGACAATGTTAACGCAAATTTCAATGCGCCAGCACCTGCATCAAAGCTTAGTCCAAAAATCCGTTTAGAAAAACATAGGACTGCTATGATAGCAAAAATAATGTTAAATACTGTTAGTTTAATAATTTTTTTCATTGCCTGTCCTCCTTGTCATATTTAATTTTGTAGATAAAATAAATTCCATTTATCTACTTAAGTATATAAACTAACATATTAATGTTAACATAAATTTACAAAAAAATCAACTTATTTTAATTATAATAGTAATTTTATTATATAAGTATTAGAAATTATTTTTTAATTTTACATAAAACAATATTGATATTATGTAAAAATCATGATATAATTTTATCTGTACATTTACAATTTAATATTTTGTCTTTTTTCTAGAGCGTTTAATTAATTTTAATTAAATAAATTTTAAGGAGGAAACATCCATGTCAACAACAAAAGACACCGCTCAAAACCCTATTAATCAGGAAGTAGCTCCGATTGTTAAAGAATCGAGTTTTCCTAGGCAAAGTTCTCGGTTGCAAGAACTGATGAAGAACTACAGAAGCGAGAATAATATTCCTTCAGTAACCGTTTCTTCGTGCAATCCTCTTGCAAATGTCACTGTTCGGAATGAAGTAAAGACCAAAACGTTTGATGACTTAAAACCAGAGCAACAACAAAAAGTACTTCAAATCATTTCAAACACAAATTATCTCGTTTCAGGTGATATTCAAACCTTTGGAAGTGCAAAAGAAAGCGCAATGACAAAAAATGCAGAAACTATAATTTCAAAGTATTCTGCTAAAGATGCCGGCGAAGTTTCAGAACCTATTACTGACCTTGTTGCTACAATAAAATCAAAGAATCCAAAAGATATTACCAAGAAGATTAACATTTCTCCTTCTGGTAATGATGGCTTCTTTGCAAGTATTTCAGATATGCTTTCAATGAAAAATGCGAAAAAGAAAATGTTCAAAGCTCTTGCTGAACATGATTCAATTATGAAAAATATTCGCGCAATTGAAGTGCATCTTAAAAACCAGCAATTAAGCCTCATGAGTGATATTGAAGTTTATGAGTCAATGGGAAGAGATACCTACTCTCAAATTTCTGACTTTGAACTTTACTGCATCGCTCTTAATCTCATGATTGATGATGCCGAAGCAAAACTTAATGAGCTTACTTCAAAAGGTTCTTTGGATTTGGATGAGCTTAACCAAGCCAACACCTTAAAAGATGCTATCGATAGAATGAAAAGGAAGCAATATACTCTTCAAACTGTTCGAATTTCTGCAATTCAGAGTATTCCACAGCTTTCCGTTCTTATTCGTGGAGATGAAATTATCTGCGAAAAAATCGATGAAATAAGCACTTTGGTTATTCCTCTTTGGACATGGCAGTATGCCATCGCTGTAGGAGCCCTTAAACAAAAAGAAGCTCTTAGCATTCAGAAGACTATCAGAGGAATTACTTCAAAGTTACTTACTGGAAATGCTCAGATGCTTCATGATAACATGATTGCAGCACAGGAAGAATTATATGCTGCTGCAGTAGCTATCGAGGATTTGGCAACTGTTCAAGAATATATTGATGACATGGTTACAAAAGTATCTGAAGTTTCAAAACAGGCTTCTCAGAAGTGTGTTGAAGGAATGAAAACCATGAAAGCAATCGAAGAAAAAAATTATACTCTAATGACTAAGAGTATAACGGAATAAGACAAAGCAAAAATAGGACTTCAAAACTTGAAGTCCTATTTTATTAAGTATTTCAACTACGTATATTGTTTAATTTTTATTCTTTATTCAAATTATATAAATTTATAGAGTTTTTACATCTTTTTCTTTTACTTTTTTTAATCTAACTAATTTGGCATATCTTTCCTCTTCTTAAACTTTATTCATTACTTTTTCATAAAAAATATCTTTTATACTATTTGGTGTTACATTATATATTGGTTCATCATCTATTTTCATTGATACTCCGTTTGAACAATTTCCTAAGCAAAAACTAGCTTTTACAGCTATCTTACTACCTAAATCATTTTCTTTAATTAGGTCTTGGATTTTTTGTATTACTTCATAAGATCCTTTTAAATGACATGAGCTTCCAACACATACATCAATAATCATTTTTTATTTTCCTCCTTTTTTATTATTTTTGTTATTGTAATCTTTTATTAATATTAAAATAGACGCAGCTAAGTCCTCATTTTTTAATGATATTTCTTCTGGAACATTTAAATTAGTAGGTGCAAAATTCCATATAGCTTTTATTCCCGAATCTACCATAAGATCACATACGTCTTGTGCACATTCTTTAGGAACAGTAATTATTCCGAATTTTTATATTCATTCTTTTTATTAAATCCCTCATTTTATTTATATTAAAAATATTTTTATTATTACATTTTTCATTATCTATATCAAAAGCCATTAAAACATTTAAATTCTTTTTAAATCCTTGATAATTAAGAAGTGCCTGTCCTAATTTACCTGCGCCTACTATAATTGCATCATTAACATTATTTAATCCTAAAAATTCTTCTAATTCTTTCATAATCTTTTTTACTAAGAAACCTGTTCCAGGCTTTCCATCAGTTTTACTTATTAAAGCCAAGTCTTTTCTGACCTGAATAGGATTTAACTTTAATTCTTGAGCAATAAATGTTGATGATATATAATCGATATCTTGATTTTCTTTTATTATTCTAAGATATTGTGGTAATCTTTTTAGTGTAGCCTGTGATATATGAATATCTTCCATTTTAGTACTCCTATTTTTATTATTTGTTATTATACTGGGTCGGTTTTGCCGACCCAGTATAATTTATTGGAAATCTATAACATTAATCCATTTTGATAATATTTCTTGTTCTTCTTTTTTTCCCTTTGACATTTGGGAAGCAGCCACTATCGGAATACATCTTTGTATTTCTTTTTTATCTATCTCAGCTTTTTTTGCAAACAAGTCTAAATATTTATCTGCTAATTCTTTTTTACCTTCTATTGAAAATAGTAAGTATGTTCTTGCTGCATCAAAACTTGGATTTCCTTGTGTTACATGTGCCCAATCTATAACATATACTATGCCATCTTCTTTTATTATAACATTAGTAGGATTATAATCACCATGACATATGCTATTTTTCACTTTCATTCCTTCTAAACGTTGCAATAACTCATATTTTGTATTATCATCTATATTTTTTGCTTCATTTATCTTTCTTCTCATTTTGTCATTTATTCTTCCTAATAATGGTGCTCTTTGTTTTAATATATCCATTTGAACATTTACAAATAATTCTAAATATTCATCCATTTTTTCTGGATTTTCATTCATTAATTTATCTAGAGGTGTTCCTTCAATGTGTTCTGATATTAGAGCCCATCTATTTTCAATTTTAGTAACTTCTATAAGCTTTGGAACATTTATATTAGTCTCTTCAACTCTGGCTTGATTTACTGCTTCATTTAAAATATCTGATTTAGAATAGTTTTCTATAAATAATTTTATTGTTCTTCCTTTATCTTTATAAACTGTTTTTGTACTTCTTTCAGCTATTACTTCTTCAAAATTCATTATCTTTCACCTCCATAATATGCATTTAAATACATTTGTTTTATTTCTTCCATTAATGGATATCTTGGATTAGCTCCTGTACATTGATCATCAAAAGCTTGTTCTACCATTTCATCTAATCTATCTAAAAAATCTTTTTCGTCAACATCATACTCTTTAATTGATTTTTTAATTCCGATTTTTTCTTTTAATTCATCTATAGCTTTTATTAAATTTTCTAGTTTTTCCTGTTCAGTATTTCCTCCAAGTCCTAAATAATCTGCAATTTCAGCATATCTTGATAATGTATGTGGATACTCATATTGTGGAAATGTTCCCATCTTTGGTGGAACTTCTTCACTGTTAAATCTTAAAACTTCATCTATTAGTAATGCATTTGCTATACCGTGTGGTAAATGGTGGAATGAACCCAATTTATGAGCCATTGAATGGCATACTCCTAAAAATGCATTTGCAAAAGCCATACCAGCCATTGTTGCTGCATTTGCCATTTTCTCTCTTGCTATAGCATCATTTGGTCCATCATTATAAGCTCGAGGTAAATACTCAAATATTATTTTTAATGCTCTTAATGCTAATCCATCTGTATAGTCTGTAGCCATCATTGAAGCATATGCTTCTAATGCATGTGTTACAGCATCTATACCAGACGCTGCTGTTAGTCCCTTTGGTGCATTCATCATCATATCACTATCTACTATAGCCATTTTTGGTAAAAGCTCATAGTCGGCTAAAGGATATTTTGTTCCTGTTTTTCCATCTGTTATTACAGCAAAAGGTGTTACTTCAGAACCTGTTCCTGCTGTTGTTGGAACAGCTATAAAATAAGCTTTTTCTCCCATTTTAGGAAAAGTATATACTCTTTTTCTTATATCCATAAATCTCATTGCCATATCCATAAAATCTACTTCTGGATGTTCATACATGACCCACATAATTTTAGCAGCATCCATTGCTGAACCTCCACCTAAAGCAATAATACAGTCTGGTTCAAATTCATTCATTGCTTTTGTTCCATTTATACTAGATTCAAGAGTTGGATCTGGCTCTACTTCAGAAAATGTTGTATGTTCTATTCCCATTTCATCTAATTTATCTGTAATACATTTTGTATATCCGTTTTTATAAAGAAAAGAATCTGTTACTATAAATACCTTTTTCTTATTCATTACCTCCTTTAATTCTTGTAGTGCTACAGGTAAACATCCTTTTTTAATATATACCTTTTCAGGTGCTCTAAACCAAAGCATATTTTCTCTCCTTTCTGCTATTGTTTTTATATTTATTAAATGTTTTACTCCCACGTTTTCTGAAACTGAATTTCCTCCCCAAGAGCCACAACCAAGAGTAAGTGAAGGAGTTAATTTAAAGTTATATATATCTCCAATTCCTCCTTGAGAAGATGGTGTATTTATAACTATTCTACACGTTTCCATCTTTTCTTCAAATTTGTTTAGTTTTTCTTTTTCTTTTAGAGTATTAATATATATAGATGCAGTATGCCCATGTCCTCCATCACATACTAATCTACTTGCTTTATCTATTGCATCATCAAAATCCTTTGCTCTATACATAGCTAAAACTGGAGATAATTTTTCGTGTGCAAATTCTTCTGAAATATCAACACTTTCTACTTCACCTATTAATATTTTTGTATTTTCTGGCACATTAACTTCTGAAAGTTCAGCAATTTTTGAAGCTTTCTGTCCAACTATTTTTGCATTTAAAGAACCATTTATCATTATAGTTTTTCTAACTTTTTCTTTTTCTTCTTCATTTAAAAAATAGCATCCTCTTTTTACGAATTCCTCTCTTACTTCATTGTATATTGAATCTAAAACAATAACAGATTGCTCAGATGCACAAATCATTCCATTATCAAACGTTTTAGAATGTATTATTGAATTTACTGCTAGTAATATGTTAGCTGATTCATCAATTACTGCTGGAGTATTTCCTGCTCCAACTCCTAAAGCTGGTTTACCGCTTGAATATGCAGCTTGAACCATTCCAGGTCCACCTGTTGCTAATATTGTATCCGCAGAACTCATAATCATATTAGTTAATTCTAACGATGGAACGTCTATCCATCCTATAATATCTTCAGGTGCTCCCGCATTTACTGCTGCTTCTAAAACAATCTTTGCAGCTTCTATTGTTGATTTTTTAGCTCTAGGATGTGGACTTATTATAATTCCATTTCTAGTTTTTAAACATATTAATGTTTTAAAAATTACTGTTGATGTTGGATTTGTTGTTGGTATAACTGCTGCAATTAATCCAATTGGTTCAGCAATCTTTTTCAATCCATATACTTTATCCTCTTCTATTACTCCACAAGTTTTTGTATTTTTATATGAATTATAAATATATTCTGAAGCATAATGATTTTTAATAACCTTATCTTCAACTACTCCCATTCCAGTTTCTTCTACTGCCATTTTTGCAAGAGGAATTCTCATTTTGTTTGCAGCCAATGCTGCAGCAAGAAAAATTTTATCTACCTTTTCTTGACTAAATTTTGCAAATTCTTTTTGAGCTGTTCTAACTCTTTCTATAGACTTTTTTAAAGATTCTACACTGTCTACAATCTCATAGTCTCTATCCAATTTATTTACCTCCTTTATTTTAGATTCACGTATTCGATATTTTTTTATCGAATACATATTATCATTTAACACATTTTTTTTCAATAGTTTAAAAAATTTTTATTATATAATTAATATATCCAAAAAGGTTGTTAATAATTAAAAATTTAAATTTAATAATAAAACAGAGATTTTATCTATCATTTTATAATCTTAAATATCATTTAATTTATAAAACTTTAGACAAAAACTCTGTTCATTTATCTATTCTTCTATTTTATTGAATCTATTACTTCTCTGGTAACTTTGGTTTTATTAAATTTATTAATTAAAAATATTACTATCCCTACTACTATAAAGGTAATAACATAAATTATTATACTCATCTTCCAATTACCTATTGCAATGTTTTCTCCTGCAAGTGTAGATGATATAATTGATGGAAATCTTGCGAAAGTTGATATTAATATGAAATTTAAAGGTTTTATTGGTAATAAACCAGCAACATATACTAGTAAATCTTTTGGAGTTCCTGGTATTAAAAATAATATTAGCATAATCTCCTCTATAATCTTAGGATTTTGAAAAAATTTACTATTTTCTATTTTTTCAACCTTCTCTTTATTACAAAATTCATATACAAATTTTCTTCCAAATTTTCTAACTAAAACAAAAATCATTGTCGATATAATAGCAGAAGACACCATAATAAATAAAGTTCCCCATATTCCCCCATAGCACATTCCTGCAAGTATTTCTATTGGTTCTCCTGGTATAATAATTAAAAATATATGTGATAATTGTAATCCAAAAATTAATAACATTCCAAAAATTCCATATTCATTTACCCTCTGTTTAAAAGCAATTTGTCCCTCTACAGTAGTTAAATCTTTTATAACAGGTATTAAATATATTGCAACAGCTATTAATATAATTAATACAAATATCAATAAAATTTTTTTATAAGTTTTCATTTTACCTCTTCTATTCATATTATTCTTTAAAATCCTATTCTTTTTGTATCATCTTTAACTAGCAAATCATCTTCATTTATATCTTTTTCCGTTATAACCATTAATATATCTTTATCAATCTCATCTTCACAATTTCTTGCATGTGCAATTAATATATCTTGATATATTTTGTTTATATATCTAGCATTTCCGAAGTTTTTAACTTTACTTGCCTTTAATATAACGGACTTTACTTTTTCTAAAGCTTCTTTTGTTATTGTAAAATTATTTTTTTCTAATAATTGTTCAAATATTTTTACTAATTCTTCAATTGTATAATCTTCAAATTTTATATTATATCCTATTCTAGATTCAAGACCGGGATTATATTTTATAAAATTTTTCATTTCATTTTCGTATCCAGCAAATATTACAATAATATTTTCTTTTTGATCTTCCATAACTTTTAATATTGTTGATATACAATCTCCTGCAAATGAATTACTAGAATTATCTTGTATTATTGAATATGCTTCATCTATAAATAAAACTCCTCCAAATGCTGATTTCATAACATTATATGTTTTACCAGAAGTTTGTCCAACATATTCTGCAATCAAGTCTTTGGCAGATACTTCCACCAATTTATTTCTTTTTATATATCCTAAATTGTATAATATATCACTAAGCAATCTTGCAACTGTTGTTTTTCCAGTTCCTGGACTACCTGTAAATATCATATGTAAATTAAATTTAGTTATATCTATATTAGCACTTTTGTTGAATTTTAATAAACTAATTAAATTATTAATTTGTTTTTTTATTTTTTCTAATCCAATAAGTTCATTTAAATCAGATAAAATAGCAGGTAAATCTCTAGTATTATAAGCACTTGGAACTGAATCTAAAGATAGCAATTTTGATTGATTCATTATATATTCATCAAATGTTTTTAACATTATTTTATTATACAAAACTTTAACATATTCTGTATTTTTCACATCACTATTATTATATGTTAATTTAATATAGTTGTGTATTTTTTCTTTTATTTCTTCACTTAATTTTTCTCTTAATTCTATTTTATTTATAAGCATATTATATACTTCTTCTATTGTTAACTCGTCAATATCTAATTCTAAATTAAATAACGTAGTATTTAATTTTTTGTATTGTGATAATATACTTTTAATTGTTTCTTTTTCTCCATATATAACATTACAAACTCTAAAATTGTTATTTTCTATTTTTTCTGTTAATAAATTTAAAATCATATTTTTATCTGTTTGATTAGCAAAAATTACATTTTCGAAATTATTTATAGTAAGCATACCAATTTTATTAGTTATTTTTCCATTTACCTCTTCTATGTACATCCTATTTAATTCATTTTTATTCATAATAATTTCATTCATAGATTTATAATAATATTTCATATTATCATTTAGGTATCCAAAAAACCACATATATTCGCCTATTATTTTTGTAATTCTATTTACTATTTCAGTATCTTCTGTATACATTACTATATTAATAGGAATATATGGAACACTTTTATCGAAATTATAATTTAATATATAATTAAATATTCCTTTTATTTTATCTTTTGTTTTTTTATTACAAGGTAAATCGTTAACTCTGTTATTATATAGTTGAATAAAATATTTAGCTCTATTCCTAAGAACTTCTTTGTTTTTTACATCTAAGTATTCTTCTAGTGGTGTATTTACATCTATATTTTTTATTTTCATCATATATATAAAATATGCTGCTAGCTTATAAAAATACTGATAATCATTTACTTTTTCTTTTCCTGCTTCTAGCTTAAAATCCTTCATATTTAATTTAATAGTATTAAATTTTTTATTACAGTAGTATTCATTTATTTTATTTATATAATATCTATAATCATCTAATTGGGTTAAATCTAAATATTTAAATTCTGCTTCTTCTGTTTGACTATCATAATTTATTATCTGTACTAATTCATTTTTTATAAGAACTGAGATATGTAACAAAATATAAGTATCTATATTTTTGAATAAATCTTTATTGCATATTTCTGTATATTGAGTTTCATCTTCCTCTAACAATTTATTAATTATATCAACAGGATCTAATTTTTCATCTAAATTTTTATTAATATTTTCTAACTCATATAAAAATTTTGCCATAGTATATTTTATACACTCTTTCATTTTGCAATCAATACAAATCTTTAATGGATTATCTATATCTATCTTATTATTTGTTTTAGATTCTTCAACATTTATAGATAATTTACAATTTAATATATAAGTTAAGTAATTATAATTTTCTGGTATACAAGTTTTTATAGCTCTATAGTCAATAGTATTTTCATTTCCATCACTATTAATTTTTTTAATTTCAAATAAATTGTTTGTAAGATATAACTTCATTATTTTTAAGGTTGATTTAGGAATTTTTTTTAATTCTTTAATTTTTTCATCAATTTGCATATAAACTATCTCCTTATATATTAGGTATTTTTTTCTTTATATAATTTTATTATATCCTTTATCCCCATCTTAGTTCCATAATTTAAAATTGCATTAGAATATATTTTTATAGCTATTCTTGCAATTATTAATATAGTAACAATTAAAATTGTTATGGAAATTAAAACATCTGTTGTACTTGCCAATCCCATCATTATTCTAAATGGCATACAAAATGGTGATGATATTGGAAATAGCGAGGCAAATACATTCAAACTACTGGTTGGATTCATCATTGTAAAATAAGATAAATAAAATCCGATTATGGCCAAAAAGGCAACTGGTGTATTAGCTGATTGAATATCTTCTGGTTTGCTTACTGTTGAACCTGTTAATGCATATAATAATGCATAAGAAAAATATCCTAATATAAAATATATTATTGTAATTATTCCTAAATATATAGTTATATTAGACATATCTAATATAGAATCTAACATTCCTGGTTCTAAAAATGTCTTAGCGCTTATTATTGCGGTTGCTACTAATATAATCATTTGTCCTAATCCAACTAATCCAATTCCTATTGTTTTTCCCAAAACTATTGTAGATGGTTTAGTAGAAGTTACTAAAGTTTCTATTATTTTAGAAGTTTTTTCTGTTGTTATAGAGCTAGATACCTGATAAGCACAAAAATAAATTGCATAAAATAATACTATTGATAAAAGCATCATTGCAAAAACATTACCACTAGCTTTTTGTTCGTCTGTTTGTTCTAATGCAAAATTAAAATTTGGAGTTATTGATTGTAGCTGTTCTACTGTTAAATTTAATTTACTTATTTGCAAATTAGTATAAATATTGTTAATACTGTTTATTAGTTCATCTGGAACGCTCTCTATCATATTTGCATTTTTTATAATATATTTTATATTTATTGTTTCATCTTGTTTCTCAATAAAAATTGCTTCTTCATATTCTTCTTTATCTATTTTCTCTTTTACTTGTTCATAATTCAAGTTATCTTTTACCTCAACTTCATAATTAGACTCTATATTTTTTAAAGTTTCTAAACTTCCTTCAAATATGTTTTCTGAATCTACTACTAATAGTTTTGTTCCTAAATTCTCTCCTTGAATAGATTTTATAATATTAGGGATATTAAAGCCTATGATAATCAATATTAATATTATTAATGTAGATATAATAAAAGATTTTCTTTTTACCATATCTTTGATTGTAAAACAAATTACAGTTTTTAAGTCCTTCATTCTATTCACCTACCTTTTCTATAAATATATCATTTAATGTTGGCTTTTTTATTTCAAATTTATTAATACTTATATTATTTTTAACTAGAGAAATTAATAGCTCATGTGCCTTTTCTTCCTCTTTTATTTTTATTATATAATTATTATCTTTTTCATTTTCTATAATTAAATTATATTCTTCTATATATTTTTTTATATTTTCATTAACATCAATTTCAACTCTGTTAGCAGGATATGTATCTTTTATCTGCTTTAGATTTCCTTTAAGTACTGTTTTTCCCTTATTTAGTATTAATATATCAGTGCAAAATTCCTCTATTGTAGACATTTGATGTGCTGACATAATAATATATTTTCCTTTTGAAACTAAATCAATGATTATATTTTTTAGCAATTCTGTATTTACTGGATCTAGTCCACTAAATGGCTCATCTAGAACAATCAATTCTGGATTATGAATAACAGAAGTTATAAATTGTATTTTTTGTTGATTTCCTTTTGATAATTTTTCTGCTGGCATTTGTAAATATTCTTCAACTTTTAATTCTTTAGACCATTTTTCAATTGCATCATTTGCATCTTTTTTATTCATTCCCTTAAGTTTTGCAAAATACATAAGTTGATCATATATTTTTACCTTTGGATATACTCCCCTTTCTTCAGGCAAATATCCAAAATTGACATTCTTTCTTTCCACAGTTTTTCCATTCCAAGTTATTTGACCACTATCTTTTTTTATTATTCCTAATAGCATTCTTATTGTTGTAGTTTTTCCAGCACCATTTGTACCTAAAAGTCCAAATACACCTGGTTTTTCTAATTTTAAAGAAATATTATCTACTGCTTTTTTTCCCACAAAAGTTTTTGAAACATTTTCTAAAATTAATCCCATTTAACATTTTCCTCCATTTGTTTTATTAGATATATTATATTTGTTATATCAATATTTTACAATATATTATTTAAATAAAAAGAATATTTAATATGTAAAAAAACATCCCAATTGAAATATAAACAATTAGGATGTTTTTTAGTATTTATTCACAGTCGGACACAAAGCTCGCCCCTACAAACATTTGCAATAAATATGAAGGATATTTTTGTCTGAACATTAACAAATATTTTATCTAATTTTAACTTTACTTAAGTCTATACTATGTGGATTATAGCTTTCAATATATTCTAATGTTTCTTCTATTGTACTTGTTACTTTATATAATTCTCTACAATCCTCTGTTATAAATCTTTTATCAACAGATACTTGCATCATATTTATCATATTATCAAAATATCCATTTATATTAAATATTACTATTGCTTTATTATGTCTTCCTAATTGCTTTAAAGTTAATATTTCGAAGAATTCGTCAAAAGTTCCAATTCCACCAGGTGATACTATAAAAGCATCTGAAGTTTCATCTAATAATCTTTTTCTTTCTCTCATAGTTTCAGTATGTATAAAGTTAGTACATCCTTTAAAAGAAATTTCTGCATTATTTTCTTCAAAAAATGATGGAGCTATTCCTATAATCTCTCCTCCTTTTTCAAGAACACCTCTTGCTGTTGCTCCCATCATACCATTTTTTCCACCACCAAAAACTAAACTATGTCCATGTTCTGCCATTTTTCTTCCTAATTCTTCTCCTGCTAAAATAAAGCTATTCTCTATTTCACTACTTGCTGCTCCATATACACATATTTTCATATTAATAATCATCCTTTCTTGTTTAATAACCTAATAATATTACTATATTAACTATATTTATAAATATACCTATTTATCTTAATTAAGTCAATATTATTTTCAATAAAATATATTTATATTGATAAATTTTTATAAATTTAATATAATTAGATTATGAAAGAATTAATTGTTAATGAAAAATATAATAATAAAAAATTAAGTCATTTTATAATGGACACTTATAAAAATTTATCTTTTAATGAATTTAATAAAGCTTTAAGAAAAAAAGACATTAAAATTAATGGAAGTAGAGTAAATAAAGATATAACAGTTCATTTGAATGATGTTATTGCAATATATATATTAGATAATGTTTTATTTGGCACTTCAATTAATATAAAAAAAATATTTGAAGATGAAAATATTTTAATAGTATTTAAACCTCAAAATATATCTGTTATATCAAACTTACAAACTGAAATAACTCTTACTACTATTCTAAAAGAAAAATATGGAGACAGTATAAATCCATGTCATAGACTTGATAGAAATACAACTGGTTTAGTATTATTTGCGAAAAATGAAGAAGCTTTAAATATATTATTAAAAAAATTTAAAAATAAAGAAATAGAAAAACATTATAAAGCTACAGTATATGGTATTCCTAAAAAAGATGCTGAAATTTTGGAGGCATATTTATTTAAAGATAGCAAAAAAAGCTTAGTTTATATATCAAAAAAGCCTAAAGAAAAATATTCTAAAATAATAACAGAATATTCTGTTATTTCAAAGGATTTAAGTTCTAATACATCTATATTAGATATTAATCTACATACAGGCAAAACTCATCAGATTCGTGCTCATTTAGCATTTATGGGTTTACCAATTATTGGAGATGGTAAATATGGAATAAATAAAATTAATAAAAAATTTAATAAAAAAACTCAAATGCTTTCAAGTTATTCAATTAAATTTAATTTTAAAACAGATGCTGGTATTTTAAACTATTTAAAAGATAAAGAAGTTAAAATATAAAAATAAATTGGACACAATAAAGTAAAAGCTTTTTTGCGTCCAATTCATTTTTATATTTTTATTCAAAAAATTTTTTAAATTCTTCTTCTGTTATTTTTTCTTTTTCTAATAATGCTTGTGCAACTTTATCCAAAATGTCCATATGGTCTAATAAGATTTTTTGAGCTGATATATATGCTTCATCAACAAGTTCTTTTATTTGATTTCCAGCTTCATCGATTATATTCTCACCAAAAATTTGTAATTCATATTGTTCGTCTACTTTTAATGAAATAGGTCCTAAAGAATCACTCATTCCATATACTGTAAGCATATCTCTAGCTATTTTAGTTGCTACTTCAATATCATTACTTGCTCCTGTAGAAATTTCATTTAAAGAAATTTTTTCTGCTGCTCTTCCTCCCATAAGTGATATCATTTCTTCTTTTAGTTCAGTTCTTGACCTATAATATTTATCTTCGTTTGTTTTATACATTGTATATCCACCAGAAACACCTCTCGGTATAATAGATACTTCCTTAACTTCTGTTTGTGTTGGCAAATATTTACTAACAACAGCGTGACCTGCTTCATGGTATGCTGTTAATTTTTTATCTTTTTCTGAAACAACTCTATTATGCTTTTCTAAACCAACTGTTATTTTCCTAACCGCATTTTCTATATCTTTTTTTAATATGCACTCATGATTTTCTCTTGTTGCTATTATAGCTGCTTCATTAAGTACATTTGAAAGTTCAGCTCCAGTAAATCCAGCAGTATCACCTGCAATTTCTTTTAAATTTATATCATCTGCTAATTTTTTATCTTTACTATGAAGTTTTAGTATAGCTTCTCTTCCTAATAAGTCCGGAGTAGGTATAGTTACTTGTCTATCAAATCTTCCAGGTCTTAATAAAGCCTTGTCTAACATTTCTGGTCTATTAGTTGCAGCTAAGACTATTACGGTTTCATTACTCTCAAATCCATCCATTTCAACCAGTAGTTGATTTAATGTTTGATTATTTTCTGTTTCTGCCCCACTATTACTTGACCTTCTAGAACCTATAGCATCTATTTCATCAATAAAAATTATACATGGAGCAATCTTTTTTGCTTTTTGAAATAATCTTCTAACACGTGAAGCACCTAATCCTGCAAACATTTCAATAAACTCAGAACCACTCATAGAAATAAATGGTACTCCTGCTTCACCAGCTATTGCTTTTGCAATTAAAGTCTTTCCTGTACCAGGTTTACCATATAATAATATTCCTCTAGGAATTTTGGCACCCATTTTTATATACTCATCAGGTTTTTTTAAAAAATCTACTATTTCAATTAATTCATTTTTTTCTTCATCTAATCCTGCAACATCATCAAATTTAACATTTGTAGTCTTATTTTCTTCTCCTCCATATATTTTTCCATTATTATCTCCACCAAAGCCTTGCATTTTAAATATCATAACCATTAGCACAACTAATAATATTGTTGGAAGCAAGGAAAATAAACTTTCTGAAACTGCTAATAACTTATTTGTAGGTTCTTGATCAAGTTTTAAATCTACCTCTTCCTTATCTACCTTTTCTTGTATCCATTCCATGAAGGCTTGAATGCTTGGCACCACAGCAGTTTTAGTTCTGTCTTTTTCTTCTCCTTCACCTTTATAAATTACAGAAATAGAATTGCTTCCTGTTTTTAATTTCACTTTTTCAATTTTCAATTCATTTATATCATTAATTAAATCTGTAAAGGCAACTTTTTTATCTTCATTATTTTTTTCTGAGTACATACTATAGCCTATATATAATATTAGCCCTAACATTATAATTATTGATATAATCATAAAAGCGATATCTTTTTTATTATCCTTGTTATTATTTTTTTTCATTTTCTATACAAAATCCTTTCATAGTAAATATAATTTATATTTTATTATATTTCAGAACCATCTGGTTCTTTATCTAATCCTAAATTATTGTCTTCTTCTTTGTCTTTTTTCTTTTCTTTTTTGTTTTCATCCTTTTTATCATCTTTCTTTTGTTCATTATCTTCTTCTTTTATTTCTTCTTTTACTATTTTTTTCTGTATTTCTTCTATTCTTTGAAGTTCCATAAGTTGTTTTATTAAATCAGTTTTTATTATTAAAATAGCAGCAACCATATAAATATATGCAATTGCTAAATATAACCAATTAAAATACTGTATCTCAAAACCAGTAAAATAATATTGTATTGTGTATATTAAATTTAAAATTATAGAAAGTGTTAATGAATAGATTGCTAAAGTTGTTGCTGTTGAAAATCTTATTTTAATTTTACAAATTCTAGCTACAAAATATCCAAATATAGCTACAATTAAGCAATTAAAAATCATCTGATATGCATTTATTATAAAAAATATAAAAATAGACATTATCATTAATGTTATAGATATAGCAATATTACCACCTAGTTCATCATACAAGTTGATTAATCCTTGTTTATTATTATCATTTATGTTAAAAGATTCCTTAATATAATTATAACTGTATTCATTATAAATTCCATTAACATTAAGTACAATCTTATCTTTTAGTAAAATTAAACTTTTTGAATATTTTTTGTATTCGTTTAATTCTTTATCTGTCAATTGTGTTTCATCAATAGATATAATTTTAAAGTCATATTCTTTGTCATAGCCATTTACCTGACTATCAAATATTATTTCACCATTTTCTAATCTAAAATCAGGCATTTCATTTCTTATATAATTAATACCTTTATCAATCATTTTAATACTATCAAACGCATATAATATACTAGAGCATAAAGTATAAATTACTACTAATATTAAAATATATTTTAATGATTTGCTAAAATTTTCTGTTATAAATACTCCATATTTTTCTAAATTAAAAATTGCAATCTTTAATTTTTCAAAAAAACTTATTTTGTTTTCTGTTTCCAATTTAAATATACTCCCTTCTAATTTTACAATTAACATTTAATGGAACTATAGGTAGAATTACCTTGCTGTTAATATTTATATTTTCAGATTCAGTTATATCTATAATAGAATAATTTAATCCTATTCTACCAATAATTTTATATTTTTTATTATTAATTATAGCTACTGCTCTTTCATTTTTGAATATTTTCCTTATTTCTATGGCAACTGATTTTATATTTTCCAGAAAATTAAAGTTATCTCTTTTATTTCTAATTTCAAATCCATCCTCATGCCCAACAGGAATTACAGCAACTTTTGATTTTCTTTTGGTTTTATAAGTATTCCCATATCCTATATTATATCCTATAGGAAGAAACTTTATTTGAATAATAGATGTTTCAAACTGACCTATTTTTTTTAACCCATCAATTTTTATTAATGTTCTACCTTGTATTATAGATCCAAGTCTTACAGCATCTAGATGCATATTTGGATATTTTATAAATGCAGTTGAATTACAACAATGCAAAATTCCTGTAGAAAATCCATTTTCCTTTATAAATTTAATTGTATTTTTAAATCTATTAAATTGTTTTTCTGTATAATTAAAATTATTGGAATTAGAAAAGTGGGTATATACTCCTTTTATACTAATAAATTCATTCATTTTAAAAACTTTTAATATTGTATCATATTCTGTATATAAGAATCCATATCTTCCAAACCCAGTATCTATTTTTAAATGAATATTAATTTTTTTTCTATATTTTTTTGCAAGTTTTTTTACAAGTTTTGCTTGTCCAATTGTAGCAATTGTCACTGTAATATTATTTTTAATTAATTTTTCTAGATATTTCTCATCATTTGTTGGTGTAAGTAATAATATATCTGCTTGTATTTTGTTATTTCTTAGTGTAATGGCATCTTCAGGATCTGAAACAGCTAAAATTTTAATATTATTTTTAATTAAAAACTTTGAATACTTTACTAGATCTAATCCCATTCCATTTGCTTTTACAACACCTATTATTTGACAAGCCTCTTTTTTCATAGAATTTATTATTTCTATATTAGATTTTAAGTCTTTTTTAGATACTATTAACTTTTTCATTTCTACCATCTTTCAATTTTCTTTTTATTGTTCTAAGAGTTCTATATAATTTTTCAGAAAACTTATATAATTTATATATAACTGGTTTAAATGGTATATATACTTCACCTATAAACTCTGTAAAAGTTGCATTAAATCCTTTTTTAAATCTATATAAGCCGTATTGAGGATGATTTTCATCTACTACTCCAGAAACTCCTCTAAAATCATACATTTCTGCTCCCATTTTTATGGCTTGTTGTATCATTGTCCATTGAAGTAAATAGTTCGGCATTAGATTTCGATTACTATTGCTACTAGCTCCATATAAATACCATACTTTATTTCCATATATTATTGGAATTATACCTGCTATAGGTTTTTCTTCATAATAAGCCATTAATAGTTTCATGTGTTTTGGTGCCATTTCATCATACATTTTTTCAAAATAGCTTAGTGTTCTTATTCCAAAATTATCTCTAGTCCCTGTTTCTATCATTATTTTGTGAAAATCTTTTAAATCTTCTTTGGTTCCTTCTTTTATTTTAACTCCTTTTTTGGTAGCTAATCTTATATTATATCTAGTTTTCTGATGAAATTCTTTAAAAATTTCATCTTCTGTTTTTCCTTTTAAATTTAATCTAAATACAAATCTAGGTTGTATTTCATCCTTAAAATCTTTACTATTATCTTTTATCTTATATCCTAAGTCTGTTACAATTTCTCTATATTCTTTATCTGTTTTTTCAATATCTGGTTCAGTTCTAAGAGCAAATGCATTATATTTTTTTGCCAAATATTTCAGCCCATCAGTTAAATCTTTTAAAACATTTTCGTTATGAATATCACATACTGGACCTCTGGCAGAATACATTATATTTCCAAATAAGGGTATCTTTCTTATCCAAACACAAATACTTCCGACAATCTTTTTTTCTTCGTTTTCTGATATAACAACCTCTTTTTTCCAACTAGTTTTAACTCTTCCCCATTCTAGTGATTGCTGGAAATTACATCTTTCATGGCTTTCTAAAAATTCTTTATATCTATTTTCATCTGTCTCATCTAATATTTTCATTAATTTCCTCCATTATTATTCTAAAATTGTCCCTTCTTTACTATCTTTTACAATATATCCCTTATTTATTAGAATATCTCTTATTTTGTCAGATTCTTCCCAATTTTTTTCACTTCTTGCTTTATTTCTTTTGATAATTAGTTGCTGTACTTCTTCTGGTAATTCATCTTTTATTTTTTTAAAATTTAATAAATCTAATCCTAGAACTTCGTCAAATTTTAACAACAGCTTTTGAAAATCTTTTGATTTTTTAGGATTTTTAACAACGTCCCATACTACACTCATAGCAACTGTCATATTCAAATCATCATTTATTGCTTGCAAAAATCTTTCTTCATAATCTTTTATGATTTCTTTATCAATTTTTTCTTCTCCTTCAGAATGTTTTAAGAATCCTTCTCTTAATCTTCCAAGTGCAATTTTTGCAGCATCCATTCCTTCAAAAGTAAAATTAATTTGATTTCTGTAATTTGAAGTAAAATTAAACATTTTATAAACTAAAGGTTCATATCCCCTTTGTTTTAAATCATCTAATGTATATAAATTATTTAAACTTTTTGACATTTTTTCATTATTCACTAATAGGAAATTGCAATGCATCCAGTAATTTGCAGGAATTTTTCCAGAAAATCCTTTACTTTGAGCAATTTCATTTTCATGATGTATCGGAATATGATCTATACCTCCTGTATGTATATCAAAATGATCTCCTAAATATTTATATCCCATAGCAGAACACTCTAAATGCCATCCTGGATAGCATTTGCCCCAAAAAGTATCCCATTTCATTAAATGATTTTCTGGAGCTTTAATCCAAACTGCAAAGTCAGATATATTTTTTTTATTTTCATCAAAATTTATTCTTGCTCCAGCTTTTTGCTCTTCTATTTTTCTATTAGATAAAACTCCATATTTATCTAGTTTAGATGTATCAAAATATATAGTATCCTTTGTTTCATAAGTATATCCATTTTCTATAATTTTTTTAACATATTCTTCCATTATATCTATATGCTTTGTTGCTCTTGCTATAATTTCAGGCCTCTCTATATTTAATTTATCAATATCTTTTAAAAAAGCTTCTGTATAGTAATCTGCTATTTCAAATGGATCTTTATTTTCTCTTTTTGATGCCTTAATCATTTTGTCTTCACCTTCATCTGCATCAGAAACTAAGTGTCCTACATCAGTAATATTCATAACATGTGTTAATTTATATCCATTATATTTTAATACTCTTCGTAAATTATCCATAAAAAGATATGCTCTTAAATTTCCAATATGAGCAAAATTATATACTGTAGGACCACAAGTATATAATTTTACTTCTCCTTTATTTATTGGAGCAAAAGTATCTTTTTTTCTAGTTAAAGTATTATATATTTCCAAATTCATTTTTAATTTCAATCCTTTCTTAAGTCACAACTTTTTATTAGTCACTATAAGTAAAATCACTTGCCTTATGAGTACATAATTCTGGTAAAGATACAAATTGTTCACCATATTGAGTACTCCATAAGTTATTTGTTGCTTCTTTTTCTGGTAAAGAATAGAATGTTCTTATTTCTGTATTTCTACAAAATTCATTTGCTATACATTCAGTATCTTTGCAAATAATCGCTGTTTGATGTACATCACATGAATCTGTAGGCTCTGTTCCTTTTACAAAAATCTCCGTATAAACAGGACATCCTTCTTTTGGTAGTTTTCCTGACTCCGTACATACTGATACAGAGGTAATGTTAGATGTTGGCTCAAATTTCTTTCCAGATAAACCTTGGTGAGCTTGCTTTATTACAGAAGACCAAATTCCCCCTGCTGGATTACTTGGTGATCCTCTATATACAACGGTAGCATTTTTTTCAAATCCAAACCAGCACGCAGCAGTATAATATGGAGTAAATCCACATAGCCATCTATCTAAATCATCATTGGTTGTTCCTGTTTTTGCAGCAACATCAATTCCAGGAATTGTACAATATGTAGCAGTTCCTCCTGGTGCTGTTACAGAAGTTAATATTGATTTTTCTATATAAGCATTATCTTCACTCATTACTCTTGTACTTCTATCTTCTATAGGTTTACACTCTATATATACTTCTCCATTTTTATCTTCAACTTTAGTATAAAAAGTTGGCTCAATGTAAACTCCATCATTTGCTATCGCCGCATATGCTGCTGCCATGTTAAATGTTGATGTACCATCAAATCCACCTAATGCTAAAGGTAATCCTTCATTTCCTTTTGTTTTTATCCCAACACTACTTAAGAATTCATAGCAAGCTTCCATTCCAGTATTTGCAAGTGCTTTTACGTTAGGTATATTAGCAGATATTGCTATAGCATTTCTAATATTCATTAATCCCTTATATCCTTGATAATAATTTTTTGGTGGATATCCTCCTCCAAAAACTGTTGCACCATCGTAATATACTGTCGCAGCATTAATACTTCCTGTTTCTAATCCCGGAGCTATTACAGATAGCGGTTTCATTGATGAGCCTGTAGACTTTAATAAATCTTTAGGATAATTCATATAACCTAATCTAGTTTTTGTCGTTCTTTCCTCTCCTGCTCCTTTTACTCCAGATGAAGCTATAACATTTCCTGTTTTATGATCTATTAGTACCATACAAGCCATTGAAACTTGTTTTTTATCTGGTGATTTAATTGCATATTTATCTTTTATTAACTCAGATTCTAAAATTTGTTGAATATTAGAATCTTGAGTTGTATAAATTTTATAGCCGCCACTATATAATTTAATTTCAGCCATATCTTTTGTCATATCTTTTTCTTCAACCATTTGATTTATAATTTGTTCAATTGCAGCTTCTGTTTGATAAGATAATTCAGTAGTTACTTTTGAGCCATCACCATTACTAAATTTCAATCTATTTTCAACTTCTGCTTTTGCTTCATTATATTGTTCTTCTGTTATGTAATTTAATTCCTTCATTTTTCCTAAAACAGTTTTAGTTCTTTTAGAAATTGCTTCATATTTTTTTCCTTCTGGATCTTCTTCAAATGGCTTATATAAATTTGGAGAATGGTTTATTCCCGCCAAAAATGCACATTCTGCAATTGATAAATCTTTTGCAGATTTATCAAAATAATATATAGAACCTAATTCTACACCATTTATATCATCTCCACCTACAAATATTAAGTTTAAATACAACTCTAATATTTGAGTTTTAGATAAATATTTCTCAACTTGAAGAGCCTTTGACATTTCTTTTATTTTTCTTAGAGCATTGTCTTCTTTATCTTGAGTTATATTTTTTACAACTTGTTGAGTAATTGTACTTCCTCCAAAAGAAGATTTCCCTCTATTAAATATATATGTTAATGTTGCAGCAGCCGTTCTTTTAAAATCTACACCACTATGATTATAAAATCTTTCATCCTCTATTGCTACATAAGCTTTAGGTAAATATTCAGACATCTCAGAAAGACTTATACATTTTCTTTTTGTTCCACTACTTAAAGTCGCAATTTCATTTCCGTTTATATCATACACTATAGAGTTTTCAAAATTTATTACTAAATCTTTTTCAGATATTTTTAAAATATTACTATTAAATAAAGTTCCAGCTAAAACTCCACATAATATTATAAATAAAACTATTAATACTATTATTGTTATTTTTATTATAGTAGCAGCCCTTGGATGCTTATCTTTAAATTTTATTTTTTTCTTTTTGTCTTTTTTCTTATTTTCTTGAATATTTCCAATAACTTGAGTTTTATCACTATTATTCTTTTTTACAGAAGTTCTCTTTGTTAAAGCTTCTGCTTTTATTCTTTGTGTTTCTTGCTTTTTATCTTTTTTATCCATTATTTTATTCCTTTCTTAAAGAAGGTATAATATTTATAGAAAATTTCAATTTATTCCAAAATATCATTTGTATTATATCATATATTATAAAAATATAAAGTTTTTTTTCAAAATATTATATTATTTTAAACCTATCTTTTGAAAATATTGATTATTTATATAATATCATTAATATTTGAAAACAAATATGCTCCTTCACTTATTAATTTATTAGTACCTTCTGAATTTTTAGAAAGAATATTTCCTGGAACTGCCCAAACATCTTTACCTTGTTCTAGTGCAAAATCTGCAGTAATTAAACTTCCACTTTTCAAACTTGCTTCAACAACAATAATCTTATCAGATAATCCACTAATTATTCTATTTCTTGCTGGAAAATGATAAGGCAGCGGTTTTGAATTTATAGGATACTCCGATAAAATTATTCCTCCATTTTCTATTATTCTCTCATATAATTTTGTATTTTCTAAAGGATATAAGGTTTCTTTATTCACTCCTGTCCCTAAGACAGCTATGGCTTTTCCATTTTTTGATTCCAAAGCTCCTAAATGAGCATATTTGTCTATTCCAATAGCTAAACCACTAACTATATTAATATTTCTTTTAGATAATTGCTTAGCGATTTCTCTTGATACAATTTTTCCATATTGTGTTGCCATTCTTGAACCTACGATTCCGATACTCATATTATTTAAGACATTCAAATTACCTATATAATATATAGCAAGTGGAAAATCATATATTTCTAGCAATTTTTTAGGGTAAGATTTACTTTTAAAATTAATAATATCTATATTGTTTTTTATTAAAAAGTCTAATTCCTTGTCCAATCCCTTTCTTTTTTCCAAATCCATAATTTTATCTATCACTAAATCTGGAAAATTAAAATATATAAAATCGTCTAAATTTGCATTCCAAATATTTTTCAAACTTTTAAATTTTCTAATCAGCTCTAATTTAATTTTATTCTTAATTTCAATTTTTGATAACCAAATCCATAATATTTTTTCTTCCATAAATTCTTTCCTTTCTAAATTAAAATTATAAAACTATTTATATAATAGAAAGTTCGGCAGACTTTCTTATTAAATAAAATGGGGGCAAAAGATTATTCTTAATCTTTTGCCCCCATTTTATTTAATTGTTTTATTATTTATTTTTTGCAGCTTTTACAACATTATGCATAAGCATTGCTATTGTCATTGGTCCAACTCCTCCAGGAACTGGTGTTATATAGCTAGAAATTGGTTCCACTGATTCAAAATCTACATCACCATAGATTTTTCCATCATAAAGCCTATTAATTCCAACATCAACTACAACAGCTCCTTTTTTAACAAATTTATTTGTTATAATTTTAGGTTTTCCCACTGCACTAATCAAAATATCTGCTTGTTTAGTATATTGTTCTAAGTTTTTAGTTTTCGAATGACATACAGTCACTGTAGCATTTTCATTAAGTAAACATTGTACCATAGGTTTTCCTACAATATTACTTCTTCCTATTACAACTGCATGTTTTCCCTCTATCTCAATTTTATATTCTTTCAATAATTTAATTATACCAAAAGGAGTACATGATATAAAGCAATCTTTTCCAATACTTAGATTTCCCACATTTATTGCATTAAAGCCGTCTACGTCTTTTTCTGGTGAGATTGCATTAAAAGCTTCTTGTTCGTTAAGATGTTTTGGTATAGGACTTTGTAATAATATTCCTGTAATATCATCATCATTATTTAGTTCTTCTATTTTTTTCATCAGTTTTTCTTGAGTAATATTCTCGTCAAATAAATATTCTTCAAATTCTACTCCAACTTTATTGCATGATTTTGATTTATTTTTTACATAAACCTTTGAAGCTTTATCTTCTCCTACCATTATTACAGCAAGTTTAGGATATATTCCATTTTTCTTTAAAGAATCCACTTCCAATTTTAAATCATTTTTTATTTTTTCTGAAACTTGTTTTCCATCTAATATTATTGCCATTTTTCTCCTCTTTGTTCTTATATTTTTATCTTATAAAAATTAAAGCATATATTATAATTCCAAAAATAATTCTATAAATTGCAAATATTTTAAAACTTCCTTTTTTTAAATAATTCATCAAAAATTTTATTACAAGTAGTCCTACAATAAAGCTTGCAAAAACTCCAATAAAAAACGGTAAATTAAATGCAAAACTTTTAATATCAAATATTACTGCAGCTGCTACTATTGGTGCAGCAAGTAGAAAAGAAAATTTTGCAGCGCTCTCTCTATCTATTTTTAGAGTTCTAGCTGTAGTCATAGTAATTCCAGAACGAGAAACACCTGGTATTGCAGCAGCAATTGCTTGTGAAATTCCCACTATTAGAGATTGTTTTTGATTAATTTTTTCATAAGTAATTTCTGATTTACATTTTTTGTCAACTATGTATAGAATAATTCCCATTATAATAAGAGCTGATGCTATTATACCCATTTCTAGATTTATATTTGTTCCAATTACTTTTTCCATTATTTTATCTAAAATTAAACTTACAATCCCTGCAGGAATTGTAGCTATTACAATATACCAAAATATTCTACCATCCACTGAATCTTCTTTTTTTACTATCTTTTTAAATCCACCCTTTATTAAAGAAATCCAATCTTTATAAAAATAGATTAAAATTGCTAATAATGTTCCTAAATGTAATGCTACATCAAAAGATTCTGATATTTTTTCCCAATTAAAAATCCAAGGAAATACATTTAAATGTGCCGAACTTGATATAGGCAAAAACTCTGTTAATCCTTGTACTATACCAAGGATTAATGAATGTATTATTTGTTGCATTTTTTAGTTTACTCCTTTCATTATTTATCTATTTCTTCTAACACATGATATAGAACTTCTTTTATGAATTCTGCAGATGTCACTGGAGCAACTTTTCCTGGTAAAGATAACGCCCATATTAGTTTTAGATTTTTTTCTTTAGCTGCTTTTCTATCTACCCCACCAGGATTTGAAGCTAAATCTATTATTACAGCATCTTTTTTTACAAGTTCTAGTCTTTCATTATTTAATATTTGAAATGGTATTGTATTTATTATTATATCAAATTGTTTTAATTTATCATTAAGATTATTTAAGTGAATTGGTTCAAATCCATAAGCTTTTATCCACGCTAAGTCTTCATCTTTTCTTGCTTCGCAAGAAACCTTTGCTCCTATTCCATCTAACATTTTTGATAGAACCTTTCCAATTCTTCCAAATCCCATAACTAAAACTTTTGAACCATGCACAGTTCTTTGAGTCTCTTCCATTGCAATTTGTATTGTTCCTTCTGCAGTAGCTATAGCATTTAATACCGCAAACTCTTCTCTGTTAATCAAATCTATATATTCTATTTTTTCTTTATCTAATTCATTTTTAAAAAAGTCTAAAATATTTCCTGCTATTAATTTTTTACCTTTTAAAGTTTTTAGAAAGTCTTCTAAAGGTAATTTTACTTTACTAAATGGTGTAGATACATTCTTTCTATCACTAGATAATGGAATTGGTCCAACTATAACTTTTGAATATGAAACTGTTTCTTCTATTGTTGCACACATTTCAACCCCCATCTGTAATAGTTCTTCTGACATTTCTAATCCATAAGTATAAACCTTGTATCCGTCTGATATTAACATCTCTACTAGCCTAATTATTCTTAAGTCTCCTCCTACTACTGAAATTGATTTTTCCATAATTTTATTTCCTTTCTTTATTTATATACTCTTATTATATTTTTTATAATTTTTTTTATTCTAATAATAATTAATTTTTATTATCTTTGTTTTTCTCTTTTTCACTAAGAAAATCAATATCATTTTCATCTTGTTCTTGAATTCTTTTAAGTTTTTCTCTATCAAAAATTTCTGTAACTTTTTCATTTATCTTCTGTTTTGCTGTATTTTTATTTATACATTCAACAGTAAGAAAAGTTTCTTCTAAAAAATTTAAAGCATCATTTTCCTTTTTTGTAAATTTTTTAGTTTTCTCTAATTCATCCATATCTACTGACACAGTTATATATTGTTTTATTGGCTCAAATACTGGCTCTTTTTCAGCTAATTTTATTAACTCTTTATCTAATTCGATTGCTTTATTTAAAAAATTTATTGCCATGTCCTTTTCATTTTTTAATATATAGATTTTTGCTAATTGATAATATGATTTAGCTTCTAAATCTTCATATATTGATTTTTGAAAATATTCTGTAGCTAAATCAAAATCCTTTTCAAACAAGGCAATAATACCCAAACTATAATAAGCCAAATACAATCTATGATTTATTTCTGCAGCCTTTTCGTACATTTCTTTTGCAGCTTGAAAATCACTTAATCTAGTATATACGATTCCTAAACTATAATATAATTCATAGTCTGCTGGATTATATTTTAAAGCATCTTGATAAACAGTTAATGCTTCTTTAAATCTTTCTTGCTGGCAAAGTAATTCTCCTAATTGTATAGAAGCATCATAGTAATCTGGTTTGCTCTTTATTAAATTTTGTAACATTTCTATTGATTCGTCTTTTTTCCCTAAATCTTTTAGTAAATTAGCAATTTTAAAATATGAATTATAATCATTCTTTTTTATATCTATAGCTAAAACATATTCATCAATAGCTCTTCTCATTCCGCCTTCTTTTTCATACACTTCAGCCAGTAATTTATGTCCTTTATAAGTATTTGGGTATTTATTTATAAGATTTAATAATATCTTTTTAGCTAATTTGTTATTACCTATAATTATTTGAGTTTTTGCTAATGATATATATATAATTTCAGAGAAATTAACATTGTTTGCCTCCAATATAATTATCAATACTGGTAATATTATGGATAGCAAATATCTAACTAATATTAAAAACAAATTTTCTTTTATACTAAACTTTATTTCTGTAAAATCAATGCATATTCCTATTGATTGTAATATTAATAATGATATGTAATTTGTATCATTTTTTCTAATTATTTTAGAAAATATTATTATAAATAGAGAAAATGCCAATAAATTAAATATTATTTTTTCAGCTAACATTTTCCCTCCTTAAATATTAATTTTCATCTTTTTTAACATCCTTTATTTTTTTATGATTATATCACAAGCAAAAAATTTAAACAATATAATTAATAATTTTCATTTATTTTTTTATTTTTGAAAATAAAATCTCTGCAATTCATTAACATAATTTGATTTTTTATGTTGATTATGGTATAATTATATTATAAATTGGTGATTTTTAAACATTTTTCTAAAGACTGAGTTTTCAGCCATCACCTTTATATATTACATAAGAAAAGGATGTGGTTTGTATGAAAAATTATAATGCAAATATCACAACAAAAGCTTTAGCTATTAAAAAGGAAACTAGTTTAGATATTATTCGTAATTTTCAAATAAATGTTGTTAGAATTTCTAGTAAAGCAATTTTTCTTACTTTTGTTTTAACTTTATTAAATATGGTCGTTTAAATATTTCAAAATTTTTATAACAAAAGTAGACTTATTTAATATTCTATCTCGTTTAAACATTTTTGAAGTCCACATCTTTGTTTTTAACATATTAATTTCGCAAAGAAAAACTATCATAAAGTTTCATATAAAATAAAAAATATAGAGACATATTAATACGTCTCTATATTTTTTATTTATTATTTAACAGTTACTGTTATTGTTAAACCAGATTTATTTTTAACAAATTTAATCAAATAAGTTTTACCTCTTTCAAGGTTTAATTCAGTTGGTGAATTAACTCTAGAATTTTCTACACCTTTTATTTCTATCCATTCTATTGATCCATTAGGTATAATATTGATTTTTCCATCTGCTCTCTTAGAATAGAATATTTGATTTGTATAATCACCATTTATTGAAACTGGTGTTAGCTGTCCTAGAAATCCTTTTTCCGGATCCAAATCACCAAACTTCTCAACCTTATTATTCCAGAATTCCTTTGCCAATGCTTCTGTATTTGTTATTTTTATAAATTGTGCATATAAATTTAGATTTGCAGTTATTGTTTTGATATCTCCAATTTTGTATATTACTCCATTACCATCTTTCCAAGTTCCTGCAAAAACATATTCTTTTGGAGGTGTTAAATTCAACTCTGTATCATCTTTTATTATATGGTTTTCTCCAGCTTCTATTGTATAGCTATTTAACATATTATTTTCATTGTAATATGTTACTGTATAATTTCTTGTTGTTGCTCTATATGTTGCTGTATATACTGCGTTTCCTGTTACATCAGCTATTGTTGGTGTCCATCCTGCAAATGCATATGTGTACTCTGCTGTTGCTTCTTTTGTTGGTTCTGCTGGTTTTACTATTTCTTCTGCTTTTGTTCCATAAGCATATTCTGTTGCTTCTTTTAATACTGTTCCATCTTGATCTACAAATGTTACTGTATATTTATTTACTGTTTTATCATATGTTGCTGTATATACTGCGTTTCCTGTTACATCTACTATTATTGGTGTCCATCCTGCAAATGCATATGTGTACTCTGCTGTTGCTTCTTTTGTTGG
>JBJFFD010000024.1:56333-97062 GCA_051891335.1 Candidatus Scatovivens sp.
TACTGTTTTATCATATGTTGCTGTATATACTGCGTTTCCTGTTACATCTACTATTGTTGGTGTCCATCCGCTAAATGTATATGTGTACTGTTTAGTTGATGCTTTTGTTGGTTCTGCTGGTTTTACTATATCTTCTGCTTTTGTTCCATAAGCATATTCTGTTGCTTCTTTTAATACTGTTGTTTCATCTTCATCTACGAATGTTACTGTATAATTTCTTGTTGTTGCTCTATATGTTGCTGTATATACTGCGTTTCCTGTTACATCAGCTATTGTTGGTGTCCATCCTGCAAATGCATATGTGTACTCTGCTGTTGCTTCTTTTGTTGGTTCTGCTGGTTTTACTATTTCTTCTGCTTTTGTTCCATAAGCATATTCTGTTGCTTCTTTTAATACTGTTGTTCCATCTTCATCTACGAATGTTACTGTATAATTTCTTGTTGTTGCTCTATATGTTGCTGTATATACTGCGTTTCCTGTTACATCAGCTATTGCTGGTGTCCACCCGCTAAATGTATATGTGTATTGATCATCTGCTGCTTTTGTTGGATTTTTTGGTTTTCCTATATTAACAGCCTCTGTTCCATAAGCATATTCTGTTGCTTCTTTTAATATTGTTATTCCATCTTCATCTACAAATGTTACTGTATATTTATTTGTTGTTGCTCTATATGTTGCTGTATATACTGCGTTTCCTGTTACATCTACTATCGCTGGTGTCCACCCGCTAAATGTATATGTGTACTCTGCTGTTGATGCTTTTGTCGGATCTGCTGGTTTTACTATTTCTTCTGCTTTTGTTCCATAAGCATATTCTGTTGCTTCTTTTAATATTGTTGTTTCATCTTCATCTACAAATGTTACTGTATATTTTCTTGTTGTTTCTGTATATTTTGCTGTATATGTTACATTTCCTGTTACTGGTTTTATCTCTTCATCCCATCCACTAAATGTATATGTGTATTGAGTATCTGCTGCTCTTGTTGGTGTTTCTCCATTATATTCTGGAGTTGTTCCATATTCTACATTTTCATCTGTTTCTAGCACTTCTCCATTATAATTTTTCCATGTTACTGTATATTTGTTTATTTCCCATTGAGCTTCATATACTGTGTCTTCGTCTGGCATTGTTGATGGTAATTCTTTATCCCATCCTTTAAATGTATGACCTTCTTTTGTTGGTTCTTCTGGTGCTTCTAAATCTGTTCCATATTTTTGTGTTATTTCAATGTCCTCTTCTCCATTATTTAACTTGAATGTTGCAGTATATTCTTTTTTTGCGTAATATACTTTTATTACATTTTTTTCTTGATTTTCTGTTACTTCTAATGGTAAGTTTTCTACTTTGTCTAATTCATATCCAGTTATAGCTTTGTCTTCATATGACTCAATTATTTTACCTTTTTCATTGCCTTCAAAAATTTCTATTACAGTTTCTTCAATATCTTCATATATATATTCTACTTTGTATTCTAAGTTATTATAGTATATGTATAATTCATCTGAATCAACTGAAGTAGAAGCTCCTGTTATTCCTGAATTATTCCAATTTAGTTTTGTTTCTTCTGAAACCACTCTTTCTTGTTCTATAGTTGTTGGTGCTGGTTGTTGTTCTGGTAAAACTCCAACTACTGCTCCATTAACTTGATTTCCATTATTGTTTACATTATTCACATTATTCTGTGCATTTTCAGTGTTATTTTGTTCTGGAGTTTGTTTTTGTTCTTCTGTAGTAATATTTTCTCCATCATCAGTTATATTAGCGTTTTTTTCTTCTGACACTGCATTTCCAGCTGTTGATGTTGTTTGTTCTTCAGTAGCTGATGCTTCACCAGAGTCTTTTAAGAATATTACTGATGCTGTTACAGCAACTGCTAAAAGTAATACTATTAAAACACTAATTACTATTGTCTTAGTAGTTAATTTTCCTTTCATTTTAACCTCCTAATTTTATTATCTATTTAATTTCTCTTGCCTTAACGATAAGTCTATTTTTATTACCATTTGTACATGTTATTAATGTTACTTCTCTAGTATTTTCTTCTACGGGAAGAATACAACTTATATCATTTGGGTCTATAACATATTTATCAAAAATCTCATATTTTAGTGTAACATTTTGAATATCTGTTAATTCTATTGTATCTCCTATTTCTAATTTTTTTGTTTTTCCGAACATTGTACCACTTAAATTATTGTGTCCTGCCAAAGTAACATTTCCTATTTCATTTATTTGATTTCCCCAAAATTTTGTTATTGATAATTTTAATGTTTCTACATTAGTTTTTTCCAAAATAGGATATTCCAAATCTATCTTTGGAATCTTAATTATTCCTACTACTTTATTACCTTGTATTTCTTGATTTATTTCACTTATTATTTCATTATTATTATTTTGTTTTTCTATATTAATATTTTCTACAACTTCTTTGGCTTTATTTTCTACTTTATTCATTTCTGTATATTTTTTTATAACAAAAAAACTAACAATAATCGCTGAAATAATCAAAATAATTAAAATTAATTTATAAACTTTAAGCTTCATAAGTTATTCCTACTTTTCTTCTTTTTTGTTTAAGCTTCTTATTCTTAAAGAAACTACAATTATAGCAATAATTAAAACTGCAAGAACAACTAATAATACATTATTATCATAAGTTACTGGTAATTTTGTAGTTATTTTCTCTACTATTTTTTCTTCAGATTCTTCTCTATTACAGGTCAATAATTGAATATCAATTTTTGTATTTGATTTATTTTCTTCTTTTAACCATAAAACATATTGTTCACCATTTTTAGAATCGCTTGGTTGTAATATTTCATTATTAACAACATCTGTCCAATCGCTTTCACTTGTTGGTTTCAAACTTTCATATAAGCTATTAAATTTATTGAATACGCTTATTTTAGTATACATATCTGTTTCATCATTAAATTTAGATATTCTTGTTAATAAACTTAATAGTTCATCATATTCTTCTGAATTTGGAAGTTTTACAAGAACATATTGATATTTTCCATCAGTATTTTCTAAAACAACTTTTCCTACTGTAGTTATTATCTTTTTTCCATCAACTTCTTCTTCAGTTGTATTGGTTTGTTCTAAATTAACTGGTATTGTTTTAGTAATATTTGACATTTCTTCTAATGATGTAGCAGATATAGCTTTATTTAAGTCAATTTCTACTCCTTCTATAATATAACCATTTTCATCTTTTGCCCACATATATGTTGGTTTATTAAATAATCCTATTGTTAAACTATTTACATAGGCAATTTTATTTGCATTTGCGCTTTTAGGATCTGAATCCAATCCTGCCTTTTTGTCAAAGTTCAAATCTTTTCCTTCTTTATCATTTGAAAATGCAAATTCAAAATCTTTATTTAAGTTATCTTTTATATATATAAGATAATCTTCATTAGATTTTTTTATAATTTCAATATTTTCATTTGTAGCATATGCAGATACTTGTAATGCCACAATACCTAATATAAAAACTATTATTAAAACTATTAATTTGTTTTTTAAATTTGCCATTTTAAACCCCCTTCTTTATAAGCACAAGCCTTTAAAAATTATGTGCCTTTTTAACAACGATATTATACTACGGAACAACAGATTTGTAAAGTTTTTTTAACACATTTTTTACACTTTTGTAACTTCCGACAAAATATAACATTTATCTTACATTTTCGTATTATTATTTACTTTTTTATATTTTCAATGATATACTTAAATTGAATAAAAGTATTTATTTTATAATACTTAAGAATCACTTTATATACAAACGAAAAATTAAGGATACATATCTATGAATATTAATAATCTAATTGATAAATTAAATAATGAACTAGATAGGTTAAATAAAATAAAAGAAGCTTCGTCTGATATTAATGATTTTTTCACAAATAATCTAAATTATAATGATGATTTTTCAATTGAAGATATTGATGATGAGGATAATAATTCTGAAAAAAGTGAAAACATTGCTGATTGCATAAATATTTATCCAGAAATTGAACCCAATACAGAAGAAACCTCTCTTACTACTATTAAAGAAAATCGTTTAGTTACTGCTCAAAATATATTTAAGAAAAGCATTCGTGTTTCTCTAAAATCATTTTTAATTTCACTATCTTTAAGCTTTTTAAATTTATTTATATAAAAAAGGTTGTTATAAACTAAATCCATTAATAAAGTTTATTAACAACCTTTTTAATATTTTCCTTTTTTTATTAATCATTTCTTATTTATCATAAATTTTTTCTATATATAAACTTTAATCAAAAAATACAATATTAATATAAGCTCTACTATTAATATTGTTGGAAATCCAATAGCAAACTTCATTTTTTTAGTTTTATGTCTAAAAATTTTCATTCCTAAATTAGTTCCTATTCCTCCACCAAGTAAAGTTATTATAAAAAGTGTTTTTTCTGGAGTTCTCCATTTTCCCTTAATAGCTTTCCTTTTATCCCAGAACATTATAAAAAAACCAATAATATTAATTAATATAAAATATAGTACTATATATTTTACACCAATAACTTGTATTATGTTCTTTATATCTTCTTTATTCATATTAAAATTTCCTCCAACTAATATTTTTCACTATAATAGGTATATTTTAATATAGTATTTATATAAACAATGTCATTTGATTACTTTGTGTCATTCCCTCTAAGCAACCGAATTTTTTTAATAATTCTATAACTGACTTTCCTACTTTTCCTCTTGATTGCAAATCATCAATACATTCAAATTCTTCTTCATCTGCTGCTTTTTTTATTCCTTCAGCTGCTACTGTTCCAAGTCCAGGTATACTATTTAGTGGTGGCCTTATTCCATCTTCCTCCATTAAAAACTTTGTACTATGTGATTTATATAAGTCTATTGGCAAAAATTTTATTCCTCTTTCATACATCTCTAAGACTATTTCTAAAATAGAGTACATATTCTTATCTTTAACAGTTGCATTATTTCCTTCTTGTTCTATTTCTTTCATTTTTTCTTTTACCTTTTCTTTTCCATAAATCATACATTCACTATCAAACTCATCAGCTCTTATTGAAAAGTAAGCTGTATAATAAGCCATTGGTTTATGTACTTTAAACCATGCAATTCTAAAAGCATTTGTAACATAAGCTGCAGCATGTGCCTTTGGAAACATGTACTTTATCTTTTCACATGATTTTATATACCAATCTGGTACATCATGTTCTTTCATAAGTTCTATATACTGTGGCCATTTATCTTCTTTTCCCTTAGCAACTTTTCCTTTACGAACAGATTCCATTATTTTAAAGGCTTTATCGGGTGGCAATCCTTTTTTTATTAAATATATCATAATATCATCTCTACAACATATTGCCTCTTGAAGAGTAACTATTCCATCTTCTATTAAAGTTTGTGCATTACCTAGCCATACATCTGTACCATGTGATAAACCAGATATACGTATTAATTCATCAAATGTAGTTGGTAATGTATCTAAAAGCATTCCTCTAGCGAATTTGGTTCCATATTCAGGTATACCATAAGTTCCAACTTTAGAATTAATTTGTTCAGGAGTAACTCCTAAAGCATCTGTAGAATTAAATATAGACATTGTTTCTTTGTCGTCTAATGGTATTTCATTTGGAGAAATTCCTGTTAAATCTTGCAACATACGTATTACTGTAGGATCATCATGACCTAATATATCTAATTTTAAAAGATTTTGATCTATTGAGTGATAATCAAAATGTGTTGTTATAATATCTGAATTAGGGTCATCTGCTGGATGTTGAACTGGACAAAATTCATATATTTCTCTTCCTTTAGGAACAACTATTATTCCTCCTGGATGTTGTCCTGTTGTTCTTTTTACTCCTGTACATCCAGTTGATAGTCTTATGATTTCAGCATTTGATATTTGCTTGTTTCTTTCTAAAAAATAATTCTTAACATATCCATAAGCTGTTTTATCTGCTATAGTTCCAATTGTTCCTGCCTTATAAGTTGTACCTTTTCCAAATATTACTTCTGTGTATTTATGTGCTTTTGCCTGATATTCTCCCGAAAAATTAAGGTCTATATCAGGTTCTTTATCTCCATTAAAGCCTAAAAATGTTTCGAATGGTATATCCATTCCATCTTTTTCTAATTTATGACCACATTTTGGGCAATCTTTATCAGGTAAATCAAACCCATTTGCTATTCCATAATCTGTAAAATCTGAATACTTACAATTTGGACACCTATAATGTGGTTGAAGTGAATTTACCTCTGTAATACCTGTCATAAATGCTACTAATGAAGAACCTACAGATCCTCTAGATCCAACTATATATCCATCTTCATTAGACTTCCATACAAGTTTTTGTGCTATTATATACATTACTGCATATCCATTACTTATTATTGAGTTAAGCTCTTTATCTAGTCTTGTTTGTACAATTTCTGGAAGTGGATCTCCATATAATTTATGAGCTTTATCATAAGCTATATCTTTAATTGTTTGTTCACATCCAGGAATATGAGGAGGACATTTTTCACTAGATATTGGTTTTATTCTTTCACACATATCAGATATTTTATTTGTATTTTCTATTACTACTTCTTTTGCCTTTTCTTCGCCTAAATAACTAAATTCTTCCAACATTTCTTCTGTTGTTCTTAAATACAAAGGTGCTTGCATATCAGCATCATCATATTTTTGTCCTGCCTGTAAAATTCTTCTATAAATTTCATCTTGAGGATCCATAAAATGTACATCACAAGTAGCAACAACTGGCTTATCTAATTTTTCTCCTAATTCAACAATCTTTCTATTTATGTTTCTTAAATCTTCAACCCCTGAAACAGTTCCTTCTCTTATTAAATACTCATCATTTCCAGTTGGTTGTATTTCTAAATAATCATAATATTTTGCAATATTTTCAATTGTTTCTTCGTCTCTATCTCCAAGTACTGCTCTATATAGTTCTCCTGCTTCACATGCACTTCCTATTATTAACCCTTCTCTATTTTTATCTAATACGCTTTTTAAAATCCTTGGTTTTTTATAGAAATAATTAACATGAGAATATGAAATTAATCTATATAGATTTCTTAAACCAATATAATTTTTTGCCAATATTATCATATGATATGAAGGAAGTTTTTTAAAATCAGTTTCAAATTTATTATCAAAGTCATCAATGATTTCTGCATCTCTATTCCTAGCTTTTTTTATCATTACTTTAAAAACTTCTACTAATGTTTTTACATCATCTAAAGCTCTATGTGCCACATCAACTTTAATATCTAATTCTTCTGCTATTAACCCTAATTTATATTTTTTCATATCAGGGAAAATTGATTTTGCTAATCTTAGTGTATCTATATATGAATTTTCAAATTTGTAACCATATTTTTCAAAATTGTATTTTAAATATCCCATATCAAAATCAGCATTGTGAGCTACAAGAACTGAATCCCCAATAAAATCAATTATTTTAGGAATCACCTTATCTATTGTTTCAGCATCCTTTACCATTTCATCAGTAATATGAGTTATTTCTTGTACCTTTTGAGGTATCGGCTTTTCTGGATTAACAAAGCATTCAAATTCATCAATTATCTCTCCATTTTTTATTTTTATAATTCCCACTTCAGTTATCTTTTCTGTAACATGGGAAATACCTGTTGTTTCTAAATCTAATACACAATACTCTGTATCAATGCTTTGTTGTTTTGAATTAAAAACACATGGATCTTTATCTGGAACATAATATGCTTCAACACCATATATTATTTTTATAACATCTCCAGCACTTTCTATAAATTTATGTGCATCTGGAAAGGCTTGTACTACTCCATGGTCAGTTATAGCTATTGATTTCCATCCCCAAGAAATAGCTCTTTTTATTAAATCTGTGCATGGTGTTATTGCATCCATTTGACTCATTTGAGTATGCATATGTAATTCTACTCTTTTTATTTCACTATTATCAACTCTTTTTTCTTCTTTTATTTCAGGTACATTTATTATTGTTCTTGTTATTACTGTAACTTCTTTTGCATACTCATCATATCGAGCGCTTCCATCTATTCTTGCACCTTTAGTTTTTTTGATTTTATTAAAGACTTCTTCTGAAATATCTTTTTTAGGAAAAAATTTACAGGTTATTGTACTAGTTCCATCAAATAAATCAAAAGATACAATGTCATTTTGTTTTTTTCCAGAAATCATTTCCGGATTTAAAACATTTCCTTCTAAAGATACTTTTAATTCCTGTCCTTCCTCTATTACAGGAATATTTTTAATCTTATAATATTCTGATGTGATTTTTAGTGAAGATCCATATATAAGTGGAGTTTCTTCTCCTTTTACTTTATGTATTTCAGACAATTTTTCCTTTTCAGCATTTTCAGTTGTTATTTGAGTTAATTTTTTTCTTGGAACAAAAGATTTAGATGTATTTTCTTTTCTTAGTTCAGGATTATCTTCGTAAAATTTTTTCTGTTCCTCAATTTCTTTTTCAATTTGCTTAATAGCTATATTTTCCTGTTCTTCAACACTTTTCATCCAATTTTTTCTTTGTTCTTCTGTAATAATTTCATTAAATTTTATAGAATATGTTTTACCATATAAATTTTTAAGTATATGATTAATTCCTTTATCATATTTTTTGCTATATAAAAATTCAGCACCTTTATATCTTAAGTTTACTGTGGCTAAACTACCATTAATATCAATATTGCTATCATTTAAAATTACTTTACTGAAGGGATCTTTATTTGCTATGTAATTTATAATGTTTTTCCAATCATTTTCTAAATTAGGTTCTATTTCAATATTGTCATATTTTATATTTATTAAAGCTTTACTAACTTTAAATCTATCCTCTACATATTTTTCAAAACTAGCAATATCAACTATGCTAATTTGCATAGTTGATACCACATCAATTTGTATTGAATTAGTTTTTTTATATAAATTAATATTCTCTATTTTAGCTTCAGTTAAATTATTATTTGATTGATAATCAACGAATACCTCTTTTATATATTTCTGCATTTTTAAACCTCATCTTCTTATTTACAATTATAAAGCTACTTTTTTTCTTCTACTATTGCGTTAATTTTTTCTAAGTTTTCTTTAAAATTAGGAACATTTACTATCTCTATTCCTGTTGTCAATAAATTTCCTTTTTTAGCATATATATATATATTTCCTAAATTAAAAATTCTTTGCAAAACAGATTGCTCTTTTCTAATTGAGTCTAAATCTTTGTAAAAAATTGTTCTTTGTCTATCTATAATCCAAAATTTACATTTAAATTCAATTTTTTTATTATCAAATTTACAACTTGTAGCTTTAGAAATTCTTTTATTCCAAAATAGCAAAAATCCTATCACTATTACCATCAAAAGTAAACATGTTATCATTCCTCCTACAGTTTGGGTCATTACACCTGATAATATAAAAATTAAATAAATATAGAAATATTTAATAAGTTCATATTTAAGAGAATGTTTCCTTTTTATAGATAATATTTCTTTTTTATTCTCATATGTTTCTTTTTCTTCATTCATACAATTACTACATAAATCACCACTGTTTTTCAAATTTGCTCCACATATTCTACATTTCATAATTCAATTACTTCCTTCTTAAAATAATCTTATAATATCATTATATGATATGTATATAGATAAACATATCAAAAGTAAAAATCCAAAGGTTTGTATTTTTATTTCTAGCTCCTCATTAATAGGTTTCCCTCTTATCCATTCTATTATTAATAAAAAAATTTTTCCTCCATCTAATGCTGGTATCGGCAATAAATTAGTTATTCCTAATGATAAAGATATTAAGCTAATTAAATAAACAAAATTATATATTGTATCAGTTTTCACAATATATTCAGATATTCCTATTGGACCAGATAATTGTTCTATATATACATTTCCTGTAAATAGATTCTTTAAATTATCGAATATATCAAATACAAATTTTGAAGTTTCCCAATATGCATAATAAATATTTTGTCTTAATGTATTTTCTGCTTTTTTGTTTATTATTCCTAAATAATAATAGCATTCTTTAAGTGTTTCAACATCAAAATTTAATATTTTACCATCTCTATTTATTTCAATTTTAATATTATCACTTTGAGATATATTCTTTATAATTTCTGTTGCAAATTCTGTTGGTATATTATTTATTTTTAATATTTTATCTCCTTGTTTTATTCCTATATTATATGCTGGTGATTTTGGCTCAACATAATCTACTATATTATCATTGCTTTCAAAAAAAACTCCGATTTTATTTTTCTGTTCTTTTGAAGTTTTTACTTTAACATCAATTTTTTTATTTTCTCTTTTTACAGTAATTATAACTTCATCTTTGCACAAATCATTTAATATTAAATTTATATCTGATTTTAAATGTACTTTTTTTCCATCTATACTAATAATTTCATCATTTTTTTCCAATCCATTAAGGTTTTCTGAATATTCTGGCAGAATATTTTCTATTTGTGTAGAAATATTATTACCATATATAGAAACTAAAGAAAAATAGACAATCAAGCCAAATACAATATTAACAATAGCTCCCGCAGCAACTATTAAAATTCTTTTCCATACTTTAGAATTACTAAAAGAACCTTCCTCATTTTTTCTTTCTGATTCTCCTAGCATATCTACAAAACCGCCAAACGGAATTAATCTTAGAGAATACTTTGTATCTTTTATTGTTTTAGAAAATAATTTTGGTCCAAATCCAATTGAAAATTCTTTTACCTTAACTTTACAAGCTATAGCTACTAAGAAATGTCCACCCTCATGAATAAATATTAAAAATCCTAATACAAAAACTATTTTTATTGCACCTAAAATAAAATTCACCAAATCCTCCTAAAATAAGTTTGTTATAAAAAAGTATGCAAAAGGTGCTATAAATATAACACTATCTATTCTATCTATCATTCCTCCATGTCCTGGGAATAAATTACTAAAATCTTTCACACCAAAATGTCTTTTTATAACAGAAGCTGAAAAATCTCCAATTTGACTTATAATACTTAATATTATTGCCATTATGCTTATAATTAAATAACTAAATTCCATTTTATAATTACAATTTAAATATAATGTATAAATTAATATAATTATTAAAGCTCCAATTGTTCCACCTATGCATCCTTCTATGCTCTTATTTGGGCTAATTTTACTAAATTTATGTTTTCCAAATCTACATCCAATGATGTATGCAAATGTATCTGTTCCCCAAGCTGCAAAAAATACAAACCATATTAATAATTTTCCATTTTCTAAAGAGTATATTATTGGAATAAAAATAGAAAAGCCAATTATATATATTATTCCAAACAAAGTATATGATATATCCTCAAATGTTATTTTTCCATTACTTATTATTACATGTAAGAATAATACTGTTACTGTTAATAAACTTAAATAAAATATATATTCCAATTTTATATCCAAGAATTCTCTAAATGCTATTAATATTGCAAGAATATATCCTATCCAAGAAATTATCTTATAATTTTTTTCTTTTGCACATTTAGTAAATTCATATATTGATCTTATAGCTACTATAGATATTAATATATCAATTAATATTGGTTTATTTAATTCTAATAATAAAATTATTAGAGGAAAATAAATAAGTGTTGTTAAAATCCTTTTTTTATTCATATTAATTCGCTCCAAATTTTCTATTTCTTTTATTATAAATTTCTATACATTCATCAAAATCTTCCTCATTAAAATCTGGCCAATTCTTATTTATAAATACAAATTCAGAATATACTAATTGCCACGGCAAAAATCCACTAGTTCTCATTTCTCCGCTTGTTCTTATAAGTAAATCTGGATCAGGAATATTTTTAGTGTATAAATAATTTTCTACAATTTTTTCATTAATATCATCAATTTTAATCCTATCGTTTTTAACTTCATTTGATATTGCTTTTATAGCATTTACAATTTCATCTCTTCCTCCATAATTAAGTGCTATACAAAAAACTGTACCTGTATTTTCCTTTGTTCTTTCAGTAGCCTCTTTGATACTATTTTGTAAATCTTCATCTAATTCAGATATATTTCCTATAACTCTTATTTTTATATTTTCTGTATCTGCTTTTTTTGAAAATTCTCTTACATAACTTCTTAATAAATTCATTAAATTAGTAACCTCTTCGTCACTTCTTTTCCAATTTTCTGTTGAAAAAGCATATACAGTAACATATTTTACTCCTATTTTATTAGCATATCTTATAATTTTTTCTAGAGTCTTAGCTCCTTCTTTATGTCCAAGCTTTATTGGTAAATTTTTGTTTTTTGCCCATCTTCTATTTCCATCCATTATTATAGCTACATGAGTAGGTAAATTATCGCTTATCATTTTATACTATAGTCCTTTCTAGCCTAAATTAATTTCCTATACTATTTATTTTATTAAAGCAAAATTTTAAACATTCATTATTTCTTTTTCTTTATTTGCTAATATTGTATCTATTTCATTAATATATTTATCTGTCAATTTTTGAGTATCATTTTCTGCCTTAGCAAGTTCATCTTCTGTTATTGAACTTTCTTTATTTAATTCTTTAAAATAATCAATTGCATCTCTTCTAATTGCCCTTATGCTTACTTTAGACTCTTCAGCTATTTTTTTTATATCTTTTACTAATTCTTTTCTTCTTTCTTCTGTTAATTCTGGAAAGTTTAATCTTATAACTTTTCCATCATTATTTGGATTTAATCCAATATCTGAAGCTAAAATAGCTTTTTCAATTTCTTTTAATACACTTATGTCCCAAGGTTGAATAACTATCATTCTAGCTTCTGGTACAGATATTCCTGCAACTTGATTTATTGGTGTTTCAACTCCATAATAAGAAACTTTTATCTTATTTAATATTGCTGGATTTGCTCTACCTGCTCTTATTTCAGATAAATTTTCATTATACACACTAATTGTTTTTTTCATTTTTTCTTCAAATTCATTTAAGTCTGACATATTTTTCCTCCTAATATTTTTTTTATATTTTATCATATATTAATATAATTAAACAATGATTTTTTAAAATTATTTATATTTTTTGTTAATGCTCAGACCAATTTTTTAATTGTAGAGAAAATGTAGTGGTCTGCCTCGTGTCGATACGTGAATTTTATTTGTTTTTCACAGGCGGACACAAGTTCCTTCCAAACGTTTGCAATAAATTTGTGTACAAAATTGGCGAAGCCTTTATATAATAGAAAGTTCAACGAACTTTTCTATTATATAAAAAAAGATTTTTGTACAATAATTACAAAAATCTTTCTTCTTTTTATTTTTTAATTGTTAATATTTTTAGTTGTATATTACCAGAAGGAGCTTCGACTGTAACAACATCTTTCTTTTTCTTTCCTAATAACGCTTTTCCTATTGGAGATTCATTAGAAATTTTATTTTGAGATAAATCAACTTCTGTTGTTCCAACTATTGTATATTCAATTTCTTCATTAAATTCCATATCTAATACACCAACAATATTTCCTACCTGAACTGTTTTTGTATCTATTTCAGATTCATCTATAATTCTGGCATATCTTAGTTTATTTTCTAATTCAGCTATCTTTGTTTCATTTGCTGCTTGAGCATTTTTTGCTTCATCATATTCTGAATTTTCTGATAAATCTCCAAATCCTAAAGCAACCTTTATTCTTTCTGCGATTTCATATCTTTTCACTGTTTTTAATTCTTCTAATTCTTTTTCTAAATTATCATAACCTTCTTGAGTTAATAATATTTCTTTTTCTTCCATAATAATTCACATTCCTTTCTAAGACACATTTAAAAGTCAATTTTGTCTAAATTATATACCACATTATAATACTGTTTGTTTATTAATTTGTCAAGTTTTATTTTATGAAATTATTTTTCTTTTTAATTTATCAAATTCCTTTTTTCGTATAATTCCATTCTTTCCATATATTTCAACTATTTTTACTTTATCTTTTTTAAGTTTTTTAAATATGTTTTCTGGATTTGAATTTTTCATAATTATACTTTCATAAACAATTTCTTTATTAAAGTTTTTAAATTTATTATTATTTATATAATTATCATTTACTATATATTTAAAATCCTTTACATTAATTCCTTCAAAGCCTTTTTTATTCACATTCACAGGTTCATAAGTAAGATTAAGCAAACAACAATATTTGGGTATAAGATACTTATTCAACTCTTCTTCATTAAAATCAAAATTTATTATAATATTTGAATTTGCTAAACTTTTTTTGTAGTTATTAGTTATGTTTAAAATTATACCCTCATTTTCATATAAATTTTTTTCTAAAGTTCTAAACTGATTTGGACTTTCTGTGATAATATTTATATTCTTTACTTCTTTTGCTATATTATTAATATTATAATTTATGAGAGAATTATTTTTTTTAGTTAAAATAGATACTTCTTGTTGAGCAACATTTTCTTTCTTGCTATTACTAATATACTCTATAAATTGATATAATAAATATTTTTTTAGTTCATTTCCACTCACCTTATTTATTTCATTTTTTATTAAAAACTTATCAAATTTTTCACTATCCAATTTATTTGATAAACATACTTTTTTCACATTATTAATATTTAATATATGCTGTAATTTATTATATGTATTAGAATAAAAATTTTGAATCTGTATAATATCTCCAAATTCACTTTTATTAATAACTATATAGTTTGTCCTTCTTCTGGCAAAAATTAATATTTTTTTTAAATAATCACCATATTTTTTTTCACTTTCTTTAATTAGTTCTTCTTTATTATTTAATAAATCAATATATATCAAAAAAAACACCTCTATAATATATATGAAAAAATTTTCTAAATATTCATATTATAGAAGTATTTTTTTTATTTATAAATTATTATTACTTGTTAATTAATCATACACATACCAAAGGTCTTTTTCTTTTAGTTCATTTATTTTTTTCGTATGTTCTTCATAAGTTTTAGTAAAATATACTTTTCCGTTTTTATCTGCAACAAAATAATAAGCATCTGTATCTTTACGATTTAATGTAGCATTTATTGCTGATTTACTTGGATTTGAAATAGGTCCTATTGGAATCTTTCCATTCATATTTGGTCCTCTAGTATTATATGGGTTATATGTATTTATTTCTTTTGTTGTTAAATCCCTTTCTCCCATATCCACTTTAAACGCATAATATGTTGTAACATCACTACCTAAATTCATTTTATTATTTATTCTATTATAAAAAACACCTATTATTTTTGCTCTATCCTCATCACTCTTTCCTTCTAATTCTGTCATAGAAGCTAATGTTAATAATTGATGAACAGTAAGTTTACTATTTTCAATTTCCTCTTTATATTGGCTTAAATACTTGTCCATAAAATTTAGTATGACATTAAATATAGTTTCAACAGATACATTTTTATTTTCAAAATTATAAGTATCCGGTAATAAATATCCTTCTAGAGGATAATATATATTTTCATCTTTTATTTCATTAGTTAAAAACCAATATTTTTCAATTAATGAATCTATATATTCTTTATCTTCTAAAAGAGAAAATACATCTTCTTCTGTGTTAGTGGTTTTCTCAGCAATTACTTTAGCTACATTTCTCATATTTTTTCCTTCAATAAATGTAATGGTTATTTCCTCTTTAAACACTTCTCCATTGGCTAATTTTTCTATTATATCTTTTACATCTTCTCTTCCATTATTAAAACAATATTTTCCTGCTTGTAAGCTTTTTGTCTCATTTAATTTTAAATATATTTTAAATGATAAATCATTCTTTATAACGTTATTTTTCTTTAATAATTTTGAAATCTGTGATACTCCATATCCATCTGGTATATCTAAGATTATTTCTTGTCCATTTTCTTCACTATTAACTGGTTTTAAACTATTCTTATAGCTAAATAACAATATTAAGAAAAGTATTATTAATATTATTATTGTAATAATTATTATTTTTGCTAATTTACCTATTTTTTTCATTTTATTTTTCCTTCCATTTTCAAATACAAATAATATTTTTATCCTATTCTATAATGTAATCTACTATTGAATCTAACTTTTCTTCCTTAAGAACTGGATTATATTTAACAATAGTTTTTATACCAGATTCTCTAAATTTTGGTGCCAATTCAATTACAAATCTATAAAAACTATTTACATCATTGATTTTATCAAAATTAATAACTATTCCTTTTAGATTATTGGTAATCAATTTATTATATAATTCTTGTATTATTAATTCTCTTTTTTTATAGCTTAAAAAAGCATTTGCAATTTCATCATCACAAGTAATATTCGCTAATGGTAATATATCTGTTTCTTCTGTCCATTTTATATAATTAGAATAATTATTAGAAGAAAAATCAATTTTTTCTTCTATAGTAGAATTTTTTATATTAAATGCATCTAAAATTACAGCATTTTTAGTAGACATATCAATATTTATATCAGAATAGTCTTTTGATATATCATTATACTCTAAAAAATTTATATTTTCTATTTTAGAGTTTTCCATATCATCTCTTACAGTTTGAACATCACCAATTTTCTTTTTACTTATATATCCTATATTTCCTTTAGAGCTTCTTACTTTATAATATTTATCTAGTTCTTCAAATATTGTAACAGTTTCATCTTTATTAATCTTTTCTATTTTTGAACTAAATAATTTTTCCTGTTTTTTTAATCCAACAGATTTTCTATTAATCTTTCCCTCTATTTTTTTTTCAGATATTGAATCTACTATTACAGTTTTTGTTTCTTGGCAATATTCATATTCAAAATCATATATAATTCCCATTTCAGAAAATGGTAGATAAATTTTATTATTAAAATTAATTAAACTAGCTTTTACATCTAACAAGCTTCCATTTATGTTAACTTTGTGTTCGTCTAAATATAATATTCCAATATGTTTATTATATGTTGTTATTAACATGTTTTCAGTTTGATCATAATAAATATTAGAATCATATAATTTTAAAATATCTTCCTTGGACAAATATATATTATTAAAATTATCAATATACATATCATCATTAAGATTTATATAATTTTCACCGATTATTAATCTATATTCATCATATACTTTCTTATTTTTTTTATTAGAAATTATAAATGTAATCGTTACAATAATAGCAATTACTATTATTAATAGTCTAATTCTTCTTTTAGCAAATTTATCGAGTTTTCTTCTATTTTTCATAATAATTTATTTTTCCTCCTAAAGATATTTTTTATATATGATATTTTTAATTAATAAAATCTAATTATATTTATAACAATAATTTATTTATTTGTAAATTAATTTGTATAAAAATATAAAAAATTACTTTTTTCTCTTTATTTTTTAACAATTCTATATTATAATTATAATTGGATTTAAAAAACCTTACTTAGGTAGAAACGGAGGAAATTATGTGGCAAATTTGGTTAATAGTTGCTGGTTTTTTCTTAATACTTGAAACAATAACAACTGGATTTCTAGTTTTTTGGTTTGCTGTAGCAGCATTAATAACAATGGTATTTAGTTTCTTTATAGTCAATAAACTTATTCAAGCATCTATTTTCGTTGTTCTTTCTGTTGTATTACTTTTTGAAACCAAGCCTTTAGTAAAAAAGCTTTCAAAAAAAGAATCTGACATTAAAACAAATGCTTTTTCTATTACTGGAAAAAATGGTAAAGTTCTTATCGACATTAATCCCGTCGATGGACATGGCCAAATAAAAATTGATGGTGAAAAATGGTCTGCTAAATCATCAGATGGTTCTTTTATACCTAAAGACTCAGAAGTAAAAGTAATCAGAATTGATGGAGTAAAAGCCATTGTTGAACCTTTAAAAAAATAATTAAAATATTTAGGAGGATTTTATGGGATTTTTAATATTTTTATTAGTACTATTTGTAATAATAGTTATTCTTGCATTTAAAACAATTAAAGTTGTTAATCAATCAGAAGTTTATGTTATAGAAAGATTAGGAAAATTTGATAAAATAGCAGAAGCTGGTCTTACTATAATAATACCTTTTATTTATTCAGTTAGATCTGTTGTTAGTTTAAAACAACAAACAATGGATATACCACCACAAAATGTTATAACATCAGATAATGTTACTATTACTATTGATACTGTTGTATTCTACAGAATAACAGACCCTCAAAAGGCTGTTTATGAAATTCAAAATTTAAAAAAAGGTATTGAATATTTAGCAATAACTACGATACGTGATATTGTTGGTAAAATGCAATTAGATGAAACTTTTAGTTCAAGAGATATTATAAATGATAAATTAAGAGTTATACTTGATGAAGCTACAGATATTTGGGGATGTAAAATAGACAGAGTTGAAATTAAAGATATTACACCACCAGCAGATATTCGTGATGCTATGGAGAAACAAATGAATGCTGAAAGAAATAAAAGAGCTTTAATTTTACAAGCAGAAGGTGAAAGACAATCTGCTATTACTCTTGCAGAAGGTAGAAAACAAGCTGCTATATTAGATGCAGAAGCTGATAGAGAATCTAGAATAAGAAGAGCTACTGGTGAAGCTGATGCTATAAAACAAGTTGCAGAAGCTAAAGCTCAAGAAATCCAAATGGTTTATGATGCAATTAAAAAATCAAATCCTGATGATAAATTAGTTCAAATAAAATCGCTTGAAGCTTTAAAAGAAGTTGCTAAAGGTGAAGCAAACAAAATATTTATTCCATTTGAAGCAACATCTGCATTAAGTAGCTTGGGTGCTTTAACAGATGTAGTTAAAGATAAGAAAAAGAAATCAGAATAAAATAATAAGATAAAATAATAAGATAAAAATAAGGTAAAAGATTTTACCTTATTTTTTTTACTATTTCTATTAGATTATCAATTAAATAGTCCACCTCTTCTTTTGTATTGTCTTTTCCTAATGTCACTCTTAGACTACCTTTCTCAAAAACTTTTGGAACTTTTATTTCTGTTAGAACATGTGATGCTGTTAATCTTCCTGCACTACATGCAGACCCACTTGATGCGCAAATTCCAACATTATCTAATTCTTGCAACAATTTATTTCTATCTACTCCTTTAAAAGCAATATTGGCATTTCCTGGTAATCTATTTTGTCTATCTCCATTCACAATCATATATGGTATTGTATTTTCAATATTTTGAATAAAATAATCTCTTAAAAATTTTATTCTTTCATTATTTTCCTCCATATTGGTTTGAATTAGTTCTATAGCTTTTCCCATTCCCACAATACCAGCTACGTTTTCTGTCCCAGCCCTTTTGTCTTTTTCTTGATGTCCTCCATCTATTATTCTCATAAATGGAACTGTATCTTTTATATACACAGCTCCCATACCTTTGGGTCCATAAAATTTATGCGCTGACATTGATAAAGCATCTATTTTTAAATCTCTTACATCTATTTTTATATTTCCTATAGCTTGAACTGCATCAGTATGAAAATATATTCCATATTTTTTAGCAATCTTTGCAATCTCTCTTATTGGCTGAATTGTTCCTATTTCATTATTTGCAAACATTATACTAATTAATATAGTTTTTCTTGTTATACTTTCTTCAAGTTCCTTTAAATCAACAAATCCATTATTATCAACATTTATATAAGTTACTTCAAATCCAAATCTTTCCAAAAATTTACAGGTATTTAAAACTGCTGGATGTTCTATCTTGCTGGTAATTATATGATTACCTTTATTTTTATTTGCAAAAGCAATACCTTTTATTGCTAAGTTATCACTTTCACTACCACCATTTGTGAAGTATATCTCATTAACTTTAGAATTTATGCTTGATGCTATTTTCATTCTAGAAATGCTTATTGCTTCCTTACTTTTTTTTCCAATACTATATATAGATGATGGATTTCCAAAATTTTCATTAAAAAATGGTAACATTTCATTTAATACCCTACTATCTACTGGTGTTGTTGCAGCATGATCAAAATATTTTACGTTCATCATTCATATCACCCTTTTTGTTTATTTCTTTATATAATATGTTTTTTAATTTATTTGGGTGAACAATTATTTTCAAACCATAAAAAAAATACCAAATATTTTTATTTGATATTTTTATTGTTCTTCCCATCTTGCAACTTTAATATTTTTATATTTTTCAAGCACTCTCATATATTTATTATACTCTTCTTCCCATAAAGTATCTGGAACTTTATCAAATGCATCAAATATTTTTTCAGCTTCTGCCAGAAATAAAATTTGTTGTTGTGGTGTTAAATTTTCATATTTTAGACAAAAAGCATATAATTTATCCAGAGTATCATTTGCCTTTATAAATGTCCAAAAATCTTTAACTTCCATACCTGCCATTTTTATTTGTAATATTGCTAAACAAGTTAATAGTAAAATTATTGTTAACAATACTACTATTACGACTAAAAATTCCAAATTTACACCATCTTTCTTTTAATATATAATATATTATATATTATATATTAATTTTTTCAATATTTGTTACTTATTTATAATTTTAATGTAATTTATTTGTAATTTATTTTTCAAACTTTTGTTTGACTTTTTAACATTTCTATGTTAAAATATGTTCATAGGTTGAGAACAAAAAAGTTTAGTGTTTAATTCTAAACATTTCTGTTCTTTTTATTTTTATTACAAATGAACTGAAAGGAGATTTACTCATGAATAATATCTTTTTTACAAACTTATCAAATTTTTTGGAAGAAAACAAAAATGAATACCTTAATATTCTTTTAAAAGAAAATAAAAAATACAAAATACTTTATGATTCTTTATATTCAAATCTAAAAATACTGTCAAAAAAATTACCAGAAGATGATAATTCTTTAGATAATTTATTTTCTATATTTTCTGAAATATCACAAATAGAAAGTTCTTTCTTTTACCTTCAGGGACTAAAAGACTACAAAAAATTAAAAGATTTTATGGAATTATAAACATCAAAGTAGTGGCTAAAAAAGTTGTTAGCCACTACAATTATTTAAAATCTAAACACGAATAATATGTTTATTGGTTATTTTATTTCATTTTTTCTTTTATTTTAGATAAAATATTTAAAGCATCTATCGGTGTTAATTCATTTAAATTTATTTTATCTAATTCTGATGCTATTTCTACTAATTTAAGATTATATAAGTCTAACTGTCCTTCTACCTGTTTTTTCTCTTCTTTTATTTGAAGTGTTTTAGTCGTGTTTTTTTCTAAACTTTTTAATATTTTATTAGCTCTTGTTACAACATTTTTTGGTACTCCTGCGAGTTTGGCAACATGTATGCCATAACTTTCATCAGTTCCACCTTCTACTATTTTTCTTAAAAAAATAATATCTTCACCTTTTTCTTTTACAGCGACTGAATAATTTTTTATTCCTTCTACCTTGCTTTCTAAATCTACTAATTCATGATAATGAGTTGCAAATAAAGTTTTACATCCTATATTTTCTTTACTATTTATATATTCTGCAACAGCCCATGCAATTGATAATCCATCATATGTTGAAGTTCCTCTTCCAATTTCATCTAAAATAACTAAACTGTTTTCAGTAGCATCTTTTAAAATATTTGCAACTTCCATCATTTCAACCATAAATGTACTTTGTCCACTGCTTAAATCATCTGATGCTCCTATTCTGGTAAATATTTTATCTACAATTCCTATATTAGCATAGCTTGCAGGGACAAAGCTTCCAATTTGTGCCATAAGAATTATTATAGCAACCTGTCTCATATATGTGGATTTTCCAGCCATATTAGGTCCTGTTATTATGGCTGTTCTATTTTCATTTTTATCCATTATAGTATCATTTTGAACAAAACTACCCAAATCCATCATTTTTTCTACAACTGGATGTCTTCCATCTTTTATTTCTACGATTCCATTATTATTAATTTCAGGTCTTACATAATTATTATCTTCAGAAACTTGTGCTAAGCTATTTAGAACATCAATATTTGCAACACAATTTGCTGAAGTTTGAAGTCTTTCTATATTTTCAGCAATCTTTTCTCTAATTTTTACAAATTCATTATATTCTAGGTTAATAGCTTTTTCTTCTGCACCTAATATCTTAGCTTCTATTTCTTTAAGTTCTTCGGTTACAAATCTTTCTCCATTTGTTAGTGTTTGTTTTCTTATAAATCTATCTTCTGGAACTTGATTTAAAAATGATTTTGTAATTTCTATATAATATCCAAAAACTCTTGTATACCCTACTTTAAGATTTTTTATACCAGTTTTTTCTCTTTCTTTGGCTTCAATATCTAAAATCCATTTCTTTCCTTCTGTTGAAGCTTCTTTATATTCATCGATTTCTGAATTATATCCCTTTTTTATAATGCCTCCTTCTTTTATTGCAATTGGTGGATCTTCAACTATTGATTTTTCTATTAAATCTTTTATATCTTTTAGCTCATCTAATCTATTATAAATTGAATTTAATAATTCTGAACTATTGTCTTTTAATAATTGTTTTAGTTCAGGAAGATTTGATATAGAATTCTTTAAGGAAATTAAATCTCTTGCATTTGCATTTCCATAAGAAATTTTGCCAGCTAACCTTTCTATATCATAAACCTTTTTCAAGCATTCTGTAATATCACCTCTTAAAATAAAGTTATCTTTTAACTGCTTTACAGCATCTAGCCTTTTATTAATTTGATTTATATCTAGTAATGGATCATTAATCCATCTTCTTAAAAGTCTTCCACCCATTGATGTTGATGTTTTATCTAAAACCCAAATTAAAGTTCCTTTTTTATTTTTATCTCTCATTCTTTCTGTTAGTTCCAGGCTTCTTCTAGCATTAATATCTAAGGACATATACATTTTTACTTCATATATTTTTATTTTATTTATATGCTCTAACTTAACTTTTTGAGTTTCCGTAAAATAATTTAATAAGCCATTAATTGCGCAAACACAAAAAATATCTTGTTTCAAATCATTTTTTTCTTTATCAAAACTATCAACTATTGTATAACATCTTTCAATTAATTTATAATCTTCATTAAAGTTTAAGTTTTCTCTTAGAGTTACAAAAGTATTATTCCTATCTTTTAATGTTTCAATTTCTTTTTTACTTGCATACATTTCTTCGTTTACAACAATCTCAGCTGGTGCAAATCTAGCATATTCATCTAATAACTTTTCAAAATTATTTTCTTCAAGCTTTATTTGTGTTGAATAAAAATCTCCAGTACTAATATCACAAACTGCAATTCCATAATACATACCTTTTTTTAATATTGACATTATATAATTATTCTTTTTTTCTTCTAGCATATTAGATTCTATAACAGTACCAGGTGTAACTATCCTAACAACTCCCCTTTTAACTATTCCTTTAGTTTTTTTAGGATCTTCTAACTGTTCACAAATAGCAACTTTATACCCTTTTGAAATTAATCTTGATATGTATATTTCTGCAGCATGAAAAGGAACTCCACACATTGGAGCTTTTTGTTCCATTCCGCAAGCCTTTCCTGTTAAAGTTATTTCTAATTCTCTTGATGCTGTTATGGCGTCATCAAAAAACATCTCATAAAAATCACCAAGTCTATAAAATAATATACAATCTTTATATTCAGATTTTGTTTGCAAATAATTTTGCATCATTGGTGATACTTCTTCTGCCATTTTTATTTCTCCTTTATATTTTATATTTCACCTTTTAAATACCACTTATGTGCTTCTTTTATTTTTATATTTATAACATCACCTATTTTTATGTTTGGCTTTTTTTCAAATATAACAACTTTGTTAGTATCAGTTCTTCCTTGTAGCATTTCATCATTATTTTTACTTTCACCTTCTACTAAAATTTTTTGATATGTATTTATATATTTTTCATTATTTTCATCAACTTTAGAATCATATAATTCTTTTAATTCTTCAAATCTTTTATGTTTAATATCTTCTGGTACTTGATCAATTCTCTCTGCTGCCACTGTTCCTTCTCTTTTGGAATATATAAACATAAAAATTTGCTCAAAATTTACTTTTCTAACAACATCTAAAGTATCTTTAAATTCTTCATCCGTTTCACCAGGAAAACCAACTATTATATCTGTTGATAAAACTAAATTTGGTATTCTATCTTTCATTTTTTTTACTAATTCTAAATATTGCTCTTTAGTATATTTTCTATTCATTTCTTTTAATACTTTTGAATTTCCTGCCTGTAATGGTAAATGAACTATTCTAGCAATTTTATTTGAAGAAGCAATGACATCTATTACATCATCAGTAAAATCCTTAGGATGTGGAGAAATAAATCTTATTATTTCTATTCCTTCTATTTTGCTTACTTCAGTTAATAAATCAGCAAAATTTTTTATTTTATCATTTCCTTTATATGAATTCACATTTTGTCCCAATAAAGTTATTTCCTTATAACCCTCTTTGGCTAGCTGTTTTACCTCCTCTATAATTTTTTCGGGTTTTCTACTTCTTTCTCTTCCTCTAACATAAGGAACTATACAATACGTACAGAAATTATTACATCCATACATTATAGTTACTGATGCTTTAAATTTATCGTTCCTTTTTATAGGAAGTCCTTCATAAATTTCACCGTCTATGTCTATGACATCTTTTACCTTTTTATTATTTTTCAATATTTTATAGACATTTTCTGGTAAGTTTTGAATTGTATGTGTACCAAAAATAATATCAACAAATGGATAACTTCTTTTTAATTTTTCAACCATGCCTTTTTCTTGCATCATACATCCACCTATTGCAAGTATTACATTTTTCTGTTTTTTTATATTTTTTATTTCACCTATTTTCCCAAATAATCTTTCTTCCGCATTTTCTCTTACACAACATGTATTAAATATAATGAAATCTGCTTTAGTATAATCTTCTATTTCTTCATATCCCATTTTTGTAAGCATTCCAGAAATTTTTTCCGAATCGTTTTCATTTAATTGACATCCCATTGTAAGAATGGAATATTTTAAATTATCATTTTTTATTAAATTATTTATTTTTTCATAATATTCTTCGTTATTAATTAGCACTTTAAATTCCTCCATGATACCGTTTTATTTTATAATATTTTTCATGGTTTTTCAACAAAAATTTATATAATATATTATTTTTTATTGATTAATCTCTCGGGCGGACAGGGTCGTCCGCCCCTACATTTTTATTCTTTATTATCTATTTTTTATTATTTATTCTCTCGGGCGGACAGGGTCGTCCGCCCCTACATTTTTATTCTTTATTATCTATTTTTTATTATTTATTCTCTCGGGCGGACAGGGTCGTCCGCCCCTAAAAGATTATGTAACAAAAAAAATCCCTTGTAAGGGATTTTTTTGTTTAAAATTTTATATTTCTATATACCCGCCAAAAACTTTGCTTGATTTTACTCCATTTACGTAGCTATGTCCTCCAGATAATATTACTTTATCTCCTTCTTCTAAAATACCTTGAGATTTTAATTTTTGTATTCCAGCTTCTACTGTTTCATCTGTACTTTCTTTTGATTCTATATATACTGGATAAACATTCCAAGCTAATCCTAATTGACGAAAAGTTCTTTTATTATCTGTTACAGCTAAAATTGGACAACCAGCTCCCATTCCTGCGATTCTTCTTGCTGAATCTCCTGTAGATGTATAGCATACTATTGCATCAGCTTTTGTATTTTTAGCTATAACACATGTTGAATATGCTATATTATCTTCTAAATTGTTTAATTTTATATTTTCATCTTCATCAAATCTTTTCCAATAGTCTATAGTTGGTTCAACTCTTTTGGCTATTTTATCCATTGTTTGAATACATTCTAAAGGATATTTACCCATAGCACATTCTCCTGATAGCATCACCGCACTTGTTCTATCATAAATAGCATTTGCAACATCACTTGCTTCTGCTCTTGTTGGTAATGGATTATAAGTCATTGATTCTAACATTTGTGTTGCTGTAATAGCCGGTTTATTTTCCATATTTGATAATTTAATAAATTTCTTTTGCATTACAGGTGGCTCTGTAAAATCTGTTTCTGTTGCCATATCTCCACGAGCTATCATTTGAGCATCTGCTGTTTTAACAATATCTTCCATATTTGATAGTCCTTCAATATTTTCAACTTTCGTAATTATTTTTATATCTTTTCCACCATTATCATCTAATACTTTTCTAACTTGTGCTATATCATCTAAATTTCTTGCAAATGAAATAGCAACATAATCATAATCATGTTCACATGCTGTTTTTAAGTCATTAATATCTTTTTCAGCCAAAGCTGGAAGACGTATTATTGTTCCTGGCAAATTCATTGTTTTTCTACTTCCTAAAGGATTTCCATGAATAACTGTACAAACTATATCTTTATCAACTATTTCATCCACTTTTAATTCAATAGCACCATCATCAATTAATATTTTTGTTCCTGGTTCAACGTCTTTATATAATTCTTTATAAGTTACAGAAACTTTATCTTTATCTCCAATAATATCTTCATTTACTAAAGTAAATTTTTGGCCATCATCTAATTTAATTTTTTCATTTTTACCAGTTATAAGCATTCCTGTTCTTATTTCTGGTCCTTTCATATCTAAAATCATTGGAATAGGTAAATCTTTTTCTTCTCTTATTTTTATTATTTCGTTTGTTTTCCATTCTTGTTCATCATAGCTTCCATGAGAATAATTTATTCTGCACACATTTAATCCAGCATCAATTAATTCTTCTAATCTTTTCTCACTAGCTGGTCCTATAGTTCCTACTATTTTTGTTTTTCTTATTTGTTTCATTTTTCCATCATATCCCTTCTTGTTTAAAATCGAATTATATTATAGCACTTGAGCATATAAGGTTTCAAGTGTTTTTTTTGTTTTATTAGTAAAATTTGTTAATATTCAAACTAAAATATCTTTTATATTTACTGCAAATGTTTGTAGGGCGGACTTTGTGTCCGCCTGTAAAAATAAAATTCACGGGTCGACACGAGACCGACCACTACATTTTCTCTGCAATTAAAAATTAGTTTAAACAATAACTAAAATTCTGGGGCGATGTAAACATCAACACTCTACAGATTTTTTTATATAAAACAACGTATATTAATTTATTATTTTTCAATCCATTTTATTAAGTCCATGTTTTCTGGTTCAATTAACATTTCATGTTTTGGTAATACTCTGAACGTATAGCCAAAGTTTCCTCCATTATCCAATTTTATATTAGATTCATAAATATACTTTCCATTTTCTTCTGATACAAGTTTCATTTCCTCTTTATAAACATTTTTTACTGTTCCATTCTCCATAAATTTTCCTAAATAAACTTGAACAGAAGCATCTGTTTCTTTTATATCTTTAAAATCAACAATACACTTTACTTTTATTTTACTTCCTGCTACTAATTTTTTATTATCTACATTATCTTCTTGAGATATATTTATTTTTTTCCAATTCGTTTTTATATTATTCTTCCAATTTGAAAAATCTTCTACTTTTTTGTTATCTTCAAAATATTTATTTTTTAAATTACATAATGGTATATATAATTTATCAACATAGTCAATAACCATCCTTGAAGTACTATATTGTCCTCCAGTAGTCTTAATTGAATTTTTCATTAATTTTATCCATTGTTTAGGTATTCCATTTTGATCTTGATTATAGTATGTTGGTATTATCTTATTTTCTAAAGTATGATACATACTATTACTATCCGCTTTGTCTTGTTCTTCTTCATTAATATATTCATTATCGTTTCCTATTGACCATCCATTTGAACCATCATATCCTTCTGCCCACCATCCATCTAAAATACTGAAATTTAGTACTCCATTAACAGAAGCTTTTTCTCCACTAGTTCCAGAAGCTTCCATTGGTCTTCTTGGATTATTAAGCCAAACATCAACACCACTAACTAGATATCTTGCTATAGATATATTATAATTTTCTAGTATAAAAATCTTTCCTTTAAATTGTGGCATCAAAGAAATTTCATGAATTCTTTTTATTAAATTTTGTCCTTCTACATCTGCAGGATGTGCTTTTCCAGCAAATACAATTTGAACGGGCCTATTATTATCGTTTAAAATTTGTGTTAACCTAGACAAATCTTTAAATATTAATGTTGCTCTTTTATATGTAGCAAATCTTCTTGCAAATCCAATTGTTAAAGCTCTTGGATTTAGGTTATTTAGAACATCAGCTATTTGATCATAAGAAATTCCATTATTAATAAATCTATCTGTAACATTTTGTTTTATAACTTTCATTAGTCTTTCTTTTCTAGCAACATGTGCTTCCCAAAGTATCTCATCAGGAATTTCATCAACTTTATCCCAGGTTTCTCTTAATTGGATTTTATCTTGCCAATATGGTGAAAAATAGTCATTAAATAATCTTTTCATATTAGGAGCAAGCCATGAACATGTATGTATGCCGTTAGTCACATAAGTTATAGGCGATTCTTCTTCAGAAATATTAGGCCAAACATCTCCAAAAAGCTCTCTAGAAACTTCTCCGTGTAATTTACTAACTCCATTTTTCTTTCCGGCAAATTTAATTGCTAGAACTCCCATATTAAATCCTTGGTTTAATGAGCCATTGTCTTTCATTCCTAGTCTTAAAAATTCATCTCTTGATAAACCTAATTGAGGCCAAAAACTATTAAAATATTTTTCTACTAAACTAGTTTCAAAAATATCATTTCCAGCTGGAACTGGTGTATGAGTAGTAAATACTGTTTGAACTGTTGCAATTTCTTTTGCAATATTAAAAGATACATTTCTTTCTTGCATAATATTTTTTATTAATTGTAAAATTAAGAAAGAAGAATGTCCTTCATTCATATGATAAACTGTAGGAGTATATTTCAATTTTTTTAAAACTTCTACTCCTCCCATGCCTAAAACTATTTCTTGTCTTATTCTCATTTCTTTATCTCCGCCATATAGTCTTAAGGTAATGTTTCTAAAATCTTCTTGATTCTTTTCGATATCTGTATCCATTAAATATACTTTTACTCTACCAACTCTTATTTCCCATACTTTTATAAATAATGGTTTGTTTTCTAAGGAAATTTCAACAATCAAATCTTCTTTATTTTCATCTTTCACAGGAAAAATTGGTAAGTTGTATAAATCAATATTATGATATTCTGAGTATTGTTCACCATTATTATTAATCTTTTGATGAAAATATCCATTTTTATATAAAAGCCCCACAGCAACAAATGGAATATCTAAGTCACTTGCTGATTTAACATGATCACCAGATAATATTCCTAATCCTCCTGAATATATTGGAATTATTTCGTCTAATCCGTATTCAGCTGAAAAATACGCTATTAAGTCCTTTTTATTATTCGGATAATTATTTTTGAACCAAGTATCTTTACTATTCATATATCCTTCAAAGTTTTCTACAACCTTATCATATTTTTTAAGGAAATTTGGATCTTCTGACATTTTACTTAATTTCTCTTGACTTATAAGTTTCAAAAATTTTACAGGATTCTTTTTTGTTTTTTCCCATAGGTTCATGTCCATCTCTTGAAACAATCTTAACAATTCTGTATTCCAAGACCACCATAAATTATTTGAAATATCTGATAATTTTTCAATTCTTTTTGGTAATTTTGGAACTACTGTAACTCTATTGAATATATACATTTAATATATTCCTCCTTTGTAAAATTTAAACATATTTTAATATATTAATTATCTATTAAATATATTTTTTTGTCAAATATTTTATCTATAATTTTTGTTAATTTTAAGTTAAATTTATATTAAGTTTTGTTAACTTTTTTATATTATAAGTATAGTTATGATATAATTTATATATTATTGGAGGTATCTATATGAATATAGAAAGAAATAAAAAAACTTTTAAATATCTATTTACTTTATTTGTAAAAATGGGAGAAAGAAAATTAGGTAGAAAGCTTACTCCTGAAGAAATTAACCAGCTTGAACCAATAATATCTAAAAAATGCGAAAAGATAGATAAAAAGGATATTGTAAGAGAAATATATAATTTAGAGTTATCTAATAACGAAAAAAAATATGGCCATTTAGGCATAAGACAAAAATTAGAATTAATGAACCAAATAGCAAACAGAACCCATTGTTCTGTTAAATTTACATCTTCCTCTGATGATTTAGTTAATGCAGTTGCTTCTAAGTTTAGTCGTATTCAGTTGTCAGATGAAAGCAAAAATAATTTGTTAACTATTCGTCCTCCAAAAGTTTCAAAACAAGAACATTTAAATCTAAAAAATTCATATATAAATGATACTTTTCATTATAAAGCGCCTCTTTCTGTATCAGATAAAATGAAAAGATGGGTTGCTTTAGGTTTAGTGGGAGCATCGGCTATTGGAATTATGGGACATCAAATTATTTCTAATAGGCCACAATCACCTTCAAAAGAAGAAACTACTATATCACAAGTTTCTCAACCACAAATATTAACTGCAGAAGATTATTTATTAAAATGCGTTGAGCCATCACCTTTGAAAAACTATAATCCCTCTTTAAATCATTTTAAAAACGTATTTAGAAATGAATTTAACAAAATGAATAATTCAGCCTTATCTGTCGGATTAGAAATCAAATCCAGACCTCATACATTTATTTATAAATTAACTGATAAAAATGGAAATGAATTTTATGTTACAAAAGGTAATAGTCCAGGAACAACTGAATCTTTATTAAAAAAAGCTGGATATACTTGTACTGGTATAGATGATTATGATAACGATGTTAATGTAATAAGCATTATTACAGATACTGGAGATTTTATTGCAGCATGTGCAAAAGTTAATGGAGAAATAGTTCCAATTTGTGCTGATGGGACTCAGTTTACTAATCATGCACCTACTCAGCAGGAATTGAATTCCGGTTATTCTAACATTATAAATGATAATTCTGTGAATGATTCAAAACTTCTTGCTGATTTATATTCTACAAGAGCTTTTTATTATGCATATAATGATAACAAAGAAGAATATGTTGATTGTTTAATAAACTATATAGAGAAACATCCTGATAGCTACCTGGCAAAAGAAGTAAATTCTGCTATTCAAGATTATAATAATCAAAATGTTCAATCAGAAAAAACTGATTCTGAATTAGCCAATAGTGATGAGGAAATAGAATTATAAATAGAAGCGGAAACGTTAAGTTTTCGCTTCTATAATTTTATCATCTTTTACTAAATATATCTTGAAATCTTTTCCCATTTTTTTAATTATATTTTTTATTTTTTCTTCATTAATGCTTTTATAATCCATTAATAAATACTCAAAATCTTTTTCATTTTTTGCTTTTTCAAATGTATTTAATAATGAGCTACTACTTACATAAGTTTTTCCATTTTTGGATTTTAAAACAAAAGCATTTCCATCTTTTGATTTTTCTTTCATCCTTTTTAATAAAATTAAATCATCTTTACTTATCATCAAAACTTTATTCCTTCTTTTTCTTTATTAAAAATTTTTTTATCCATCCTGTCTGCTTTTTTAGAGATATATATCCAATACTACTAATAACAAATGCTCCCATACCATCAACTATTAAATCATCCATTGTATCTTTCAATGCTTCTCTTCCAACCAGCTCACTTCCGTTTTCTAATTTATATTTTTGCATATTAGTTTTCAATATAGTATCTGATGAATATTCATAAATTTCCCATACCGTGCCTAACATCATAGCAAAGCAAAATGCAAAAAAAGCAATAAAAAATGGAGTTAAATTCAAATGAAAAATTTCTTTATCATTTAATAAACTAATAATAGAAAATCCTATACATCCTATCATTACTCCACTAAATGCATGTAAAATAATATCCCAATATGGAATATCATAATAAAAATTTCTAATTTCTCCTAAAAATATAGCTGAATATAAAAATATAATATATAAATAATACATATTGTTTGGTATTTCTAATTTAAATTTTTTACTAGCAATTCCTGGAAGAGCCATTCCTATAATTCCCAATATACATTGTATAAGCATTAATACATAATCACTTCTAACTCTTTCTGTACTTTCTAAATCTATTTCATTTGTTGTAGTTATTATTTTAAATACTAAAAATATTATTGGTGCAATAAAACTAATTAAAACACAAGTAGAAAATACTTGACCTATCTTCAATTTATTAATATTTTTATTCATAGTTACTCTCCTATTTATATTTTTTAAAATTTAAAATAATATTATTTTTTTTAGTTCTGTTTTCGATATAACTAAAAATAAATTTTCCTTTTCCTCTTATTGTTATAACATCATTTTGCTTTACTATTTTTGAAATTTTAGTTTCACATTTACTATTAATAAAAACGTTACAGTTTTCTATAATTTCTTTAGCTTTTGTTCTAGAACATTTTGATATTTCTCCAACAACATTGTCTAATCTTAATGAATGAACTATTATATTTACATCTTCAAATTCATTTACTTTTGTCTGTAAATATTTAATATTAAATATACTAATATTAGAGTTTTGGAATCTTTTTAATTGTTTTAGTTCACTAGTTATATAACTTTCTAACTCACTAAAAACAATAATACTTGCGCTATTATTATTTGCAATAATATCCCCGAATTTTTCTCTTTTAATTCCTAATTTCATCATTCCACTTAAGTAAACTCTATGCTCATATTCTAATTGTTTAGTATTTTCTATCTTAATAAAGCTTACAATTTTGCTATAATATTCTTTTACTATTTTAACATCCAATTTATCAGGATACATAATAATAATGTCTCTATCAAATTCATGTTCACCATCATTTATTATATAATTATTAAATTTTTCTTTTTTTAGTACTTCTAAAGCTATACTTTTTTTATTAATATCTAAAAAGTCAGTGTATTCTATTATATTTTTATTCCTACAGAATTTAATTTTATCTATAATTTTCGAAATAAAAATTTGCTTTTCATAATTTTCGTTTATCATATATTTTCCTTTAATATAAATATTTATTATAACCCCTCACTATATAAGGAACAATAAACCTGCTGTTACTAATGGTACTGTTAAATTATCTGTTCCTTTTATTGATATTGCTTCAATAATTGTAATAATAAATGAAATTATTATTGCTTTAAAAAACCAAAATGGCACATTATTAAATACTAAAAATCCAGAAATAATTATAAATGTTATAACTAGCATTGTTAAAGAACCAGCCAAAGTTTTAGTAGTATTTCCTATTGTATAAGATGGACTTTTTAATGATTTTCCAACTATAGCAGCCATACCATCAGCATATCCCATTACTATTATTGAACATAATCCTATTAATGTATTATTTAATGGTCCAAATGTTAAGTAAGCTAATATAAATAAAGATATTGCATAATAAACTGTTCCTAACCCATCTTGCTTATCTTTTTCTCTTTCCATTGATTTTATTAAATTATATTTATATGAAATATAATTAATTATTATAAAAATTGCAGGTCCAATGCAAGCAAATATTGGTGTATTAAAAAATATCATAGCTATAATCCACCAATTAGATAACATTATATGTATATATTTTCTACTAGCTTCTTTTTCAGATTTTTCAAACATTTTAGCTGATAGCAATATTATAACAATATATACTGCTGATGCTACTAATCCAAATATATTTCTCTTCATTGTAGTATGTTCCTTTCATATTATTTATTTGTAAATATTAATTAAGGCGGGAAATACGTCCCGCCCAGAAATCACTTATATATTAACATGCTATTTTACAAAAGTCAAATTATTAGTTTTTTCCGCTTTTTCTAGCATTTTCAGTAAATTTTTTAAGTTTTTCATAAACCAAATGATTAATCGTTCCACTTGGAAATTCTCCTTTTGAATTTTTCTTTCCTGCTGGAACTCCTGTCAAAATTTCAATTCCTTCATCAATAGTTCTTATAGCATATATATGAAATTTTTCTTTTCTTACACTTTCTATTATTTCATCACTTAAATGTAAATTTCTAACATTTTGTATAGGAATAATTACTCCTTGTTCTCCAGTTAATCCTTTCATCTTACAAATTTGATAAAATCCTTCTATTTTTTCATTTACTCCACCTATTGGTTGTATTTCTCCTTTTTGATTTACTGATCCAGTAACAGCAATAGATTGATTTATTGGCATTTCAGATAAACTAGATAATATCGCATAAGTTTCTGTACTAGAAGCACTATCTCCATCTACAGCTCCATATAATTGTTCAAAGCAAATACTTGCTGTCAGTGATAAAGGAATTTCTTGAGCAAATTTTTCTCCAAGATATCCTTTTATTATCAAAATTCCTTTAGAATGAGAAGGTCCAGACATTTCTATTTCTCTTTCAATATCAACAATTCCCTCTGCCCCCATAAATGTGTTTGCAGTTATCTTTGCAGGTTTACCAAAAGAATAGTCTCCAATTGTAACAACAGTAAGTCCATTTATTTGTCCAACTTTATATCCAGAGGTATCAATTAAAAGTCCTTCTTCTTCTATCATTTGCAAATATTTTTTATCATATTTTTTTATTCTATCTACTCTTTCGTTCAAAGCTTTTTCCACATATTCTTTTGTTACTACTTTAGCCTTATCTAACTTAGCCCAAGTTGCTGCTTCCCCTATTATTTCACTAATAGCGCCAAATTGTGTTGATAACTTTTCTTTATCTCCGGAAAGCTTTGATGTAAATTCAATTATTTTTGCCATAGCTTCTTTGTCTAAATCAATTAATTCTTCTTGAACACAAAAGCTTCTTACAAATTTAGAAAGTTTTTCAATATTTTCTGTAGTTCTAGGAGCATCTTCTTCAAACTCAACTTTAATTTTAAATAATTTTCTAAAATCATCATCCATAGATAATAATGTATGATATATTTCAGAATTTCCAATTATAAGCACCTTTAAATCTAATGGTATTGGTGCTGGCTTTAATGAAATCAATAACATTGAAGAACGTTGTTCTAATGAATTTTCAATAACAATTTCCTTTACTCTTAAACATTTTTTTAAAGTCTCATAGCATACGGGGTTAGCAATTAAATCTTTCGCCTGAAAAACAATATATCCACCATTTGCTTGATGCAATAATCCAGGCTTTATCATAGTAAAATCTGTTTTTACACTACCATATTGATTTTCATATTCTAGTCTTCCAAATAAGTTTGTATAACTATAATTTGTATCCATTATAACTGGAGCACCTTCTAATTTACTATTGTCTATAAATAAATTTACTCTATAATTAAGCCAAGGTTCTTTTTCTTCAGGTTTTTGCATTGGAGAAGTCGGTGTTTGCTTAGAGTCTTCATTATTTTCAATAAAAGCTGAAATATGACTTAATATATCCTTTTTTATATTCTCCATATAATTATTTATAATCTTATTTCTTTTATAATTAGCTTTTATAGAATTAACATGAACATTAATAGTAAGTAATGCCACATTAGACTGCCATTCCTCTATTTTTTTCTCTGAAGCTCTTTCTATAGCTTTTATTTCTCCTAAAGCTTCTAATACTTGTTCTTGAACTAATGCTGATCTTTCTTCAAATTCTCTTTTTACATTCTCATCTAAACTATCAAATTCTTCTTCTGCAAGAACTTTACCATCCAGAATAGGCATCATGTAAACGCCATTACTAGTAGATTTAACCTGAAATCCTTGTACCATCGTCCTTTTATTCAATTTTTCTAAAAGTTTTTCTCTTTTGGTTTCAAACTCCTGCTTTATAATTTTTTTCTCTTTTTCAAAATCATCATTATTAAAAGTTTTTTTAATATCTCTTCTAATATCTTTTACAAAGGTTTCCATTGTGTTTTTAAAAACAATTCCTTGACCTGCTGGTAATGATACTGCTATAGGTTCGTTTGGATTATCAAAATTATATATATAGCACCAGTCATTTGGAACTTTTTCCTTTTTAGCTTTATTGGTTAAACATCTTATTGTATACATAGTTTTTCCAACTCCAGCTGGTCCCTCTAAATATAAGTTATATCCCTTTATTCCCATTTCTAAACCAAAGTTTAAAGCTTTAATTCCTCTTTCTTGCCCATATACTAAATCTGTAGTATCAACTAATTCCTTAGTTGTTTCAAATTTAAATTGATTTGGGTCACATATATTTTTTAAATCTTTTGGCATCAATTCATTCTTTTTTCTCATTTGTAATCCTCCATATAACTTATAAATCTTTAGTTTCGACATATAGTCATAAAATTATAATATTCAACAAAATAATTGTATATTAAACAATATTTTTTTTCAATTATTTTACTAAAAAAATATTATTTTTTATTTATTAAAAAGTTTATTAATATTATTTAAGTTCATTAAAATAGCATCATCTTTTTTATTGTAATATTTTTTTCTTCTTCCAACCTCTTCAAATTTATATTTTTTATACAAATTTATTGCATTTATATTATTCTCATTAACCTCTAAGTAAATCTTATTTTTACCGACTTTATTGGTTTCTTTTATTATTTTTTCTAAAAGCAACTTTCCTATACCTAGATTTCTAAAATCTTTTCTTACTACAATGTTAGCTATCTCTGTAAAATCAACATTTATTAAAATTCCAGCAAATCCAACAATTTCATCTTTTTTTTTCGCGACAAAATAAAGTGAATTACTATTTTCTAATTCACTTTTTAAAATACTTATTGTCCAGAAATCATCAAATTTTTTCTGAAAATCTTTTTCTATTTTATTTAAATCAACATTTGTCATTTTTTCTATAATAAAATCTTCCATATTTTATCACTCTCATAATTAATTTTTATTTCTTAAATATATTGGCATAACTGTATCTGCATTTTTTAAATCCTTACTTTCATATTTCTTTAGTCCGCATAATCCAACAAAATAACTATTTTGTTCATTTTTATCCGAAAATTCTGCATTTTTAATGTTTTGTTTTATCAATTCCTTATGTAATATTGAACCATTTCCAACAAATTTAATATTTTTATATTTTTTTATTTTATCTAATACAAAATTTATATCATCTGCCATATATTCTTCTTTTAAATTTATTTCAGAATCAAACACACCAGCATATACTTGGTTATTTCTTGCATCAATTAAAGATATAATGGTTTCATTTTTTTCACAAGACATTGCTAAGGCTTCTAAAGATGTTACTTCTGCCACAGGTATTTTATACACTTCTGCCATTGCTTTTATAGAAGCAATTCCAATTCTTATTCCTGTAAAAGAACCTGGTCCAACACAAACAGATATCAAATTAATTTGTGATAAAGTGATTTGATTTCTTTCCAACAATTCTGATATAAGTGGCATTAAATTCTCAGAATGTGTTAATCCATTGTTTATAGTATTTTCATCAATTTTTTTATTATCTTCTAGCAAAGATGTTGAACATATATTTGAAGTTGTATCTACAGCTAATATTTTCATAACTAATCCTCTCATAAATTTATTTTAAATTCACCTATAGTTTCTATATTTAAAATTCTAATATTTTCGTTATCAGAATCTCTAGTAAACTTTATTTTAAGATAATCATTTGGCAAACATTCCTTAATCATCTCTCCCCATTCAATAATGCAAACACCTTTTTCAAAATACTCTTCACCACCAATAGCATAAAACTCGTCAACATCAGTTAATCTATATACATCAAAATGATATATATTAAATTTTTCAGTATTATATTCATTAACAATTGTAAAAGTTGGACTAGAAATTTCATCTTGAAGATTAAAATATTCAAGTATTCCTTCAGTAAACTTAGTTTTTCCAGTTCCTAAATCGCCCTCTAAAATTATAATATCTTTAATTTTTAATTGTCTTGCTATCTTTTTTGCTATATTCTTAGTTTCTTCCTCTGATTTAGAGATTAATTGCATTATACTATCTTCTCCTTATAAATATTAGTATATTTTTAGTTATTATATATCAAGATAGATAAAAATTCAATTATTTTTAAATTGTTCATAATTCTGAATAAAATATTTAAATTAGTAAATAATATAAAAAAATAGAAAAGGAGATTAAATATGGAAAATATATTAAATAATCTTAATACTTTTTTAAGTGACTTAAATGTTTTTTATCGTAAATTACAAAATTATCATTGGAATATAAAAGGAAAGGATTTCTTCATTGTACATCCAAAGCTAGAAGAATATTATACAGAAATAAACACTCAGATAGATGAAATTGCAGAACACATTTTGGCATTAGGAGGACAACCATTAGGCACACTAAAAGATTATTTGAATCTAACAAAAATAATAGAAGCAGAAAATAAAAAAATAGATTCTACATTAGTATATAATGAATTAATAAAAGATTATGATAAATTATTACAGGATGTTAAAAATATAAAAAATGCAGCAGATACAGAAGGAGAACATAAAACGTCTGCTATGATGGATAATATTATTGAAGACTACACTTCAAAAATCTGGATGTTAAAACAAAATTTAGAATAAAAATTATGAATAGTAGTGAATTAATAAATTAAGTTAAAAATAATGAATTTATAATATTTTTCAATTCTATTTTTATATAAAGTAAAAGAAGGTTTAAATGCCTTCTTTTATAAATTTTTAATTGTTTATATAATTTTCAACTCATAACGAAAATTTTTTTCTTTTTATATTAATTTTTAAAACATTCTATGCTATACTGTCTAATATAGGAAGATAGGCAGACGTGGTTCTTCATTTCCTATATTTATTATGCTAAGATTTTTTTCTTTGTCAATAATTTATGCTTTGATTCTACGTAAAGTTGAAGTGGGTAATCAGAAGCATAAAAACAGAGCCCTTACTGCTGTAAGAGTTCTACGTTTTATTTTTCAAATTGTTGACCAAAGTGTTAGCAAATCACAATATGTTTTCATTTCAAACTAATTATCTTATTTCTGTCCCACCCCATTCTACTACAACAAATCCACTTCTTTCTGGTGTTTTTAATTCTTGCTCATTAATATCTATTGGTTTTTCCAAACCTTTATATGTCATAAGAATTCTTATAAGATTATCTGGTTGTATAGAAAATTCTAAAGGCATATTTTTATTTATTTCTTCCATTGTAGCAAATCTTATATAATTATATTTGTTTTCTTCCAATTTTGGTAACCAATATATTATAAATTCTTCAGTTTCTCTTTCATTCAACCCTAATATTTCAAGTTTTTCTTCTAAGAATTCTATACAATTTTCTTTACTTACTATAAAGCCATCTTCTTCTACTTTTGCTTCATATAATGGTTCACTTTCATAATATAAAGCATATAAACTTCTATTAGTATGAATATCTATTAAATCGCCATTTTCTTTTGCGATTATATCCCAAGAAGTTGTATATTTAGGGTATGAACATGTTATTTTTTCAGGATATCCTAACTTTATTGATAATTGAGTTTCTTTTTGTGGATATACATATATAATTGGCTTGTCTATTGATGGTGTATTCTCAATTCTATGCCAAGACATAATCGAGTTATATCCTCCTATATGGTCAAATATTATCTCTTCTTTTTCAATGTCATATTTTGTTCCATTAAATAACATTAAATAACATTCAGCTTTATTATATTCAAAAATTGCTAAATATTTATTATTTATAGTCATATAAATATCTATAGAATTATTTTTTTCTATTTTAGTTATATTTATTTTAAATTCATCAAAATTAAAATGTTTTTTAATCAATCCTGAGCAAACATATGCATAGAATTTATTTAATAGTCCTTGAGAAATCTCTGTACTTCCCCCTTCGTCAACCACAGTTAACTTATTTCCATATTCATACAATTTTTGATTTTCTAAATTTTCTAATATTTTTTGTACAATCTCAATATCATTGTATAAAATGTACGTTTTTAACAAATTAAAATTATATTCTGCTTGATTTTTAAACTCTATTTTTTGCGAACTACTCACTGAGTCCCAAGCACTTCCAGAAAAATATCCATTTTCATGCGAATTACTTTTCTCTTCTTCTATACTTACATTAGCACCAACAAAGTAATCTTTAAATTTTTTAAATTCTTCTTCTTCTATGCTTATTAATTTAGAAATTACTTTATCTTCAATTGCATTTCCATTTTCAGCCTCAATCAAATCATAATTAACATATTTACGATTAATAAAATAATTTATCATAAAATACAAACCAATTATTGTGCTTATCATTAAAATACCTATAATTATGGCAACTTTTAAACTAATTTTTATTTTTTTCTTCTCTTCCATTTTTTATTTTCCTTTTCTTTAGAATAATTTAATTATATATATAATTAAAATTTTAAACAACATATTATAAAAATCTTATTGATTTTAAAACTTATGTTTGGTACAATGATGCAAGTTAATAATTTCATCATTTTCCGAAGGAGGCTATGCTATGCCAGAGTTAAATGTTTTAAATCAAAAGATAACTTATATTAAATTTGAGGATGAAGATTATATATCTAGTATTAGTTGCCACTGATAAAATCTCTTAATTTCGAGAGTGGTATTTTATTTGCTAAATTACCTATATAGAAATACTCGTGCTGATTAAAGAATAGATATACTTTTTCTTTAATAACTACACTATGTGGTTCTACATAAGCGATATTAGTTTTTTCAAACATTCTCAAATTACCATTCTTTATCTTTGGTTCACAATTACTAAAAGTGCAAGCCCATTCAATCTTAGAA
>JBJFFD010000025.1:0-11917 GCA_051891335.1 Candidatus Scatovivens sp.
ATGGGGTGGAAGATGGGACTCGAACCCACGGTCTTCAGTGCCACAAACTGACGCGTTAACCAACTACGCTACATCCACCATTATAACGCCTTTTTATTTTAAAACAATTGGAATATTTTGTCAAGTAGTATTTAAGATTTATTTTCAAATATTGTTAATGTTCAGATTAAAACATCTTTTATATTTATTGCAAACATTTGTAGTGGCGGTCCTTGTGTCCGCCTTTGAAAAACGAATTCTCGGGTCGACACGAGGCCGACCCCTACATTATTTCAATATTTCTATTGCTTTTTGTAATTGTTCATCTATTTCTGTATTTTTATCATTTTCTATTACATAATCTGGTTCTATTCCTACTTTATTTATTTTTGTTTCATTTGGAGTATAATATTCTTGTACTGTTAATTTTAATGCGCTATTGTCCTTTAAGAAAAATACGCTCTGTATTACACCTTTTCCATATGTTTTAGTTCCTACTGTTTTTGCCTTTTCATTATCTTTTAATGCTCCTACTAGTATTTCTGAAGCACTCGCAGAGTATTCATTTACTAATATTACCATGTTCTCATTTATTATTGGTTCTTCTTTTGCATAATCATATTCTTTATTTTCTTTTGAATCAACCGTTATTAATAATTTATTTCCTTTTTCTACAACATAATCTGCAATTTTTAATGCCTCATCTACCAATCCGCCAGTATTATCTCTTAAATCTAATATTATTTTTTTTGCACCACTATTTTTTAGTTCTTCATAAGATGCCTTTAATTCTTCTGCACATCCTTCGTCAAAAGTAATTAACTTTATATACCCTATATTATTTTCTAGCATTTCTTTTTCAACATGATATACTTTTATAGCTTTTCTTTCTATTTCAAATTCTAAATATTGTTCTTTTCTTAATATTGTTATTTTAACTTTTGTTCCTTCTTCACCTTTTACCAAATTAGAAACATCACTAGAGTTTTTACCAACAACACTCTCATCATCTACTCCAACAATTATATCTCCTGATTGAAGACCAGCTTCTTCTGCTGGAGTACCTTTTATTGGTGATACAACAACAACATTGTTATTTACGTCCATACTCATATATATTCCAATACCAACATAATTTCCTAAAGCATCTGCTTGATAATCTTCCCATTCTGTTGAAGTCATATATTCGGAATATTCATCATCTAATCCTTCTATATAACCTTTTAATGTACAATCTAATAATTTTTGTTCGTCAATATCTCCAATATAGTATTTATCTATCTGTTTTCTAAAAGATTTTATTGCTTCACTAATTTTTTTATTACTATCTTCTGAAGATACAATCTCTCCTTCTTCAGTTGAACTAGAATTACTAAAATTCTCGTTTTCTTTTCTAGAATATACATCATAAGTAATACATGATGATAAAAAAGCTACAACACAGCATATTAAAATCGTGTTTATTATATAGCTTCTTTTCCATTTTTTATTTTCTTCATCTTCCATCTATAATTTTCCTCCTAATCAGTATACATCATATAATATGGGGCATCTTATTAGTTGCCCCATATAAAACCTCATTTAATTTATATTATATATTTTACGGTAAATAATTTGTAGGATTTACTATTTTTCCTGAAACTCTGACTTCAAAATGTAAATGATATCCTGTTGAATTACCTGTTGTTCCAACAGACATAATCTTTTGTCCTTGTGATACTGTATCTCCAACTTGAACTAATCTCGAACCTTCTAGCCCATGTGCATATAAAGTAACTGTTCCATCATGATGATCAATAGCAATATATTCACCATAACTTCTATATGTACCATTTGGATTTTTCATAGCTTTAGAAATTACAACTGTTCCTGCTTTAACAGCAACAATAGGAGTTCCTCTTGAGACTGCAAAATCAACTCCTGTATGTTTTCCTCCCCAAGAGTATGATCCATATCCTGTTGTAATATTAGCTTTTGTTTTTCCTACAATTGGGCTTATATATCCAGCTGTGCTTGGAGTAACACTTTCTGTAACCTTGCTATTTGCAGCAATTCTAGCTAATTCATTAGCTATTTCTCTTTTATCTTCTTCTAATTCTTCAAGCTGTTTTTGCAATTGTTTTTCTTCTTCTGATAAATTATTAACTAGTTTGTTTTTTTCAGTAACAACTGTATTTAATGCGCTTGTCTTTGCTTCTATATTTGTTTTTGTTGCTTCTACATCTGCTTTTTGTTCATCTAGCTTACTTTTTTCATTTTCAATTTCTTCTTTTTCTGATTGTATTTTATTTAATAAATTTGTATCATATTCAGCAAGTTTTGATACCAAATAGTATTTAGAAATAAAATCTGCCAACCCATCAGAATTTAGTAGCAAATCTAAATATGTTGTAGTACCTGTTTCATATAATGCAATTAATCTCTTATTTAATAAATCTTGATTTTCATTAAAAGCTTCCTCTTTTTCATTTATTTGTTTTTCTTTTTCAACTATTGATGAACTTAATTCATTTAGTTTACTTTCAAGTTCAGAAATCTCATCTTTATAATCATTTACTTGTGTTACCATATTGCTTATTTGGCTTAATGTTGCTGATACTTGCTTTTTAATTCCTGAAATTTCAGAAGCTGTTTCATCAATTTTATCTTGAATATCTCCTTGTTGTTTCTTTAAATCTGATGTTGTCGCAGCATATATAAATGTTGTCTGGCTAAACAGTATTACAGCAATTATTAAAATATATGCTATTTTTGGTGCTTTAATTACTTTCATATTTATCCTCCGTTTAATAATATAAAATTTATCCTTTAATTTTGTATCTCAATTATTTCATTTTGTGTTGTATCTGAAGAAGTTTTATAACTAGTTATGTATTCTAGAGGATCCTTATATTCCCCATTTATTCTAACTTCAAAATGCGCATGAGGTCCTGTTGAATATCCTGTAGAGCCAACTTCCAATATAGATGTTCCTTTAGTAACTGCTTGTCCTACTTCTACTAATATATTATTTCCATGAGCATATAAAGTTGTTATTCCTCCTCCATGATCAATTATTACCATATTTCCATAAGCTACATTATATTCTGCTTTTATAACTATTCCATCATTAGCTGCAATAAAGTTTGAACCTAATGGAGCTCCAATATCAACTCCTGTATGTAGTTTATATACCCCTGTTATTGGATGCGTTCTTAGTCCAAATTGTGATGTTATTCTAGTATACCCAGGAACTGGCCATGCCATTACTCCTCCAATATATTCAGATCCAACAGAAGCAATTGATAATAATTTTATTTCTTTTTCTATATTTAATATTTGTTCTTGATATTCTGAAATTTTTTTATGTAATTCAATCTCTTCTTCTGAAAGTTGAAGTACTTTGCTATTTTTTATTGCTAGCATATTTTCTAATGAAATTTTCATTTTTTCACTTTTATCACGATTTTCTGTTAAAGTCTTTTTCTTATTTTCTAAAGTTTTTGTAATAGCTTCTATATTTTTCTTAATTTTCTCTGTTGATGTTAATAACTCTCTATCAGCTTCTGCAATTTTCTCAATCAAATAATAATTAGATATAAACTCACTTAAGCTTTTTGAATTAAGCAAAACATCTAAATATGTAGTTGTTTTTGTTTCATACATTGCTACTAATCTTTTTTCCAATAAATCTTTTTGCTTATTATATTTTTTAGTAACTTTATCTAATTCTTCTTCTGCCGTTTTAATGAATTGAAGTAAATTTTCTTCTTCAGCTTTCATTATATCTATCTCTTGTTGATTTTTCAATATAGAAGAATTTAACTCTTCTAATTCAAATAATTCACTTGATAATTGTGATTTTACAAACTCGATTTCACTACTAGCATTATTTAAATTTTCTTCTAATTCTGATTTTTCTGTTGATAATGAATCCAGTGTATTTTCTTCTGTAATTGGTTGTTCAGCTTCATCACTGGTAGTATCAGATACTTCTGTCGCAAAATTAAAATAAAAAGTAGTTAGTATTGCAAAAATTATTAAAACTATTAAATTAATTTTAATAAATTTTTTTGTCACTTTATACCTCCAAATATTTTTTCATTGATATACTGCTACCAATAATTCCTATTCCTATACCTAAGCATAAGAATACTATTATTATTGAATTTATTATATCAGAAAATTGCAACAAATTCACTCCCATTTTTTGTAAAATATTTGAAGATTCTATATTAGTTATTATTAAATTATATAGACCTGATAAAACAATTATTGTTATAAGTGCTGCAAATATTCCTATTAGTATACCTTCTACTATAAATGGTCCTCTAATAAAATTGTTTGTAGCTCCTACATATTTCATTATTGAAATTTCTTTTCTTCTTGCATGAACCGTTAATTTTATCGTATTTGAAATTATTGTTATCGCTATTAATAACAATAATGCAAATATGACTCCTATGGCAATTCTAATACCATTAGATATTTTTATTAGAGTATCAATTGTTTGGTCACTACTAGCAACTTCATCTATATTATCCCATTTTTTTATTACCTCTTGAATTGATTGAGATAATGATAAGTCTGTTAAAGTTATTACATAAGATGTAGGAAAAATATTATTTTCTCCTTCATATGCTTTAAACAATTTTCCATCTTCATCTTTTAATTGTTCTTTCATTTGTTCTAATGCTTGTTGTTTATTTTTAAATTTTACAGTATTAATTCCATCAAGTTTATTAATCTTTTCTCCAATTTCTTCTATTTCTTCTTCAGTTGCATCTTGCCTAATAAAAACCTCTATACCTTGAGATTTTTCTACTTGTTCAACAACATGGTTTATATTTTCTCCCATTGCAAAAAAAGCACCAAATAAAAACATCGCACATAGCATTGTTAATAAAGAAGCCATGCTAGATTTTTTATTTTTAAAAACATTTTTAAACCCTTCAACTATTAGATAAGAAACTCCACTATATCCCACTACTATAACCACCTTTCTTATCATCTCTTACTATTGTACCTTTATTAATTTGAATAACTCTTTTTTTCATTTTATTTACTATATCTTTAGCATGAGTAGCCATAACAACAGTAGTTCCTCTAGCATTAATCTCATTTAATAAATTCATTATATCCCATGCTGTTTCTGGATCTAAGTTTCCAGTAGGCTCGTCTGCTATTATCATTGATGGATTATTTACTAGTGCTCTAGCTAATGCAACTCTTTGTTGCTCACCACCAGATAATTCATTAGGATACATCTTCGCCTTATTACTTAACCCAACTAATGATAAAACCATAGGCACTTGTCTTCTTATATGCTTTGGTGTTGATTTTACAATTTGCATAGCAAATGCAACATTTTCATAAACAGTTTTATCTGGTAATAGTCTAAAATCCTGAAATACGACTCCCATACTTCTTCTTAAAAATGGAACCCTTTTTGGTTTTAGATAGGTAATGTCCTTTCCATTTATTATTATATTTCCTTTAGTTGCTTCTTCTTCTTTTAAAATTAATTTAATCAAAGTTGATTTTCCTGATCCTGAAGTTCCTACTAAAAATGCGAACTCACCTTTTTCAATAGTAAAACTAGCATTATGAACTGCTTCTGTACCAGTACTATATATTTTGCTTACATTTTTAAATTCTATCATTTAATATATATTTTTCCTTTCCTTATATTTAATTTTTTATTTTTGATATTATTTCATCTTTATTAAGTTTAAAATATTTTAAAAGTTCTTCTGCCTTTCCAGATTTACCAAAACAATCTTCAACTCCTAATTTAATCAATTTTTTAGGATACTTTTGAACAAGCACTTCTCCAATTGCAGTACCTAATCCACCAATCACATTATGATCTTCTATTGAAATTAAAATTTCTGTTTCTTTTGCAGATTTTATTATAATATCTTCATCTATTGGTTTTATTGTATGGATATCAACAACTCTTACATTAATTCCATCATCTTCTAATTCTTTTTTAGCTATTAATGCTTCTGAAACCATATCTCCCGTAGCAAAAATTGTTGCTTTGTTTCCATCTCCAAATTGAATACCTTTTCCAAAGTTAAATTCTTGGTTTTCTTCATATATTACTGGTGTAGCATATCTGTTTAGTCTTATATATACCGGACCTATTATTTTGCTTGCTTCTTTTATTGCCCATTTTGTTTGTACATCATCACAAGGACAAATTATTTTCATATTAGGCAGAGCTCTCATTATATTAATATCTTCTAGCATTTGATGTGTTGCACCATCTTCTCCCACTGTCACACCAGCATGTGTTCCACATATTTTTACATTTAAATTAGGATAACATATACTATTTCTTATTTGATCATAAGCTCTTCCAGTAGCAAATACAGCAAAAGTACTTGCAAAAGGAATCTTTTTACAAGTTGCAAAACCAGCTGCTGTAGATATCATATCTTGTTCTGCTATTCCTATATTAAAAAATCTATCTGGGAATTTTTTTGCAAATAAATTTGTTTTTGTTGCACTAGATAGGTCAGCATCTAATACAACAATATCTTTATTTTCTTCTCCTAAACTAGCTAAAGCTTCACCAAAACTTTGTCTAGTTGCTATTTTTTTTTCTAAATTCATTTTATAAAACCTTTCAATTTAAAAAACTTTTTTAATTTATTAATAAAGATTCATTAATGCTTCCTTATATTGTTCTTCGGTAGGAGATTTTCCATGCCATGAACATTCATTCTCCATAAAAGGAACTCCTTTTCCCTTTATAGTCTTTGCTATTATTGCTGTTGGTTTATTTTTTGTTTTCCTAGCAATTTCAAAAGCTTCCTTTATTTCATCAAAATCATGTCCATTAATATTAACTACGTTAAAATTAAACGCTTTAAATTTTTCATCAATTGGATAGGAATTCATTACTTTATCTATAGTTCCATCAATCTGTAAATTATTATTATCAACAATTACACATAAATTATCTAATTTATAATGACTTGAAGTCATTAAGGCTTCCCAAATCTGTCCCTCTTCAATCTCTCCGTCTCCTAATATGCAGTATACTCTATAATTCTTTTTATCTAATTTTGCAGATATAGCCATTCCATTTGCAACAGATAACCCTTGACCTAAAGATCCAGTTGACATATCCACTCCTGGTACTTTATTCATATCCGGATGTCCTTGAAGAGTGCTATTTAGTTTTCTAAATTCTTTTAGTAATGACTTATCAAAAAAACCTTTTTCAGCTAATGTTGCATATAACGCAGCTGAAGCGTGACCTTTTGATAATACCACTCTATCTCTATCTAAATCTTTAGGATTATCTATATCTACGTTAATCTCATTAAAATATAAATAAGTAAGTATATCTGCTATAGACAACGCTCCCCCCGGATGTCCAGAAGAGGCTTGATATATGCTATCTATTATATTTTTTCTTATTTCAAAAGCCTTTTTTTTAAAATCATTATTATTTAACATATCTTTTCTCCTGTTTTTTATTGCTAATAAAAGAAATTATATTTAACAATAATCCAATTATTCCAAATATTATAAATAATATATACTCCAAAGTAGTAAATCTATCTATAGATATAACTATACATGTAACCAAAGAACTAATTAGTAATATACTTCCTAAAATAGTCAATATTTTTGCAATTATAGATTTATTATTGTAAAAAAGCATTATTATTCCTACAAGACTTGGTATTACTATAAGAATAGAATAAAAACTAAATTTTCCAATAATTAATTTATAAAAAGCTCCAGAATATATTATTGATTTGTTTATTATATATATAGATGTAATTACTAGTATTATTATACTTATATAGAATTCTATTTTTTCTCTTTTGTTTTTCATTTATAAATCTCCTTAAATTTTATAAAAAGAATAAATATCCAGAAGGTAAATACCATAGTACTATTCCACCGGCAACAACATATGCCCATAATGGTATAGATTTAACAAAGTTTAAACAAAAATTCCATACAGAAATTCCACCTTTTTTTATTGTTTCTAAACTAAGCGCTGTTAAATCAATTCCAAATACATTCTTTGGGTCTATTCCATATTTAGATAAATCAATTTCCCATCCAAATATTCTTATTATACTAGATTCGTCTGGTTTTTCATCAACTAAAGATATCTCATATCTATCAATATTATTTGCTTTGAATTTTAAATTATAGTTTTTAGCATCTCCAGAATTTAAATCATCAATTTGTATATACTCTGTTTCAGCTAGAAGATTTCTTTCATTATACAAATCAAGTTTTAAAAAACAACTTTTTAAATTGGAATTCATATTATTTTTGATGTTCAAATTAATATACCCATTTACATTAGTTGCTCTACTATCTTTATCTATAATTTCAAGTTCTGTAAAAATACCTTTAATATATGCTGTATTATTTATTGTTCCATATATTTTTGAATACATATTATATATTAAACCATTTTCTAATAAATTTGATACTATAAAAAATATTACAAGTATCAAAAAATATATAAAAAATGTTTTCATTCTATCCATTTTGAAAAATTCCCCCATTTGATTTTTTCGACACTATTATATATTAATTAATTTGTTTTGTAAATATTTAAATTTCTATTTCTTTATTCAAAAATAAAGAGTATAAATATTTTTTGTATATTTTTTTATTAAAGTTTTTTTCTAAAGCAATTGCATATAATTCTAATTGATTTTTATATTTGTTTTTTAAGTTTTCTTCATTAAATTCAAAGTCTGTTTTATAATCAACAATAATAATATTTTCATTATTATCTATAAAATATAAATCTATTATTCCTTGAACTAATATATATTCATCATCACTAGCATCAAAATATTTTTTTGCATTTATCTTTGTACAGAATGGAACCTCTTTATAAACTTTATTAGCATTTTTTATTTGTCTTCCAAGATTAGAATTTAAAAATTTTAAAATTTTATTTTTATCTATAAATTTTACTTCTTCTTTTCTTATTTGGTTTGTCATAACTAAATTATTTATCAAATTTGTTAATAAATTAATATTATATTCTTTTTTAAAATCTATACTTTGTAGCACATTATGTATTATAGTTCCAACTCTTGTAGCAGATGTTTTTTCATTTTCAACAAATTCAGGAATCAATTTATTAATATCTATTTCTTCATTATTAAATAATTCAACATTAAAATTATTATCTTTGAGATTACTTACCGAAGTCTTTATTGGAATTAAAGTAGATTTCATAAATTTATATTTCCAATTAATTATTTTTTCCAATTTCTCTGTATCTACATCAACATCTAATCTTCTTATAATAGTTTTTATATTGTTATCTGTATCTTCGGGTTTTATTGAACCTTTGTTATAAACTTTAAGCTCAACTTCTTTTTTTAGCTTATCATTTTTTAAATATACTAAATGAATCCAGTCAAAATAAGAAATATATTTTTTTAATAATAATTTATTAATTTTTAAATCATTATTATATATATTTAAGTCTTCTCTCTTCCTTTGTAGCTCTTTTTCATAATTATTAACAGTTCCAGTTATTATTAATTTATCTTTTGCTCTAGTTAAAGCAACATATAAAATTCTCATTTCTTCTGCTATCGACTCTTCTTTAATTTTTAATTGCATTGCTAATTTTGGTGCTGTAGAATATTGTATTTTTCTTTTATTGTCTATAAATTCTGGCCCTAATCCAATTTTTTGATGCAATAAAATTAAATCATTTAAATCCTTTAAGTTTATTTTTTTACTTGTACTACTTAGGAATACATAAGGAAATTCTAATCCTTTACTTTTATGAATACTCATTATTCTAACAACATTCTCATTTTCTCCAATTATCTTTGCAGAAGTTAAATCTTTATTGTTGTTTTTCAAATTTTCAATAAACTTAATAAAATTATACAAGCCTCTATAAGATGATTTTTCGAATTCTTTAGCCCTTTCAAAAAGCATTTTTAAATTTGCTTGCCTTAAACTTCCATTTGGCATGAAAAGAACATAATTTAAAAAACCAGTTTTTATATATATTTTCCAAATTAATTCAGATATTGATAAATATTTACTGTATTTTCTAAATTCTTCAATATCTGCTATAAAGTTTTCAACTTTTTGTACCAAATTTGTTGATAAATTAATATTTTTTATATTTAATAAATTATAATAAAAATTTTTTTCCCTATCATTTACTCTTATTTCAAGAATTTCATTATCAGAAAAAGAATAAATTGGTCCTCTTAAAACACTGACTAAAGCTATATCATTTATTGGATTATCTATAATTTTTAACAGATTCATTATTGATTGAATTTCTATCGTATCTAGATACTTAGAAGAACTTTCTGAATAAACAGGAATATTTTTATTAAGCAATTCCATTTCATATATCGGAGATAAGTTAGATGTACTCCTTAGTAATATAACAATATCCTTATATTCTATATTTCTTAATTTTTTTGTATATTTATCTGTCACTTTTGTCTTACTTTTTATTAATTCTTCTATTTTATTAGCCACAAATTTTGCTTCAATTTCTTCTTTATCTAAAAACTTTTCATCTTCAGTTTTCTGTAAATTATCACTAGATTCATTTTCATTTAAGTCTATTATACATATTTCTGATTTATCATCTAGTTGTTCATATTCTGCTCCTTTATTCAGAAACTCTTTTTCTGTATAATTAACATTATCACCTAACTGATTTGACATTATTGTTTCAAATATTATATTAACAATATTAATTATATTTTCTCTACTTCTAAAATTTTTAAATAACGGAATTTTAAGACCAAATTCATTTTTATTTTGTATTCCAAATTTATTATATTTATCTAAAAATAACTCTGGGCAAGCTTGTCTAAATTTATATATACTTTGTTTAACATCTCCTACCATAAACATATTATTACCATTTGATATTGTACTTAAAATATATTCTTGCACCTGATTACTATCTTGATATTCGTCAATAGCAATTTCATCAAATTTTTCAATATATCTTTTTGCGACATCAGTAGGCACATATTTTCCATCTATTTTTTTTACCAATATATTTAGAGCATAATGTTCAATATCATTAAAATCAATTATATTTTTTTCTTTCTTTATTTTTTTTAATTCTAAATCAAATTCATAAATTACTTTTTTTAATGACTCAAAAATTGGATACATTTTAGAAATATCTTCCAAAGATTCTTTTGAGGTGAATAAAAAAGTCTTATTTTTAATGTCTTCTATTCTTTTTTTTGCAATATCTCTTAGCTGTTTAGCTTCATCTTTAGCCGAATTAATAATCTTTCTATCAGTTATCCATCTTTCAAAATTTAAATTTTCTATTTTTTTTAATAGTTCATCCCACTTATTATCTTTAGAATATTTAATCTGTTTTAATGAATTTAAATCATTTTGAATAATTTCAGAATATTTTCCTAATTCAATATGAACATCCAATATTTTTTTTGCTTGTTTTAATGTTGTTATTACATATTCTAAATTTTCAAAAAAATCTTCTAATAAAATTTTCCCCCATACAGTTTCAGAAAAGTCTTTTTCTATATCTTGATTAAATTTCAAAATATTTTCTTCTAACCATTCCATAGGAAATGGCATACTTTGAATAAAACTATAAATTTTTAATATCAAATCTTTTAGCTTTATATCGTCTTTATATCCAGTATATATATCTAATAAATTATTAAATTCTTTATCTTCTATTTCATAATATTTATCAAATAAATCCTCTAAACATTCTTGTTTTAGCAATTCAATTTCTTCTTCAGTAGAGATTCTAAAGTTTGAAGTTAAATCTATTTCAAAAAAATTATTTTTTATTATACTTAAGCAAAATGAATGTATTGTACAAATATTGGCCTTTTTTAATAAAATTATTTGTTTTTGTAAATTTAAATCATTTGGACTTTCTTCTATCTTTTTATATAATGCATCTAAAATTTTCTCT
>JBJFFD010000026.1:0-16152 GCA_051891335.1 Candidatus Scatovivens sp.
AATATTACTAGGAATATTGCTGATTGTTGAGCGTGATTCATATTTTCCTCCAATTTTCTACCAAAATACATCTTTTTTTGTATTTTATCATAAAAATCAGGAAAAATAAATATATAAACGATTCTAAAATTTAAAATTATTTAAGTTCGCAGAATATTTTATATGCATATTTAACTGCATTTACAAAAGTGTCTTCTAACATTTGATCTTCAACATCTGCAAATTTAGTAATCATATTTTCAATAATTAATTGCTCTTCTTTTGAAAAATCTTTTAAGTGTTCTTTTTGATAAGCAACTGCCTCCTTAAACTTATTTTTATACTTCTCACTTGTTTTCATCTTTTCTTGAAAATAATCATAATATAACTTTCTTAATTCTTTTTCTTCCATCTTTTTATCCTCCCTTTGTTGTGTGATATTAACTCTATTTTACTTTATTTTCAAGTCTTTTTTACTTGTTTCAAAGTTTTTCTGAAACCCTGAAATCTTTGAGCAAGTGAAATGGTGTATTATCCCCTTCTGTCATAAAAATAATACACCAAAACGAAACCCCTCATCCTCTCGCTTCGCTTATGGTAGTCTAGTATGTAGATTTATATCTACTACTGATGCTGACATATGTCTTTGTGCATACTTGCCCACACTTTTTACATCAGTATATCCTCTTACAAGTTTTGCCTCCTGAACTCTTTTTTTATTGTGAGTATACGTCACGAAATCTCACCGACACATATATTTCTAATAAACTGTTAGAAATACTGCAGATCATTCTAATGCGACAGCTGACCAAACTTTTCTCTTTCTTATTTTATAACGAGTTTATGGCATCTCTCGTTACGAATGAGAAAAAACACCTATAAAAAATTTATAGATGTTTTTCTAATTCTTATATATTCAATTACTCTAATTCTTCCTCTTCTGTGTTTTGTATGCATTCTTCAACTACTTTTTTAAGTTCTTTATAATTGTATGGTGTTATATAAACCTCAATTCCATCCATATTATCTCTAATAAAATCACTTTCGTTAATTTTCATTTTTATAATATTAGACATTACTTCTCTTTTTTCTTGATTATCTGTCTGTTCTTCCACGAATTGATTTATTAAATTTCTAATACTTACATATGGATTATTAAACAAACATTTTTCTGTATAATAGTCGCCAAATTCTTTTAACATTTCTATTTCTGCAAATGGATCTATAAGATAATTATTATTTAAAATTATATCCATATCGTAGTAATACGGACAAAAATCAGTATAAAATACCATATCAAAGTTGCCCTCTTTATCTAAATTGACATCTGCAACTCTTTCATCTCTGTATATTCTTTCTAATATTTCATTTTTATATCTTGCTATATTACCATAGTCATTTATATTAATTACATTACTAAACTCATAGCAATCTTTAATTCCATCTTCTACAATTTTATTTGCATAGTGTCTTATCATCTCATCTTCTGTCATCTCTATTTTAAATTTTTCCAATTAATCCTCCATAATGAATCAGAGAGAGTTCAAAAACTCTCTCTATCTACATTCCTGTTCTTGGTAGCTTTTTAACCTCAATTTCTTTCTCATAAACTTTTGTTATGTGATCATCTTCATCCCAAACCATATATGTTTTGTTATACCCCTCTATTCTTGTTTTATTTGTAAATATATCATCATTTTGTACATTAGAATTTACTCTTACAAATATATATGGATTTATAACTGATTCAAATCCCACATCAACAGTTCCAAAGTCAGCTTTGAAGTCTGTTACATACTCATCCGCTTCTAATTCTAAATTAGAAAAATCTATATAATTATTTACTTGTGTATTTAGATTATCTTTTAATAATCTATAATCATTTTTATTAGTTTTATAATATATAGAATAATTCAAGTCTTGATTATATGTACCAGTTATTAGTTTTGCAACTCTTACATAGTCAGTTGGCAATGAATCTATCCAAGTAAACTTATCTAATGGTACATTACCTGTATTTTTAATATGGAAATCGTACTTTATTTCTTGATTTGCTGTTGTCTGTATTATACCTGTTTTTTCAATATCAACATCAGGTTTCTCTGATTCGTTTGTAATCTCTACATTTACAATTTCTTGATGCTCTTTTATTTCTGCAGTAAATGTATTTTCATTTAATAAGTACCATTCTCCTGATTCCACCTCTTTTATAAAATAACAGCCTTTATCAAGTAATCTTGTAATAGCAGTTCCATCTGCTAATGTAGTTATCTCATCAACAAGATTATTATTTAAATCATAGACTTCGAACTTAACATTCTCAATTGGACTTCCTGCATCTTTACCATTTATAAAGTTATCATCTTCGCTGGTTTTTATAACCTTAATCTGACCTTTTATTCTTTCATTTGTTATATCTAGTCTTGAAATTATATCTGTTGAAACATCAACTTTTATAATATTTTCATTTAAGATATGCATATTATCTGTCTTGATTTCTTTTAAACGGTACTCACCAATAGGAATACGAGATGTTATAGCATATCCATTACTATCTGTTACAATAGTTTCTACAACTTCATCATTAGAATTTATAACTTGGAATTCAACTCCTTCGAGTTTAATTTCTTTATCTTCGCTATCAACTTTATATACTTCTATTTGACCTTTTAATTTTTCATTTGTTATTGTCATCTCTGTTGTTTCGTTCCATTTTATATCAGCCTCATATGTTTCTTCTGATAGTTTATATATTTTATTAGTTTTTACTTCTCTTATGGTTGCTATTCCAGTTCTGATGTCCGAAATATAAGCAATTCCGTTTTCGTCAGAAATAGCTGTATATTTATATCCATCTTGATCTATAATCTCAAACTCTACATCTGATACAGGTAGTGTGTTATCATCTAAATCAACCTTATATATTTTTAAGTTGCCCTTTTTATGCTCATTTTCAAATTGTATAGTTTTTATTTTATCCTCTTCAACTGTTATAGTCTTTACTTCATCATTTAAAATATATTCCTCATTAGTTCCAAGATTTACTTCTTTTATTTTATAATTTCCAATAGGAATACGAGATGTTACAGCCTCACCATTAGAATTTGTTTTTATTGTTTCAATAATATGATTATTTTTATCTATTATTTGAAACTCAACCCCTTCTAATTTTACTTCGTTATAGTCTGCATCGACTTTGATTATTTTTATTTGACCTTTTTTCTTTTCATTCTCCACTTTATATTCCATTGTTTCATTCCAATTTACTAGAACATTTTGGTCAACTGCTAAATTATATTCTTTCTTCGTCAATGTTTCTCGTAAAGTATAGTTCCCTGTATTAATATTTTTTACTTCTGCAACGCCATTTACATCAGTTACTAGATGTTTTACTATATTTCCACTAAAATCAATTAAATCAAACTCAACTGCTCCCAATGTCAAATCGTTATTATCCTTATCAACTTTAACTATTTTTAAATTTCCTTTTTTATGCATATTTTCAAGAGTAACACTAGAAGTTTTATTCCATTCTAGTTTTACTGTTACAGGCGTTGAATTTAGTACATACTCATCTTTTGTTGATATTTCTGTTAAGGTTACTGTTTGTGGGTATAAATCTTTTATTTCTATTTCACCTGAGCTGTTTGTTGTATAAGTTCCAATTACTTTTCCATTTTCCCCTTTCAATTCAAAAGTAACTCCTTTTAATGTTTCTTTTGTTTCTTGGTCAATTTTCTTAATCTTTAATACAGATGTATTCCCTTTTATTTGTAAATTAGCTCTTCCAACAAAATCTCCATAAGGATCTGCTGTAATTAAATAGTTCTGTGTTCCTGCAATTGTTGTTTGTCCATAAAAAACAGGATATGATTTACATTTTGAACTTATGTTTATAATAATATCAAAATCTTGTCCCATTGAAGATTTTGGTATCATTACTTTAAAATTATTTCCTCCATTAAATGTAGTTTTCTTGTTACCATTTAAATCTGCTATATATGCACCTGATGGCATATTTAAAGTATTAATTATTGTATATGTAGACATCGATACTCTTGAGCTTACAGAGTACTCTTGTGAATAATAATTCGTTTCTTCTTTTAAACCTCCTACTTTATTTATTGTTACATTAGCATCTTGTGGCGTATAAGTACCATTTCTGCCTTCATTTACCATACGTTTTATAGCATTATGAACTTTTACTCCTCTTTCATTTCCTCCTCTATAATATGTATCAACATCATTGTTATATAAAATACTATATATTGCTTGTTTCGTTGCTAAAAATGCATCATATTTATTATCTACTCCCATTTCTTCAGGTGTCTTATACGGATAACCATTTATTGCCACTCTCCATAGTCTATAATCATCCATTAGTTTTGTTAAATCTACATTATATGCTTCTCTTTCTCCAACTCCATCTAATCCTCTGTTTACACAGTATGCAGGATATACTTTCCCATTTTCACTATAACCTGCAAACACACAAGTAACATAGCTCCATACTCCATCTGATCTTTTAAATTGTAATGTATAATCACATTCTCCATAATTTTGTATTAATATTCTTTGATTCATACTTACTGCATAAATCGTGTTTTGAAATGTTGTTATTAATACTATAATTAATAATAAACCTCCTATTATTTTTTTAGTTTTTAATTTACTCATTCTTCTCCATAAAATAATACTGACCTAATCAGTATTAAGGACAGAAAAAAGACACTTGGTAAAACCAAATGTCAAAAATATATTAGTTATTACTTTATAATATAAAGCATTCTGTCATAACTAAATTTCCATTATAATAATAATCAAGAGCATAAATTCTTATTGTTCCAAATCTTAAATTTAATTTGTCTCTCATTCTTTGTTCTGTATAAGTAAATTGATTTGTCTGTTCTGTAATAGAACTATCAACAACTACTTCAAATCCATAATTTTTCATATCTTCTGATGGATTATTTAATATATAATTTTTCATTCTATTGATCATATCATTATTTACTTTATATTCTTCTATTGGAACTGATTTACTAGGCTCTTGTATTATTTCTTCTTTTGTTTCTTCTAAATTTGTATTTTCTTCATCTTTTGTATCTTCTGGAACAACATCTTTTTTATCTTGATTCTCTATTGTTTTATTTGATGATAGCGTACTACTTGTTTTTATAGTAGAATTTTCTTGTACTTTTGTTTCTATATTTTGTTTCGTAATATCTTTTATACTCTGTTCTGTTGTTTCTTCTTTTGTATCTTCTTTTATATTTGCTACAGTAGTTACATTGTTGTCAATTACATTTGATTCAAATGTAATCTCTTCTCCTATAATCTCATTTTTTTGTTCATTTTCAATTTGATTTGTACTAGCATTTTTATATCTTGTTATTACTGTTATTGTCGCTACAACTACAATAAATAAAATTATTAAAATATATATTTTGCCAATGATATCTGTGTTCCAAAATTTCTTCCATAACCACATACAAATCATCTCCTTTTTTCTTCTATTGTAACTCTGAATCCATTGTATTGCAAGTCTTTTCTGTTGCTTGAACACATAATCTTTGATTTCTTTTGTTTGCTATACAAGTAATTAAACTTAACTTGTTTTCTTCTGTACTTTCTAATAAAGTCCAATTAGTTTCATATATCACCTGAATATTATCTACTACATAAGTTCTATCAAAGAATTTAGTTTTATATTTTATGATATCTCCTTCTTCTAACTCATTTATTCTTGCAAAATAGCTATTCTCACAGCCTCTATTGTGTCCTGCAAGTCCTATATTTCCATCGTAAGTTGCAGTTTCTTCAATATGACCTATGTAATTTAAAAGTGTTTCACTAGAAGTGCCCTCTTTTACTGTAGCATTTAGTCCTATTTTATCAATAGTAATTATTCCAAGTACAGAATCATCCCAAATGTCCTCTGCTTTATCATAAGTTACATTCTCAAATTCATTATCTGTTTGTATGTCTTCGACATTTACTAATTCTTTATTGTTATTATTAATCAGAAATATTGAAGTTCCTGCAAGTAATAAAATTATTATGATCACACATATTATTTTTACTTTTTTCAAATTGCACCTCCTAGACCATTATTTCAAATTCTTTGTTTAATATTTGATAGTTTTGTACTTTATCAAAATATTTAATTTTGACATTCTTATTTCTTATCATTCTATATAGTGATTTTGAAAGCACAATTTTATATGCTCTTGTTTGGAAATTAGTAGGTGTTAAATCTATAAGCAATTTGCTTTTATTTAAATGTAATCTCTTAATTAGCTTGTACTCTCCATCTTGTAAGTTATATACTTTTACATTTTTTAGTCCAAATAAAATAATTCCACTAAAAAATATTATTCCTGTTGTTCCTACTATTGCAGGTACTATATAGCCATACTCTTTTACTTCTTCATATTGAGCAGTAAATGTTGTAGTATCTAAAACTTCTTTTGAAATAGTTCCTGTATATTTTATAGTTGCTAAATAACTTGTTATAATGGTTTTTGTTTTTACTCCTTCGTAATACATTGTTCCATTATATTTTACAGGTACTTCATTATTTGAAACCATCTCTGTTTCTGCAATATTCCATACAGGATTTACAAGATAGTATGTAGTCCCATTTGCTTTTATTTCCTTTGGTATGTCATTTAGTTCATTGCTTGGAACATTGTCGTAAGACTTTTGCAAATATACTTTGTATTCTTCTTGATAGCTGTCTTTAATTTCTACTTTTAATGTACTGTTATCTCTTGTAATCGCTCCTGTGTAGCCATCATCTTCAATGTCTTTTGTTTCATTAAATAGGCTAATTACTTTTTCTAAATCATTCGTATTAGTTACTCTTTCCTCAATTATCTCTTTTTCTTTTGTTAATGTTTTAAAATTATCTATTCTATCAACATTTTTTAGTTCATAGCATACTTTATCTTCAACAATAGTTTTGTCAATATCATTATAGAATTCATCAGCGACCTTATAGTCTACTGTATTTGTTCGTTCTAATGTTTTCAAATCACTACTTGCAAAGCAAACACTTAAGCATCCTAGCAATATAATTAATATACTTGTTATTTCTAATATTTTTTTACTCAAATTCTTCTTCCTCCTCTTCTTTTAATTCCTCATTTAAACTTCTATTTAGTTCTTTTATAAATTCAAAATTCTTCATCAATTCAGGCAACTTTGTTCTATTTCTAAATTCTATGTCTCCTGCCTCTTCTCCCAATCTACAAAAAACATATCCATCTTTTAATTTGTTTAAACGCTTTTCTAGCAATTGAACTTCTTCATATTCTTTGTAGTATTTAATATATCCAAAATGTGCAAATACACATTCTATATCGTTTTCTTTATAATTATCTACCTCTAGCTCTTCTAGCAAAACATTATCAGGTATTTTCTTTTGTTCAGTCTCTATTTTCTTAAAATCTTGTTTAGTTACTGCAATCATTACATTACTATAATATCCCATAAACTAACCCTTTCTATTTCAAACCAAATATTTGAAATACTAACTCTCGTAGTTCTTGATTTAGTAGAATTGTTAATCCAATTGAAGTTAAAACAAAAACTAATACATAGCAAATAAATTTTACTAGCCTAGTTATAGCTTCTAAAAGTAATGAAAAAAGATATACCGAATGACTTGGCATATCTGTTTTTGATTCTTCTTTTACTTTCTTATTTTCCTTTGTTTTACTAGTCTTTGTCCTAACTTTATCAAGTATTTTCTGTACTTTACTTTCTTTTTGAATTACCTCTTCTCGTTTTTTAAATTTCTTTGATTCATTCTTTTGTATTCCATTTTCACCTAATGCTATATTTAATTTTTCTTCTATTTTTTGGACTTCAAATTCATTTATAATATTATAAAAACCTAAATCGTATAAATTAGTAAGTACAATATTTTGTTCATTATAATTTGATGCTAATATTATAATTCTAGTTTTTGTGTAGAGCCTAGAAAAATTATATATATTTTCTATAATTTCTGTCTCTGAATTCGTAAGTGCATTCAAATCAATAACTAAATATTTTATTAGATTAAAATTAATTTTTGTTTCTTTTACATATTGTGATATATCTGTCATTTCCTCTTGTGTATTTAAAATCAATATGCTTTTTCTTTTGCATACTTTTTGTATCAACTGGGCTGTATCAATATTTGCAATATAACTAAGCATTTGGCTATCCCTCCTTAATCCAACCACTTCTCTTCAAATGGCACATTATAAGTTATATTGTTTACTTCTAATTGCTGAATTTCTTGATTAGTTACTATATTTTCCTGTTTTTTATCTTCCTTTCCTATTTTCCAAAATACATTATTTAAAATACTTATAGTAATTAATATAACAACAATTATTGAATAAAATATTACTTCTTTTTTTAGTGATTTATCCAATTTTTACACCTCCTAAACCTCTGTAAACAAATATGGTGCAGGATCAATTGTACTTTTATCTTCAAGCCTTATCTCAAAATGCAAATGATCGCCTGTAGAATTTCCTGTTGTTCCCTGAACTCCAATAACTTGTCCTTCAACAACTGTCTGCCCTTTTGAAACACATATTGAGTTATCTCTCATATGAGCATAAAAAGTATAAAAGATTTTTCCATCTTCTCCTGTATGTTTTATCTCTACACAATTACCATATCCATTTTGCCATCCTGCGTGTGTTATCTCTCCATTTTTTACTGATAATACTTTACTGCCTGTATTTCCAACTAAATCAATCCCTGTGTGAAAACTCTGCTTTCCGACTAATAGGATGGATTCTTGAGCCATATTTGCTAGTTACTACATTAAAATTCTCAACAGGCATAAGAAATTGCCCTTTATAAACTTTCTCTCCTACCTCTGCCTGATACTTATTACTTGATGAACTAGATGAATGAAATGTTGTAGCATAATAACCTGCACATATCAAGACAATAAAAAGTACAACTCCTACTATAATTTTAAATTTTAATGTGATGAGTTTCATAGCACATCACCACTAAAATGTTCATCTATTATCTGTAATTCCTGTAGTGGTATTTTTAATGTTGCAAATATCTTCCTCGTTCCTGCAGTAAGTAAACATTCCCCTTTTTTAGCATTATATATGAGATTTTCTTCCTTTTTAGTTAGACCGAATGTTTTTACAACATCTCTTAAATCTTGACCATCCATTTTAAAGAACATCTTATATGTTGAATTTGCAAGTAAGCTTTGTCCATATAATCGAATCTTCTCATTTAACCAGTCCTCTAATGATTGCGAAATAACGATAATACTTGAATTATACTTTCTTGCACGTTTGCTGATGTTTCGTAGGTATTCTAATGTCTGTGGAATATTTGGATCAATAAGTATATGACACTCATCAGCGATCAAAATATCTCTTTCATCCTTATTTTTACTTAAAATTTCCCAGCTATAGCTCATAATGTTATAATATTGTGCTCTTTTGTATTGTACTTGAAACTCTTGCATATTTTTTGTGTTAAATACTGTAAGTCTAGTATCTATTGTTATATCTGTATAGCCGTTCCAAATAGTAGAAGCTTGACCAATTGAAATTGGTCTTAATAATGATAAAAGTTTTACATACTCGTCTTTATATTCCTCATCGTTCTTCTTTTCTAACAAATAATATAAATCTTCTAATCTTGGAAAATCCGTATTCTCTAGTTCTAAAAGATTAGTGTCTTGTGTGATTCCAAACTTAGTATATAGTTCTTCTAATACTATGTCTAACATTGAAAATTCTATATCAGTTAGACTTGGAAATAATATCTCAAAAAAAGTATGTAAGAATTGAAAATGAATAGCCATAGCATTCATATCTTCCTCATCATCTTTACTAGCTCTTATTTGCAATGGATTTAATATATGTCCTGTATTGCTACCTCCACAATTTACAATCTTTCCTTTTAAATTTTTAGCAAGATAAGTGTATTCGTCCTCACTATCAATGATTAAAATTTTAGAGCTAGGCAATTCATTATAAATTAAATGTTTTACTGACAAGCTCTTTCCTGCTCCTGAACTGCCAACAACAAGCATATTGCTGTTAGTTCTGTCAGCATCCTTATGCCAAATATTAAATATAATTATTCCACCATTTTGATTTATTCCAAAGTAGAATCCCTTTTCATCTATAAAAGTATTTGTATTAAATAAAAAACCTCCAGTAAAACTAGAAGTTAATATATTCCTTTTAAAGTATTCTGTTAAGTCTGCTTGAATCGTAAAAAATGGTGCAACTGCTTTAAATCCACTTGTTAATAAATAATTAGTAATTGGTCTTATTTTTAATTTTAATTTTTGTACTTCTCTTTCTACTTCACTACATTTAGAAAGTAAGTCTTTTTCTTCTTGTGCTGAAACACATATATAAATTGTTAAATATGATACAACCTCATTATTATTTATCATTCTGCTAATGATATCAGATGCCTCTTTTACTTCCGCTTCTCTCATCTGTTTTACAGATTCATTTTTTGCAATTTTTGAAAGTGAGCTAGCATCTCTTACTCTAGCATCTAAATTTTCAATTAGCTCTGTATTATCTGTTGGCTCAATATTTATGGAGAATATTGCTCCTGTGTTTTCTGTAAGTTTAGCCATCCATCCCATATCAATATTAGATGGATAATGAACTATTGTATAAATTTTTGAAAATCTATCACCTAAATATAATTTGTTTCTATCAAATTTTAATCCTCCGTATTGGTGTTATTAAATCAATCAGCTCATAATTATTTTGTACCTTTCTCTTCAATCATTTTTTCCTTTAAAAGAGCTTCCTCAACTCTTTGTTTTGAAATTTCATAATACTTTTTATCTATTTCAAAACCTATGAAATTTCTATTTGTTTCTATTGCTCCAACTAGTGTCGTACCACTTCCACAATAGCAATCTAACACCAAATCTCCCTCTTTACTTGAATTTATTATTAGATTTTTTATAAATGGCAATGGTTTTATAGTTGGATGTTTATACCTTTTTTTATCCAATTGATTCGTTCCTGAAATATAATATTTTCTTTTGGTATAATAATTGCCATACAACCTTACACCTTTTTCTCTTGCAAATATTACATATTCAGTATCAGGTAAATAGTTATTATTTATTAATGGACTTGGATTTTGTTTGTGCCAAGTTAGAATCTCATAATTGCAATCTTTATTTGCAAAATATTCTATTAAATCTTTCACCTGTCTTTTACTACAAAAAATATATATGTTTATTTTTTTCATTTTTTGTACTAATAAATCTAGCACTTTTAAATCAAATCCATCCTTTAACCCTATTAAATCATTTGCATAATTATTAATTGATGATGTCTTTTTTACTTTTGTTAGATTAAGTAAATATGGTGGATCAATGACTACTAAATCAATACTATTGTCATCTAATAGTTTAATTCCTTCCATACAATCCATATTATATACTTCATTTGTTTTTAACATTAAACTCCTTTCCTTTTAATTTTGACAATATTATCAGCATAATCTGTCCCCTCTGTTCTTGCAAATTCTGGTATTGTGAAACTTTTTATTAAAAGAATAATGTCTCTTTCTTCTAATACTTCACTTTTAAGTTCACAATTTTTTAATCGTTGTATCCAGGTATTTGCTCTTTTATTTAATTCATTTTCTATATTATCTTTAAAATTATCATATATAATAATATAGAATTCATTTTCTATTATATTTTTATTTTCTACAATCTCTGTTGTAGCAACTATCCTATTATTTATTATTTTAATACATACCTCATCATCGAGTGTTTTCTTTAATTCTTCTTGTTCTCGTATATGCTCTGAAATATCAACTGCTCTTGGAATTACTATTATTTTGTATGGATACTGTTCATTACTAAATTCAATACTATTAGCATCCATTTTTACTTCTAATTCATCATCAGAAAGCAATTCAATATTTATTGGAAATACTTTAATAAAAAGAATTACCTGTCCATCTAATGTGTACAAGTAATTGTCTTTTATATCTTTTATATTCAAAAAATCATTTAAACTTTGTGTTTTTTCCTTTGAAAATATTTTAATGTTTATTACTCCTTTCATATTTATACAACTTTTGCATAAATTCAAACTTTGCATAGTTCTTAATTACATCAACCATAGAAAAGTTATTGTTCCCTTTGATTAATGATACTACTGAAACAACTATTGCCCCTATTACAATTAATGTGGAGATTATGGTTTGCCCTGTGATTTTATAAAGTATATAAGCGATAATTCCTGCAATAGCTCCAACAATTAATGTTTTTATTAGTTCTTCCATACCAAATCCAATAAAGAATTCAGTTTTAAGTCTTATTTGTCTAGGTATTTTGACTTGCTTTTTATTATCTGCCACCACCGACCACTACCTCCTCCGAAAGAGCCTTCGCCTCCTCCTTCATACATTACTCCACCATTACCCTGACTTGCTTTTAATGCTTGATATTGTGGATATGTAGTATCTCTTGAGAATATCATTCCATCTTGATCTCTATAATATATAATATCTGCAAAGTAACCTTTAAATGTTCCCTGACATTCTGAAAATAATCTTAAAAAGCTAACATTCTCAACTACTTTTCCTGTATCATAAAAGCCTATTGTTGATACATTATCTAATGTGTCTCCATCTGTTAATGCTCCGAGTTTCTTTCCTGTATCAGTTACAACATACCATTTTCCATCAATATTTATAGTTTCTCTACCCTGACAATCTTTATCTTTTAACTCTGCAATTGTTGTTTGTGATTGTTTATTATCTATAATTGATACTTGGTCTCCATAGTAATATTTTGGAATCTCTACAAGTGATACAGAAACTGTAATTAAAATTGTTGCCATAAGCAAATGCTTTGTTAGTTTTAAATATTTTGACTTATACTCTGGATCTGTTGCAGTTTTTATCATAAGCATTATAAATGCTACTCCTGCTAATGATATTCCTATAATTTTTAATATGTTTATAATTTCTTTTAATGTTTCCATATTTTAATGCCTTCCTCTAGGCATCAATGCTCTCATTGACCTAGCTGTATTTCCTATTGCATTTATTGGATTTGCTGATGGTTTAATCATATATTTACTCATAATCATTGGTGTATTTACAGCCACAACTGCAATGGCAATACCATATACTAATTTATTCATTATTAGTGTAACAATAGATAAATTTAATAATGATAACTGAATTACTAATGTAAAAGCTGTCATTAAAAAACTTCTTATATAATCAGGAAATACACCTCCATCTGAATTTAAAAGACCTATACTTGCAATTGGTATGGCAATTCTCATAACAAGAAGTTCTATACCTTTCATTATAAATTGGCATATTAATAAAAGCCAACAAATAAGAAGTACTAAACAAGCAACTGCTGTAAATATACCTCCCTGTATATTATTTGAAAGAGCCTCTGCTAAATTTGTTCCCTGTACACTCATTATTCCAAGTATTGCATTCAGAAATTCTTCAACAATGCCAACTCCTATTGAATATATTTCTTTAAAACATATCATTACAATAACAGCTTTTAGCATCCCTATTACTAGTTGTATAGGATTTTGTTCACTATCTCCATCTCTCATTAATAAGTATGTTTTAACTGCTTTTACAATAAATACAATGATTAGTAAATATGTTGCATAGTTAAATACAATTTGATAAATGGCATTAAAATCAATTTTATGAACTGGAAGAATCGCTCCTTCTGGTATATACATCAGTTCTCTTTCTATATAGAAAACTAAATTTAGCATACTATTAAATACTGAATTTAATGTTGATTCCGAGCCACTTATAAAGTTTTGTATTAGTTCTACAAGCATATCTGTCATATGCTTCACCTAATTTCTTATGTATAAAGCCTAACTCTATACTTTTTTACTTGTAGAAACTTAATATTGTATTTATTACTGCAAGACCACAAGTGATTAGCACCATTGCAATTAATGTGGTTTTAATATTTTGAATATTTCTTCTTCTTTCCCCCTCATCATTAGTTTTTAGGCAATATACATAGTATATAAAATAACCACCACATATTGTTATTCCAATACCTGTAAGCCAACTGATTATTGCATTTACTAGATTCTCTGTTCCTTTAACTAATATGCTATCTTCAATTGATGATGCAAATACACTTTTTCCAATAAGTGCAACAAATAAAAGTATTACTACTAGCAATACTTTTCCAATTATTTTAAGTATTCTTTTCATTAATCTCCTTTACTTTTTGCTTGAACTTATCCTGAATAAGCTCAACTTTTGCATTTTCTTCTGTATATTGTTTGTTCCAAATATCCCAAATTTTTATTGGCTTTATTGGTTTTTCTTTTCTCTCTTGTTCTCTTTTAATTCTTAACTTTTGATTTTCTTCTCTAGTTCCCATACCATTTAATTTATTAAAATACATTTTTGAAATATCAGGTATTGTTGTAATGGCAGGTTGTTCTCCTGCTATTATAACTATTGCATATGGACTCTCAAATTTTAGCACTTCATCTGCTGTAAGTACCTTTCTTGATATTAGACTCATACTACTGCTTGATTTATCATATTTAATATTAGAATTACTGCTCTCGCCATAACTCTGTGCTGTATAAGTTCCAAGCATTTCTGAGATTTTATTTGCACTATCAACATTACCTGATTTTAAGTATAGAATTGCACAGTTATCAACAATATTCTGTGCTCCTTCCTTTCCATATTTTTCTTCTAATTGAGAAAGTAGTGTTTGGGTACAAATGATAAATCTAATATTTCTTCCTCTAGATACAGTTAACATACTTTGGAAGGTTTCTATTTTTGTAAAATTTGCAAACTCATCAAGTATAAAGTTCATTCTTATTTTTAATTCTCCACCTTCTTTGCGACTTATAGCCACCAAGCTCGTGTAAATTTGTTGTACTAATAAGCTACCGAAGTTTATGGTATGTTTCTCGGTCATCAGGTAGTAGAATATAAATTGCCGTTTTTTTCTTTGCAAAGTCTCTTAAATCAAAGTCTGATGACTGAATATTATTTGCCACATATTCATCAATGAACATTTGCAATGTTGAAAGTGCTGCAGCCACAAAACTACCTCTAGTTTTTGATGGAGCTGTACCTGCTACTGCAAAGAATTTTTTTATAGGATCGTTTGCATCTTTTTTTGCCATATATTCATCAATAGGCATCTTGCCCATTTTATCAGGTTTAAACATTTCTGCTACAAAGTAATATGCATTTGTTAATGTTTGATATTCTCTCTTGCCTTTATTTTCTAATACAACAGCCATAATTGCTGTTTTTATTACACTCATCTCTCCATTTTTCCATATAGGCTCTGTTTTATCATTCTTCTCAACTAAAATATTAACCATATCACTTACTAAACTTTCTGCTAGTGGTACATTTCCCTCTTCTACTGCATTGATTATAATATCTAAATAATTGTATTTATTACTTTTTAAAAAGTTAATATAATCAATAGCAATTACATCATATCCAAGCTCTTTTAATTTCTCTGCAGTATATAAATATAGTTCACCTTTAACATCAGAAATAAACATATTCTCACCGAGCTAGTCCAAGATTAGTAATTGTTGGAATTATTACTGACCTACTCTTGCCACTTCCTGTGCTCCCAACCAAAAGTGTATGTATATTTTTATCAATAAAATATACTTTATCAGTATTTCCATCTCTTTCAAAATGCGTTACTATTCCACCTGAATCGAACGATACCTCATTATATGGCTTTGTTCTATCAATGATATTACATTTAAATACTTTTCCAAAGTCTTTTTTATTTAGCCACCAACCTGTCCCATATTGTCCCTGCCCAACTGGCTTTGGAACTTTTATCTTTGGTGTTAATTCTATTTGTTCACTATGATAGATGTTTTTTCTTTTATTTGAAAAAAACAATAAAAAAGATGCTACAATCAATTCAAGTATAACAAACATTACTAGCACTTTTGGATTTGTTGTTATTGTATTTATTATTGATTGGGCATTTATCTGTAGTAAACTATTAAAATCATTGCTTAATATAAAATGCAGACTTACTGAAAAATATGCAGTAACTCCTACACTAAATATTAAAGCTATTATTAATAAGATTAATCTATTTATTTTATTCTCCTATCTTTT
>JBJFFD010000026.1:16252-23608 GCA_051891335.1 Candidatus Scatovivens sp.
ATATTAAAGCTATTATTAATAAGATTAATCTATTTATTTTATTCTCCTATCTTTTTCAATTCAATAATTGAAATCCCCCTTTCATATTAAAATAAGAGTAGCTTATTTACTACTCTATTACTTGATAAATTTGTAATTTATTGTTGCCATTCCCATTTTGAATAATATTTGTTTGTAGAAAATAAAATGTATTCTTTTTCACTACCATTACTATATACCAACATTCCACCCATTTGTTCTTCAGGCACAAAATGAAAACCTCTATTTGCCATATATTCATCTAAAAATTGTCCTCCACTTTTATTTGATGTATCTGCTGTCTTACTAAAAACTACTCTATTAGGATTATTTTGTACTATTGTATATTCTTTGTCTGTAAATAAGATTTCTAACATTCCAAAACAAGATGAAAATGGATTCCATACACTAAATTTTAATATTGAAAAAATCGTAGCACTTAATAGAATTACACTACCTATTGCAATTATTATAATAATTCCTTTTCTTTTCATAAAATAAATCTCCCCTACAACTTACTATTTCTAGCATAAGTATACCATATTAAAATGTTTCTTTCAATAAAATAATAGTTTATTCTAATTCCTCTTCATCTTCAAAGATGTATTCTGCATAGTATACTAGTTTGTCCATTGTTTCTTCTAATCTATTATACTTATGTATCATTTCAATTTGTTTTTCATTATATGGAAATTCTTCTTTTTCATCATCTAACTTACCATTTTCTCTCCATATATTTCTTAATTGTATTCCACCTAGAATAGTACCTGCAACCATTATACTTTTAAATCTATCTTTTGGATCATCATTCTTAAAATGTTCTGCTAGTTTTTCATCAGCACCTGTGTCCTGCTCAAACTCGTATCTTAATTTATTCATTTGTTTATCTATTGTATCGTAAGCTTCTTCTAATTTTTGTCTAGTGTCAAGCTCTTGTCTCTCTATTTGAACTTCAACTTCTCTTTGCCTTACAGTTGTTGATTCTATCTCATCTTTTACTATTTCATAAGCTCTATTTTGGGTATCTTTTATATTTTTATAATAATCATATTGCATATATACAAATTCTAAATCCATAAACAATTTATTAAATAAATTTCCTTTTTCTTTTTCATCATAACAAAATACTGTTAATCCCTTTGCATCGGGCAATAAATTTGCGAGTTTTTCTGCCTCTTCTGTAGAATAACCTTTTATTAAAAACTGACTTACGGGAAATATATTCTGTTTTATAAATAATGATTTATTTTTATATAATTTATTATATAAATATTTTAAATTGCTATATGATAATTTATCTTCTTCTACCATTTCTCTTAAATAGCTGTTTAAGTCTTTAAAATAATTGTTATCATGTATTAAATTCAATAGTAATTTTGTTTTTACATCCATTTAGCCTCCTATATTTCATCCTCCCAATCAAAAGATGATGCATTTCTTTTTGAAATAGCTAATTCTTTTTTTGCCTGTTTTGACAGCTGTTTTTTATATCTCATTTCAAAATTTCTATTTAATTTTTTTTGATTTTGTCCTTGATAATACAATGCTGTTAGAATTCTATCTAATAAATCTCTACTCTCATTATTATACTTAATATAAGTATATGTATTATTTGCTTTTAGCCATTTTCTTTCTATATCTAATATTTGATTACCTATTAGTTTTATTATTTCCTCCTGTGCTTCTTCTTTTGCTTTAGCTTTTGCCTGTTCTAATTTTTCTTTATCAGAGTATTGAAATTCTAATAATTTTTGTTTTGCTTTTATGTACTTTTCAATTTCAATCTGGCATTGCACAGATGAGTCAATAACAATATTAGATATATAATCAACTTTTTTTATTATATCAGGATACTTTTTTAAATATTGATATTTTATACTTCCTGTTGTCTGTTTCAAATCTTTTTTTAGGTCAATAAGTAAGTCAACAATATTCTTAACATCTGAATCCTTTAATAATGCTCTTATTCTTCTTGCTTGGTTAAAATCTTTTTCATATTTCATTAATTCATTTAATAATTTTTCATCTGATGTTACTTTTTTTAATTCACTTAATATATAATTCTCTGATGTGATATTTTTCTTTGCCAAGTCTTTCTCTTGATATATTGGAAGTAAATCTTCTCTAAATACATCATTTGTAAATTCATTTCTTAATTTATTGATTTCTTTATACTTTACAAAGTAATTTATTCTTGGCTCTTTACTCCACACAAAGAATTGAAAATGTGGATGACCATCTTCAATATGTACTGCACCTAAATATTGTATATCTTCTAATTTTATATTCATTTTTTTTGCAATACTTGGCAATCTATTTTCTAAAAGACTTCTCCATTTATCCTGATCATAATATCCTAATCGCTCTGCATCATATTCTCTTAAAGAAATATATCCTCTATATATTGGAACTTTATTTTTGGCTAATCTATCTATATGATTAATAATAGGCTCTATATTATCATCATTTTGAATGTTTGGAAACTCTTTTACTACTCCAAATAATCCGTGTGATGTATTAGGATTTTTTAAAACATATTTGCTATTTGCAATATAATCTGTATAGCCTTTATGTATGAAATATGTTGTTCTTTTATTAGGATTATATGCTTTAAATATAAATATGAGATTACTCATTTCTATAAATTCCACCTATGCTATAAAAGTCCATCAACTCTTCTTTTGATATATCTTCGACTTTCCTATTAACAAAATAATTTGCTTTTTCTCTTGCACTTTTTAATATTTCTACATACTCTTTGTGAAGTTCATCTCCCATTATTCTTTTCATAACTTCGCCCATAATATATGTATTTAATGCACTTATACGAACATTATTAGCATATAATTTTCTCTGTGATTTTATAAATCCATCTAGTTTATAATCAATACATTTACTTATTTCTTGAAGAATAACTTCCAAATTATCTCTATACATTTGCAAATTCAATTCCTTATCTATACCTGCTCTTATAAGGTCTGATGCTGTATTATATGAAGTTTTTTCAACTACTTTTTGAATCATTTCTTTCTTGCTTTTTGGAACTTTTACAAACATTCTAACAAGCTCTTCTTTGTCTTTCTTACTCAATTTTTCCCCTCCTGTTCTTCTCTATAATTCAGTTCAAAATTGCCTCACAGCAATTTTGCAGGAACAGGGAGTCGCTCCGACTCCCACAAACAGCCTAAAAGCGTGGCTTTTAGCGAGATACTCATTTTTTTAAGGGGTGACTTTTAGTCTCCCCTTAAATTTGGTATATTTATTCGAATTCTTCCTCTTCTTCCAGTTCCATTTTATTTGCAATACCAATATATTCTTCTGCAATATTTTTAAATCTAGTATATTGATAATCACCTTCCATCTCATTATCTATATAGTTCATTATCTCTTTTATTTGACTAGGTTTTAATGGTGTTTTATCAACTTTTTCTAACTCTTTTCGTTGTTCTTCTGTTCCCATATATAATCTCAAAGGAGAGTCGCTCAAATACTTTTTTTCAATTAAAAAATTTGCTAATGATTCTCTATATTCTGTATCTAGATTTTCATCATAAAGACTCTCTCTTATATCAGCTATTGTTATTATTCTTTTTCTCATTATTTTTCACCTCCTACTCAAACTCTTCATCTTCTTCAAGTCCTGCCTCATCAGTTATCTCAACATACTCTCCTATAATGCAGAGAGCTTCATCATAACTATGAGAATTAAAAACTCTATTAGACATTTCTTTTGATTCTTCTTGCATTCCATTTCTTTTTAATGTTCTCGATGCGATTCCAACTAAATTAAATATATTTCCATCTTGTCCTATCAAAGCACATCTTGGTTTTGCTTTCTCTTCCTTTATTTCTTTCATCTATTCGAATTCCTCCTCTTCTTGATAGTTCCTAAATACCTCATCTTTTTCAAAAATAAGTCCCTGTTCTGTAAATTTAGCATTGTCACTCTGTATGCACTCCTTACCAAGCCTACCTAAATCAATATAATCCATAATGTCATCAACACTTAGCTCTCTTGCTCTTATTAGTTCCTCTGCATAGTCTTCTGGTGTATTAATATTATTAAAGAATACAAAATTACTTAAATTATTTCCAAATTTTACTGCATCTTTCATATTTGATATTTCTTCTCTTTTAAATTCAAGAATAGCCAATAATTTGTCTCTTTTTTCTTCACTTAAAAGTGCTAAAATTGCATACATACTTTTAATATCTTGATATGGTGTTGTCCATCCTGAATCACTTGCTCTATCAATAATATTTGAAAGTTCTGTACTTATCTCACCTGAAAAATGTGGATCATTTGTATCAATAACTTCACAATCTAAAATATGAGAATCTTGTATTGACAAATTATCATAGTCTAATCCTAAATACTCAAAGTCTCTTTTTAATTCTTCATCAGATTTTGGAAGTCTTATTATGATTTCTCTATAATTTTGATTTTCTTCGTATTCTCTTTTATTTACTACATTTAATTTTACTTCTAACAATTTTTATCCTTTCTAAAATTCTCTCCTACAAGAATTTATTTTTACTCTAGTTCTTCCTCTTCGTTTTGCTCTATCTCTAAACATTCTTTTTTCATTAAATAACCCATATTAGTAAATGTTCCACTATATGTACAACCATTTTTTATATAATCTTTTGCTAACTTTTCATAGTCAATATAATCAGCGAGTATACTAACATCATCAAAATGTGCTGTTTCATTTACTAAAAACATTCCCATATCTTTTGAATTATTAACATCAGGTAGTAAATTATAATTTTTGATTTCATCCGTTAATTTTATTATGTCTTTAAATGAGTCTATATTTATTTCCTTACATTCTAGAAGTGCAATAAATTTTTCAATCTGGATATTATCTAATCTTTGCATTTTTTCACATAATGCTTGTACATCTGACAATAATATTTCTCTTTCCTCAAATTCCAACCTGCTGATTATTCTTTCCATTGCCAATGTCAAATATGTTTCAGCTCTAGGATACAAATTTAATACTGAACATTCTAATACCTTTATCTGTCCATTCTTTAAGTCTAATATATCGATTTTTTCTTGTAGTCTTTTTTCTGATATTGGAAATAATAATTCCACTCTTTTATAGTGATTATCTTTTTCATACTTTTGTTTATTAGTTATTAATAATCTCATTCTATGTTCATCTTTTACCTTATCATCTATCAAGTCATTAGCAATCATATATCTAATATATAGTAAAGCTCCATTTGAACAGAATTCGTATTGAATATTATTTCCTGCTAAATATTGTTCTCCTAATTTTTCAATATCAATAAATTGACACAAATATTCTGGAATATCAAAATCAGGTACATTCTCTAAAACAAATTTGCCTAACTCTAGATTATTATGCATCTCTATAAATTGGTAATCTTCTATGTTTGAAAGTAATTCTATTATTTCATCAATACTATTTATCTTATAATCATTTATCTCTAAATAAGCATCAATTATTTTATAATCATTATTTCTAATATTATTTAATAACTTTTCTATACTATCAATTGTTTCTGATTCTATTGATTTATTACTACTTGCCAAATAATCATTTATACATTTATTTAATAGTTTATATTCTTTTCCATCTTTTTCAAACTTTACATTTACTTTTGAATTTTCCACTTTTATATCTCCTCCTTTTTAAATTCTCTCGCACGAGAATCGATTTTGTGGCTTTTTTATTTCACATTGGAGTAGTTTTACCTTTAAAAAATCACTCAAATTCTTCTGTTTCATCTGTTTCATAGTACTTCTCAAAAAATTTATTTTTACTTTTATCTATTGCAATAAATTCTTTAAATTCTTCTAAACCTTTTTCCATTTCATTTTTTAGTGCTTCTCTATTAATAAAAGCATCCTTTTTTATATCTCTAGAATAAATGCTCTCATATTCATTATCAAAGTCTCCCCTTTTATGTAAGTTAAATACTAATTCATATTCAGGGATATTTTTTTCATCAGCTCTCTCTACTAAGTTCAAACAACAACTTATACAATTTTCTCTGTCCTCTAAATATGCAAGTTCATGATTTACTCTTCCTTCTCTATCATTACTTAAATTATATATAGAAGTGTATAAATGAAATTTTTGTGATTTTTCCTCTTCTATTAATTCTTCGATGAGCTCTAATTTTTCTTTTTCTTTATGCCATTGTTCCTCACATCCAACCTTTGCTCGTGACATTAAATAATCTTCAGAATAACAATATAAATTATGTGTTGTTGCTTCATATACTTCTTTTAATAATTCATATCTATTCAAATTCTTCCTCATCCTCCTGACTTTGTTCTTTATTTAGAACATCTTTTATTAATATATTAGTAACTTTTATTGTGTTTTCATTAAACTCCCTTTGCCAAGCTCCCTCTTTTCTTGACCAATGAAATCCTCTTGCTTTTAATGCTGTTCTTACTTCTTCATCAGGTATGTCGTCAAAAATCAATTGAATACGATTTATTTCTTTATTATGAATCGCTTTGCCACCTGTAAATTCGATATCCTTAAACTCTATTTCGTCTAATTTTTCAAGTCTTGCAATTCGCCTTTTAGTTTCTCGTATTCTAGCTCCAATATTTTGTAATTGCCAAGATGTATGATCTTCATCTGCTTTTATCAATTCTTTTTGTTTTTCTAAATACTCTAGTTTATCTTTTAATTTTTCAATAGCATTAGGATCATCATTATAAATCACTTTGCTATTTTCTACTGACTCTGCCCTCTCTTTGTAATATTGACTTTTTTTATCTTCTTCAATTGATTTTCTAGTATCTTCCCAAGCTCTCTCGTGTAATCGTCTGGCTTTCTTTTCTGAATGATGTCCTATTATTATTGGCTGTCCGTGGTGTCATTGCCAAAATTCTATTAGCTGTTGAATTACTATATTGAGCTGACCTTTCTTCTGCCTTTTTCGAAAGTTCCTCATATCTTATTTTTCTAGCTTCTCGTCTTTCCTCATAATCTGCTCTTCCTCCCATTGTCGATCACTCTCCCTTCCTACAATTAAACAACAATGTAAAAATAGTGTTACAATTCCTCCAATCATTGCTCCACCTATAAATGTTAATAAATACATAACTTTTTCCTTTCCAAAGAAAAAAGACCTTATATAAAGTTTGTGTTGTATGTTAACTCTTGTTCAAACTTTATACAAGTCTTATTCCAATTCTTTCTAATAGTTTTCTATCACTTGTTTTATTTTATATTTGTTTAACCTCTTCCCAAGAAAATCCTTCTCTTCCAAAATGTCCATAATTAGTGGTTTTTGAAAATATAGGTTTCTTTAAATCTAAATACTCTATTATTCCATTAGGTG
>JBJFFD010000026.1:23708-39457 GCA_051891335.1 Candidatus Scatovivens sp.
GTTTTTGAAAATATAGGTTTCTTTAAATCTAAATACTCTATTATTCCATTAGGTGTTAAATCAAATGAATCTTTAATTATTCTAATTATATCTCCCTCTGGTATAACATTTGTTCCAAAGCAATCTATAAAAATAGATAAAGGCTCATCAATTCCTATTCCATAGCTTATCTGCAATTCACATTTTCTTGCTATTCCATTAATAACAATATTTTTTGCTATATGTCTTAACATATATGATGCAGACCTATCAACTTTTGTGGCATCCTTTCCTGAAAAAGCTCCACCTCCGTGTCTAGCATATCCCCCATAAGTATCTACTATAATTTTTCTACCAGTTAATCCTGTATCAGCAACAGCTCCTCCAACAACAAATCTTCCTGTAGGATTGATTAATATTTTTGTTTCTGCATCTACCATATCATCTTCTACTACTGGTTTTATTACATATTCTATAATATCATTTTCTAACTCATCCATATCAGTATCTTCTGTATGCTGTGTAGAAATTAGAATAGTATCAATTCTAAAAGGTACATCGTTCAAATATTCTATTGTAACTTGTACTTTTCCATCTGATTTTAAATAAGGAATTATCCCTTTTTTTCTTACTTCTGTTAATCTCTGTGCCAACTTATGTGCAGTATCTATTGCATATGGCATAAAGCTGTCAGTTTCATTACAAGCAAATCCAAACATTATGCCTTGGTCTCCTGCACCTCCATTGTCAACTCCCATTGCTATATCACCACTTTGTTTTGTAATATTGATATCAATATCGCAAGTTTTATAATCCATATTATATCTAGCATCATCATAGCCTACTTCTTTTAATTTTTCTCTTACTATACTTTCTATATCTATAATTGCGTTTGATGTAATTTGCCCTGCAACTACTACTTTTCCATTTGATATAAATGTCTCAACTGCAACTCTTGAATTCTCATCTTGTTCTAAACAAGCATCTAAAATAGAGTCTGAAATGAAATCACATACCTTATCAGGATGTCCTTCAGTTACAGACTCACTCGTTAAATAATATTTTTTATAATTTTTCATTTATTTAAATTTCCTCCTTTTACTTCGCACCACAATCGATTTTGTGGCTTTTTTTATACTAATATGGGATGTTATCCCAACTAAATCCTTTCATTCTATATTTTTTTACTTCCTTTGTATAAATCATAAATACCTTTTCTTTACTAAATCTTGTAAGGTATTTAAAAAAAGATAATAACTCTTGTATTATCTTTTGCTTATATTTAGTTCCTATATCAGAATAATTTAGATACTCATTATCTACATAAATGGATGCAATTCCATCTATTATAATACTATATAAAACTTTTTTCTCATAAATACTAAACTCATCAAATTCTTTAATTTTAGTTTTCGTATTATGATTAATAAATAATAATAACAAAGAAGATATACTCTTTATAACTTTTTTATCTACAACCTCAAAATCGTGTAAGTAAATTAAATTATCTGCTAGTATATTTACTAATATTATTTTTGTATCTTCAGACATTTTATTATAATAATTTTTTATTTTTATGTTTTCCATTTTTCCTCCTCGCTTTTTTTCCAAAAAAACAAAGTACATAAAATGTACTTCGCTTATTGGAAAGAAACAGTTATTTAAATATTTTTTGACCTAGCCACCACATACCACCTTGCGATTTCAGACCTTTAATTTTTTGATTTTTTCATTATTTTTTATAATTTTTTATCTTTTTTTCAAAAATTTTATTTTTTTAAAAACCAGTATTTTCAGCACTTTCAGAGGTTATTTAAGACATAGCAACGAAACGCATTCAATGTGATGACTAAATGGGAACATATCACATATTGATACATCTTTTAATTCATATTTTTCTTCTAAAATTTTTATATCTCTTGCTAGTGTTGCTGGATTACAACTTACATAAACAATTCTTTTAGGTTCTATATTAATTATTGTTTCTAAAGCAGTTTTATCGCATCCTTTTCTTGGTGGGTCTATAAATACAACATCAGGTTTTATGTTTCTTTGCTTTATAAATTCTGGAAGTGTTTTTTCTACGTCTCCTACAAAAAATTCTGAATTTTTAATATTATTTAGTTTGGCATTTTCTTTTGCATCTTCAATTGCTTGAGGGACTGTTTCTATTCCATATAATTTTTCAACATTTTTTGATGCAAATATTCCTATTGTTCCTATTCCACAATACAAATCAAATATTGTCTCTTTTTCTGTCAAATTTGCATATTCTACCGCTTTACTATATAATTTTTCTGTTTGAATTGGGTTTACTTGGTAAAATGACATTGGCGAAATCTTAAATTTAAAATCGCCTAGATAATCATAAATATATCCTTCACCATAAATAACTTTATTTTCTTTTCCCAATATAACATTTGTATTTTTATTATTTATATTTTTAACAATAGTTTTTACTTCTGAATATTTAGAAGTAATATACTTAACTAATTCATTTTCTTTTTCTATTTTATCTGTATTTGAAACTATTATAATCATTATTTCTTTTGTCTTTTTACCAATTCTTATTATAATATGTCTTATACTTCCTGTTAAATCTTTTTCATTATATACTTTGATATTGTTTTCTAGTATAAACTTATATATATCGTTTGCAATTTTTTGACTTAATACATCTTGTATTTTACAAGCTTTAGTTGGAATTATATAATGTGTTCTTTCGGCATATACTCCCATTACTGGGTTTCCTAAACTATCTATTCCTACTGGATATTGTAATTTGTTTCTATAGTTATAGGGATTATCCATTTTTAAAATTTCAGATACTTTAATATCTTTACTTAATGCTTTTTTTAATGTTGACTCTACAGCATTTTTCTTAATTTCTAATGTATAATCATAGTTTATATGTCTTAAATTACATCCACCGCATCTATGAAAAGTTTCACAATCAGTTTCAATTCTATGCTCTGATTTTTCTAAAATTTCAATTATTTTTCCATAAGCTAATTTAGTTGTAGTTTTTAAAATTTTTATCCTTATTTTTTCATTCTTTATAGCATTAGGAATAAATACAGTTACCCCGTCAATCTTGGCTATACCTTCACCATTAAATCCATTATCAACTATATTTACTACATATTCTTCATTTTTCTTTATCATTGCTTTTCTCTTTCTTCCTTTATATTAATTCAAATGCCACTTTTCTTAATTGTTTGTTTGCTTCTATTACTCTAATTTTAATTTTGTCTCCTATTTTAAAAGTTCTTTTAGTTTTTTCACCAATTAATGATTTATCATTTTCATTATAAATAAAATATTCATCACCCATATTTTCAAATCTTATAATTCCTTCTACAGTGTTTTCTAATTCAGCAAACATTCCAAAATTAGTAATTGATGAAATTATAGCATCATATTCATTTCCAATTTTATCTTGCATAAACTCTGCCTTTTTTATATCTTCGCCGTCTCTTTCAGCCTTTGTAGCAATTTTTTCACATTCAGAAGATCTTTTTGCATATTTCTCAGCTTTTTTATATAAATAATTTAATCTATTTTCTGATAAATTATATCCCTTTTCAATATATTCACTAATTATTCTATGAATAAATAAATCCGGATATCTTCTTATTGGAGAAGTAAAATGACAGTAATATTTACTTGCAATTCCAAAATGTCCTTTATTTTCACTTTCATATCTTGCCACTTTTAAAGTTCTTAATATTAGAGTTGATATAACCTTTTCATATTCTGTTCCCTTTATTTTTTCTAAAACATCTGAAAAAGCTTTTGGTTTTATGTTATCCTTAGTTGCTTTTATTCTATATCCTATATTAAATAAAAATTTATTTGTTTCTTGAATTTTTTCATACTCTGGTTCTTCATGTACTCTATAAATAAATGGAGCTTCTAACCAAAAGAATTTTTCTGATATTGTTTCATTTGTTATTAGCATAAATTGTTCTATTATTTCATTTGCAAAAGTTGTTTCATATTTTCTTACATCTATAGCAATTCCCTTTTCATTTAAAATGATTTTACTTTCAGGAATATCTAAATTTAAATATCCGTGTTCTAGTCTTTTATTTTTTAAAATATTAGCCAGTTCTTCCATTAATTTAAATTGTGGAATAAATTTTCTATATTCTTCATTTATTTTTTCATCTAAATTATTAAGCAATTTATTAACATTTGTATATGACATCCTTCTAGTTATATTTATTACAGTTTTTTTAACATCAGAAGAAATAACTTGTCCTTTATTGTTAATTTCCATAAAACAACTTAGAGCCAGTCTATCTTCTCCTTGATTTAAACTGCATATTCCATTTGAAAGTTCTACCGGAAGCATTGGAATAACTCTATCAAACATATAAATACTTGTTCCTCTTAATCTTGCCTCTTTGTCTAAATTGCTTTTTTCTCTAACATAATGGCTTACGTCTGCTATGCTAACAATTAATTTATAATTTCCATCTTCAAGTTTTTGTACGTATACAGCATCATCTAAATCTTTAGCATCTTCTCCATCTATTGTAAACATTTCTAAATTTCTCAAATCAACTCTTTTTTCTATTTCTTTTTCATCAAACTTACTAACATTTTTAGCTTCTTTAATTACTTCTTTAGGAAATTCATTAGGAAGTCCATATTCTTTTATAACACTTAGCAAGTCAATTCCTGCTTCATCAACATTTCCAAGTACTTCTATTATTTTTCCTTCAGCATTTTTGCCATGTTCAGGATATTTAGTTATTTGAACAACAACTTTATCATTATTTTTTGCATTTTTATTTTCTTTTTTTGAAATAAAAATATCTGTAGCAAATTTCTTATCATCAGGAACAACAAATCCAAAATTTCTACTTTTTTGAAATATTCCAACTAAACAATCTTTTTTCCTTCTTACTATTCTTACAATTTTACCTTCTGGTCTTCTTCCTTCTTCTTTTTGTTTGTAAACTTCAACCTCAACAGCATCTTCATTTAGAGCACCATTTATATATTTTTCTGGTATAAAAATATCTTGTTTTTCATTTTCAATTTCTACAAAGCCAAATCCTTTTTCATTGGCAATAAATTTTCCTATAATTTTTTCTTCCATATAATTTCCTTCTATATCTTATTTTACATTTATTATCTGCTATTTTTTACATTATTATCAAACATAAATAGAACAAAAGTGGCATGTTTAAAATTCTTTAACTTTTTAACAGACTTACATGTCCTGTTTTTGTTCGCCCTCGAAAAATTGATATGCAATTTTTCTGTAAAATGTATTAATATTCTAGGAACTCTCTGAAACTCCTATAATATTAAAAAGGTTGCATGTATATATGCAACCCCTCATAAAATATATTTAACTAAACAATATACAAAATACTTAAAGCAATTGTTAAAATAGCAAATGCTATCATTAAACCAACAGTCGCTTTTTTCATTTTACCTTCTTTAGTTCTGCCTTTATTTTTTTCATAAAAGTTATTAGCAGATGCTCCCATAACAGTAGCTGAAGCTCCACTATCATCTTTTGATTGCATTAAAACTAAAATTATTAAAGCCAAACATACAATAACATCTATTCCAAAAACTATGTATTTTAATACTTCCATTGTTAATCCTCCATTTTATCTGTTTATTAACTATTATAGTTTAACATAGCAATTTATAAAAAGCAATAGTTTTAAATAAATTTTGATATTCCGTATAAAACAATCATATGAATTGGATAAAACCAATAATAAAAATATTTAATTTTTTTGCCCAATTTTCCATTATAAGACATCATTAAAAATATTGGCAACACAGACATCAAAATATATGGCAAACAAAAGTTAATAAGACTAAAGTTCATTTTTATATAAGTTATAAAATAATACAATAATACATATATACTATAAGTTGTAAAAAATATAACTCTATTCTTTTTAGTTAAATAAATGAGTAAAACTAATCCCACTCCAAACCATCCATAATCTACTTTTACTACTTGTCCTAATGCTATTAATAAAATTGCAATTAAACTTCCAAAATATTTATTTTTTATCTTATCAATTGAACATATTGATAAAATTCCTAATAATAAAGTAAACATTATATTAATATGAACTCCTGGACTTACCAACGTTCTAAATAACATAAATGGTATTTGAGATATAATTCCAAAAATAATTAATCTTTTTATATATTTTTTCAAATCACTTGTATGTAAATATCCTTCAACAGCAATAAAAGCAAAAAGAGGAAATGATATTCTTCCAAAATATAGTGTTATAATTCCGTTCTGTATCTGGAATAGCATATTTTATATGATCAAATATCATTGTTATACAAGCTATTAACTTTAAAGTAAATATTGACAATTTTAAATTCCTTTCTATATATATCTAATATAATTAGTAACAGCAATTTCTACTATATATTCAAGTATTTCTTTATATTCTTTAATCCTAAAATTTACAATTCCATCTAAAACAATTGATTTAGACTCTAATAAATAATCAAAAATTAATTCTTTTAAAATTTCATTTTTATATTTAAATTGTTCTTCTTGTAATTGAATTATTTTTAGACAAATCCTTAAAATTATTTCTCTTTCAAAATCTTCAAAATAAAAATAATTGTAATCTATATAACTTCTTAGAATTCTTTTTTCATAAAATTCTTCTATACAACTAGCTAAAATACATGATATTTCATATAAAAACTTTTTTTTATTTTCTCCCAAATAATGAACTATTATGTTTTTATAAATTTTAAATTGATTTCTAGAAATATAAATATTTTTAAGTTCAAGTTCTTCTATTTGTGTTTGTAGATATTCTATTATTTCGATATTATTAGTTTTTATACAAAAGCTTTTCATTTATAACCCCACTTTCTACAAACATCTATATATAATATTCAAATATACAGTTTTTGTAGCTTGTGCGGGTTAATATGCTATATTAAATTTTCAGGATTTAAACATTCTAATTCTGGTAAAACAAATCTACCATTTTTTCTTATTAGAACATCATCAAAATATATTTCTCCACCGCCATATTCTTCAGTTTGAATGCATACTAAATCCCAATGAATTGAAGAAACATTTCCATTATCCATATCTTGATAAGCTCTACCTGGTGTAAAATGAAAACTTCCAGCAATTTTTTCATCAAATAAAATATCATTCATTGGTTTAGTTATATAAGGATTAACTCCTATTGCAAACTCCCCAATATATCTTGCACCTTCATCTGTGTCAAATATTTTGTTTATTCTATCTGTATCATTTGCAGTTGCATTTATTATCTTTCCATCTTTAAATTCCAAACAAACGTTATTAAATGCAAAATTTCTATAAGTACTCTCTGTATTGTATGTTATCTTTCCATTAACAGAATTTCTTATTGGAGCAGAATAAACTTCTCCATCTGGTATATTAAATTCTCCTGAACATTTTATTGATCCCATTCCTTTTATAGAAAATTTCAAATCAGTTCCTGGTCCTTTAATATGTACTTTATTTGTTCTGTCCATTAATTCTTTTAAATGGTCCATTGCTTTATCCATTTTTGCATAATCTAAAGTGCAAACATCAAAATAAAAATCTTCAAATTCTTCTGTGTTCATCTTTGCTAACTGTGCCATTGAATCATTAGGATATCTTAAAACCACCCATTTTGTATTATCTACTCTTTCATTTAAAACATCATCCATATATTTTTCATAAAGCATTAATTTATCCATTGGAATGTTCACAGAATTAGAAATATTTTTTGATGCTCTAATAGCTATATAAGCATCCATTTTTTTCATTTGCTCTAATTCTTCTTCTTTCATTATTTTTAACATATCTTCATTTATATTTTTTAATAAAGTATTATTTAAATTAGCATTAGATAACTTAATAAAAGGATTTGCTTTTACATTATAAACTTCTTTTATAATTTCTTGTCCTAGTCTATAAGAATCTTCTCCTCCTAAATCAATTAAAATATTTTCGTTTTCTTTTAATTTAACACTGTAATTTACTAAGTTCTTAGCAAGTTTCGTTAATCTTTCATCTCTCATAATATCACTCCTATTTTTATTTATAATAACTTACTAGGCTAAATCAGATGAGCCCTATTCCCACTCATCTACTCCTACATTAAATTCCCTTATTTCAAATTCCTCTCCATTTATTGTAACTTTACTTTTGTCAGCCGAATCAAAAGTTCTCTCTGCATATTTATCTTCTATAACTTCACGAATTAATTTTTGTTCATCTTCTTCACTACGCCCATAATATTCTCTAGATACTCTAGCATTAAATTCATTTCTAACTTCTTCTATTATTTCTGCTCTATTAGCTTGGCTTTTAGCATCATTTGCTTGCTTAACAACTCCAGTATCATTATTAAGTGCCATATTAACGCTTACCCCAGCAAGTATTAGCATAACAATAATTGTTACGAGTAATACCACCAAAGTTATTCCTTTATTATTACTTTTCATAACTTTATCCTCTTTCGTTTTATATTCAAAATAATTTTATCATAAAAAAATGGTTATTCAATACAAAATATAAAAGAAGTTAAATTTTTTATTTATAATGACATATTTATTCCTCTTGCTAGAACATTTGTCATATTTTCAACTAAATCATCAATTTCTTTTGGTGTTACTATCATGTTATTATATGGATGATTTTCATCATCTGAAATATTAAATTCTCCTTTTTCCTTTAATCCATTTAAGTACTCATTTGATTGCGCTTTATCTTGCAGGTCTCCAATAAATTCGTTTATTCCTTCATCCATTATAGTTTTCAAATTCACAACTGTTGGCACTCCAACCGCAATTACTGGAATTCCTATAGACTCTTTAGTAAGTTCTTCTCTAGTATTACCAACACCGCCTCCAGGAACTATTCCTGTATCAGAAATTTGTATAGAACTGCTTATTCTTTCTAAGCTTTTCGAAGCCAAACTATCTATTGCTATTAGCATTTTAGGTTTAACATTTTGAACTATACCTTTAATAATTTCTGCCGTTTCAATACCAGTTGTTCCTAGTACTCCTGGTGATACTGCACTTATAGCACGTTCATTTTCATCAATATATTGTGGCAAATATTTCTTTATATGTCTTGTTACTTCAATATTTTTTACAACCTTTGAGCCCAAGGCATCTGGAGTAGAATATAAATTCCCCAAGCCAACTATCAAAACTTCATCTTGTTTTTGAACATGCTCATTTATAACTTTTTTTAATTCTTCTGTAAAAACATTTGATATCTGTTCTAACTCTTCATCAGTTGATATATTTATTTTATTTATATCAACTGTTACATAATTACCTATCTTTTTTCCTAAAGCTTTTTCTCCATCTTCTGTTGTTACTTTAACTCTTGTTACTTTAATTTTAGGAGATATTTCTTGAGATTCAAACTCAATTCCTGGTATTTCTTCTAAATTTTTAGCCTTTCTATAAATATCTCTTCTTTCAACAGCCATATCTGTTCTAAAATTCATAAAAAAATCACCTCTATAGTTTATTTTTCCTATAAAGGTGTTATTTATACTTTATTTAATTAGATTTTCAAACTACTCTTCCCAATTATGGTATACTTCTAAAACATCATCTAAATCTTCTAAATTATCTATAAGTCTTTGCATTTTTTCAGCACCTTTTTCGTCAAGAGTTACATATGTACTTGGAACCATTTGTACTCCTGCTTCTAAAAATTTCAAACCATTTTCAGAAAGCTTTTCTGTAACTTGTGTAAAATCACTTGGTGCAGTAGTAATTTGATAGACTTCTTCTTCAGATGAAAAATCTTCAGCTCCAGCTTCAATAGCAAGCATCATCAAATCATCTTCACTCAATTTACATTCTTCTTTTTCTATTACTATAATTCCTTTTTTATCAAATAAATATGATACACAACCAGAAGTTCCTAAATTTCCTCCAGCTTTATCAAAAACATGCCTAACATCAGCAGCAGTTCTATTTCTATTATCAGTACTTGCTTGTACAATTACAGCAACTCCATTTGTTCCATAACCTTCATAAGTTATTTCTTCATAATTTGCAGAACTTCCTTCTCCAGAAGCTTTTTTAATAGCATTATTTATTGTATCATTTGGCATATTATTAGCTTTACACTTTGCAATTATTTCTTTTAATTTTGAATTTCCTGCAGGATCTGGCCCACCTTGTTTTACTGCTATTAATAATTCTCTTCCTAGTTTTGTAAATACTTTACCTCTTGCAGCATCTGCTTTACCTTTTTTAGCTGCAATATTGTGCCATTTACTGTGTCCTGACATGATTAATTCCTCCTTTAATTTTCTTTTTATTAAATTACTTTTAATATTTTAGCATACTTTGTTTAATTTGTGTAGTCTTTTTACAAATAAAATTTGTATCTAAATTACTCTTTATTATCATAACTATAATTATCCATCACTGCATTTTTTACAACCTCGCCAAGGATTCCAAATTGCCATACTATCCCCCTCTTAATTTTATTTCTTGGTACTTAAAAATTTAATCATAGGTTCTAAATTCTTGTCTGATATAAAGTTAGCTCCATTCTTAAATATTTTTATCATTTCTTGATTTTCTGGCTTATTATCTTTTTCCATTGCATTGCCTACAAGCTGTAATATTTTTCTTTTTATTCCTTTTAATTTTGTATAATCTAATCCACCTTGCATATAGAATAAATCTTTATCTAATTTATTTGATTCTTTTAAATTTTTAATATAATTTTCATCTATTGGAAATAATCCTACTGCCCCATAGCATTTAATAGTATATCTATTTTTTACTTTTCCCAGTCCACAAATTTTAGTAGCACATACCCAACCAAAATATATAATTTCATCTCTTTTTTGTAAATTATTTTTTGCTTCTTCTATTGTAAAACATGGTATATTTAATTTTTCACTTAACATTTTTGCATATTGCCTTGTATGTCCTGTATTACTTTTATAAACTATTGCTTTTATCATACATACATCTCCTACTTATTCATCTATTATATCTGATTTTCTTGGCATAATAATTGCTGCAATAATATATGCAATTATTCCACTACCTGCACATGCCGTAAATAAAATCCATGCAAGTCTTACTAATGTTGGATCTATATCAAAATATTCTGCAATTCCTCCACATACTCCATCTAATTTTTTTCCTTGTTCTATCTTATATAGTCTCTTTTTCATAAATTATTTACTCCTTTTTATTTATTACCCATTTATTGTTTGGATTTTCTTCTAATAACATTAATGCTTGGAATTCATAAGAAAGTAATTCTTGTATTTGGTTATCTGTTAGCTTAACGGTACTATTTGCTACTAGAGTTGCAATTCCATGGCAGAAAATCCACATTTTTGTATGAAAATCCTTTATATCATTTTCTTTTAAATTGGTACTTATCTTTATTAATTTTTCAATTTCTTTATAGTCTTCTCCCTCCTTTGAAACAAAGGCACTTGGTGTCAACCCTATGTCACCCATAAATAAAATTTGAAATAATTTTTTCTCTTTTTTAGCAAATTTTATATAGTTTATTCCAACTTGCTTATATTGAGGTATTCCTTGTATCTTATTGTCTAATAGAAATTTGTAGAAATACTTTTCTATTTTCATATATAGTTCCTTTTTCATTTCTTCTACATTTTCAAATTGATAATATATTGGTCTAATTGAACATTTTAACTTATTTGCTAGTTCTCTATTACTTAATTTTTCCATACCTTCTTTCCTTACAATTTCAAATGCAGCATCTAGTATCATATCTTTTGAAATTTTAATTTTTGTTGGCATACTATCTTACCTCCTTTTATTATACAAGTTCTTTCTTTTCATAATGAATTATAGTTAAAACCATAAATACAGCTGTAATTCCTATTGATAATGCAATCATTAATGGATCAATAGATGCATTTATAATTACATTACGAATATCGGCAATGGTAAATATTGATACATATTTTAAAAATTTTGTGCTTTCTCCCATTTCTGATATAATATTTAGAAAATAACTCACAAATACAATTCCCAAGCTAATTCCTATCATTTTCTTTGTTTTATGTGTAAATGTTGATAAGAATAAACATACTGAAAATATAATTATTGATGAAAATATTGGAGTTATACTTAATAAAATATATGCCTTTTTATCAAAATCTCCGCTTAAACTTAATCCTATATAATTAAATATTCCAATAGTTGCTATCATTAAAATAATATATAAAACTCCACATAGTATTTTATTTAATGCAATACTTTTTCTCGTTACTGGTAAACTATTTAAATATTCAATTGTTTTATCACTTTCTTCTTTTAATAAAATGTTTGAACCTAAAATTCCACTATAAATTCCTGTTATTAAAAGTACAAAAACAAACCCTTCTGTTTTTAGCCAACCATAAGCTGAATCTATACTTGAAATGTCCATATTAAATGCTTTTAACATTTCTTCTGGAAATACTTTCATCATTTCATCTAGCATTTCCATGTTTTCACTATTTACAATAGATGGATAAACTAAAAACACTACTAAAAATAGTCCTATTAAAATTAACGTCCAAATTATAAAGTTTTTTAAATTTATTTTCATTTCTCTTTTAAACATATTTTACCTCATTCCTCTCTAAAGATATTAATTTGATTGTAAAAGAATTAAATTTTACAAAGATAAAATTATAATTATTTTTTCCACCTTTATCTCCCTATTGGTAGTAATGTAAAAACATATCTTCCAAAGTTGCCTCTTCAATTAATATTTTATCAATTTTATATTTAGCTAATTTTTTAATTAGTTCGTCATCAGGTAAATCATTTCCAAATCTAATTGTATTTTCATTTTTAGAAATAACTTTTACTTTTAAATCATTAATTATTGTTTCAGCTTGTGTTGATGTTAAATTAACAAATGTTAAACTTTTTTGAGATAGTTCTTCTATCTTCTCAACTTTAATTAGATTTCCATCTTTAATAATTCCAACTCTATCACATATTTTAGATACTTCATTTAAAATATGTGTTGAATAAAATATTGTTGTTCCTTTTTTCTTTTCTTCTTTTAGCAAATCATAAAAAATATTTTGCATAATAGGATCAAGTCCACTTGTTGGTTCATCTAAAATTAAAATTTTAGGTTCATGCATAAATGCTAAAACAATTCCTAATTTTTTTAAATTTCCTAATGATAAATCTTCTATTTTCTTTTTTTCGTCTAATTGCAATCTTTCAACTAATTCTTCTCTTCTTTTATGTATGTTTTTTTTATAGAATTTCTCATGATAATCTAACATTTCTTTTACTGTTAAATCATCATATAAATGAATTTCACTTGGCAAATATCCTATAATTTCTTTCATTTCAACATCATCTTTATTGAATTCTTTATTCTCTATTAAGACTTTTCCACTTGTTTTATTTATTAAATTCATTACCCCACGAATGGTTGTTGATTTTCCTGCTCCGTTTGGTCCAATAAATCCAAAGATTTCTCCTTCTTCTAATTTTAAAGATAGATTTTCTACTCCTCTTATTTTTCCATAATATTTTGTTAAATTCTGAATTTCAAGAATGATTTTTTTCATAGTTTTATCTCCTATTTATTTTCTTTATTATATTCTTTTAAAGCTGCTTTTACTGCAGTTTTTATCACAAAATATGCTATAACAGAAAATACTCCTATTATAATTGCATACATAAATAAAGTAGCTATTGCTCCCATGTTTTTATACCTCCAAAAATTTTAATAATATAAATTGTGATTTATATTAGGTAAATTAATTTAAATCTCTGTAGGGGCGGAACCCCGTGTCCGCCCTTAAAAAGACGCATTGTTTGCGGGTCGACAGAGTCGTCGACCCCTACAACATTTTAAATAAATTTTATCCCTATAAATTACACATTAATCTCTCTAAATTTTTTCGTTCCATATTTCTGTAATATTTTCCATAGCCCAAAAACAATTGCACTAAACACTAATAATTCTAATATAATAAATAAATTCAAATTAATTTTATTTCCCATTATCATAACAATTATTGATAACATACCTACAAACATTCCTATAAATACTGAAAGTGTAGAACTCATGCTTTGTTTAACAACTTCTGTATCTGATGTAGCATCCATTTTAGGATATTTTAAGTTCATCAAAATACCTGTTAATGCAGTAAATGTTGGCATAATAATTGATGCAAGTAAAATAAATATTATATCTACAATTGCAACTTTAAATACTACAAAGAAAATTATATCACATATCAAAATAATTGGAATTGATATTATATTACTTGTTAAAACTTTGGCTAATAATATTTTTACTGGAGTAACTGGTAAACTTTTTGTTATATTAAAGCTTTTCCCTTCTAATGAAATCATAGAAGATGTAATAGATGTCATACATGATGCAAATACTACAAAGCCATAATATATTTTTGGTATCATAACTTTTATTTCATCTATTGAAATTCCTATATCTTCTCCTCGCATTATTGTTTCCATCATTCCATCGAAATTAATTGACATTGCAATTGTAGCAACCACCATTAATACCATTCCAAAACCTGCATTTATTATAAATACTGGTGATGAAAAAAATCTTTTCATTTCTTTATTTATAAGTCCTGATAATTGTGATTTTACTTTAAATGTTTTATCAGCTGATTTGACCCAATTTATTTTCTTTTTATTGTTACTTTTTTCTCCAAGTTTTGAAGCAATTTTAAAATAAAATATACTTGCTAAATATACAAATAAAATGGCTGGAATAATATTAATTGCAAGCAAAAGTACTAAGTCTAATATATTAAAGTTTTGTATTAAATTTATATATAATCCTGCTGGATAATACATTTTTGTAATTACTTCATTTATGCTATTTGCATTTTGTATTATATTAGTTATAAGTCCTTGAATATTAAATGATGCATAAAAAATAAATAATAACATTATAGTTGTAAGTATTACTTGAACAGCATTTTTAGCTTTAAATTTTGAGGCTAATCCCTTTATGATATATCCAATAATACATGCCACAATGGTTGGTATAATCGGTAATAGCACTAGCATAATTAGTGATATTACATAAAAGCTTATACTTGTTTTTTCGTACATTGCATAAACTACCATTGCAGGAAGCATAAACAAGGAATTATATAAAAATTCAAAACTTATCAATTTGAATAGCCTTGTAAAAAAGATTTTTGATTTTGAAATTGGCATTGAAAATAACAAATCATTATCTTTGGCTTCAAACAAAATGCCTTGCGATTTGTATACTCCCTCAATTATTGTTAGTAAGGATGTGACCATTATAAAAATAGTTAATATTATGTATGTTAAGTTATATTTAACTAATTCTTCTGCAAGCATTGCAGCATATGAGCCAATTGAAAGCATTAAAATTAAAGCTAGAACTATTGGTAAAATTATTTTATTAAATTTTGATTCATTTTTAGATTTTATTTTAAACAAACTCATGTCTTGTGACATAGTTGCCTTTAATAAAGATATTAATTTTTTCATTTTCATTTTCCTTCCTTTAAAATATTTTGAAAAAGAATTAGTATATTGCTAGGCAAAATTTGATAAAAATACCGGAGGCGTACTAATTGTACGTTGAGGATTTTTTATCAAATTTTAACGACGCAAGATGCTGATTATTTTTCAAAATTTTCTTCGTCTAGTTCTAGAAATACTCTTTCTAAAGATTCATCACCTTTAACTTCTTCCATACTTCCTACTTTAACAATTTTTCCTTG